>NZ_JBXAOQ010000003.1:574718-603332 GCF_058802985.1 Pseudomonas sp. GW822-FHT01E03
CGAGCAAGCTCGCTCCCGCAGGGTAATGGGGTGTGCCGGTTGATCAGGTACGGAACCTGCGCACCAACCCGTCCAGTTCATTGGACAACCCGGCCAGGCTCTGGGAGTCCAGGCGGGCCGAGTTGGCCAGTTCCGCCACCAACTGCGCATCGCCATGGATCTGGCTGATGTGCCGGTTGATGTCTTCAGCCACCTGATGCTGTTGTTCCGCCGCCGTGGCGATCTGGGTGTTCATGTCGCGGATCACGTCCACCGATTCGCGGATCTGCCCGAAGCTGTTGCGTGCCTCGCCGATGCGCGTCACCGATTGCTGGGACACTTCCAGGCTGGCGTGCATCTGTTGAGTCACCTGGCTGGTGCGTTTGGCCAGGTTGCCCAGCAGTCCGTCGATTTCCGCCGTGGAGTCGGCCGTGCGCTTGGCCAGGGCCCGCACTTCGTCAGCCACCACGGCAAAGCCGCGTCCCTGTTCACCGGCCCGGGCCGCTTCGATCGCGGCGTTCAACGCCAGCAGGTTGGTCTGTTCTGCGATCGAGCGGATGGTCCCCAGGATCGACTGGATGTCGTTGCTGTCGCGTTCGAGCTGTTGCATCGACTGGGCCGACTGTTCGATTTCCTGGCTCAGGCGATCCACGCTGTTCACCGCCGCATCGATCTGTTGCTGACCTTCGCGCGCCTGGCGCTGGCCACTGTCGGCAGACTCCGCCGCCTGGCTGCAAGAGCGCGCGACTTCGTTGGCGGTGGCGACCATTTCGTGGAACGCCGTGGAGACCATGTCCACCGCTTCACGCTGGCGTCCGGCGGCTTCGGCCATGTTGCTGGAGACCTGGGTCGAACTCTTGGACGTGGCGAGGATTTTGCCCGCCGCGCCACCGATGTTCTGGATCAGGTTGCGAATCGCCGTCAGGAACTGGTTGAACCAGTTGGCCAGTTGCGCGGTTTCATCGTTGCCACGGATTTGCAGGTTCTGGGTCAGGTCGCCTTCGCCCTGGGCGATACCTTCCAGGCCGCTGGCCACGCTGCGGATCGGGCGCACGATGAGGCTGGCAAAACTGGCGCCGACGATGGCGAAGATGACGGCCAGGACGGCGGCGATGATGGCGATCAACCAGGTCAACTGGGTCGCGGAGCTCATCACGTCGTCCTGTTTGATCAGGCCGATGAAGGTCCAGCCCAGTTGCTCGGACGGCCAGACGTTGGCCATGTAGTGCTCGCCGTTCAGCTCCACTTCCACCAGGCCCTTGCCGGCCTTGGCCAATTGCGCGTAGCCGTCGCCAAGGGTGCTCAGCGGTTTGAAGTTGTGTTCCGGTTGTTTCGGGTCCACCAGGACCATGCCGGTGTTTTCCAGCAGCATCAGGTAGCCGGTTTCACCGAGCTTGATCTGTTTGACGATTTCGGTGAGCTGCTTGAGCGTCACGTCGATGCTGACCACGCCGCCGTTGGTGCCCAGCTTGTTGTCGATGGTGCGCACGGTGCTGACATAGGTCGCGTCATCCTGGGCCCAGTAGTAGGCCTCGGTGCGAAACGGCTTGCCCGGTTTGGCCTGGGCGGCCTTGTACCAGGGGCGCTGGCGCGGGTCGTAGTTATTCAGCTTAGGATCATCCGGCCACGACACATAGCCGCCCGCCGCCGTGCCGAGGATGGCATAGGCGTAGGCAGGGTGGCTGTTGCCCAGATCCTGGAGCAGGGCGAAGACTTTTTTGTCAGCCTCCCCCTGAGGGACGCTTTCGGCGTTGGCGGCCATGTAAGTCTTGAGGCTGTCGTCGGAGTTTCGGATCAGCGGCTGCTTGGCCAGGTAATCGACGTTCTGGCTGATGCCGTCAAAGAACAATTGCATGGCGTTGCTGACCTGACGAATCTCGCGGGCACTGCCGTCGACGAATTCGTCCCTGGCATCACTGCGCAGGTTCAGCACAACGAGGGTGGCGACCAGCACCACGGGCAGGCAGGCGATGATTGCAAACGCCCAGGTCAACTTCTGTTTGATGTTCATCCGCGCTCCAGATTTTCTTGTAGGCCCACGCAGTGCAGATGACTCGCGGTTTATTGGCAGCCGTAAACGTTCTTGGTCAACCCGGGTCCTTGAGTGCGGCATCGCTATTATTGGGGGAGCGATTGTCGGACAAATCACTTTGTCACTTAGGACTTCGGCTGTTGTCGGAGGAAATTGAGGTCTGTTGGGAAAAATCCTACGGAAGGCATGAACTGTGGTGTCAGCTTCTGTCGCAATTGCCCTCAATGCCTCTGCACAACAAGTGAGGCAGGCTCGGCTATGATCTGGAACGACCATGGCGGTCGTCGGTTTTACCTGATGAGAACGGTACATTGTGTGCATCTGCAATGTTCATAAGTCGGCAACCCCTCCCCCCCGTGAGTGGATTGCCGTATAACGAATGACTTTCGCGTGTTTGGTAATAAAGGACCCACAATAAAAGCTGATGAAGACTCCAAAACGCATTGAACCCCTGATCGAGGACGGTCTGGTCGACGAGGTGCTGCGCCCACTCATGAGTGGTAAAGAAGCAGCTGTTTATGTGGTGCGCTGCGGCAACGAGTTGCGTTGCGCGAAGGTTTACAAGGAGGCGAATAAACGCAGTTTCCGTCAGGCGGCCGAGTACCAGGAAGGCCGCAAGGTGCGCAACAGCCGTCAGGCCCGTGCGATGGCCAAGGGCTCCAAGTTTGGCCGCAAGGAAACCGAGGACGCCTGGCAGAACGCCGAAGTGGCGGCGCTGTTCCGTCTGGCCAGTGCCGGAGTGCGGGTGCCAAAGCCGTTCGACTTCCTCGAAGGCGTGCTGCTCATGGAGCTGGTGGCCGACGAATACGGCGATGCCGCGCCGCGCCTGAACGATGTGGTGCTGGAACCGGACCAGGCGCGCGAGTATCACGCGTTCCTGATTTCGCAGATCGTGCTGATGTTGTGTACCGGTCTGGTGCACGGCGACCTGTCGGAGTTCAACGTGCTGCTGACGCCGACCGGCCCGGTGATTATCGACCTGCCGCAAGCGGTGGATGCGGCTGGCAACAACCACGCGTTCAGCATGCTGGAGCGGGACGTGGGCAACATGGCGTCCTACTTCGGGCGGTTTGCGCCGGAGTTGAAGAAGACCAAATACGCCAAGGAAATGTGGGCCTTGTACGAGGCTGGCACCTTGCACCCGGCCAGTGTCCTGACCGGCGAGTTCGCCGACACGGAAGAGCTGGCCGACGTGGGCGGAATCATGCGCGAGATCGAGGCCGCGCGCCTGGATGAGGAGCGCAGGCAAGCCGTACGCGCGGCGGACGATGCGCCGCCGGGCAAGACCGAAGAACCGCCTCCACCGTGGATGCAGTGATCGGTTAAAGAAAAACCCGGCTTCGGCCGGGTTTTTTGTGTGCCATCCAAATCCCTTGTAGGAGCGAGCCTGCTCGCGATGAAGTCGGCACATCCAACATTGATGTGTCAGATACACCGCTATCGCGAGCAAGCTCGCTCCCACAGGTTTTGCGGTGACCTGCAATCACGATGGGGCCGGGGTGACACAACACCCCGATTCCAGATTCTTGAGAATCGGGCAATCCGGCCGATGATCGCCCTGACAGTGCTCAACCAGGTCCTGCAAGGTGTCGCGCAACTGGCCGAGCTCACGGATCTTCTGGTTCAACTCATCGATGTGCTGGCGGGCCAACGCTTTCACATCGGCGCTGGCGCGTTGGCGGTCTTGCCAGAGGGTCAGCAACTTGCCGACTTCTTCCAGGGAAAACCCCAGGTCCCGCGAGCGTTTGATGAACGCCAGCGTGTGCAGGTCGTCTTCGCCGTATACCCGGTAGCCGCTGTCGGTGCGATGGGCTGCCTTGAGCAGGCCGATGGATTCGTAATAACGGATCATCTTTGCGCTCAGGCCGCTGTGGCGGGCCGCTTGGCCGATGTTCATCGGTTGTCCTCCAGGTCCTTGGGTTTCCAAGTTTTCAACAGTAGCGCATTGCTCACCACGCTGACGCTCGACAACGCCATGGCCGCACCGGCCAACACCGGGTTGAGCACGCCAAACACGGCCAGCGGAATGCCGATCAGGTTATAGACGAAGGCCCAGAACAGGTTCTGCCGAATCTTGGCGTAGGTCTTGCGGCTGATCTCCAATGCGGCCGGCACCAGTCGTGGATCGCCGCGCATCAGGGTGATGCCGGCCGCGTGCATGGCGACGTCGGTGCCGCCACCCATGGCGATGCCGATGTCGGCGGCGGCCAGTGCCGGGGCGTCGTTGATGCCGTCACCGACCATCGCCACCACCCCGGTCTGTTTCAGTGCGGCGACCGTGGCGGCTTTGTCCGCCGGCAGCACTTCGGCATGCACATCTTGGATGCCCAAGGCCTGGGCCACCACGTTGGCGCTGCCACGATTGTCGCCGGTCAGCAGATGGCTGCTGATGTTTCGTGCGCTCAGTTGTTGCACCGCTTGCAGTGCGCCGGGCTTGAGGGTGTCACCAAAGGCGAACAGGCCCAGCACGTGGGGTTCGGGGGATTGTTCGATCAGCCAGGACAAGGTCCGGCCTTCTTTTTCCCACGCGATCGCCGAGTCGGCCAACGGCCCGGCACTCAAACCGCTGTCTTCCAGCAGACACCGATTGCCCAGCGCCAGGCGACGCCCTTCGAGGCTGCCGGCGATGCCGCGACCAGTCAGGGACTGGCTGTCGCTGACATCGGCCACCTTCAGTCCACGCTCGGCGCAGGCATCCAGAACAGCCTTGGCCAACGGATGCTCACTGCCGCGTTGCAGGGCGCCGGCCAATTGCAGCAGGCTCGCCTCATTACCGTCGATGGCACTCAGATGAGCAATGCGCGGGGCGCCGGAGGTCAGGGTGCCGGTCTTGTCGAACACCACCGCGCTGACCTCATGGGCTCGCTCCAGTGCTTCGGCGTCCTTGATCAGAATTCCGTAGCGTGCCGCCACGCCGGTGCCGGCCATGATCGCCGTCGGTGTGGCCAGGCCCAAGGCGCATGGGCAGGCGATCACCAGCACCGCCACGGCATTGATCAGTGCGGTTTCCATCGGCGCGCCATACAGCCACCAGCCGATCAGGGTGGCCAGGGCAATCAGCAGTACGGTGGGCACGAACACCTGGCTGACTTTATCCACCAGTTTCTGGATCGGCGCTTTTGCGGCCTGGGCGTCTTCCACCAGACGGATGATCCGCGCCAGCACTGTTTCCGCACCGAGGGCCTGGGTACGCACCAGCAACCGGCCTTCACCGTTGATCGCGCCGCCGGTGACCTTGTCGCCGGGCTGCTTGGGCACCGGCAGGCTCTCGCCGCTGATCAGGGCTTCGTCGGCGTGGCTCTGGCCTTCAATCACTTCGCCATCCACCGGGAAGCGTTCGCCGGGTTTGACCATCACCAGGTCATTGAGGCGCAGGGCGCTGATGGCGACGTCTTGCTCGTGACCATCGGTCACCCGAATCGCCCGTTCCGGACGCAAGGCTTCGAGGGCTCGAATGGCGCTGGCAGTCTGGCGCTTGGCGCGGCTTTCCAGGTACTTGCCCAGCAGCACCAGGGCGATCACCACCGCCGAGGCTTCGAAATACAGATGTGGCATGCGCCCGGCGGCGGTGGCCCATTCGTACAGGCTCAAGCCATACCCGGCGCTGGTGCCCAGGGCGACCAGCAAATCCATGTTGCCGGCCCCCGCGCGCACGGCTTTCCAGGCGGCGACGTAAAACCGTGCGCCGAAGATGAATTGCACCGGCGTGGCCAAGGCGAATTGCGCCCAGGCCGGGAGCATCCAGTGCACGCCGAATGGCTGTAGCAGCATCGGCAATACCAGCGGCAAGGCGAGGGCAATGGCGATGATCAAGGCCAGGCGTTCGCGGTGCAGGCGCTGTTGCTGATTGTCGGTTGGCGGGTGTTCGGCTTCCCAGACGCTGGCGCTGTAGCCAGCCTTTGTCACAGCGGCGATCAAGGTCTGCGGATCGATCTGGCCAAGCAGTTCAAGGTGGGCGCGTTCGTTGGCCAGGTTGACGCTGACGCTTTTCACTCCGGCCACCTTGCCCAGCGCACGCTCGACGCGACCGATGCAGGATGCGCAGGTCATGCCGTCGATGCTCAATTCCAGGCTCTGTTGCGGCACGCTGTAGCCGGCCTTGGCCACGGCATCTATCAAGGCCGGCAAGCTGTCGCCGGGTGCCTGGACCCGCGCCTGCTCAGTGGCGAGGTTGACGCTGACGGCACTGGCGCCAATGACTTTGCTCAAGGCGCGCTCGACCCGCCCGGCGCAACTGGCGCAGGTCATGCCGGCAATCGGCAGGTCGAACGTGGTGGATTCGGACATCGGTCGCACTCCCTGTAGTAGATGACCACAGGATCAACCTTGCCATGCTGGCAAGGTCAAGCGCCAATCTTAAACGTGCCGCTGATCCCCTGTGGGAGCGAGCTTGCTCGCGATGGCGGAGTACCGGTCAACAGAGTTGTTGAATGTAACGGCCTAATCGCGAGCAAGCTCGCTCCCACAGGGGGTATAGATGTCAGTAGCCGAGACCGGCGCGCTTGAGGTACATCCCTTCCTGCGTCATCGCGATCCGGTACTTGAGCACATCGCCAGCCTTGAGCTGGATATCCTGCGAACCCGGCGCGAGCATGCCCGGATTGCAACCCGGCATCTGGCCCGGCAGCAGTTTCAGGCGTAGCGAGACGATGCCCGGCGGCAGGTTGAACGAGGTGCTCTGTTCCTGAAACAGCCGCGCTGCCAGTTGATCCTGGATGTACACGCCGATTTCGCAACTGGTCGCGACTTCCAGGCGCTCGCGGGAAATGATCAGCACGCCATAATCCTGACTGGCAGCATTGGCCGAAGGCACGGCGGCGAAAAGGCTGAGAAAGCCAAACAGGCTGAAAACTGACCAGCGCATGGCTGAATCTCCTGAGTTCGAGTCATTGATGGACGCAGCTTGGCCGAGCGTCGCGCCGATTGCCAGCCCGGCAGCTCACTTCAGAACTTGACCTTGCCATGGTGGCAAGCTCGAAACTGGGGTCAACCCTCGGAAAAAGGAGTCATCCCATGCAAGTGTTCAACGTCGAAGGCATGTCTTGTGGTCACTGTGTCAAGGCCATCACCCAGGCGCTCCAGGCCAAAGACCCGGCAGCCAGTGTGCGGGTCGATCTGGCTGCCAGGGAGGTCGGTGTCGAAAGTGCGCTGACCACCGAGCAGGTGATCGAGGCGATCAGCGAAGAGGGTTACGGCGTCAAACTGGCCTGAATTTGATAGTTAGCGAGCTACCGGAATGTTCAAGGCGTCCGTGCGCGGCTAGACTGTCGGGCTGCCGACTTCTGCCCCACTGGATGCCTGATGAACTTCCGTACCATTCTGATTCTCGGCGCCTTGAGCGCTTTCGGTCCGCTGGCGATCGATTTCTACCTGCCGGCCTTCCCGGCCATGGCCCTGGCTTTCGGCACGGACGAAAATCACGTCCAGATGACGTTGGCGGCCTACTTCCTCGGCTTGTCCATCGGTCAGTTGGCCTATGGTCCGGTGGCGGATCGTTTCGGGCGACGCATTCCGTTGCTCATCGGTGTCGGTTTGTTCACCGCGGCTTCCGTGGCGTGCGCCTATGCGCCGAACTTGGAATGGCTGATCGGCGCGCGTTTCATCCAGGCGTTGGGCGGTTGCGCGGGGATGGTGATTTCCCGGGCGGTGGTCAGCGACAAGTGTGATGCGGTGGGGTCGGCGAAAGTCTTTTCGCAGCTGATGCTGGTGATGGGACTTGCTCCCATCCTTGCGCCATTGCTGGGTGGGTTGTTGGTCAACACGACAGGCTGGCAGTCGATTTTCCTGGCCTTGACCGGTTTCAGTGCGCTGGCGGGGCTGGCGGTTGCGACGGGATTGCCGGAAAGCTTGCCGGCCCACATACCGCGTCAACCGCTGTCCGGTGCGCTGCGTCAGTACGGTCGGTTGCTGGCCGATCCTATATTTCTTGGCCATGCCTTGACCGGGGGCATCGCCATCGCCGGGATGTTTGCCTACATCGCCGGTTCGCCCTTCATCTTCATCAAGCTCTACGGCGTTGCGGCCGAGCATTTCGGCTGGCTGTTCGGCATCAATGCGGCAGGCTTCATTCTGGTGGCGCAGGTCAACGCGCGGTTACTGGCCAAACGTGGCCCGATGTTTTTGCTGGCGCGCGCGGTGTGGGTTTATCTGGCGGCCGGTTTGACCCTGCTCGCTGTCAGCTCTCTGCACACGGCACAATTGTGGCCGCTGCTGATTCCATTGTTCATCTGTATCGCCAGCCTCGGTTGCATCAGCCCCAACGCGGCGGCTTGTGCGATGAGCGGGCAGGGCGCACGGGCCGGCAGCGCGTCGGCGCTGCTCGGTTGCCTGCAATTCAGCGTGGCTGCCGGCGCCTCTGCGCTGGTGGGCGTGTTGCACGACGGCAGCGCCGTGCCGATGGCCATGGTCATCAGCCTGTGTGGAATTCTGGTGGTGAGCGCGGCGGTGCTCACCCGGCGTTTGCAAAATGCCCGGGCGCTGGCGCAAGCCCGGGTTTGAGGCCGGAGTCAGCCGGCTGCGCGCTGCGTGAGGAGGACGGGAATCGGGTGAGGGGCCTGGATGCGGGCTTCAAGGGTACGCGTGAAAGCGCGAGCTTCTGCTTCGCTGCGGAACGTCACAGCATGTTGGTCAAGACGGACTTGCCACTGGGATTTTGCCAGTTCTTTTATCAGGATCTTCACAGCTGATCACCTCTCGTAAAAGACGTTACGCAAAAGAATGCCTCGCAGGAGATTCGATTGTAGACCCGTACACGGTCACCATTGTGACAAGGATCAACTGTCTGACTGACGGTTTGTAACTAAAAAAAACACGGCTTTTCGAGGGCGCCCACAGAGGTTGTCCGCGACCGGAGCGTCCCGGTCGCAGGCGGAAAACAGCAGAAAGCGATGAAATCAGTGGCGGTTTTTTCAGCGCTTCAGAACCCTTCCAATACAATCTTGCCCTTGGCTTTGCCGCTTTCCAGGAGGGCATGGGCACGGCGCAGATTGGCCGCGTTGATCGTGCCGAAGTGTTCGCCCATCGTGGTTTTCAGTGTCCCGGCATCGATCAGCCAGGCAACGCGATTGAGCAGGTTGTGCTGTTCGATCATGTCCGCGGTTTCAAACAGCGAACGGGTGTACATGAACTCCCAGTGCAGTGACAGGCTCTTGCGCTTGAGCTTGGTCACGTCCAGCGACTTGGGGTCATCGATCAGCGCCAGTTTGCCTTGGGGCGCCAATGCCTCCACCAATTGGTCCAGATGCTGGTCGGTCTGGGTCAGGCTGGCGACGTGGGTAACCTGGTCCACACCGGCACGCTTGAGTGCTTCGCTCAGTGGCTGGCCATGGTCGATCACCAGGTCAGCGCCCAACTCCTTCACCCAGCTTTGGGTTTGCGCACGCGAAGCGGTGCCGATGACTTTCAGGGCCGTCAGTTGGTGAGCGAGCTGCGTAAGAATCGAGCCCACGCCACCTGCCGCGCCGACGATCAACAGGCTCTGGCCTTCATCGGTTTTGCCTTCGCGCACTTGCAGGCGCTCGAACAACAGTTCCCAGGCCGTGATCGCGGTAAGCGGCAGGGCAGCGGCTTCGGCGAATCCGAGGGTCTTGGGCATGTGGCCGACGATGCGTTCGTCCACCACATGCAACTCGCTGTTGCCGCCCGCCCGCGCGATGGAGCCGGCGTAAAACACCTGGTCGCCGACCGAGAACAGCGTCACCTCACTGCCCACGGCCTTGACCACACCGGCCACGTCCCAACCCAGCACTTTGGCCGCGCCGCCTTCGGGCTGGACGTTCTGGCGCACCTTGGTGTCCACCGGGTTGACCGAGATGGCTTTGACTTCCACGAGCAAGTCGCGGGGGCCGGCAACCGGCTCTGGCAGCTCTATGTCTTGCAGAGCCTTGTTGTCGCTGATCGGCAACGAGGCGTAGTAGGCAATGGCTTTCATGGGCGGCTCCTGAACACTAATAAAGAAGGGATTCGATGGGGCAGATGATTGGCTATTTCTCCTGAAGATAAAACCGGCTAAAAGAGCAGTCTCTTTCAATTTTTTTTTGATAATCGGTGTTCTTGATGCTGCGTTTCGATGACTTGCAGTTGTTTGTCCGGGCGGCGGACCTGGGCAGCCTGTCCGCCGCCGCGCGGGGCATGGACATGTCGGCGGCGGTGGCCAGTGCGGCGCTCAAGCGCATCGAACAGCAACTCGGCGCCCGTTTACTGGCCCGTTCTACCCGCAGCCTGCGCCTGACCGCCGAAGGCGAGGGCTTTCTTGAATACGCCCGCGCGGCCCTGAGCAATCTCGACGAGGGCCGGCGATTGCTGGCCAGTGGTCAGGATCAGGTCAGCGGGGTGCTGCAACTGTCGGCGCCATCGGACTTTGGCCGCAACCTGCTGCTGCCCTGGCTCGACGAGTTTCAACGCGAGCATCCGAAACTCACCGTGCGCCTGCTGCTGGGGGACCGCATCGCCGACCTGTTTCGCCAGCCGGTAGACATTGCCCTGCGCTACGGTGAACCGGAGGACTCCAGCCTGGTGGCGCTGCCCATCGCCCCGCAGAACCGGCGGGTGTTGTGCGCCGCTCCCGGCTATCTGGCCCGGCATGGCGAGCCGCGGCAGCTGGAGCAACTGGCACAGCACAATTGCCTGTTGTACATGCTCGGCAGCCGGGTCCACGATCACTGGAGTTTTCACGACGGCAAACGCGAAGTCAGCCTGACCGTCAGCGGCGATCGTTTCAGCGACGATGCCGATGTCGTGCGCCTATGGGCCGTGGCAGGTGCCGGGATCGCCTACAAATCCTGGCTCGATGTGGCCGCCGATGTACTGGCCGGCCGCTTGAAGGTGCTGATGCCGGAGCTGCTCTGTGAGCGCGCACCGTTGAATCTGTTGTGCGCCCATCGCGCACAATTGAGTAAGCCGGTGAACCTGTTGCGTGAAATGCTTGCCAGACGATGCGCCCTTTTGAGCAGTCAATTTCCAGGCTTTTCGGAAATCGATCATTAGTCGCACGAAAAAAGAGAAATTTCCCTCAGGAACGATCACCACCTACGCCGGGTGGAGGAAAGGATCCGCCGACCAACCCGCATATACTAGCGCCCTCATCATGTAAGTAGCGTCGATCCCCAATGGTGGGTCCACGTTCGAGTCGGCCCGGCTGCACGGTCATCCTTCTGACCTTCGCAGCATCGGCCGGGCAGCGCAAATGGTTGAGCAAGGCGTTGCCGGGCTTATGGCAGTTTCCACGGATTGGCCGACGACACATTACTGGTCAAGATTTCTCTGGGCAGTAGACGAAACGATTCAACAGGGAGTGAATACATGGAACATGCACCTTGCATCAGCCAGATCGCCACGTTGCTGGCTGACCCAAAGCGCAGCGCAATGATGTGGGCCTTGATGGATGGTTCGGCGCGAGCAACCGAAGAGTTGGCATTGCTGGCCGGCCTGTCATCGTCGTCGGCCAGTGCACACTTGGGCCGTTTGTCCGCCGGAGGTCTGCTGAAGGTTGAAAACCGCGGCCGCAAACGCTTCTTCCGCCTGGCCGCTCCCGAGGTCGGAGCGGCAATCGAAGCACTGGCCAGCGCGACCTTCGCCAGCGCACCCCAGGATATTCCGGCCGTATTCAAGCGCAATGCACCTCTGGTCAAACCCCGGGTGGTGCGGTCGCCATTGTTGAGTGCCCGACTGTGCGACGATCATTTGGGGGGCACCCTGTCCGCCGATCTGTATCAGCGGCTGCTGGAGGCGGGCTGGATCGAACACTTTGATCAGCGGGTCACGGTCACGCTCAAGGGCGCGACAGAGTTGGCGGCACGGGGAGTGTTCATCCAGGCGCTGGCCCATCACAACGGCAGGGTTGCCTGCGCCTGCCCCGACTGGAGCGAAAGGCGCCCGCACATGGGCGGCTCGCTGGGCGCGGCATTGTTGCAGCTGTTCATGCAGTCGGGGTGGTTGAGCCTGCCCAACGATTCCCGAACCTTGCAGGTGACGGCCTCCGGGCAACGGGAAATTCATCGCTTTGCCAGTGAGTCCGAACTGGAAATGGCGTTGTAGGAGCCGGCTTGCCGGCGATGGCGGCCTCTCATCCAGCATCAATACTGGAGGTGATGGCCTTATCGCTGGTAAGCCAGCTCCTGCAAGGTTTGCGTTTGCCTTTAGGGTTTTACCAACCGTGCATCGAGACTGTTCTGCGCCAGGCGCTTGGCCTGATCCTGGGTCATGCCCAGATGGGTGTGCAACGCATGGAAGTTCTCGGTGACATAACCGCCGAAATACGCCGGGTCATCGGAGTTCACGGTCACTTTCACGCCGCGTTCGAGCATGTCGAGAATGTTGTGCTGCGACATGTGATCGAACACGCAAAGCTTGGTGTTCGACAACGGGCACACGGTCAGCGGGATCTGCTCGTCGATGATTCGCTGCATCAGGCGCTCGTCTTCGATGGCGCGCACGCCATGGTCGATGCGCTGAATTTTCAGCAGGTCGATGGCTTCCCAGATGTACTCGGGCGGGCCTTCTTCACCGGCGTGGGCGACGGTCAGGAAGCCTTCGTGGCGGGCACGGTCGAACACGCGCTGGAACTTGCTCGGCGGGTGGCCCATCTCGGAGCTGTCCAGGCCCACGGCGACGAACGCATCGCGGAACGGTAGCGCCTGATCGAGGGTTTTCTGGGCTTCGTCTTCGCTCAGATGGCGCAGGAAGCTCAGGATCAAACCACTGGTGATGCCCAGTTGCTGTTCACCATCCTTGAGCGCGGCGGCGATGCCGTTGAGCACCACTTCGAACGGGATGCCACGGTCGGTGTGGGTTTGCGGGTCGAAGAACGGTTCGGTGTGAATCACGTTCTGCTCTTTGCAGCGCAGCAGGTACGCCCAGGTCAGGTCATAGAAGTCCTGGGACGTGCGCAGCACATCGGCACCCCGGTAATACAGATCGAGGAACTCCTGCAGGTTGTTGAAGGCATACGCCTTGCGCAAGGTTTCGACGTCGTTCCATGGCAAGGCAATCTTGTTGCGCTCGGCCAGGGCGAACAACAGCTCCGGCTCCAGCGAGCCTTCCAGGTGCAGGTGCAATTCTGCCTTGGGCAGGGCGTTCAGCCAGTCGTACATAATTCTTTTCTCATCAGGTGCAATGGTCGCCATTCTACAGAGGGTTGCCGCAACAATTGGTAAAACCTGACCAGGCGGTTGATCACACCGCTTCCTGTTCCCGTCGATAAGCGTAGGTATCGGCGAAGCGCGAGAGCAGGAACTCGGCGCAGGTGGTGGCCGGGTATTTCGCCGGATGCAATGTGTCCTGACATCCGGGCAGGCATTCGATGCGGGTATCCGGGTGCGGCTCGGCGAAGAACGGCATCGAATAACGATCCACGCCCTGGGGGCTGATCACCCGGTGCGGCGTCGACAGGTAACGGTCGTTGCTCCAGCGCGCCATCATGTCGCCGAGGTTGACCACGAACGTACCTTCGATCGGCGGCGCGTCGATCCATTCGCCTTTGACGTTGCGTACTTGCAAGCCACCGGCGGCGTCCTGATAGAGCAGGGTGATGCAGCCGTAGTCGGTGTGCGCGCCGGCACCTTGTTGCTCTTCGGAACTGGCGGTGTGGCGCGGCGGGTAATGGATCATCCGCAGCACGCTGACCGGCTCATTGAAGCGCGCGTCGAAGAAATCACGCTCAATCCCCAGCGCGATGGTCATTGCCCGCAACAGCGTTTGCGCGAGGCCTTGCATGTCGACGTAGTGCTGCTCCATCAGCGCTTCCCAGCCGGGTATGGACGGATGGCGATTGGGGCCGCGCAAGGGTTTTTCCGCCAGTACGTCAGGGTGCTCGGCCGGCAGGTGCAGGCCCATGTCGAAGGTTTCTTTGAGGTCGCTGGGTTTGCTCGGGTCCAATTGCTCGGTGGCAATGGCGCCGTAACCGCGATGGTGACGGGTCTGGGTGATGTCGATCTTGAGCTTTTCGGCGGTAGGTTGGCCGAAGAAGCGTTTGGCGCTGTCGAGTAGTTCGTCGATCCGCTCAGTGCTGATCGGATGGCCCTTGATGTAGAAGAAACCCCACTCGCGGCAGGCGAGGTCGATTTGTTCGGCCACCGCTGGCCAGGCGGATGGATCGTCGCTGTAGAGCGGGGTGATGTCGATGATGGGGAGGCTGTTCATGGATTGTCCTGAAAAAACGCAGACTGGAAAACACTGAAGAACCCTGTGGGAGCGAGCTTGCTCGCGATGAGGCCAGCACAACAAACATCTTTGCTGACTGAAAGTCCGCCATCGCGAGCAAGCTCGCTCCCACAGGGACGGTGTTTCAGCATTGGAGAATTACTTCGGAATCTCGGCCTTCATGCCTTCCACGTAGTAATTCATCGACGCCAGTTCCACCGTGGTCGCACTCTCGCCCGCCGGGATTTTCTCGACCCCGGCCTGATCCTTGATCGGCCCGGTGAACAGTTGCAGCGCACCGCTCTTGATGTCGGCGATGAGCTGCTCGGCTTCGCTCTTCACCGTCGCCGGTACCAGGTCGCTGATCGGTAGTTCAACGGTGCCCTCCTTCAAACCGCCCCAGTAGTCCCGGGATTTCCAGTCATGGTCGAGCACGCTTTGGGTTGCTTGAACGTAGTGCGGCCCCCAGTCATTGACGATGGAGGTCAGCACCGCTTTCGGCCCGAAGTGCGCCATGTCCGAAGCGTAGCCCACGGCATACACACCGCGACGTTCGGCGGCCTGGATCGGCGCGGGGCTGTCGGTGTGCTGGAACACCACGTCCACGCCCTGATCGATCAACGCGTTGGCGGCGTCCGCTTCCTTGCCCGGATCGAACCATGAGTTGACCCACACCACCTTGATCTCGGTGCCGGGATTGTATTTGTTCAGGGCCAACTGGATGGCGTTGATGTCGCGGATCACTTCCGGGATCGGGAAGGAGGCGACGTAGCCGACCTTCTTGGTCTTGGTCATCTTCGCCGCGAGGAAGCCGCCGACGTAGCGGCCCTCGTAAGTGCGCGCCAGGTAAGTGCCGAGGTTCTTGTCCTGCTTGTAGCCGGTGGCGTGTTCGAAGGTCACCTTGGGAAACTGTTTGGCAACTTTCACCGTCGGGTTCATGTAGCCGAAGGAGGTGGTGAAGATCAGGTCGTATTTGTCCTTGGCCATGTTGCGGATCACCCGCTCGGCGTCGGCGCCTTCGGCGACGTTTTCCACGTAGTTGGTGGTGATCTGCGAGCCGAATTTTTCCGCGAGTTCCTTGCGCCCCTGTTCATGCTGATACGTCCAGCCGTGGTCACCGATCGGACCGATATAGACGAAGCCGACTTTCAGCGGATCGGCGGCTACGGCGGTCAGGCTGGCGCTCAAACCAATGGCCGCCGCAACGGCGCAAAGCTGCTTCTTCAACGGGCGTTTGTGCATGAATTGAAACTCCATTTTGTTGTGAGGTTGGCTGGGCTCTCGGGCTTGCACAGGGCAATGCAAGTTGCTGACCAACAAGACAACAAAATTGGAATCCACGGTGATGCCATCGCGAGCAGGATCGCGACAGGTCCTTTAAGTCCGATTACAGTGCGTGTCCTTGCACAGCTGCCACCCACTGGTGCGCCAATCCACAAAACCAATGTGGGAGCGGGCTTGCTCGCGAAGGCGGTGTGTCAGTCGACATCGTCAGTGACTGAAATACCGCCATCGCAAGCAGGCTCGCTCCCACAGTTTTAATCGGTGTTGTATCAGGTCCCGGCGATCAGTTGCCGTGCCGCCTGGCTGTGATCAGCAATCAACCCCTTCAGATCCAGCCCCTCGACCTGTCCGTCGATCACCCGCCACTTGCCACCGACCATCACTCGATCCGCGCGATCAGCACCACACAGCAGCAACGCCGACACCGGATCATGACTGCCGGAGAAACGCAGTTCATCGAGCTTGAACATCGCCAGGTCAGCCTGTTTGCCCACCGCCAACTCGCCGATATCGGTACGACCCAGCAGGCTCGCCGAACCCTTGGTCGCCCAGCCCAACACGCGCTCCGGGGTGATCTTCTCGGCGCCATAACGCAGGCGCTGGATGTACAACGCCTGACGCGCTTCGAGCATCATGTTCGAGGCATCGTTGGATGCCGAACCGTCCACACCCAAACCAAGCAAGGCACCAGCATCGGTCAACTCGATGCTCGGACAGATGCCCGAGGCCAGGCGCATGTTCGAACTCGGGCAATGGCAAATACCGGTGCCGGCAGCGCCGAGGCGGGCGATTTCATCCGGGTTGAAATGGATGCCATGGGCCAGCCAGGTGCGCGGGCCGAGCCAGCCAACACTGTCCAGATAGTCCACGGTGCGCAGGCCGAAGCGTTGCAGGCAGAAATCTTCTTCATCGAGGGTTTCTGCCAGGTGGGTGTGCAGGCGCACGTCGAGTTTGTTCGCCAGTTCGGCGCTGGCCGACATGATTTGCGGGGTCACCGAGAACGGCGAGCACGGTGCCAGGGCGATCTGGATTTGCGCGCCGTCACCGCGTTCATGGTACTCGGCGATCAACCGCTGGCTGTCGGCGAGGATCACTTCGCCTTCCTGCACGGTCTGTTGCGGCGGCAGGCCACCGTCCTTTTCACCGAGGCTCATGGAACCACGGGTGAGCATGGCGCGCATGCCCAGTTCACGAACGCTCTCGACCTGCACGTCGATCGCGTTTTCCAGACCTTCAGGGAACAGGTAGTGATGGTCGGCGGCGGTGGTGCAACCGGACAGCAGCAATTCAGCCAACGCGACTTTGGTGGCGAGGGCGAGTTTTTCCGGGGTCAGGCGTGCCCAGACCGGGTACAGGGTTTTCAGCCACGGGAACAGCGGCTGATTGACCACCGGCGCCCAGGCGCGGGTCAGGGTTTGATAGAAGTGGTGATGGGTGTTGATCAGGCCCGGCAGGATCACATGCTCGCGGGCATCGAACACTTGATTGCACGGTGCGGACGGTTGTTGACCGGCGCCGAGCACTTCGACGATCAAACCGTCTTGCAGCACCAGACCGCCACGGGCATCGAGACCATTGGACGTGAAAATGGCGAGGGGATTCTTTAACCAGGTACGGGTCGCAGGCATGTTGGCCGGCTCCTCTGAAAGTTGGGTTCAGGGTTGCCAGCTCAGTGTTGCCCTGTCTGCTGATCCAGGTTCGCCGGGGAGGCGAGGTGCGAAGTGTCGATCAAAACGGCCCGGCGGGCAAGCCCAACCCGACAGGCCGATGCAACCCGGCGGTATTACCAGGGAATGGTTTCGCCCCGGTAATTGATGAAGTGATGCCCACCCTTGCCGACATACGCATTCACCTGATCGACCAGGCCACGGGTGCTGGTTTCCACGTCGATGTCCGCGCCTTCACCACCCATGTCGGTTTTCACCCAGCCCGGGTGCAGCGACAGCACGGTGAGCCTGGTTTCGCCCAACTGAGTGACGAAGCTGTTGGTCATGGAGTTCAGCGCCGCCTTGCTGGCCTTGTACAGTGCCAGTTCCGGCGCATCGGGCATGGTCACGCTGCCCAGCACCGAACTCATGAACGCCAGCACGCCGGTGTCCAGTCGCAGTTGCTCGACAAAACTCTGGGCCAGGTTGATCGGCGCCACGGCGTTGGTGAAAAACAGCTGACCGACTTCGGCCATTGTCGCGCCACCGTTCGGCGTCTGGACATCCGGCCCCTTGACCCCGGCATTGACGAACAACAGGTCAAACACGTCGCCCTTGAGTTGTTGGCTCAGGGCGGACACCGCTTGCTGATCGTCCATGTCGAGCTTTTCGATCCGCACCTTGCCCAAGGCCTGCAAGGCTTCGGCTTTTTGCGGATCGCGCACGGTGGCGATGACTTGCCAGCCATCGGCCAACAGGGTTTTCACCAGCCCGAGGCCAAGCCCCCGGGAGGCGCCGATGATGAGCGCGGTTTTTGCCTTGGACATGAGTGGCTTCCTTGAAAATTCAGAGTCGTGGATTCAATGGACACTGTTGCCCGAGCCGTTGTTGCAACTCTTCGCGCAGTGCGCCGAGTTCGGCCATGCGGGCTTCGATCAGTTTGAGTTTGTCTTGCAGCAGTTGAGTGACGGCGCTGTCCGGATCGGGCGATTTCCAGATTGTAGCGACGCTGTTGCCGATCTCGCCGAGGGTAAAGCCCAGCCGTTGCGCGGTCTTGATGTACTGCACCAGTTGCACCATGTCTGGCGGATAGTCGCGATACCCGTTGGCGCTGCGTTGCGCCGCAATCAATCCGCGCTGCTCGTAAAAGCGCAGCGTGTCGCGGCTGACGGCGCTGGCCTGGGCTAATTCACCGATGCGCATCATGACGTCTCGAGGGGGCTTGACCCTGGAGCATACTCCAGGCTTTAGCCTTGTTGCTCCCTGAATTGATGGAGCAATGTCGATGTGGACTACAACGCAATATCGCCGGTTGGTGCAAGGCAGTGCCTGGTATGACCTGATCGTGATGGTCGCGTTTGTCACGCCGTGGAGTTTTGCGGCGTTGCATGGGGTTTTGACGTGGGTGAGTCAGGCGTTGAGTTTGCCCGGTGAGCTGCCACCGTTCGAGCCGGTGCACATGTTGATGGCGAATTTGTTGGGCTCGATTGTGTGCGTATGGGCGGTGTTGCGGATTCGTGATCCGCAGCAGGTTTATGGGCGGTATGACGCCGTGGGCAGATTCTTGTTCTCGGCCTGGCAGGCTTATGCCCTGATCCATGGCGCGAGTTCGCTGCTGGTGGTTTTTCTGGTGTTTGAATTGGCGTGGGGCATTGCTCAAGTGTTGCCTGTTCGGCAGCCATCGCGAGCAAGCTCGCTCCCACAGGGTCTGCGCCAGACACATTAATTACGCAAGATGCGGTTATGTGGGAGCGAGCTTGCTCGCGATGAGGCCAGACCAGACAACCACTAATGCCCGGCCTGCCAAGGCTGTCCCAGCGACACCGGCGCATACAACCGTGTGCGCACCGCATCCCGGGACAGCAGCACCAGCACCCCAATGGTCGCGACATACGGCAACATCGCCAGCAGACTCGACGGAATCGCCAGCCCCAGTCCCTGCGCCACCAGGTGCAGGATGCTGGCGAGCCCGAACAGGTACGCGCCGAGCAGCAGGCGCCACACCCGCCAACTGGCGAACACCACCAGCGCCAGGGCAATCCAGCCGCGCCCGGCGCTCATGTTCTCCGCCCACATCGGCGTGTAAGCCAGGGACAGGTAAGCCCCGGCCAACCCGGCCATCGCACCGCCGAACAACACCGCCAAGGTCCGCACGGCCAACACCGGCAAGCCCATGGCGCTGGCCGCATCCGGGTTTTCCCCGACCGCCTGAATGATCAGCCCGACGCGGCTTTTCAGAATCACCCAGGCCACTAATGCAAACAACGCGAACGACAGATACACCAGCAGATCCTGGGCAAACAGCATCCGCCCGATCAGTGGGATTTCACTCAGATAGGGAATCGCCAACGGCTCGAATCCCGCCAGCGGCTTGCCGACCCACGCCGCACCGACGAAGGTCGACAGGCCCACGCCGAAAATCGTCAGGGCAAGACCTGTGGCCACCTGATTGGCGTTGAACACCAGCGCCACCAGGGCAAACAGCGACGACAACAGCATCCCGGCGAGCATTGCCAGCAACACGCCGAGCCACAGGTGACCGGTATTGAACGCGACGATGAAACCGATCACCGCACCAAACAGCATCATGCCTTCCTGGCCCAGGTTGAGGACGCCGCTTTTCTCGCAGATCAGTTCCCCCAGCGCCACCAGCAACAACGGCGTACCGCAGCGGACCATGGCGTAGAAAATATTGCTCAGCAGATCGATATCCATCACATCGCTCCTGTTTGTACGACGGTGGATTGCGCGCGGCGGGCCCAGCGCAGGTTCAAACGCGGTCGGTAGAGAATCAGCACATCACTGGCCAGCAGGAAAAACAGCATCATGCCCTGGAACAATTGGGTGATCGCTTGCGGCAGGTTCAGGCTCATTTGTGCACTTTCGCCACCGATGTACAGCAGCGCCATCAACAGGCTGGAAAACAGGATGCCGACAGGATTCAGACGGCCGAGAAATGCCACGGTGATCGCCGCATAGCCGTAGCCCGGCGAGACCTGCGGCACCAGCTGGCCGATGGGACCGGTGACTTCGCACACACCGGCAAGCCCCGCCAGGCCGCCGCTGATCGAGAGCGCGAGCCAGATCAGGCGCTTCTCGCGAAAGCCGACGAAGCCGGCGGCACGCTTGTCCAGCCCGAGCACTTTGATCTGGAAACCGACAAAGCTTTTCTGCAACAGCACCCACACCGCCACCAACGCGAGCAGGGCGAAGTAAACCCCGGCGTGGACCCGGCCATCGTCCATCAGCAGCGGCAGGCGGCTGGCGTCACCGAACATCGCTGACTCGGGGAAGTTGAACCCGGCGGGATCTTTCAAAGGGCCGTGAACGCAGAACAGCAGCAGGTTCAGTGCGATGTAGTTGAGCATGATGCTGGTCAGGATCTCATTGGCGTTGAAGCGCGTACGCAGCCACGCCGTCAGCCCGGCCCACGCAGCGCCCGCCATGGTGCCGGTAAGCAGGATCAACACCAGCGCCCAGCGGCTTTGCATATCGATGATGTTCACCGCCAGCGCACTGCCGGCCAGCGCACCGAGCAGCAGTTGACCTTCGGCACCGATGTTCCAGATGCGCGCCTGATAGGCGACGGCCAGGCCCAATGCGCAGAGCAGAATCGGCAGGGCTTTGACCAGCAATTCGGAGACGTCGTACAGGTCGCTGACCGGTGCGATCAGCAAGGTGTGCAAGGTCAGCAACGGGTCATGCCCGAGCGCGATAAACAACAACGATCCACAGCCCAGGGTCAGTGCAGCCGCCAGCAACGGCGAGCACCACAGCATCAGGCGCGATTGCTGGCCGCGAGGTTCAAGAGAAAGCAGCATGTGACACTCCGTTAACGCGTGGCGGATGCGAGTGATTGGGGGGCGCCGAACTGGCCGGCCATCCAGCCGCCGACATCGCTCAGGCGGGTGTCGACGGTGGCGTGGAGCGCCGACAGCCGACCGCCGCACAAGGCGCCGAGCCGGTCGCTGATCTGGAACAGTTCGTCCAGGTCTTCGGAGATCACCAGGATCGCCGCGCCGGCATCGCGCAAGGCAATCAAGGCGCGGTGAATGGTGGCGGCGGCACCGACGTCCACGCCCCAGGTCGGGTGTGCGGCGACCAGCAGTCTGGGTTGCTGAAGGATTTCCCGACCGAGGATGAATTTCTGCAAGTTGCCGCCGGACAGGCTGCGGGCAGGCGCCTGGCTATCGGGTGTCTTGACTCCGAAACGGCGGATGATTTCCTCGGCCAGTGCTTCGACTTTGCCGCGCTGGATCAGGCCGTTACTCACCAATCCGTGCTGGAAAGCAGTCAGCAGCGCGTTGTCCGCCAGGCTCAGTTCCGGCACCGCACCATGACCCAGGCGTTCGGCGGGGCCGAACGCCAAGCCGAGTTGGCGGCGAGCATCGGGACGCAAATGGGCGACTGGCTCCTTGCCAAAACGGATCGTCGCGCTGGCGTTGCGGGGCAGCAGTGCTTCGCCGCTGAGCAAGGCCAGTAACTCATCCTGGCCATTGCCGGCGACACCGGCGATGCCGACAATTTCACCGCGGCGCACTTCAAGGTCGATGTTGGCAAGCGAGCAGCCGAATGGGTCCGGGTTGTGCCAGGACAATCCACGGACATCAAGGCACGCATCACCTCCGGTAACCTTCGGATAGTCAGCGATCAACTCCGCCGCTTCACCGACCATCAAGCGCGCCAGTTGCTGGTCCGAACACTCGGCCGGCACGCAATGCCCGGCCACCCGACCGCCTCGTAAAACCGTTGCGCTGTGGCACAACGCACGCACTTCCCCGAGCTTGTGGCTGATGAACAAAATGCTGCAGCCTTCGGCGGCGAGTCGGCGCAGGGTAACGAACAAGTCGTCGGCCTCCTGCGGCGTCAGCACCGAAGTCGGTTCATCGAGAATCAACAGGCGGATGTCCTGCATCAGACAGCGAATGATTTCCACCCGCTGCCGTTCACCGATCGACAGGCTGTGGACAAGTCGCTCCGGTTCCAGCGTCATGCCGTAGCGCCGGGACACTTCGCGAATCTTCGGCTCAAGCTGTTTGGGTGTGCCTGCCGCCGCGCCCATGGCCAGGGCGATGTTCTGTGCCACGCTCAGGGTTTCGAACAGCGAAAAATGCTGGAATACCATGCCGATTCCCAAACCCCGGGCCTGGGCCGGATTGCGCAGGCTCACCCGCTGACCTTGCCAGATCACCTCGCCGGAATCGGCGTGGGTAACGCCGTAGATGATCTTCATCAGCGTGCTTTTGCCCGCACCGTTTTCGCCGAGCAGGGCATGGATCTCGCCAGGGGCAATGGTCAGGTCGATGGCATCGTTGGCCAGGCAGCCGGGGTAGCGTTTTGTGATTCTACGCAGTTGCAGGCGCGGAACTGGATCAGGGATTGGAGCGTGATTGGGCATGACAGGCTCAGTGCTGTTGGACTTGTGCCTGTGGATAAAGCAATTTTCTGGCCACTAGGTCAGGAAAATCTCGAAGTCCTGCGACCAGAGGCGTTCAGTACGCAGCTTTCAAATGTGCCACGCACAGCCCGGCACCACATGGGGGCAATGGCGCAAATCAAGCCCCGATTTTGCTCGTGGGGTTTTGCTCAAAAAATGAGCAATCGACCACAAGCCATACCGTACAGGGCGCCGAGACGGCCATGAACGGGTTATCCACAGATTGCTCCACAGTATTTGTGCGCAAGCTCACTGCACGGGCATAAGCACTGAGTGGCTACTTCTAAAGGCGATAAACCGCTGTAACTATTTGTTTTTATTTGAATTTGACGTGCTTGATGGCAGATTGGACGAAAATTGAGCAAAGTCCGCAAAGCCGCATGACAAAAGGGTTACAGCGGTATGTGCTCAGGTTATCCACAGGCGGGTGCACAGCAGATGTGGGCAAATATGGAATAAGTGAAAAAGCGGCGTGCCCCAAAAAATTGCAGCCGGTGCTGAAGCCTTTTAGCGCCGTAACAAAATTCGCCCGCGACTCAAATCGGCCAGTTGTGACTGTAAGGTGTCGATTTGCGCATCGCCTACGGCCAACTGCAACTCGACACCATTGGCGGTGAAGCTTTCATCCACAACCAATCCACCTGCCTCCGCCACCCGCAGCTTGACCAGGGCCAACTCGGCAAATCCGCAAGCGCAATGCAGTGGCACCCGGCTGATCAGCTCGAGCTTTGGCGCCGCTTGCAGGCATTTGTTTGCACCTCCGCCATAGGCCCGGGCTAGCCCCCCGGTGCCCAGTTGGATGCCGCCATACCAGCGAATCACCAGCACCGCGACCTGATCGCAATCCTGTGCCTCGATCGCCGCCAGAATCGGCCGGCCGGCCGTACCGCCGGGCTCGCCATCATCGGTGCTGCGGTACTGATCACCGAGCTTCCAGGCCCAGCAGTTGTGCGAGGCATTCAAGTCGCTGTGCTGTTCAATGAACGCCTGGGCCTCGGCGGGGCTGGAGATCGGCGCGGCGAAGGTAATGAAGCGGCTCTTGCGAATCTCTTCGCGGTATTCGCAAAAACCGCTGAGGGTAAATGGCATAAGTGCTTAGATGGCAGGTTTCAGGCCGCAGCCCTTGAGAATGATGCGGATCAGGTTATCCCCGGCGTCTTCCATGTCCTGTTTGGTCAACTTGGTGCGCCCGGTGACGCGGCAGATCTGCGTGGCGAAGTCGGCGTAGTGCTGGGTGCTGCCCCACAACAGGAAGATCAGGTGCACCGGATCGACCGGGTCCATTTTACCGGCGTCGATCCAGGCCTGGAACACGCCCGCACGACCCTGGAACCAGGCGCGATAGTCCTGGTTGAAATACTCGGTCAGGCACTCGCCGCCGCTGATGACTTCCATGGCGAAAATCCGCGAGGCTTGCGGCTGGCGCCGGGAGAACTCCATTTTGGCGCGGATGTAGCGGGTCAAGGCTTCGCTCGGATCGTCCTCGGCGGTGAGGGTGTTGAACGTGCTGTCCCACAGCTCGATGATGTTGCTCAGCACCGCCACGTACAAACCGAGCTTGTTGGTGAAGTAGTAATGCAGGTTTGCCTTAGGCAACCCGGCGTTCTGGGCGATGGTGTTCATGCTCGTGCCTTTGTACCCGTGACGGGCGAACTCGTCTTCGGCGGCCTTGATGATGGTCTCTTCGTTTTTTTGACGAATGCGGCTGACAGATTTTGCGCCGTGGGCTGGGACTTCAAAGGTCATAAGCACTTCCGAACGGGTGGGTGGGACGGCCAGTGCGTTGATAACGTACCCACCGGCTTCAGACAAGACCTCACACAATAAAACCTTACTCCGCTCCCACAATGTTCAACGCGTCGCGGCCAGGCTCTCGAGAAAACTCTCCAGCACCAGATGCGGTCGGCGCCCCTTGCGTGTGACCGACGCCAGGCTGAGGTCATAGAAACGTGTTTTTGCTTTCAACGCTCGCAACCGGCCTTGCTGCACCCAAAGACTCGCGTAGTGATCCGGCAGGTAACCGATATAGCGTCCGGTCAGGATCAGGAAGGCCATGCCTTCGCGGTCCGAGGCGCTGGCGGTGCAATTGAGCGCCTGATAATGGGCCTGGATTTCCGCCGGCAAACGAAAGGTCGGGGCGATGGCGTCCTGGCTATTCAGACGCGTGTCGTCCAGTTGTTTGTCGTCGACATAAAACAGCGGGTGACCGACTGCGCAGTACAACAGCGATCGCTCGCTATACAGCGGTTGATACTCCAGCCCCGACAATGCGCTGGCCTGCGGTACCACGCCGACGTGCAGGCGACCGTCGAGCACGCCTTGTTCGACTTCATTGGGCGCGATCATGCGGATCTGGATCTGCACGTCCGGGCCGCGTTCTTTCAATTGCGCGAGGGCATGGGTGATGCGCATGTGGGGCAGGGTGACCAGGTTGTCCGTCAAACCGATGATCAATTCGCCGCGCAGGTGCTGGTGCAGGCCATTGACCTCGGTGCGGAAGCTTTCCAGTGCACTTAACAGCTGCAATGCCGATTGATAGACCTCGCGGCCCTCTTCGGTCAGGGAAAACCCGGCACGTCCCCGTTGGCAAAGGCGCAGGCCGAGGCGTTGCTCCAGATCGCTCATCTGTTGGCTGATCGCCGAGCGACCGATGCCCAGCACGGTCTCCGCCGCGGAGAAGCCGCCGCATTCCACCACGCTGCGGAAAATCCTCAGCAGGCGAATATCAAAGTCGCTGACCTGGGCCAGCGGATCGGGACGGCGAGTACTCATGCGGGTTACTCAAAGTTTAGTAGTTGGCTGACTGAACATTAGAAAAGTTGGATTTCACCGACTTTATCCCCGTGGCAATTTAGCTGCAACAACGGTTTTCAATCCTTACGCCGCTTATTGCCTTGCGAGGTTACGCCCATGAACCAGCCTGAAAACGCACCGACTTCCCTGGCCAGCCAGCTCAAGCTCGATGCTCACTGGATGCCTTACACCGCCAACCGCAACTTCCAGCGCGACCCACGGCTGATCGTTGGCGCCGAAGGCAGTTGGCTGATCGACGACAAGGGCCGCAAGGTATATGACTCGCTGTCCGGTCTGTGGACCTGTGGCGCCGGGCACACTCGTAAGGAAATCCAGGAAGCGGTCGCCAAGCAACTGGGTACCCTCGATTACTCGCCAGGCTTCCAGTACGGCCATCCGCTGTCCTTTCAGTTGGCTGAAAAAATCACCGACCTGACCCCGGGCAACCTCAACCACGTGTTCTTCACCGACTCGGGTTCCGAGTGCGCTGACACCGCTGTAAAAATGGTCCGTGCTTACTGGCGCCTGAAGGGCCAGTCGACCAAGACCAAAATGATCGGCCGTGCCCGTGGCTACCACGGTGTGAACATCGCCGGCACCAGCCTCGGTGGCGTGAACGGCAACCGCAAGCTGTTCGGCCAGGCGATGATGGACGTCGATCACCTGCCGCACACTTTGCTGGCAAGCAACGCTTACTCCCGTGGCATGCCGGAGCAGGGCGGTATCGCCCTGGCTGACGAGCTGTTGAAGCTGATCGAACTGCACGATGCGTCGAACATCGCGGCGGTATTCGTCGAGCCATTGGCCGGTTCCGCTGGCGTGCTGGTGCCGCCACAGGGTTACCTCAAGCGTCTGCGTGAAATCTGCGACCAGCACAATATCCTGCTGGTGTTCGACGAAGTGATCACCGGTTTCGGCCGTACCGGCACCATGTTCGGCGCGACCACCTTCGGTGTGACACCGGACCTGATGTGCATCGCCAAGCAAGTCACCAACGGTGCGATCCCGATGGGCGCGGTGATTGCCAGCTCCGAGATCTACCAGACTTTCATGAATCAGCCGACACCTGAATACGCGGTTGAATTCCCCCATGGCTACACCTATTCCGCGCACCCGGTGGCTTGCGCCGCTGGCCTGGCAGCACTCGACCTGCTGCAAAAGGAAAACCTGGTACAGAGCGTGGCCGAAGTCGCACCGCATTTCGAAAATGCGCTGCACGGCCTCAAGGGCACCAAGAACATCATCGACATCCGCAACTACGGCCTGGCTGGCGCGATCCAGATCGCTCCACGTGACGGCGACGCGATCGTGCGTCCGTTCGAAGCCGGCATGGCGCTGTGGAAAGCCGGGTTCTACGTACGCTTCGGCGGCGACACCCTGCAGTTCGGCCCAACCTTCAACAGCAAGCCGCAGGACCTGGATCGTCTGTTCGACGCGGTCGGCGAAGTGCTGAGCAAGATCGACTGATTTGACAACACACCTGTAGGAGCGAGCTTGCTCGCGATGGACGTTAACGATGATGTGGGCTGCCTGGATGAACGCGGCGCCCTCACCATCTTCGCGAGCAAGCTCGCTCCTACAAAAAGCATCTATATAGCAGGCGCTCTTTAACGGACGCCTGTGGACAACTTTTCAGGAGCTTCCATGAGCGTTATTCCGCATTTGATCAATGGCGAACTGGTGACCGAGAACGGTCGCGCGGTTGATGTGTTCAACCCGTCTACCGGTCAGGCAATTCACAAGTTGCCGCTGGCGACCCGCGAAACCATCCAGAGCGCCATCGACGCGGCCAAGGCTGCATTCCCGGCCTGGCGCAACACGCCGCCGGCCAAGCGTGCCCAAGTGATGTTCCGCTTCAAGCAACTGCTGGAGCAGAACGAAGCGCGTATCGCCCAACTGATCAGCGAAGAGCACGGCAAGACCCTGGAAGATGCTGCCGGTGAATTGAAGCGCGGCATCGAGAACGTCGAGTTCGCTTGCGCGGCTCCGGAAATCCTCAAGGGCGAGTACAGCCGTAACGTCGGACCGAACATCGATGCCTGGTCTGACTTCCAGCCGCTGGGCGTGGTGGCCGGTATCACTCCGTTCAACTTCCCGGCCATGGTGCCGTTGTGGATGTACCCGCTGGCGATCGTCTGCGGTAACTGCTTTATCCTCAAGCCTTCCGAGCGTGACCCGAGCTCGACGCTGCTGATTGCACAGCTTCTGCTGGAGGCGGGCCTGCCCAAAGGCGTGCTGAGCGTGGTACACGGTGACAAGACTGCGGTGGACGCATTGATCGAAGCGCCGGAAGTCAAAGCGCTGAGCTTTGTGGGTTCGACGCCGATTGCCGAATACATCTATTCCGAAGGCACCAAGCGTGGCAAGCGCGTCCAGGCCCTGGGCGGTGCGAAGAACCACGCTGTGCTGATGCCGGATGCAGACCTGGACAACGCCGTCAGCGCACTGATGGGCGCGGCTTACGGTTCTTGCGGCGAGCGTTGCATGGCAATCTCGGTAGCGGTGTGCGTGGGTGATCAGGTGGCCGATGCACTGGTGGCCAAACTGGTTCCGCAAATCAAGGCGCTGAAAATCGGTGCCGGTACCAACTGCGGCCTGGACATGGGCCCACTGGTGACTGGCCAGGCGCGCGACAAGGTCAGCGGTTATGTAGAAGACGGCGTAGCTGCCGGCGCGACACTGGTGGTGGACGGCCGTGGCCTGACCGTCGCTGGTCACGAGGAAGGCTTCTTCCTGGGTGGTTGCCTGTTCGACAACGTCACGCCAGAAATGCGCATCTATAAAGAAGAGATCTTCGGGCCGGTGCTGTGCGTTGTTCGGGTCAACAGCCTGGAAGAAGCCATGCAACTGATCAACGATCACGAATATGGCAACGGCACTTGCATCTTCACCCGTGACGGCGAAGCCGCGCGGTTGTTCTGCGACGAAATCGAAGTCGGCATGGTCGGTGTCAACGTACCGCTGCCGGTGCCGGTGGCTTATCACAGCTTTGGCGGCTGGAAGCGTTCGCTGTTCGGCGACCTGCATGCCTACGGCCCGGATGGTGTGCGTTTCTACACCCGTCGCAAGGCCATCACCCAGCGCTGGCCACAGCGTGCGAGCCACGAGGCTTCGCAATTCGCGTTCCCTAGCTTGTAAGTAGAAGGGCGCAGAAGGCCGACCCATTGGGTCGGCCTTTTTGTTTTCGGGGCTTTTTTGTCCTATATGACAGAATTGTGAAAATAGCTGTTGACGGCAGATTCCAGGTGTCTATAATTCGCCCCACTTCCGGCGCAGTCGAAACGGAAAACTCCTTGGTAAACAAA
>NZ_JBXAOQ010000004.1:0-563933 GCF_058802985.1 Pseudomonas sp. GW822-FHT01E03
ACACCCAAGCAATTTGACTACTCGAAAGAGCATCAGATTGCGGTGTGTGAAGACGAAAGAACCGAAAGTTCGACGCTTGCAAAACACCGAAAGCTGTCACATACCCAATTTGCTGAAGCGAGGCCAACCGGTCACGACTCAGTACCCGAATTTCTTGACGACCATAGAGCGTTGGAACCACCTGATCCCATCCCGAACTCAGCAGTGAAACGATGCATCGCCGATGGTAGTGTGGGGTTTCCCCATGTGAGAGTAGGTCATCGTCAAGATTAAATTCCGAAACCCCTATCTGCGTATGCAGGTAGGGGTTTTGTTTTTGTCGTAGAAAAATCACGATCAATCAAGCACAAATTGGCGCAGTTATTTTTGTCCCGGGACACTAGAATAGGTCCAACTTTTTCAGAGTCAGAGCGCTTATGCCGGATTCGGTTGACGCCAAAGAGCTGTCAGAAATACCACTGGAAAATCTGGTTGCCTGCCATGAGTGCGACTTGCTCATGCGTAAACCCGAACTCGCCCATGGCGAAAAAGCCATGTGCCCGCGCTGTGGCTACGAGCTTTATGCCAATCGGTACAACGTCGTACAGCGCAGTCTCGCCCTTGTCATAGCCGCTTTGTTGTTGTTTATTCCGGCGAACTTTTTACCCATCATGCAGCTCAATCTACTCGGGCAGTCTTCGCAAGACACTGTCTGGAGCGGCGTTGTTGCCCTTTTTGACACGGGTATGCAAAGCGTTTCAGTGATTGTATTCCTGTGCAGCATGGGGATCCCGCTGCTCAAGCTGCTGTGCCAACTGACCGTATTGTTGAGTATCCGTTTTGATGTCGGACGCAGCTACGGCTTGCTGCTCTATCGCATTTATCACCATATACGCGAATGGGGGATGCTCGAGGTTTACTTCATGGGCGTACTGGTAGCGATCGTAAAACTGGCAGATATGGCAGCCATCACCGTAGGCCTCGGCCTGGTGTGCTTCATTGGTTTGTTGCTGATTCAAGTCTGGCTGGAGGTCGTAATGTCTCCACACCAGATCTGGCAAGCGTTATCAGGAGAGGATGCCCATGCGGGCGATTGATGCGGGCATTCTGATTTGCAAGGAATGTCATGAATTGAACCGGCAGGAAGCTGATACCGATGAGCAAGTCTGTACGCGCTGCGGGGCGCTGGTACACGCCCGCAGCCCGAATAGCCTGGTGCGCACCTGGGCATTGCTGATTACAGCCGCCATTCTTTACATACCGGCCAATTTGCTGCCGATCATGACCGTGAACTCCTTGGGCAAAGGTGCGCCGAGCACGATCATGGCAGGTGTGATCGAACTGATGCACTACGGAATGTTCCCCATTGCGGCCGTGGTGTTTATCGCCAGTATCGTGGTGCCCACGTTCAAGCTGGTGGGCATCGCTCTGCTGCTGTTTTCCGTGCAGCGCCGTCAGCCCCTTTCGGCTCGCCAGCGTATCTGGATGTACCGTTTCATTGAATTCATCGGCCGCTGGTCGATGCTCGATATCTTTGTGATTGCCATCCTCGTGGCGGTCGTGAATTTTGGGCGGCTTGCCAGCATCGAAGCCAATCTTGGCGCCATCGCTTTCGCCACGGTGGTGATTCTGACGATGCTTGCCGCGGTAACTTTTGATCCCCGACTGATTTGGGATAACACGGAGTCGGACGACGACCATGACTGATTTGCCTGTAGCGAAAACCCGACCGGCTTCGAACTGGTCTGCCATTTGGGTGTTGCCCCTGATCGCCTTGATCATCGGCGGCTGGCTCGGCTGGCGTGCCTATAACGAGACCGGTATCGAGATTCAGGTGCGTTTTGAGAGCGGCGAGGGCATTCAGGCCAACAAGACCGAAGTTGTCTATAAAGGCATGTCGGTCGGCAAGGTCAAAAGTCTCAAGCTCGATGACGAAGGCAGTTCCAAAGGCGTGATCGCCAGCATCGAAATGAACAAGGACGTAGAGCCATACCTGCGAACCAGCACGCGTTTCTGGCTGGTCAAGCCGAGCGTGACGCTGGCAGGGATTACCGGTCTCGAGACGCTGGTTTCAGGTAACTATGTCGCCATCAGCCCGGGGGAAGGCGAGCCGGTCCGCAAGTTCAAGGCCCTGGCCCAGGAACCGCCGCTCTCCGATGCCCAGCCCGGTCTGCACTTGACTATCAAGGCCGACCGCCTGGGCTCGCTGAACCGTGGCAGTCCGGTGTTTTACAAACAGATCAAAGTGGGCCAGATCAAAAGCTATGTATTGTCCGAGGACCAGAACACTGTCGAGCTCAAGGTCTTCATTGAGCCGACTTACGCCAAACTGGTGCGCAAACACACACGTTTCTGGAATGCCAGCGGCATCAGCATCGACGCCAATCTGTCGGGTGTGAAGGTCCGCAGTGAGTCCCTGGCCAGCATCGTCGCCGGTGGTATTGCGTTCGCCACACCCGAAAACCGCAAGGACAGTCCGCCTACCGATCCGAGCCTGCCGTTCAGACTCTATGAAGACTTTGACGCCGCCGCCGCCGGTATCCGGGTGAAGGTCAAGCTCAGTGATTTCGACGGCTTGCAGGCCGGTCGCACACCGGTGATGTACAAGGGTATTCAGGTGGGCAGCCTGAAAACGCTGAAGGTCGATGCGGATCTGTCTGGCGCAACCGCCGAGTTGACGATGGACCCATTGGCCGAGGATTACCTGGTCGAAGGCACCCAGTTCTGGGTGGTCAAGCCGTCGATTTCCCTGGCGGGGATTACCGGCCTCGAAGCGTTGGTCAAAGGCAACTACATCGCTGTGCGGCCTGGCGACAAGGGTTCGGCGCCACAGCGGGAGTTTGTAGCCCGGGCCAAGGCACCGCCGCTGGATCTGCGTGCACCGGGCCTGCACCTTGTTTTGTTCACGGAAAACCTCGGTTCGCTGGAAGTCGGCAGCCCGGTTCTCTACAAGCAGGTCAAAGTCGGCTCCGTACAGAGTTATCAGTTCTCCCGCAAAAAGAAACAACTGATCATTGGCGTGCACATCGAGAAGGAATATGAAGGCCTGGTCAACGCCTCGACGCGCTTCTGGAACGCCAGTGGCATCACCCTCACGGGCGGACTGACCGGCGGGGTCCAGGTTAAAAGCGAGTCATTGCAAAGCTTGATGGCCGGCGGCATTGCCTTCGAGACCCCGCAGGACAACGCCCCGTTGCAGAAGCGTATTCCACGTTTCCGTCTGTTCGCGAACCATGAAGACGCTACGCAGAAGGGCGAAGTCATCACGCTCAAGCTCGATCGCGCTGATGGCCTGCGTACCGGCACTCCGATTCGTTTCAAGGGGCTGGATGTCGGCAAGGTGGAGGATGTTGATCTCAGCGAGGACCTGCAATCGGTGCTGTTGACCGCGCGGATTACCGAAGTGCCAGAGCGCATTGCCCGGGTCGGCAGTCAGTTCTGGGTGGTCAAGCCTGAACTGGGCCTGATCAAGACGTCCAACCTCGAAACCCTGGTGACCGGGCAATACATCGAGGTACAACCGGCGCCGAAGAACCTGGGACCGCAGAAGAACTTTGTCGTTTTGGCCGCCGCGCCCGAAACTGCCAAGCAGGAAGCGGGATTGAGTCTGGTGCTGAGCGCGGCACGTCGCGGTTCGCTGAAGGCCGGCGTGCCGGTGACGTATCGCGAAATCACCGTGGGCAAGGTGACCAGCTATGAACTGGGCCAGACCGCTGATCGCGTGCTGATCCATATCCTGATCGAACCGAAGTACGCGCCATTGGTACGCAGCGGTACACGATTCTGGAACACCAGCGGTTTCGACTTCGATGTCGGCCTGTTCAAAGGTGCAACGGTGCGTACTGAATCACTGGAGACGATGATTCAGGGCGGTGTCGCCTTTGCCACGCCGGATGGCGAGCGCATGGGTAGCCCGGCGCGACCGGAGCAGACGTTCGCGCTGTTCGACAAGTTCGAAGAGGAGTGGCTGGGCTGGGCGCCGAAGATTTCACTCGGTAAGTAGTTTTCTGGCGTCTGTGATGACGCCTTCGCGGGCAAGCCCGCTCCCACAGGGGGGCTGGGTTGTTCCTGAAGATATGCGATCAAATGTAGGAGCGGGCTTGCCCGCGAAGAGGCTCTGAAGTTCACTGCAAAGCTAAATGACACACCTATGAAAAAGGCCGCGATCCATTGGACCGCGGCCTTTTTATTGCCTTCGATTCAAGCCTCAGACCGCATCCAGCTCCGGTTCATCCGCTTGTTCGTTGATCGTCGCCCTTACCTGATCGTGACGACGGATGTACTTCCAGTCCGCCTCATCGATGTAGATACCGGCCGGGCCGCTGCCACCTTCCAGGTCGATGGCGACACTGGCGCAGACCTGCGGCTTCACGCTCGCCAGGATCGGCACGAAGCCCAGTTGCAGGCTGGTTTCCAGCAATGCGGCCTGGTTCTTCTCATCGATGTCCGCCGCCTCGTCGAGGTAGTACGGCAGGCGCACGCGACCGGCCTGGTCACGGTCCATCAAGTGCAGCAACAAGTACATGTTGGTCAGCGCCTTGATGGTCATGGTGGTGCCGTTGGACGCCGCGCCGTCGATGTCGGTGTGGATCACCGGTTGGCCGTTGACCTTGGTGATCTCGAACGCCAGTTCGAACAAATCCTTGAGGCCGAGCTGGTTGTGGTTGGCCGCCACCAGCCGCGCCAGGTATTCCTTGGCCTCTTCGTTCTTGTTGTCCTGCTCGGCACTTTGGCTCAGATCGAAGACCGACAGGGTTTCGCCTTCTTCGTACTGACCTGCGCTGTGAATGATCTGGTCGATGTGCTTGAGCGCTTCCTTGTTCGGTGCGAGCACGATGCGGAAGCTTTGCAGGTTGGAGACCTGGCGTTTGTTGATCTCGCGGTTGAACAGTGCCAGTTGGTGTTCGAGGCTGTCATAGTCGCTGCGGATGTTGCGCAGGGTCCGGGCGATGTCTGTTACGGCGGCACGGCGAGCCTTGCCCAGGGTCAGGGCTTCGTCGGTACGGTGCGCATAGGCGTTGATCAGCAGTTGCAGGCGCCGCTCCATATCGTCTTCGCTATCGAACTTGGCCACGCCCTTGAGGCGCACCTGAGCGTACAGCGCTTCGATCTGGCCGTCGGCCCGCAGCAGGCCTTGCCAGCTGTCCTGATAGTCGTTGAGCAGTGGCAGCAGGTTGTCCATGGAATCGTCGATCGGGTCCATGAACGGTGTGCCGAACGGCAGGTCCGCCGGCAACAATTGGCGACGGCGCAGGGCATCGTCGAGGGTGCGTTGCTTGGCTTCCATGTCGCCGATCTGGCGGCCGACCAGTTGCAGCTTGGCCGACAGTTGCTGGACGCGCTCGGTAAAGGCATCGCTGGAACGCTTCAATTCGTCCTGTGCGGCTTCCATCTGTGCCATCTGTTCCAGCTTGTCGCCTTCCTCGGCGCTCAGGGTTTGCGCGCGACGGAAATCTTCCAGGGCTTTCTGCGCATCCAGCACTTGCTGGTACAGCACTTCAGTCTGGGTCTTGCTCGCGGCGCGGTCGGCCGCCACGGCCTGCTGGGTCTTCAGTTGCTTGAGTTCTTTGTCCAGGCGCTCCTTCTGGTCGCGCAGGGCTGCGCGGTCAGCCAGGGCCTGCAGCGCCGGTGGTTCGATGTGCGAGATGTCGATGGACAGGCCCGGCACTTCGAAGCGTTCGCCTTTGAAACCGTCGAGGATCAGCTCCACGGATTTGACCCACTCGCCGTCGTCGTCGAGGGTGATGCCGTGTTCACCCAGCGGCAGGCTGAACAGTGCGCTGTTGAACAGGCGCATCAGGCGTTCGACGTCTTGCTGCGAGAATTCTTCCCGCAGGCGGGCATAACTGTTGTTGTCGGCGTGATCGAGCTGCTGCTTGACCGACTTCAGGCGTTTTTCCAGGTCGCGCAGGCGCTCGTCCAGGTCTTCGGCGCTGAACTGGCGGGACTGTGCCAGCGCACCGGCCAGTTCATCGTGAGCGTCCTTGGCGGCCAGCAGCTGCTGCTCCAGCACCTTGACGTCATCGACCAGGGCAAAGCGATGCTTGAGCACCGACAATTCGCCGAGCCAGCGCTGGATGCCGGTGATTTCCCGTTCCAGACGCATCAGTTCCTGGGTGCCACCGCGCTGGTCGTTTTGCAGGGCATCCTGCTCGTTGCGGTAGTGCTCGGCCTGAATGGTCAGCTCTTCCTTGCGCGCGCTGGCGTAGTCCGACCAGGTGCCGAGCAAGGAGTCGAGCAGCGGTGAGATCCGGTGCAGTTTGCCGCGCAGAATGTCGCGTTGCTTCACGCCGTTGGCCAGGGCTTCGACCAGCGGGCCGGCGGCGACCAGCGAGTTGTAGTCCTGCTCCATGCGTCGTACATCGCGGAACGCTTCTTCGCACGCGGCGATGTAGTCGACGCTGCCGGAACGCAGGCTGTGTTCGAAGGCATCGAGGAACAGCTGCTTGAGCTTGGCCGCGGTGATTTCGCGCATGTGCAGCAGGTTGATGAACAGGGCGCGGAAGGTCTTCAGGCTCTGTTCGCTGGTGGAGCGTAGCGGGATCAGCGTCAGGTCCAGCGGGATCGAAGTGTGACCGCCAACCAGCAGGCGGCGCAGTTCGTCCGGCTTGAGTTCGTAGGCTTTCAGGCCTTCGCGCTCAAGGTTGGTGAACAGTTCTTTCTGGCGCAGGCAGGTGTCGTTTTTCTGGTAGTGGGCCAGGTCCAGTTTGCCGGCATAGGCAAAGAACTGGTGACCGAAGCCGCCGCCCGGGCCGCGGCCGACCACACCGATCACGTGGGGGCCGTGGGGCAGGTTCACTTCGACCAGGATGTAGCTGGTGTCCGAGGCGAAGTAGAAGCGCCGGGATTGTTCCAGGCTGTACTTGCCGAAGCTCATGTCCGACATGCGCGCCAGGATCGGGAACTGCAGGGCGTTGATCGAGGCGGATTTACCCAGGTTGTTGGCGCCGTATACCGATAGCGGCTCTTCCAGCGGGAACAGGCCGAGGCTGTAGCCGGCGGTGTTCAAAAGGGCAAAGCGGCGGATGCCGTAACGTTCCTTGCTCATGCGTCGAGCTCCTGTTCTTCGGCGATGGCGCGGGCCAGTGCGTCTTCTTCGCTTTCGTCTTCAAAACCCGCGAGGTCGAGCGGGTCATCGGTCTGCAACAGCTTTTCGTCGCTGTCTTCGTCGATCAGCACCGGCACCGGCAACGGCAGGACACTGTGCAGGCTGGCGGCCAGGTCGCGGTCCTGCTGCACCGACAGGCACACATCGAGGAAACGGTGCATCGGCGGCAGGAAACGGTAGATGCCATTTTCTTCACTGGCGAAACCGAGCTGGGTCATGCGGCGCATGATCTTTTCTTCGAGCTCGTCCTGGGTCTGCACTTCGGCCTGGATGAACAGGTCGCGGTACTTTTCCAGCAGCGACGGCAATTCATCGCGACCGAGGCTGCCGCCGTCGAGCACGGCGATCGGGTCGCGGCCCTGATCGGCCAGGTGTTCGACGAGGATAAAGGTGAACAGCGCCAGACGCTGGGCGGTCTTGTTCACCGCCGCCGCCGCGAGGTCCGGCACGAAGTAGTAGAAGCCACGGGTGTCGCAGACCAGTTCAAAGCCCAGGGCCTTGAACAGCGTGCGGTACTGGTCCTGGAAGTTCGACAACTGTGCGTACAGCTCCGGATCGCGGCGGCTGACGTGATAACCCTTGAACAGCTCGCGAAAGATCGGCGCCAGCTGGGACAGTTCGGATAGATCAAGATGCATAGGGAGTGCTCGCAGAATCCTCGGCGGCGGTGTCGCTGACCGAGAGCAGGGCGAAGGAGCGCAGGCTGACCTGGTGCTCGTGAGTATGGTATTCGCGACGTTCCAGGCGCTCGCGCTTGAAGCGTTTTTCCCGCGACAGGCGCGAGAACCAGTACAACAGTTCGTCGGTGGCACCGTCCGGTTCCTGTTCCAGCAGCCAGGTCATCAGGTCCGGCATCGGCAGGGCGTCTTCGCAGCGCTCGAGCATTTCCCGAACGGTGCGTGGCGCCCGTGGCGCTTCGCCTTTCTGGGGCTTGTGAGCCTTGGGGAAGCGCGCCGGTTTCGGTTCGAAGCGGGCCAGGGCATAAACGTAGGCTTCGACCTGGCTGGCACTGCCGAGGAAGGTGCTCTGTGGGCGAGTGAACATCGGCATCGCCGCTTGTGGCACGGCGTCGATGCCTTTGCGGCGGATCATCGAAAGGGCCAATGCGGCGCCACGGGTCACGGCGTTGTGCCGGCGCGCTTCCTCGCGCAGCGGCAGCAGCAGCTCGCGGGCGTGACGCAGGGTCAGCTGGGCGCTGGTCTGCATTTCGAGGATGCGCGCGTGGGTGCGCAGCAACATGTCGTCGTCGACCAGGTGGCCGAGGCGCTGCTGTTCGCTGAGCATCTTCAGCAGGACGGTTTCGACCTTGCGCACGCCTTGTTCGAAGGCGCCGTCGGCGTTCACCAGATCAATCATTGGCTCGACGTATTCGTCCCAGGTCGCCAGCACTTCAGCATAACGCTGGCGCAACGGAATCTGCCGGTCGCTGGTTTTCGCCCGTTCGGCGACGGCCACCAGTGCCTGTTCGTCGTTATCGAGTTTTTTCAGCACGTCACGCACGCGCATGTCGAGCAGGCGCAATTGGCGGGCGAGGTCGTTGCCGTCGCGGATATCGAATGCGTCCTGGATGTAACCAGCCAGACGCTCGAGGTGGCGCAGGTAGGCTTCGATCTCCAGGCACAGACCCAGACGGTGTTCACGGCGCAGATAGGCGAGGAAGTCGTGAATCTGCGCATTGAGCTCGAAACGGTTCGGGCTTTTGGCCACGGGAACCAGGATGTCGAGGCGAATCCACACATCCAGCAGGCTGGTGATGTCCTGCGGCGTACTGTCGAGTTGCTGGGCGGCCAGTTGCGTGCGCAGTTCGTTCAGGCTCAGTGTGCCTTGGTCGAAGTGCTCGCACAGTGGCTCCAGAAGTGCCCAGTGTTCAGCGAGGGCGCGCAAGACGCGCTTGGGTTCGATCATCGGAATGGCCGGCTGGTTGGCGATTAAAAGCCGCGATTGTACTGCATCGGGGGCAATGCGATTCACTCTCGGGACGGACTGTCGCCTTCTTTTCGGTAAGGTGCATCGATCAACTGCGGGCGATCTTCAGCGAACGGCGGTAGAATCAGCGCACTTTAGTTATCCACAAGTGGCCGACCTTTGCTTATCGAGTCCCGTCGTCGCGCTTATCTGGCCGCCATGCAGGTGGTCAACTGGCTGCCGCGCACCGAATTGCCCTTTGCCGCGCCGTCGCGGCCCGAGCTGCTCGAGATTCCCGAGCCGGTTGTGGTCGCGCCTGTCGTGCCCGCTGTTGTGGCCGATACGCCCGTGGCGCCTGTGGCCAAGCCGGCCGAGCGGGTGAAGATCGAGGTGCCACGGCCATCGCTGGCCAGCACCCGCACCGGCGCGAAACCGGTGGAAGAGGCCGAAGAGACGCCAGCCGTGGTCAAGGCACCCATCGTGCCGCCCCCGCGTTTCGCCCTGCAATTATTGCGGGCCGGGCGTTGCCTGCTGCTGGTGGAGTTACCCACAGGTGAATCCTTCCAGACTCGCGATCCTGCCTACCTGCTGCTCAAGGACATGCTGCGCGCCGCCGGTCTGCCGGACAGCCCGCAGATCGTCGGTGAGCCGGTGCGTTGGCCGTTGTTGGTGCGTGGCACGATGGATCAGGGCCCGGAAGCGGCCCGCGACTTCGTGCAAGGTTTTCTCTCGGTGCGCATGGAAGAAACGCCCTGCGCCTGCTTGTGGCTGATCGGCTTGCCTGCGGTGCGATTTGCCGGCGAAGCGGATGCCGAGGCGTTCAATCGCGAATTGCAGATCGAAGGCCTGGGCTCGGCCTGGGCGGTGCCGGGCCTGGAATTATTAATGGAAGAGCCACAGCGTAAGGCTGATGTCTGGCAAGCCATGCGTCGGCTGATGGCGCGCTGGAAAGAATCGAATGAGTGACGCTGTATCGTTTCGCCCGATGATCGAGGCGGACCTGGAAGCTGTACTGAAAATCGAATATGCGGCCTATAGCCATCCCTGGACCCGCGGGATTTTCCTCGATGGCCTGGGCAAGTATCAGATCTGGTTGATGTTCGAAGGTCAGCAACAGGTCGGCCACGGTGTGGTGCAGATCATCCTCGACGAGGCGCACCTGCTGAACATTACGGTCAAGCCGGAAAACCAGGGGCGTGGCCTGGGGCTGACATTGCTTGAGCATTTGATGTCGATTGCCTACAAGGCAGACGCCCGGGAGTGTTTCCTGGAAGTGCGCGACAGCAATACCGCGGCGTTCAAGCTGTATGAACGCTATGGCTTCAACGAAATCGGCCGGCGTCGGGATTACTACCCGGCGGTGGGCGGGCGCGAAGATGCGGTGGTCATGGCCTGCACTTTGGTGGATTGAGCCTCAAAAGCTTCGCGAGCAAGCCCGCTCCCACATTTGGAATGCATTCCCCTGTGGGAGCGGGCTTGCTCGCGAAGGCGGCTGAACAGGCACTAAAAGATTATCGCTTGCCGTCCATCGGATCGCGCTGAGCCAGTTCAGCCTCATCCAGGCCATTGCCACCGCCGATATCGTCCTCGTCGACGATGCTCAGGTCCCAATCCGCACGGCTATCATTGCCCGCCTCGTGGGCATCCCGGGCGCCGTCCTCGCGGATCAGGGTTTCCGGGCTCAGATCGTCATCGGTAGGTTGATGGTCACCGGTCGCGGCAGCAGCGGTCAGGCCCGCTTCACGTCCGCGCTGGCGCGACAGCAGTCGCTCGCGCTCCTTTTCCGGCAGTTCGTCACCGATTCTGGTGCTGGGTTCTTCAGCGTCGAAATCCAGCTCACGCACCGAGCCCATGCGGTCTTCGTTGTCATCGACGGGTTCCGGTTGCACCGCATCGTACGGACGTCGTGAATCATTCATGGCAATTCCTCATACTGTAGTCCCTACTACGGTTGACCCCCGTGGCTACCGAGAATTCCACCGGCATGGAGCCCCGTATTCCGGATCAGGAGAGCATCTGCATTTTCGCGCGTGACCCCGACGGACGGTTGTCAGTCAAAGCTGCGCATCATTCTTGAGGCTTCAAAGCATGAACGAATTACAAGATCTGATTGATAACAACGAGCGTTGGGCCGCTGCGATCAAGGAGGAAGATCCTGACTTCTTCGCCAAGCTGGCTCGCCAACAGACCCCAGAGTTCCTGTGGATCGGTTGTTCCGACGCCCGGGTGCCGGCCAACGAGATCGTCGGCATGCTGCCGGGCGATCTGTTCGTACACCGTAATGTGGCCAACGTCGTGCTGCACACCGACCTCAACTGCCTGTCGGTGATTCAGTACGCGGTCGATGTACTGAAGGTCAAACACATCCTTGTCACCGGCCATTATGGCTGCGGCGGTGTGCGCGCTTCGATGCAGGATCGCCAGTTCGGCCTGATCGACGGCTGGCTGCGTTCGATTCGCGATCTCTACTACGAGAAGCGCGAAGAGCTGGCCAAACTGGCCACCGAAGAGGAACAGGTCGACCGCCTCTGCGAACTCAACGTGATTCAGCAAGTGGCCAACGTCGCCCATACCAGCATTGTGCAAAATGCCTGGCATCGCGGGCAGAGCCTGTCGGTCCACGGTTGCATCTACGGCATCAAGGACGGTCGCTGGAAAAGCCTGAACACCACCATCAGCGGCTTCGAGCAACTGCCGCCGCAGTACCGCCTGCGTCCGGTCGACCCTCAGTAATACCCGTCAATAATGACGTTGCCGACGCCAGCGTTGCAGAAACGCCTGGCCGTCGGCGTTTGGCGACTCGTCGTAGCCGGTAATCCAGCCACGGCACTCGTATGAGCCGCACTGGCAGGCAAATTGGCGTTGCAGTTTGTCTTCGGTGGCGGCGAAGTCCATGGTCAGCCAGTCCCCCTTGCTGATGTCCTTCAGCGCCCATAACCACAACTCGCTCAAGTCCAGAAAGACATTGGGGTCGCAGGAGTGTCGCAACAGTCCGCAGAAGCGCGGGTCGTAGACGTGTATGCCCGGGGCGAGCTGGCGGGTATGCCGGCAGCGGTAGGGCAGCAAATGCCCCGACGCCCGGCAGATACGGGTGATTCGCGGGAATTCGCGCCGTGCGGCAATACCCGTGGCTTCGCCCTTGGCGTTTTCAATGATTTCGAAGTCGGCCAGGGAAGGAAATCCCAGGCGAACGGGCAGCTCCGAAAAGGGGTAAACACCTTGCGGCGGTTGTGGGCGCTTTCGTTGAGGGGCGTGAGCTTTCATAACAATCCCTGTCTGCTGGGTGCTGCGACTTCCTTGCACCGACGGTCCTGTCAGCACAGCAGCACATGGGTTCAGCCCAAGCCTCTCGCAGATACCACGGGCGGTCTACTGTCATAAGTGACAGATTTTTTCGCCGTTCATCGGGTTACAACGGCGGAGCAGGTTTCGCCGTGGCTGGCGCCGGAGCCTTGAGCTGCTTGAGCTGGGACACGATCGAAGCTGTCGCGCATTTGCCCACAGCCTGTTGGGGCGACAGGTTGCGGATCGAGGTGTAGAACAGCTCGCAGGTTTTTTCTTTCTGGGCCACTTGCCAGGTTTGCCTGCAGGTATTGAGCTCAACGTCCGGATTGCTGTCCGGTTGGCGGCCCATGGCGGCCTGCCAGCACGCAGCACTCAAATCCTGACCCATGACTTTCAGGCCTGCCGCATCGGCCTTGGCCTGGGCGTCACTGCCGGTGTAGCTTGCCGGATCGGCGGCATACCAAATGTAGCTCGGATGGTTGGAGCCCAGCACGGGGACTTTCACGCCGTTGTCCGGGGTGATCTGGACCAGGCCCAACACGTTCACCGTCTGCCCGTATTGCTCTTTGATCCAGTTACGCACCGGTGCGCCGAAGGCGACCATCGGCAGGGCTGCGCCGCTGGCGTTCAGGCTGACTTCCTTGACCATGGTGGTCTGGTAATCCTTGAAGTAGCCGTAGACGCCTTCGAGGTCTTTGCCCGCGTTGGACGGCGCGGCAATCGGGGCGATGTCGATGATTGTCTGGTAGCCCGGCGTCTGCCCGGCCGGGATGCCGTTGGCAGTCAGCAGCGTGGCCCAGCGATCCGTAGTGGCGGATCTCAGGTAATCCTGAGCCTGGGTCAGCGAATAGTCTGGCGGGAAGTGCAGCAGTTCGACGCTTTTGCGGTTTTCCAGGGCCATGCCCAACGGCAGGAACAGGTACCAGCTATACGCCCACTTGCCATCGGCATTCAGTTTGCTGGCGCCGTTGTAGGCCAGGTCACCGGCGTCGAGCAGCGCGGCCAGAGGCTTTTCATAGCCGTTGGGTACGCCGCTGATTTCGGCGTAAAGCTGATTGTTATCGGTTTTGATCAGAACCTTCGCCCCGGTGTAGCCATCACGCTGCACGCTTTGGGTCAGGTAATGCTCGACGGTCTGTTCAAGTGTCCAGTTGCGAAAGCAGATCACGTTGCAGTTGTTGGGATAGGCGAAGAGACGGGTAACGCGTTCGGTACTGCCCAGTTTCAGGGCGACATCGGCGTGGGCAGCGGCACTCAGGGTGACGGCTGCGAGAGTCAGTCCTGCAAGTTTTAGCATGCTCAGATCCTTTTCAGCGTGGTTTCCCGTTGGCGTGGGTGCTACATACTGAAACCGCAGGCGGCGGTTGGTCTAGAGGGGGGAGGCAAAAAGCTGTCAGGCAACGTGCATTCTTAATGTGGGAGAAACCACAGTGGGAGCGGGTTTGCTCGCGATGGCGCCGGCACATTCAGCATCAATATGTCAGTGACATTGCCATCGCGAGCAAGCTCGCTCCCACAGGGTTCTATGCCATCACCACCACTTGGTTCACGGCATCACCGGCGGCGTATACGTCAGCGTCGTGCCCAGTGCCCACAGCAAAAACAGCACCAGTGGCGTGTGCACCAGCAACTGCACGAACGAGAAGCCGATCAGGTCCCGCGCCTTCAACCCCAGTACGCCCAGCAACGGCAGCATGTAGAACGGGTTGATCAGGTTCGGCAAGGCTTCGGCGGCGTTGTAGATCTGTACGGCCCAGCCCAGGTGATAGTTCAGGTCATTGGCCACCTGCATCACGTACGGCGCTTCGATGATCCACTTGCCGCCGCCGGACGGAATGAAGAAGCCGAGGATCGCCGAGTACACCCCCATCAGCAGGGCATAGGTGTCGTGGGAGGCAATGCTGACGAAAAAGGTCGAGATGTGGTGCGCCAGGGTCTGCGCATCGGCACCCTTGACCGTAGTCATCAGTGCGGCGATCGAGCCGTACAGCGGGAACTGGATCAACACACCGGTGGTGGTCGGTACCGCACGGGACACGGCATCCAGAAAGCTGCGCGGACGCCAGTGCAGCAGCGCACCCAGCATGATGAACAGGAAGTTGTAGGTGTTCAGCCCGGAAATCGCGCTGATGGCCGGTTTGGTCGAGAATTCATGGAACAGCCATCCGGCTGCCAGCAGCACCAGCAGAATCGTCAGCAGCGGGCTGTGTTCCAGCCATTCGCCGGGGCGGGTGCGTGGTTGCAGCGGTGGCAGGTTGAAGCTTGGGTCGATCCCGCAGGCGTTGGCGTCTCGTGCGGAGTTCGGGCCGGGGGCGGTGGCGTAGGCAACGATCAGTGAAACGATGATCAGAGCCAGCAACATCACACCCGACTGCCAAAGAAAGATCGTCTGGGTGAAAGGGATCACCCCGGTGATCGACAGGATCGACGGCGGCAGGCTGGCCGGGTTGGCCTGCAATTGCGCAGCGGACGATGACAGGCCCAGGGCCCAAACCGCGCCGAGGCCCAGGTAGACAGCGGCACCGGCGGCGCGGTAGTCCATCTTCAGATCGGTTCTGCGGGCCAGAGCGCGCACCAGCAAACCGCCGAACACCAGCGACAGACCCCAGTTCAGCAGCGACGCAACCATGGAAATCAGCGCCACCCAGGCCACGGCGGAGCGGCCGTTTTTCGGGATTTTCGCCAGGCGGTCGATCAGCTTCACCGCCGGTGGCGAACTGGCGACCACGTAACCACCGATTACCACGAACGCCATCTGCATGGTGAACGGGATCAGGCTCCAGAAGCCGTCACCGAACGCCACCGCGGCATCGGTGGGCTTGGCACCCATCGCCATGGTGGCCAGGGCCACGATAATCACCGCCAGGGCAGCAAACACCCAGGAGTCGGGAAACCAGCGTTCGGCAAAACTTGAACAGCGCAGGGCAAAGCGGGCGGAGCGGCTATCTTCGATATCAGCGGCCACGGGGGGTACCTCGGATTTATTATGTTTGTAGTGGTCTTCGGGGCAGTAACCGCCCGTCTGGACAGGCGCCAACATTAATTCAAGCCGAGGACTTTTGCGGGGCTGTTTCGTGGCTATGGGACTTTGGTCTAACGGGTTGTCCGCCGGTGCATTTGCGTAGACCATGGGCGCCTTGGTTTTTGCCTGTGCCAGAGTTCTTTTCATGACTAACACCGATTCGCGCCCGAAGCCGTTCAGCCGCTCGGACTACAAGACCCTGGGGCTCGCCGCTCTCGGCGGGGCGCTGGAAATCTACGACTTCATCATCTTCGTGTTTTTCGCCCTGACCCTCAGCCAGTTGTTCTTCCCGCCGGAAATGCCCGAGTGGCTTCGATTACTGCAAAGCTTCGGGATCTTCGTCACCGGTTACCTGGCGCGACCGTTGGGGGGCATCCTGATGGCGCACTTCGCCGACCGTCTGGGGCGAAAGAAAGTCTTCAGCCTGAGCATCCTGATGATGGCGTTGCCCTGTCTGCTGATCGGGATCATGCCGACCTACGCGCAAATCGGCTATTTCGCACCCTTGCTGCTGTTGGCCCTGCGCATCCTCCAGGGCGCGGCGGTGGGCGGCGAGGTACCCAGTGCCTGGGTATTCGTCGCCGAGCACGCACCCATTGCCCACCGCGGCTATGCCTTGGGCTTCTTGCAGGCGGGGCTGACCTTCGGCTATTTGATCGGGGCATTGACCGCGACCTTCCTGGCGCAGGCGTTCACTGCGGCGGAAATCCTCGATTACGCCTGGCGTTATCCCTTCCTGTTGGGCGGCGTGTTTGGGGTGATTGGCGTGTGGCTGCGTCGCTGGCTCAGCGAAACCCCGGTGTTCACGGCCATGCAGGCGCAACGCGAGGCGGCCGGCGAACTGCCGCTGCGCACGGTCTTGCGCGAGAATCGGCTGGCCATTTTGCCGGCGATGATTCTCACCTGTGTGCTGACCTCGGCCGTGGTGGTGTTCGTGGTCATCACCCCGACCATGATGCAGAAAACCTTTGGCATGACCGCCAGCCATACCTTCGCCTTGAGCGCGCTGGGCATCGTGTTCCTGAACATCGGCTGCGTGCTCGCCGGGCTGATGGTCGATCGCATCGGCGCCTGGCGCACGGTGATGCTCTATAGCCTGCTGCTGCCGCTGGGCATCGGCGTGCTGTATGCCTGCCTGATCATGGGCGGCGACTGGATCGGCCTGGCCTACGCGGTGGCCGGGCTGTGCTGCGGGGTAGTTGGCGCGGTGCCATCGGTGATGGTCAGCCTATTCCCGGCGCGGATTCGCGTTTCGGGGATCTCGTTCACCTACAACATTGCCTATGCCGCATGGGCGAGTGTCACACCGCTGTTGTTGATCGGTCTGATGCCGTGGAGTCCATGGATCTGCGTGATGTTCAGTGCGGTGATGGGCGCAGTGGGCGTGAGCAGTGCGGCGTACTTCGGTGCGCGGATGCCAAGAATCGCAGGCTGTTCTGCGGCTGGCGCGCATTGATCGGGCATGTCGTAACTTTTTTGTAGGACAAACCTGAAGCACGCTTAAGAAAATGTTTCCAAGGCCGATGGTTAGGCTGCATATCGCTTTCTACCCCTGTCCATCGGTGCTTTTCCATGTTCAATAAACGCTTGAAGCAGGAGCTGTCGGCTCTTCGTGAAGAACTCTCCAGCCTCCAGCAAGTGAAGGAAAGTCTGGAAAGCGAAATGCTGGTGCTGACCCTCGACAGCAACGGGCGGGTTCAGTCGGTCAACCAGAACTTCCTTGGCGAAATGCATTACAAGAGCGGCGACCTGATTGGCCGACACATCGACGATCTGGTCCCGGATCAAGTGAAATCCGATGAATTCCAGCTGCGCTTCAAGAACGCGTTGACCCGTGGCGAGCACTTCGCCGGCGCAGTGCGTCTGTCGCGCGGTACCGGCCAGGAAGCGTGGTTGCGTTCGATCCTGCAACCGGTGCGCTCGGCGGACGGGCGGATCAAGTGTTTTTCGATCTTTTCCAGCGACCTGACCCGCACCATCGAGGCCTCCCGCGAACACGAGAACCTGATCGGCGCGCTGGTGCGCTCCACGGCGGTGATCGAATTCGACCTCAACGGCAACGTGCTGACCGCCAACGACCGCTTCCTCAGCGGTATGGGTTACAGCCTGGCGCAGATCAAGGGCAAGCATCACCGCACCTTCTGCCTGCCGGAAGAATACAACAGTGACGCATACCATAACTTCTGGCGTCGCCTGAATGCGGGCGAGTACGTGGCCGACCGTTTCAAACGTGTCGACAGCCATGGTCGTGCGGTCTGGCTTGAGGCGTCCTACAACCCGGTGGCCGATGCCAACAATAATCTCTACAAGGTGGTGAAGTTCGCCACGGTGATTACCGATCAGGTCAATCAGGAGCAAGCCGTCGCCGAGGCGGCCAACATCGCCTACAGCACCTCGCAGCAAACCGACCAAAGCGCTCAGCGCGGCAACGCCGTGGTGACCCAGGCCGTGGACGTGATGCGCAACCTGGCCAGGCATATGCAAACCGCCGGCGATGGCATCGAAGCGCTGAACGAGCAGTCGCTGGTGATCGGTACCATTGTCAAAACCATCAGCGGCATTGCCGAGCAGACCAACCTGCTGGCGCTCAACGCGGCCATCGAAGCGGCCCGTGCGGGCGAGCAGGGGCGGGGGTTCGCCGTGGTGGCTGATGAGGTCCGGCAACTGGCTTCGCGCACCAGCCAGGCCACCGACGAAATCGTCCTCGTGGTGCGGCAGAACCAGGACATGGCGCGCAACGCCGTAGCGCTGATGTCCGACGGCAAGCTTCAGGCCGAGCAGGGCCTGGCACTGGCGGCGGAAGCGGGTACGGTGATTGTCGAGATCCAGGACGGCGCGCAGAAAGTGGTCAACGCGGTGGGGCAGTTTGCCAATCAACTCACCAACTGACCTGAGATCAGCTCTTGGTGGGAGCGGGCTTGCTCCGGGCGGCGTTCCGACGAAAGCGGTGTGTCATTCAACCCAGCGGTGACTGAATTGACGCCTTCGCGAGCAAGCCCGCTCCCACAGGGTTACGTGGGCGCTACAATCGGCTCTTTTCCCCCAGGAGCAGACTTCCATGAGCGTTCCCCACCGCCGTTCGGTTCCCTTGTCCAAGGCATATCGTCTGCTCAATCATGGCCCGACCGTGCTGGTCAGCGCAGCCCACGGTGGCCAACGCAATATCATGGCGGCAGCCTGGGCCATGCCGCTGGATTTCGAACCACCGAAAATTGCCGTGGTGCTGGACAAGTCCACCTGGACTCGCCAGTTGCTGGAAGCCTCGGGCACGTTTGTGTTGAACGTGCCGTGCGCTGCACAGGCCGACATTGTGCAGACCGTCGGTTCGACCTCCGGCCTGGAGTTGACCCAGGGCCAGGGGCGCGACAAGTTTGAGACCTACGATTTACAGACGTTCACCGGCCAGTCGGTTGATGCGCCGATGCTCGAAGGCTGCGTGGCCTGGCTGGAATGTCGCCTGTTGCCGGAGCCGAACAACCACCAGCAGTACGATCTGTTCCTGGCTGAAGTGATTGCCGCCCAGGCTGACGAGCGCGTGTTCAGCGAAGGCCGCTGGCACTTCGAAGGGCAAGACGCCTTGCGCACCTTGCACCACGTGGCGGGCGGGCACTTCTTGACCATTGGTGATCCAGTGGACGGCAAGACCTTGCAGGCGTGAGGCGGCCAGCGCTCAAATCCAGACACCATTCTCGGCCGTGCGCTCGCCACCTTCGCGGCCGGTATTGAGCACGCCCTTGGGCTCGATCAGCAGGAGTTTTACCTCCTGCCCGGCGCTGGGTTTGTGCTCGACGCCTTTGGGCACCACATACATCTCTCCGGCGTTCACCAGCACATGGCCATCGCGAAAGTCGATACGTAACTGGCCTTCCAGAACGATGAAGGTTTCGTCGGTATCGAAGTGGTCGTGCCAGATGAAGTCCCCCAGCAGCTTCACCACCTTGAACTGGTAGTCGTTCATTTCGGCGATGACCCGGGGCGACCAGTGCGAATCGATCCGGGCGAGTTTTTCCGCGAAGTTCAGGCTTTCGTAGGCGTTCATCATGGGGCTCTCGTGGTTGATCCTGGGTCACGATAGCCAGCAATCCGGCGCGATTCTTGAACGATTGTGCGTGGCTCAGCGCCGCTGCAGGTTCAGCCAGCGGGCCGGTGGCAAGCCGTAGGTTTTGCTGAATTGCCGAGTCATGTGGCTCTGGTCGGTGAAGCCGGCGATCAGCGCGGCGCTGACCAGTGTCTGCCCCTGAGTCAGCAGCGCGCGGACCATGTCCAGGCGTCGCATGGTCAGGTAGCGATAGGGACTGGTACCGAACAACAGGCGAAAATCCCGGGACAGGCTCCAGCGATCCCGGCCACTGTGTTGCGCCAGCTCATCGAGTGTCACGGTGCGATCGAGGGCGCTGTGGATGTATTCCCGCGCGCGCTGCGCGGCCACGTAATCGAAACCCGAGCGTTTGGCTGTCACACCGGAAACGGTGCTCAAGGCCTGCGCCAGATCGAACAGCGCATCCTGTTCTTCCAGTGGATCGAGCGGGCAATCAAGGCTGCGCAGCAAGGCTCCCGTGGCGGCAAACAGGCGGGGGTCGTTCGACAGTCCGGTCTTGATGAACGGCAGCGGTTGGCCGCCGAGCATCTGCTGGATCAGCGCCGGTTCGATGTACATCATCCGGTACTGGAAACCGGACTCGGTGCCGGCCTCGCCATCGTGGGCTTCGTCCGGGTGCAGCACGATCGTTGCGCCTGGCTGGCTGTGACGCCAGCCACCGCGATACTGAAAGCTCTGCACCCCGGCCAGGGTGTGGCCGATGGCATAGGTGTCGTGGCGGTGAAGATCGTAGCCATGGCCGGCAAAAAACGCCTCGAAACGCTGTAGCCCGCCGACATCGGGCGCGCGATGGAACCAGTCATTGCGAGGCGGGTACTTGGCCATGGTGATGATTGTCTTGAGCTCGATGCGCAACACGGTAACCCAGTCAGCGACTCCCTGTCTTCTGATCGCAAGGCGACAGGTACGCTAGAAAACCAAGGGCAAATACTGCACTGTGTGGCGCATTCTCTGCAGGTCGTTTTTTTCTATTCGTCAGGTGAGGCCAGGTCATGAGCAAGCTGCGCGTGGGGATCATTTTCGGGGGCCGTTCGGCTGAGCATGAGGTGTCGCTGCAATCGGCGAAAAACATCGTCGATGCGCTGGACCGTTCACGCTTCGAACCGGTGCTGATCGGCATCGACAAACAAGGCCACTGGCACCTCAACGATCCTTCGAATTTTTTGCTGAATCAGGAAAATCCGGCGCTGATCGCCCTCAACCAGTCCAACCGCGAACTGGCCGTGGTGCCGGGTAAGGCCAGTCAGCAACTGGTGGAAACTTCCAGCCAGGAAATGCTCGGCCACGTCGATGTGATCTTCCCGATTGTCCACGGCACCCTCGGTGAAGACGGTTGCCTGCAAGGCTTGCTGCGCATGGCCGATCTGCCGTTTGTCGGCTCCGATGTGCTGGGCTCGGCCGTGTGCATGGACAAGGACATCAGCAAGCGCCTGTTGCGCGATGCCGGCCTGGCCGTGACACCGTTCGTGACATTGACCCGCGCCACGGCGGCCCGCACCGGGTTTGCCGAGGTGCGGGGCAAGTTGGGTTTGCCGCTGTTCGTCAAACCGGCGAATCAGGGCTCTTCCGTGGGCGTGAGTAAGGTCACCGACGAGGCTGAGTACAGCGCAGCGGTGGAGCTGGCCTTGAGTTTCGATACCAAGGTGTTGATCGAATCTGCCGTCAGCGGTCGCGAAATTGAATGTGCAGTGCTCGGCAATGAAGACGCCATCGCCAGTGGCTGCGGCGAGATCGTGGTTCGCAGCGGGTTCTATTCCTACGACAGCAAGTACATCGACGACAAGGCGGCTGAAGTGGTGGTGCCGGCCAATATCAGCGTCGAGGCCAGCGAGCGCATTCGCGCCCTGGCCGTCGAAGCGTTCCAGATACTGGGCTGCTCCGGCCTGGCCCGCGTCGATGTCTTCCTGACCGACAGCGGCGAAGTGCTGATCAACGAAATCAACTCGCTGCCCGGCTTCACCCGCATCAGCATGTACCCGAAACTGTGGCAGGCCACCGGCATGACCTACAGCGAGCTGGTGACGCGACTGATCGAGCTGGCGCTGGAAAAGCACCAGGTTCGGCAGGGGTTGAAGATCAGTCGATAAGCGGAGTTCTGCATCGTCCGTATTATCGGTAGGTATGCTTGCATGAGCCGACCCTGATCAAGCGTGTTTGACCGGTTTGATCAGGCTCTGGGCGGGTATCCCGAACAGCTCGTGCAGTTTCCAGATCATTGGAAGCGTCAACGCTCGCTTGCCATTGAGTACTTCATAAACACGATTTGTGCGGCCGATGGCGGGTGCAAGATCGGCGGCGGACAACCCGGACTGCTCCATTCTGAACTTGATCGCATCGATAGGATTGGGTAAGTCGACCGGGAAGTGCTTCGACTCATACGATTCGATCAGCGTAATCATGATGTCGAAGTAATCTCCCTCGGGAGTGCCAATCTCTGGTTCATTCTCAAACAGAGCCGACACGCTCTTGAGGGCGGCGCGGTAATCCTCTTCTGTGTGAATCGGGCGAATGTTCATGGGTTACTCCATTTCGACGTTATCAGCGTCGACCGTGTCGTACTGCTTGTGAGTGCCGACAAATTTTATGTACGTGGCGTGGAAACTCTAACCAGGACGCAAATATTTGCGGGTAGGAAAAAGCAGCGGGAGAGAGGCGAGCTGGACTCTTTGCTTATAAAAAGGGCCTACCCACCGGTAAGCCCTTTCTCATCCCCGCGTACGACTCAATCCCCCAGCGCTTGCCCTTCACGCCGCGGATCGGCTCCGCCTGTCAGCGACGCTTTGCCTTGGGCGTCCTTGACCCGAACAATCGCCTGGGTCCCGCTGGTCATGTCGATCTCGCTCACGCTGTGCCCTTTGTCTTTCAGCGCCTGAATCAGCGTCGGGCTGAACTGCCCCTGTTCCAGTTCGGTCGGGCCGTTGCGGCTGCCGAAGTTGGGCAGGTTGATGGCGGCTTGGGCATCGAGGTTCCAGTCGAGCAGGCCGATGGTGGATTTGGCCACGTATTCGATGATTTGCGAGCCGCCGGGGGAACCGACTGTGGCGAGGAATTCGCCGCTCTGGCGGTCGAAGATCAGGGTCGGGGCCATGGATGAGCGCGGGCGTTTGCCGGGTTCGACGCGGTTGGCGACTTTCTGCCCGTTCTCCTCGGGAATGAACGAGAAATCGGTCATCTCGTTGTTGAGCATGAACCCCTGAACCATGATGTGCGAGCCGAACGCCGACTCGATGGTGGTGGTCATCGATACGGCGCCGCCTGCGTCATCGACGGCCACCACTTGCGAGGTGGAAATCCGCAGCGGCGAGCGGTCCGGCGCATAGGCCACACGGATGCCCGGCGGAGTGCCGTGTTTGGCCGTGCCCATGCTGCGTTCACCAATCAGGGCGGCGCGGCTGGCGAGGTAGGACGGGTCGACCAGGCCCTTGACCGGCACGGGGACGAAGTCTGTATCAGCTAAGTATTGAGCGCGGTCGGCGTAGGCCAGGCGTTCGGCCTCAGAGATCAGGTGCACGGCTTGCGGGTCGGGTTCGATGCCGGCCGGGGCCGTGGTCTTGACCGGTTGCAGCGGTGCCAGCGCCAGGCGTTTATCGCGGGTCTCCAGGGCTTGCAGCGTGCCGAGGATCTGCGCCACGGCGATCCCGCCCGACGACGGTGGCGGCATGCCGCAGACCTGCCAGCGCTTGTAGTCGGTGCACAGCGGCGCGCGCTCCTTGGCCTGGTAGTTGGCGAGATCGGTCAGGGACAGGCTGCCGGGGTTGGCGTGCCCCTGCACCTTGGCCGCGATTTCCTCGGCGACCGGGCCTTTGTACAGGGCATCCGGGCCTTCATGGGCAATGCGCTTGAACACGGCGGCCAGTGCCGGGTTCTTCACGTTTGTGCCGACGGCTTTTGGGCTGCCATCGGCATTGCGGAAGTAAGCCATCATTTCCGGCGAGCGAGGCATGGACGAATCCGCGGCGATCAACCGGTGCAGGCGTGGCGAAATGGCGAAGCCTTGTTCGGCGAGCTGGATGGCCGGTTCAAACAGCTGCGCCCAGGGCAGGCGTCCGTGTTTTTGATGGGCCAGTTCCAGGGCGCGCAGCACGCCGGGTGTGCCCACCGAACGACCGCCAATCTGCGCCTGGGTGAACCCCATCGGTTGTCCGTTGGCTTGCAGGAAAAGCTTTTCGGTGGCGCCGGCCGGGGCGGTTTCACGTCCGTCGTAGGTGCGCACGGCCTTGCCATCCCAGAGGACGATCAATGCGCCGCCGCCGATGCCCGAAGACTGCGGCTCGACTAGCGTCAACACGGCTTGCATCGCAATCGCCGCGTCGATGGCCGAGCCGCCCCGGCGCAGCATCTCCCGCCCGGCTTCGGCCGCCAGCGGATTGGCCGCCGCTGCCATGTATTTGTCGGCATGTTGAGTTTTCAGGTCGGTGCGGAACCCGGAAGCGCTTTCCGGAGCGAGCGGCAGCGTCGGCACCGAAGCGTTGTGGCACGCGGCCAGGGTCAAGGCACTGGCGAGCAGAACCAGGGTTGGCAGGCGATAGCGGCGCAATGGAAAGGTTGAGAACACGTGGGGGTACTCCGTCCGTTGGATCTACGATCAGTGGACTCTATCGGCCGACCGGGAGGGACGCAAACCAGGTCCCACGGCATTGACCCTTTTTGTCCTTCATCAAAAGCGGGATTTTCTGTAGGGTCGTTGCCAACAGGCAGGCCGGAAAATCAACAAGAGGCAGACATGCAAACCGAGTTCCCCACCCAGTCCAGCTATCGCACCCAGCGTGAACAGTTCCTGGCCGCCGCGACCACTGCAGGCGCAATGCTGACGGAGTATCCACACCCGCTCAAGGGGCCGTTTGGTGAGTCCCTGAGCACGGATGTGGCGGTATTGGGTGATCCGGGCGCCAAGCGCCTGTTGATCGCGCTGAGCGGCACCCACGGAGTCGAAGGCTTCTACGGCTCGGGTTGCCAGATCAAATGGCTGCAGGAGTTGGACAAGCGCTCCCTGCCAGCGGATGTCGCCGTGGTCATGATCCATGCCATCAACCCTTGGGGCATGGCGTGGTTGCGCCGGGTCAACGAAGACAACATCGACCTGAACCGCAATCACCTGGATTTCCAGCGACCGCTGCCGGACAACCAGGCCTATGACGCCCTGCATGAAATCTATGCCTGCCCACAGTTGCAAGGTCCGGAGCGTGATCGTGCCGATGCCTTGCTCGACGAACAGATTCGCCTGCACGGCTGGCCGGCAGTCATGTCGATTGTCGAGGGCGGTCAGCATGCTCACCCCGACGGTCTGTTTTTCGGCGGGCTGGCGCCGAGCTGGTCGAACCGCACGTTGCACAAGATCGTGCAAATGCACGTAGCCCATGCCGAGGTCGCCATGTGTTTCGACTTGCACACGGGCGCTGGCGAATACGGTCATCCGATGTTGTTGACCATCACCGAGTCCGCCTATCCGGCGCTGGCGGATGCGCAGGCGATTTATGGCCCGTGGCTCTACAGCCTGCAGACCGGTGCCGATACCCTGAGCGAAACCGGCGTGGCGGCAACGGCCACCGGCTATACCTCGCAGGCATTGATCGATGCGCTGCCGCAGGTACGGCTGATGCCGTTTGTCATTGAGTGTGGGACTTACCCGGGGCCGGACGTTCACCGGCATCTGCGCGATGATCACTGGCTGCATTTGCATGGCAACCCGAGCGACGCAACGGGGCGCGGGATCAAGTTGAATCTGCTGGAGCAGTTCTATCCGGCCGACAGCGATTGGCAGGCGATGGTCTGGTTGCGCACTTGGCAGATCTGGGAGCGGGCGTTATCGGCATTGCCGACCATTGGCGTCTGATCGATGCGCGCATGCGGTTGAGGATTTCCTGCAACCGCAGCGTACTTTTTCAAGGCATAAAAAAACGGCCTACCTTTCGGTAAGCCGTTTTTAGTACTTGGTGGCTACACAGGGACTTGAACCCCGGACCCCAGCATTATGAATGCTATGCTCTAACCAACTGAGCTATGTAGCCAAGTGGCGCGCATTATTCACCGGTAACGGGGATGCGTCAAGCATAAATCTAAAATATTTCTCTGCGCTTTCAACCGTTTATCAAAATCTATCCTCTGAGCAAGGGTGAAGGGCAGCGCTGGAACCAGCGGCTGGCCTGTTCGTAGGCGTGGGCCAGTTGCAGGACAGCGAAGTCGGCCTGGTGTCTGCCGATGATTTGCAGGCCCATGGGCAGGCCGCTGGCGTTGAAGCCGACCTGTACGTTGGCTACCGGGCAGCCGGACAAGGTGCCGGGAATCACCACCTCCATCCAGCGGTGATAGGTGTCCATGGTCACGCCTTCGATGGTGGTGGGCCACGGTTGGGTTTTATCGAAGGGGAACACCTGGGCGCTGGGCAGCAGCAGGTAGTCGTATTTTTCGAACAACCTGGAGATCGCCCGATACCAGTCGCTGCGCGTCACCGAGGCGGCAAACACGTCGGTGGCCGAGAGTTTCAGGCCGTTTTCGACTTCCCAGCAGGCTTCCGGTTTCAACAGCGCCCGTTTTTGCGGGTTGGCGTATGTCGCGCCCAACGAGCCGGCGACCATCCAGTGGCGCAACGTCCGCCAACTGCTCCACAGCTTCTCTGGCGCGAATCCGGATTGAACGGGCTCGATGTGGCAACCCAGGCTTTCGAAATCGGCAAAGGCCTTTTCACACAGCGAGAGGATGTCTTTTTCCATCGGCAGGTAGCCGTTGAAGTCGCCGAGCCAGCCCAGACGCGTGCCTTTGAAGTCCCGATCCAGCGGTGCCGCAAAGGCGCTGCCGGGCTCGGCAATCGACAGCGGCGCCCGTGCATCGGCCCCGGCCTGCACTGACAGCAGCAACGCCGCATCGCGCACGCTGCGAGCCATGGGGCCTTCGTAGCCGAGTTGGTCGATAAACAGATCGGCACTGTCATCGAAGGGCACTCGGCCCTGGGACGGACGGAACCCGAAGATATTGTTGAAGGCGGCCGGGTTGCGCAGCGAGCCCATCATGTCGCTGCCGTCGGCCACCGGCACCAGGTGCATCGCCAGCGCCGCCGCCGCACCGCCGCTGCTGCCGCCAGCGGTCTTGCTCGGGTCGTAGGCGCAACCGGTCGCGCCGAACAGCGGGTTGTAGCTTTGCGAACCGAGGCCGAATTCCGGGGTATTGCTCTTGCCGATGATGATCGCGCCCGCCGCTTTGATTCGCTCGACCATGATGCCGTCGCGCTCGGGGATGAAGTCCTTGTACAGCGGCGAACCCAGCGTGGTGCGGATGCCACGGGTCAGGGACAAGTCCTTGATGGCGTGGGGCAGGCCGTGCATCCAGCCACGGTATTGACCTTTCGCCAGTTCGGCGTCGCGGATATCGGCCTGGGCCAGCAGGTCTTGCGGCGCTTGCAGGCTCACCAGTGCATTGATCTTCGGATTGAAACGTTCGATATGGGCAAGATAAGTCTGCATCACTTCCCGGCAGGAAACTTGGCGCAGGCGGATGCGTTCGGCGAGCTCGTGGGCCTGTAACAGGACCAGTTCGCTGATGTTATTAGAGTTCATTGCAAGCGGCCTTTCAGACGGCTGGAAAAACGCCCCGTCATCGCGTCGGGGCGGTAGAGATCAACGCATCAGGTTGGTCCAGAGACGGTCGGCCAGGCGGATCGCGCCTTCGCCGCAGGTCTTGCTGAACACCACCTGGGTGCCTTCGGGAATGTGCAGTTCCGGGGCATCCTTGAGGCCCGCGTCGAGGAACGGCTCCACACCCTTGATCGGGCTCTGATGCTTGAGGAAGTTCTGGGTCATCGCCGCGTTTTCAGGCTGGCTGAGGAACGCGATGAAGGCCTTGGCGTTTGCCGGGTTCTTGCTGCCGGTCGGGATGACCATGTTGTCGACCCAGGCCAGCACACCTTCTTTCGGGTACAGGTATTTCAGGCTCGGTTTCATCTCCCGGGCGCGCATCGACGAGCCGCCCCAGAAGGTCGACATGTCGATTTCACCGGAGGCGAGGTTTTCGCGGATCGAACCGGCCTTGGAACTGTAGGTTTTGACGAAGGGTTTCTGCGCCTTGAGCAGGGTCAGAATCTGCTGCATCTGCTTCGGGTCTTCGCTGCACAGTGGAATGTTCAGGTACAGGCTGGCCATGTCCACCACGTCGCTGACCGAGTCGAACATGTTGATTCGTCCCTGCAGCTCGGCCGGTGGCTCGTAAAGCACCTTGAGGCTGTCGGCGGGGCCCTTGTAGCGCTCGGTGTTGAGCACCACGCTGGTGGTGCCCCAGATGAACGGCACGGAATAGGCACCTTCCGGGTCCCAGGTGGGTTTTTTCAGGTTGTCGACGACGCTGGCGTAGTAGGGCTGGTTGACCGGGTCGAAGCGCTCCAGCAGTTTTTCCTTGATCAGGATCGGCACGAACTGGTGCGAAGGGATCGCCACGTCATAACCGGCACCGCCCTGTTTCAATTTGGCCAGCAGGGTTTCGTTGGAATCGTAGGAGTCGACGGTGACTTCGATGCCGGTCTGCTTCTGGAACTTGGCGAGAATCTCCGGCGAAAAGTAGCCGCTCCAGCTCACCACGTTGAGTTTTTCCGCGGCCTGAACGCTGCCGACCATGGTCAGCGGTAAAGTCAGGAACAACGAAGTGCCGATGCTTTTAATCCACTTGCTCATGCTATTTCCCCACAGTGCGTAGAAGGATCAGGATTTCTTTTTGCCCAGCAGATAAGAAAGGGTGACGAACAGCACCGAGACACCGAGGATCAGGGTCGACACGGCGTTGACGTCGGGTGTCACGCCCATGCGCAACAGGCCGAAGATGAAAATCGGCAAGGTGGTGGTGCCGGCCTGGGAGACCATCATCGAGATCACGAAGTTATCCAGCGACACGATGAAGGCCAGCATCAACCCGGAGAAAATCCCCGGCATCAGCAGCGGCAACGTGACCTTGCGAAAGGTCCGCCACGGGCCGGCATAGAGGTCGGCCGAGGCTTGCTCCAGGGACAGGTCCATGTCGTTCAGGCGTGCCCGTATCGGCAGAAAGGCGAACGGGATACAGAACACCGTGTGCGCGATGATCAGGTTGCCGTAGCCCAGGGACAGACCGATGGTGGAGAACAGCGCGAGGGTGGCGACGCCGACCACGATTTCCGGCAGCACCAGGGGCAACATGATCGCGCCCATGGACAGTTGCAGGCCCTTGAACTTCGCACCCCGTGAAGTGCCGAGAGCGGCGAGGGTGGCGATGGCCGTGGCGACCATGCTGGCGCAGACCGCGATCAACAGGCTGTTGCCAGCCGCCTGGCGCAGGGCCTGGTTGGCGAAGGCCGCGCGATACCAGTCGAAGCTGAAACCGGTCCACACCGTGGCCGACTGGTTGGCGTTGAACGAAAACACCACCAGCACCACGATCGGCGCGTAGAGGTACAGGTAGAACAGGAAACAGAATCCGCCGAAGCCGGGGAAGTCCTGCACCCCCAGCGTGTTGCGTTTGAACAGGCCGATCATCACGCACCTCCTTTGGCGATGCGCTGGCGCTCGGCACGCAAGGCATAAACCGTCAGTACCAACATCACCGCCGCCATCAGCACCAGCGACAGGGCCGCACCGAAAGGCCAGTTACGCGCATCGCTGAACTGGCGGAAGATCAGGTTGCCGAGCATCATTCGCGTGCCGCCACCGAGCAGTTCCGGAGCGATCATCGCGCCCAGGCAAGGCACGAAAGTGAGGATGGCGCCGGCGAGAATTCCCGGTTTGGCAATCGGCAACACCACCTTGCGCAAGGTTCGAACGCGTCCGGCGTAGAGGTCTTGAGCGGCTTCGAGCAGGCGGATGTCCATTTTTTCCAGGGTGGCGTAGATCGGCAGCACGACGAAGGGCGCATAGGTATAAACCAGCCCCAGCAGCACCGCGCCGTCGGTGTAGAGCAGTTGCAGCGGCTGGTCGATGACCCCGAGGCCCATCAGGCTGTTGTTGATCACCCCGGTGTTGCGCAGCAGCAGAATCCAGGCGTAGGTACGGATCAACAGGTTGGCCCAGAACGGCACGGTGATCAGGAAGATCAGCAAGCCACGGCGATGGGCCGGTTGCATGGCCAGCCATACCGCCACCGGAAAACCGATCAACAGGGTGATGAGCGTGGTCAGCCCGGCGATGCCGATGGAGCGCAGGGCAATGATCAGGTAGGAGTCGGCGAAGGCCAGGCTGTCGTCCAGTTGCCGCTCGAACAGCAGCGAGGTGTAGGCGTCACTGCTGAATACTTTGTTCACCCCGCCATAGGGGTTGGCCTCCATCAGCGAGTAACCGATGACGATCAGGATCGGCACGATCAGAAACAGGCCGATGGCGATCAGCGCGGGGCTGACACCGAGAAAGCTCTGGAAGGCCCGCCGACGTTCCAGTGTGTTGGCAATCGGTAAAGCGTGCATGGCAATTCCTCGTGCTCAATCGTGCAGGACGCTGGCGCTGCCCTGGTCGAACAACAGACCGGCCTGACTGCCGACGGCGAAGCGTTTGCTCTGGTCGACGCAGTTGGGGGTGCGCACGGTGAGGCGTGAACCGTCGCTCAGGCTGACCTGGTATTGCAGGTCGGTGCCGAGGTAGATCTGCGCTTCGATCCGGCACGGCAGAGCGTTCTCAGTGGTGGCTGGCACCAGATGCAAACGCTCGGGGCGCACGGACAATGCGACGTTGGCACCGACTCGCACATCGCTGCATGGCTGTGCAGGCAATGGATGACCGGCCGGACCGGCGAACCAGGCCAGGCCGTCTGCAACGCGGGTGACCGTACCTTCGATGAAGTTGGTTTCACCGATGAAGTCCGCCACGAAGCGATTGCGCGGGCGTTCGTAGATGTCTTCCGGACGACCGACCTGCTGCACCTCGCCTTCGGACAACACGGCGATACGGTCGGACATGGTCAGGGCTTCTTCCTGGTCGTGGGTGACGAAGATGAAAGTGATGCCGGTGCGCGCCTGAATGGTTTTCAACTCTTCGCGCATGGCCTGGCGCAGCTTGAGGTCCAACGCCGAAAGCGGTTCGTCGAGCAGCAAGACCTTGGGATGCGGCGCCAATGCACGAGCGAGGGCGACACGCTGTTGCTGACCGCCAGACAGTTGCGCCGGCTTGCGGTTGGCAAAGCGCTCCATCTGCACCAGGGCGAGCATCTCGCGCACCCGTTCGGCCAATTGCGTTTTGTTCAGGACTTTGCCCATCGGGTGGGACTCAAGGCCGAAGGCCAGGTTCTCGGCGATGGTCATGTGCGGGAACAGCGCGTAATGCTGGAACACCGTGTTGACCGGGCGCTGGAAGGGCGGGCGGTCGGCGATGTTTTCGCCGTAGAGCAGAATTTCGCCTTCGGTAGGGAATTCGAACCCGGCGATCATCCGCAGGAGCGTAGTTTTGCCGCAGCCCGAAGGGCCGAGAAGGGTGAAAAACTCGTTGTCGCGAATGTCCAGGTCGATGCTTTTGAGCGCCACCGGGCCAGTCTTTGGATCACCGTAGACTTTGCGCACTGAGCGGATGGACACCGCCAGCGTTTGCAGCGAATGCAGGGCATTCATGCGTTACCTCCGATTCCCCCATCGCCTGCGCACGTGCTGAAAACAGCTGTGTCGTCGGGCCATGGATATTATTTTTCTGGGCAGGATCGAGATTGCGTTCGGGTGTTGTAACCAGCTGTTTTGTTGTTCTGCTGTGGATCGATTATCAGCGAGGGGTTGCGGGGGCGAAACTTCAATTTTAACATAGGGGCTGTTAAAAAATTTAACAGCAGAAGGCGCCCGGAAACCATGCCTGACCACCGTTTGCCGCCGCTCAACGCGGTGCGTGCCTTTGATGCCGCGGCCCGGTTGGGCAGCTATGTCGAAGCCTCCAAAGCCCTGCACGTGACCCAGCCGGCCATCGGCCGCCATGTGAAGTTGCTGGAAGACTGGCTGGGCATCCAACTGTTCGAGCGCACCTCACGCGGGGTCAACCTGACGACGGCGGGGGAGAAGTACCACCGCAAGATCACCGCCGCCTTGCAGCTGATCATCGAAGCGGGAAAAGAGGCGCAGCCAAAACACGCCGAACGCTGGCTGCGCATCATGGTGGTGCCAGGGTTTGCCAAGCGCTGGCTGATGCCGCGCATCGAGGCCATGCGTCATCTGCGCCCGGGCTTGAAGTTCGCCATCGAACCCAACTCCACCTTCACCGAAGTGGATGGCAAAAGCGCTGACCTGGGCATCGTCTACGGGTTGGACGGCCAATATGCGCACTCGCGCACCAGCCTGATTTGTCCTCGGGTGTTTCCGATCTGTTCCCCCGACTATCTGGCCAGCGTCGAGCCCATCGACAGCCCCGCGGACCTGGTGAAACACAACCTGATCCATGTGGATGACGGCGAGTGGTGGAACCTGTGGTTCGCCGCCAACGACCTCGACATGCACCTCAATTCGGACATGCTCTACGTCAACAACGACCACGCGCTGTCGGTGGCCGAGAGCGGGCAGGGCATCGCACTGGCCAACGAAGTGCTGGTGCGCGACGAACTCCATAGCGGCAAGCTGGTGCGGGTGGTGGACGCGCAAGTGAAGCTGGAAAGCTATCGAGTGCTGACGCCGTCCGCCGAACTCTCGGCAGACGCGGCGTGGTTTATCGACTGGCTCAAGAGCGAACTGGAGCAGGACTTCCCGGAGGCGGTGATCCGCGCCTGAGAAGTCCTGGCGGGTTCAACTCAAACGGAAGCGCCCGGTGTTGTCGCTTAAGGCTTTGCTGCCGTGGCTCAGAGTGTCCGCGGCCTGGTTCACCGCGCGGGCCCCTTCGAGCAAGCGCACCGCCGCTTGATCGACCTGCTGGATATTGCCGCTGACCTCGTCGGCGGTACTGGCCTGTTCCTCCACCGCCGTGGCGATTTGCGCCAGGGTATCGGTGACGCTCTGCACCGCACTGGCGATTTCCCCGAGCCGTTCACCGAGGCCGGTGACCGCTTGCGCATCGCTCTCTGCCTGACTGCACGCGGCTTGCATCAGGCTGACGGCCTCATTCACGGTGTTGCGCAGGCTGTCGACCGTGCCGGCGATCTGTGCGGTCGACGATTGCGTGCGTTGGGACAGGCTGCGCACTTCATCGGCCACCACTGCGAAGCCACGCCCTTGCTCGCCCGCCCGGGCCGCCTCGATGGCGGCGTTGAGTGCCAGCAGGTTGGTCTGCTCGGCGACACCGCGAATGGTGTCGACCACCAGTTGAATCTGCTGTCCTTGTTCACTGACCCGGCCCAGCGCCGCAGCGGTCTCGTTCAGACGTTGATTGAGCTGCTGGATACTCGCGGTGGTGCGCTGGCTGTCACGGCTGCTGTCGGCGGCAATGCGCCGGGTGTGCTGGGCGCTGCCGGACGCCTGTTCGCAACTGTGGGCCACCCCTTGTGAGGTGGCGGCCAGTTGCGTCGCCGCAGCGGCAATCTGGCTGATCTGCAACTGCTGGGCTTCGACTTCGCCCAGGGCGTCGCTGGAATGATGGTTGAGGGTTTGTACCGCGTTGCTCAGTTGCAGGGTTTCGTGATCCACCCCTTGCAGGCTGGTGCGCAGTTGCACCACGGCGACGTTCAGCGCGGTGCTGATGACCGCCAGTTCGTCCCGGCCTTGAACCGGCACTTGCAGGCTCAGATTGCCATCGCGCAGGGCCTCGGCCAGTACCGTGATGCCGCTGGCGCTGCGGCGGATCGAGGCCTGCAAACAGATGAACAGATACAGCGCGGCCAACAGCAGGCAGCCCAACACGGCGGCCACAACAACGAACTGGCGGATCGCCGAGTCGTGGTAGTAATCCAGTCGTTGATCCAGCGACACCAGCGACTGCTGACGCAACGAGGCGAGGTCAGAGAGCAGGGCGTCGAGACTGCGTTCGAAGTCCTCCGGCTTGAGGTTGATGCTGCCGCCGAACACGCCGTCATCCAGCACCTTCAGGCCTGCATCCAGGCGCTTGAGGCTGTCGTGGTATTGCCCGGCCCAGGTTTGCAGGGCGTTGGGCAAGCGCGCTTCGAGCAGGCCAGCGGTTTTCACCAGCTGCTCTCGCGCATCGCCGATGCGGCTGCGCAAGTCGCGCAGTTGCAGGCGGCTTTGCAAGGTGAACTGTCCGGACACCACCGAGGCCTGGCCCACAGCAGCCAGACGACCGACCCGTTCGATCAGGTCCGGCGCATGCTGGGTGGAGATCTGCGTCAGCAAGTAGGTTTCCAGCCACGGTGCCAGCGTCAGGCGATTATCCATGGCGATCTGCTCGCGCAAGGCTTGCAGGGCGCTCAAGGCGTTGGTAAAGCGATCGTAGCCATCGGGCCACCAGCCGACATTGCTCAGGCTTTTTGAGTCGAGGCCATCGAGGGCGGTTTGCAGGGCCTGATAACGCGACAGGGTTTCGCCCTCGGCGCTTTCTTTTTGCAGGGCATTGCCCAATTCGGTAGTGGCCTGGCTGACGGCGGGCTGAACCCCATCGAAGGCGGCCATCGCGGCGAGGGTGGCCGGCGTTGGCTGGCGATTGGTTTCCGTGGCGCGCCACCTGGCGGCGCGATCACGCTGGGCGGCGAGCAGGTCATCCAGCGCATCGAGGGCAAGCAGTTGCCGCACCCCGGCGCGTTCGCCGGAGATCAGGCTGAGTTTGTCGCGATAGTCCTGGCCGATCATCCACAGGCTGCCGGCCAGCGGCAGGATAAACAGCAGAAACAACAGCTGGAATTTACGTGCGAAGCCAAAACGCCCCAGCAGCCCGATCCCCGGTGATAAAAAAGCCTGCATGCCCCATGACTCCTCTGGACACCACGCACTATTGGCGTGCGACGGAGGTTGTCGCGCCCCCGACTCGTGCCCTCTAAAAAGGCCTCGAAAGTTCACCCTTGTCCGCTCTGTAGGCCGACTCTGTAGCGAAACTTCCCATTGTCGGTCTCCTTTGTAAGGAGGCCGCGTTCAAGCAGACAAGGAAGGCAAGATTCAGACCATGGCTTTGCGCCATCAAGGTTGTGGTGATGAAAAACGAGGTCGTTAGCAGGCTAAGGGGATGGCGTTGCCGCACCGAAAAATGGCACATTGGCGCACCTGCACGTTCGTACCTCCTGTTGTCTGGAAATTCCCATGGCTATCAGCAACGCCCAGACCGGCTCAGTGCCGGCGTCCGCTACGCCCCAAAGCAGTCCCCTGGTGATGCGCATCATTGGCGCGGTAGCGATGGCGCATTTGATCAACGACCTGATCCAGTCGGTGCTGCCGTCGATCTATCCGATGCTCAAGGCCAACTATGGCCTGACCTTCACCCAGGTCGGCCTGATCACCCTGACGTTCCAGTTGACGGCCTCGCTGCTGCAGCCGTGGGTCGGTTACTACACCGATCGTCATCCCAAGCCGTGGTTGTTGCCGGCGGGTACGGTCTGCACCCTGGTCGGGATTCTGATGATGTCGGTGGTCGGCAGCTTCCCGCTAATCCTGTTGGCGGCGGGGCTGATCGGCATCGGTTCATCGACCTTCCACCCGGAAGCGTCCCGCGTGGCGCGCCTGGCTTCAGGCGGACGCTTCGGGCTGGCGCAATCGACCTTCCAGGTCGGCGGTAACGCAGGCTCGGCGTTCGGCCCGTTGCTGGCGGCGGCGATCATCATTCCCTACGGTCAAGGGCAGGTGGCCTGGTTCGGCCTGTTCGCGGTGTTTGCGCTGTTCGTCCTCTACCGGATCAGCCGCTGGTACGCCAACCATTTGAACCTGTTCAAGCTCAAGCAGGGCCAGGCGGCGACTCACGGTTTGTCCAAGGGCCGAGTGACCAGTGCGCTGGTGGTGCTCGGGTTACTGGTGTTCTCCAAGTATTTCTACATGTCGAGCCTCACCAGCTACTTCACCTTTTATCTGATCGAGAAGTTCGACCTGTCGGTGGCCAGCTCGCAGTTGCACCTGTTCCTGTTTCTCGGCGCGGTCGCGGCGGGGACGTTCTTTGGCGGGCCGATCGGTGACAGGATCGGGCGCAAGGCGGTGATCTGGTTCTCGATCCTCGGCGTTGCACCCTTCACATTGTTGCTGCCCCATGTCGACCTGTTCTGGACCAGCATCCTCAGCGTGGTCATCGGCTTCATCCTCGCCTCGGCGTTCTCGGCCATCGTGGTGTACGCCCAGGAACTGGTGCCGGGTAATGTCGGGATGATCGCCGGGATATTCTTCGGTTTGATGTTCGGCTTCGGTGGGATTGGCGCGGCGTTGCTGGGCCATCTGGCGGATATTCACGGCATCGAGTACGTGTACTACCTGTGTTCGTTCCTGCCGCTGTTCGGGGTGTTGGCAATCTTCCTGCCGCGTACGAAAAAGTCCTGATCCAGCACAAATCCCCTGTGGGAGCGAGCTTGCTCGCGATGACGGAGTGTCAGTCAGTATCTTTGTTGGCTGACACACCGCTATCGCGAGCAAGCTCGCTCCCACAGAAAAGCAAAAACAAGGCACAAAAAAAGCCGCGTATCAAACGCGGCTTTTTCTTGGGCGTATGGCTTACACGTTGAAACGGAAGTGCATCACGTCGCCGTCTTTAACGATGTAATCCTTGCCTTCCAGGCGCCATTTACCGGCTTCCTTGGTACCGGCTTCGCCCTTGTACTGGATGAAGTCGTTGTAGGCGATCACTTCGGCGCGGATGAAGCCTTTTTCGAAGTCGGTGTGGATCACGCCAGCGGCTTGTGGTGCGGTGGCACCGACGCGGACGGTCCAGGCGCGGACTTCTTCGACACCGGCGGTGAAGTAGGTCTGCAGGTGCAGCATTTCGTAGCCGGCGCGGATCACGCGGTTCAGGCCAGGCTCTTCGAGGCCCAGGGCTTCGAGGAACATGTCTTTTTCTTCGCCGTCATCGAGCTCGGCGATTTCCGCTTCGATCTTGTTGCACACCGGAACAACCACGGCGCCTTCTTCTTCGGCGATGGCGCGTACAACGTCCAGGTGCGGGTTGTTCTCGAAACCGTCTTCAGCGACGTTGGCGATGTACATGACCGGCTTGGTGGTCAGCAGGTGGAAGCCCTTGATCACCGCTTTCTCGTCGGTGCCCATGTTCTTCATCAGGCTGCGCGCCGGCTTGCCTTCGGTGAAGTGAGCGATCAGTTGCTCCAGCAGGCCTTTCTGGACCACTGCGTCCTTGTCACCGCCCTTGGCGTTTCGCGCGACTTTCTGCAGTTGCTTCTCGCAGCTGTCGAGGTCGGCGAAGATCAGTTCCAGGTCGATGATTTCGATGTCGCGTTTCGGGTCGACGCTGTTGGAGACGTGAATCACGTTCTCGTCTTCGAAGCAGCGGACCACGTGGGCGATGGCATCGGTTTCACGGATGTTGGCCAGGAACTTGTTGCCCAGGCCTTCACCTTTCGACGCGCCGGCAACCAGGCCCGCGATGTCGACGAATTCCATGGTGGTCGGCAGGATGCGCTTTGGATTGACGATGGCTGCCAGGGCATCCAGACGCGGATCCGGCATCGGCACGATACCGCTGTTAGGTTCGATGGTGCAGAAGGGGAAGTTCTCGGCCGCGATCCCGGATTTGGTCAGGGCGTTGAACAGGGTGGACTTGCCGACGTTAGGCAGGCCGACGATGCCGCAATTGAATCCCATGGTGTTTCCCCTCGGATAAGAGTCAGGCCTTCTGGCTGTGCAGGTTTTTCATCGCGCGGTTCCATTCCCCGGCGAGGATATCCGGCAGCACGCCGAGGGCAAAGTCGATGCTGGCATCGAGTTTTTCCTGTTCGGCGCGTGGCGCACGACCCAGGACGAAATTTGAAACCATACTGGCGACGCCCGGATGACCGATGCCAAGCCGCAGGCGGTGGAAAGTGTTCTGATTGCCCAGTTGCGCAATGATGTCGCGCAACCCGTTGTGACCGCCATGGCCGCCGCCCACTTTGAGTTTGGCGACGCCGGGTGGCAGGTCGAGTTCGTCGTGTGCCACGAGGATTTCTTCAGGCTTGATGCGAAAGAAACCTGCAAGGGCCGCCACGGCCTGGCCGCTGCGGTTCATGTACGTGGTGGGAATCAGCAGACGAACATCCTGACCCTGATGCGAATAGCGCCCGGTCAGGCCGAAATATTTGCGGTCCGCCACAAGGTTCACGCCTTGTGCGTTCGCGATGCGCTCAACAAAAAGGGCCCCTGCGTTATGCCGGGTCTGTTCGTATTCAGCGCCTGGATTTCCCAGGCCAACGATCAGTTTGATGGCAGTCACGATAGGGGCCCTTCCTTGGAGTGGTGGATAACATCGCCGCAATCAGGGATAGCGGCGAAAGTGGACGAAAATTGCTCATTTACCATGATGTAAACTCCGCGTTCTCGCCCGCTTTCTCGCTATGCTCTAGTCCGCGATGTTTCCGGTCACTCCGGCGTACAGAGTAAAATTACTCTGCAGCGCCTTCTGCAGCTTCTGGAGCAACACGTGGAGCGTGGACGTTGGCAACAGCCTTGTCATCACCGTGTGCCAGGGCCACGAACTCAACGCCTTTAGGAGCCTTGAGGTCCGACAGGTGAATGATCGAACCGATTTCAGCGTTAGCCAGGTCGACTTCGATGAACTCAGGCAGATCTTTCGGCAGGCAGGAAACTTCGATCTCGGCAACAACGTGCGAGATTTCGCCGCCTTTCTTGGTCGGTGCTTCTTCGTTGATGAAGTGCACTGGAACGATAGCGGTCAGTTTCTGGCCGGCTACTACGCGTACGAAGTCAGCGTGCATCACGTGGCCTTTGGCCGGGTGACGCTGCAGGGCTTTGATCACGACGTTCTGCTTGGTGCCACCAACGTTCAGCTCGATGATGTGGCTGTAAGCCGCTTCGTTTTCGAGCAGTTTGGCAACTTCTTTGGCCAGCATGCTGATGGATTCAGGGGCTTTGTCGCCACCGTAAACTACAGCTGGAACCAGGCTTGCGAGACGACGCAGGCGGCGGCTCGCACCTTTCCCCAGGTCGGAACGCACTTCAGCATTCAGAGTAAAATCGTTCATGTTGTATCTCCAAAATAACCACACTCGCCCCAGCGTTTGCGACCAGCGCTAAAGGCGATATGGGCAAAAAAGCCCCGCCCCGACAGGAATGCCGGGGCGGGGCGCTTTTCGTCAACGAGACATTTCGAGAAGGGCAGGGCCCTTAGCGGAACATCGCGCTGATCGATTCTTCATTGCTGATGCGGCGGACCGCCTCGGCAACTACCGGTGCGATATCCAGTTGGCGGATACGCGCACAGGCTTGTGCTGCAGCGGACAGAGGAATGGTGTTAGTCACCACCAACTCGTCCAGCACGGAATTTTCGATGTTTTCGATCGCCCGACCCGACAGCACAGGGTGCGTGCAGTAGGCGAAAACCTTGGCAGCGCCATGCTCTTTCAAGGCCTTGGCCGCGTGGCACAGGGTGCCGGCGGTATCGACCATGTCATCGACCAGAATACAGGTACGCCCTTCGACATCACCGATGATATGCATCACTTCAGAGTGATTGGCTTTCTCACGGCGTTTGTCGATGATCCCGAGATCCACGCCCAGGGATTTGGCAACGGCACGTGCACGCACGACGCCGCCAATGTCCGGGGACACGATCATCAGGTTTTCGAAGCGCTGATCTTCGATGTCATCCACCAGAACCGGGGAGCCGTAGATGTTATCTACCGGAATATCGAAGAAACCCTGGATTTGGTCAGCATGCAGATCAACCGTGAGAACACGGTCGATGCCGACTACGGTAAGCATGTCAGCCACGACTTTCGCGCTGATAGCCACACGTGCGGAACGCGGACGGCGATCCTGACGGGCATAACCAAAGTAAGGAATAACAGCAGTGATACGAGTAGCCGAGGAGCGGCGGAAGGCATCAGCCATCACTACCAGTTCCATCAGGTTATCGTTGGTCGGAGCGCAAGTCGGCTGAATAATGAAGACGTCTTTACCGCGAACGTTTTCATTGATCTCGGCTGTAATTTCGCCGTCGGAGAATTTACCGACAGAGATGTCACCGAGAGGGATATGCAGCTGACGTACGACACGCCGAGCCAGATCGGGGTTAGCGTTCCCCGTAAAGACCATCATCTTGGACACGCGCAGTACCTGAAGGCTGAGGGTAACCTGGATGAGTATAGGAAAATGGCAGGGGCGGCTGGATTCGAACCAACGCATGGCAGGATCAAAACCTGCTGCCTTACCGCTTGGCGACGCCCCTGTATCTGTTGCAACGATTACCCAGTAATCGGTTCCTTTAGAGCAGACTTTGCAGCTTGCGATGCAACATCGAAACGTTGCTTCCTTTTGCTACAAATCCTGTAAGGGTCTCTGTCAGAAGGGCCGAGACTTTATCAGCTTCAGCTTTGCTTGGGAAGCCCCCAAACACACAACTTCCAGTTCCGGTGAGTTTTGCTTCGGTAAATTTACCTAACAAATTCAAAGCGTTACGTACCTCTGGATAACGCCTTGTTACCACCGGCAAGCAGTCATTTCGACTGTTTCCCTTGGGAACGGGGCGCACTTTAATGGGAGGAGTGTTACGTGTCAACAACGGATCTGAAAAAATTTCTGCCGTACTAACAGAGACTTGCGGCACCAGCACCAGATACCACGGTTCTTCCGGGTCCACAGGGGTCAGTTTCTCCCCCACGCCCTCGGCGAAAGCCGCGTGGCCACGTACGAAAACCGGGACGTCGGCGCCCAGCGTCAACCCCAGCCCGGCCAGGCGGTCTTCATCCCAGCCCAATTGCCACAGATGATTCAAACCCAGCAATGTTGTTGCGGCATTCGAGCTGCCGCCACCGATGCCGCCACCCATGGGCAGGATCTTGTCGATCCAGATATCGACGCCCAGCGAGCAAGCGGATTGTTCCTGCAGTTTTCTGGCGGCCTTGACGATCAGATTGCTGTCGTGGGGAACGCCTTCGAACTCAGTGTGCAGATGAATGACACCGTCATTGCGCAGGGCGTAGGTGATTTCGTCGCCGTAATCAAGAAACTGAAACATCGTCTGCAGTTCGTGGTAGCCGTCTTCGCGGCGACCCAGAATGTGCAGCATCAAATTGAGTTTGGCTGGCGAGGGCAGCGTCAGGCGATTGGCTGGCATGTCATGACCCCAGTTTGCGCGGTTGCCAGATCTTGATCACCAGCGTGACATCAAGGTCGGTGCCGCTGAGCTTGATGCGCTCGGGTAGCCAGAAACCGTTTTGCTGGGTGTAGGCGGTGTAGTCGACCTTCCAGCCATCCTGTTCAAGGCTCGCCAGGCGGCTGTCGCCGTCCAGGGTCAGGCGACTTTTGCTGTCGGGAGCCGGGAGCCCGCGCACCCACCAGGCCAGGTTGGACACCGGCAGCTTCCAGCCAAGCTGTTCTTCGAGCAGCACTTCCGGATTCGGCGCGTCGTAACGTCCCTGGTTGGCGACTTCCAGCGACACCTTGCCCGGGCGTCCGGTCAGGCGAGCCGCGCCACGGCCCAGTGGTCCCGACAGGCGAATGTCGTAGTAATCCTGGCGCTGCAACCAGAACAGCGTGCCGCTGCCCGAGTCTTTCGGGGCGCGGATGCCGATCTTGCCGTCGATCTGCCAGCCATCGAGGCCGGTCAGTTGCTGTTTGTGCTCGCGCCATTGGGCGGCGTTGCCATGGCCCTCGACCGACTCACGGGGACCCAGGCCCGCGCAACCGGCGAGCAGGGCGATAAAGCTGAAAACGATGAAATGGCGCAAAAACATAATTTTAAAGAGTCTCTGATCCGGTCAGGCGTTTGATGGTGCCGCGCAGGGTCGGGCTGTCAGGCTGTTCCTTGAGGAACTTGCCCCAGACTTGTTTCGCTTCACGCTGTTTGCCGTTGGCCCACAGGACTTCACCCAGGTGAGCGGCGACTTCCTGATCGGGGAAGCGATCCAGGGCCTGGCGCAGCAGGCGCTCGGCTTCGTCCAGATTGCCCAAGCGGTAATTCACCCAGCCAAGGCTGTCGAGTACCGCCGGGTCTTCCGGACTGATCTGGTGCGCCTGTTCGATCAGGGCCTTGGCTTCGGCGTAGCGCGTGGTGCGGTCGGACAGGGTGTAGCCCAGGGCATTCAACGCCATGGCATTGTCCGGGTCGCGCTTGATGATCGTACGCAGATCTTTTTCCATCTGCGTCAGGTCATTGCGTTTTTCCGCCTGCATGGCGCGGGTGTAGAGCAGGTTCAGGTCGTCCGGGTATTTCTGCAAGGCCTGTTGCAGAGCATTCCAGGCCTTGTCGCCCTGATTGTTGGCGGACAGGGTTTCGACTTCGATCAGGTACAACTGGATGGCGTAATCTGGCTGCTCATCGCGCTCTGCCGCCAGCTTGCGTTGCGCTTCGGCGGTCTTGCCGTTGTTGATCAGGATGTCGGCCTGACGCAATTGCGCCGGCAGGAAGTCGTTGCCCGGGCCAACCTTGGCGTATTCGATCAGTGCGCCTTGCGGGTCGTTTTGTTCTTCGGCGATGCGGCCGAGGTTCAGGTGCGCCGAGTCGACGTGGCTTTCCCGGGCGATCAGGTCTTCAAGATGACCCTTGGCCTCGTTCCAGTCCTTGGCTTCCAGGCACACCAGCGCCAGGGAGTAACGCAGTTCGTCGTCTTCCGGGTATTGCTGGACCAGGCTCGAGAACTCGGCCTTGGCGTCGTCCATGCGGTCCTGTTCAACCAGCATCCTCGCGTAAGTCAGGCGCAGGCGCTTGTCGTCCGGGTATTTCTTGATGCTTTTCTGCAGCAGCGGCAGGGCTTCGTCACCGCGATTCAAGGTTTGCAGCAGGCGTGCGCGCAGCAGGATCGGCGCAATTTCGCCGTCCTCCGGCGGATTGTCTTCCAGCAGCTTCAGCGCGCCCTTGGCGTCGCCATCCTGTTGCATCAGCAAGGCCTTGCCGAAAATCAGCTGGCCGTTGTCCGGATGACGCTGCAACAAACGATCGAAGCTTTTCATCAAGCCGTTGCGGGTGTCCTGGTCGGTGTCGGCCGCGGACAGCGCAAGGAAGTCGAAATGGGTGTCGCCTTTGCCTTGCAGGACTTTCTCCATATAGACCATGGAGTCGTCATAACGCCCGGCGCGTGCCAGTTGCACGGCGGCGGCGCGTTGCGCTTCGAGGTCGTCGGGGGCGTTCCTGGCCCAGATCAGCGCAGTATCCAGGGCTGCCTGGTCGGCGCCCAGATATTCGGCGATACGAAATGCCCGCTCGGAGATGCCCGGATCCTGAGTGTTGATGGCCTGGGTCACATAGTTGTCCAGGGCAATGTCAAAACGATTGCGCTGGCCAGCCAGTTCGGCGCTCAAGAGGCTGAAGATGGTTTCCTCGCTGAATGGGCTGTAGACCTTGGGCTTTTCAGGGGCCGGGGTGCTGTCTTCAACCGGCGGCGCACCGTCCGACGAAACGGGTGCCAAGGCCTGGCAGCCGCTGAGGAAGACAAGAGCGAGGAGCAACGCGGAGGATCTATTCATATAGGAAGAGGACGACTAACCTGCGGTCGGATCATCATGACACAAGCTTTCGAGCAAACATAACCGGCCCGGCAATTTACCTGCCAGCCCGATCCGCGTCGCCCTGATGCTTGTGTAAACGAGAACTGCTCGCAACCCGCAGCGGCGCCTGATGGGGCGATAGATATCGAGTAGTTGTTCTGATTCCGTCGAAGTAGGACAATTGCCGGCTTCACGTCACCATCAGCGACTTTGAATGGCCTTCCTTGCACTCGGTATTAACCACAAGACTGCTTCAGTAGACGTCCGCGAGCGCGTGGCTTTTACCCCTGAGCAGCTGGTTGAGGCCTTGCAGCAGCTCTGCCGACTCACCGACAGCCGCGAAGCTGCGATCCTCTCCACCTGCAATCGCAGTGAACTCTATATAGAACAGGATCACCTGTCGGCGGACGTCGTGCTGCGCTGGCTGGCCGAATATCATCATTTGAGCTACGACGAGCTGCGCGAAAGCGCCTATGTGCATGAAGATGATGCGGCAGTTCGTCACATGATGCGGGTGGCTTCCGGGCTCGACTCGCTGGTGTTGGGCGAACCGCAGATTCTTGGCCAGATGAAATCGGCCTATGCCGTGGCCCGCGAGGCCGGCACCATCGGGCCGTTGCTCGGTAGGCTGTTCCAGGCCACGTTCAATGCGGCCAAGCAGGTGCGCACCGACACGGCCATCGGCGAGAACCCGGTGTCGGTAGCGTTTGCCGCGGTAAGCCTGGCCAAGCAGATTTTCAGCGACCTGCAACGCAGCCAGGCCTTGTTGATCGGCGCCGGCGAGACCATCACCCTGGTCGCCCGCCATCTGCATGACCTGGGTGTAAAGCGCATAGTGGTCGCCAACCGCACCCTGGAGCGCGCGAGCATCCTGGCCGAACAGTTCGGTGCCCATGCGGTGCTGTTGTCGGATATTCCGGCAGAACTGGTGCGCAGCGATATCGTCATCAGTTCCACCGCCAGCCAGTTGCCGATTCTGGGCAAGGGTGCGGTGGAAAGCGCCTTGAAACTGCGCAAGCACAAACCGATCTTCATGGTGGATATCGCTGTTCCCCGCGACATCGAGCCAGAAGTCGGTGAACTGGACGACGTTTACCTCTATAGCGTCGACGACCTCCACGAAGTGGTTGCCGAGAACCTCAAGAGCCGCCAGGGCGCAGCCCAGGCCGCCGAAGAGATGGTCTTGATCGGTGCCGAAGATTTCATGATCCGCCTGCGCGAATTGGCGGCGGTGGACGTGCTCAAGGCCTATCGTCAACAGAGCGAACGCCTGCGCGATGAAGAATTGCAAAAGGCCCAGCGCATGCTGGCCAACGGCACCAGTGCCGAAGAGGTGCTGGTGCAACTGGCCCGCGGGCTGACCAACAAACTGTTGCACGCACCGAGCGTGCAGTTGAAAAAGCTCTCTGCCGAAGGTCGCCTGGATGCGCTGGCGATGGCCCAGGAACTCTTTGCCCTCGGTGAGGGCTCATCGGATAGCTTTTCGGATAAAAAACCGCAATGAAAGCGTCACTGCTCAATAAGCTGGATATCCTCCAGGACCGTTTCGAGGAATTGACCGCCCTGTTGGGCGATGGCGAGGTCATTTCCGATCAGAACAAGTTCCGCACCTATTCCAAGGAGTACGCGGAAGTTGAACCGATCGTGGGCGCCTATAAAGAACTGCTGAAAGTGCAGGACGACCTCGAAGGCGCCCAGGCACTGCTCAAGGACAGCGACCCGGACATGCGGGAAATGGCCGTGGAAGAAGTCCGCGAGGCCAAGGAACGCCTGGTCACGCTCGAAGCCGACCTGCAGCGCATGCTGCTGCCCAAGGACCCGAACGACGGCCGCAACGTGTTTCTCGAGATCCGTGCCGGTACCGGTGGTGACGAAGCGGCGATTTTCTCCGGCGACCTGTTCCGCATGTATTCGCGTTACGCCGAGCGTCGTGGCTGGCGGGTGGAGATCCTTTCGGAGAACGAGGGTGAACACGGCGGCTATAAAGAGGTGATTGCCCGGGTCGAGGGCGACAACGTCTACGGCAAGCTGAAGTTCGAATCCGGCGCGCACCGCGTGCAGCGGGTTCCGGCGACCGAATCTCAAGGCCGCATTCACACGTCGGCCTGCACCGTGGCGGTATTGCCCGAACCGGACGAACAGGAAGCCATCGAGATCAACCCGGCCGATCTGCGCATCGATACCTATCGCTCCTCCGGCGCCGGTGGCCAGCACGTCAACAAGACCGATTCGGCGATCCGTATCACGCACTTGCCGTCCGGCATCGTGGTCGAGTGCCAGGAAGAACGTTCACAGCACAAGAACCGCGCCCGGGCGATGTCCTGGTTGTCGGCCAAGCTGAACGATCAGCAGACCTCCGCCGCGGCCAACGCCATCGCCAGCGAGCGCAAGTTGCTGGTCGGTTCCGGCGATCGCTCAGAGCGTATCCGCACCTATAATTTTGCCCAGGGCCGAGTCACCGATCATCGGGTCAACCTGACCTTGTATTCCCTCGACGAGATCCTCGCCGGCGGCGTCGAGGCGGTGATCGAGCCGTTGCTGGCCGAGTACCAGGCCGATCAACTGGCAGCGATAGGTGAGTAAATGACGATCATTGCCAGTTTGTTGCGCGCCGCCGATTTACCCGACTCGCCGACGGCGCGTCTGGATGCCGAACTGCTGCTGGCGGCGGCCTTGGGCAAGTCCCGCAGTTTCCTGCATACCTGGCCGGAGCGCATCGTGCCGAGCGAAGCGGCGCTGACGTTCGCCGAGTATTTGCAGCGCCGCCGCAGCGGTGAGCCGGTGGCCTATATCCTCGGCCAGCAGGGTTTCTGGAAGCTGGACCTGGAAGTGGCACCGCACACGCTGATCCCGCGCCCCGACACCGAACTGCTGGTGGAAGCCGCGCTGGAACTGTTGCCAGCCACACCGGCCAAGGTACTCGACCTTGGCACGGGCAGCGGCGCGATTGCCCTGGCCCTGGCCAGCGAGCGTCCGGCCTGGAGCGTCACTGCCGTGGATCGTGTGCTGGAAGCCGTGGCCCTGGCCGAACGCAATCGCCAGCGCCTGCACCTGGACAACGCCACCGTGCTGAGCAGCCATTGGTTCAGCGCCCTGGAAGGTCAGCGTTTTCAACTGATCATCAGCAATCCGCCCTACATCGCAGCGGCCGATCCGCATCTGGTCGAGGGCGACGTGCGCTTTGAACCGGCCAGCGCCTTGGTGGCGGGTGTCGACGGGCTCGACGATCTGCGCTTGATCGTTGCCCAGGCACCGGACCATCTGGACGCCGGCGGTTGGCTGATGCTCGAACACGGCTATGATCAGGCCGAGGCGGTTCGCGATTTGCTGCTGACCCGGGGTTTCGAAGAAGTCCACAGCCGCACCGATCTGGGCGGTCATCAACGCATCAGTCTGGGGCGCCTGCCGTGCTGAATGATCAGGAATTGCTGCGTTACAGCCGGCAGATTCTGCTGCAACACATCGATATCGACGGCCAGTTGCGGCTCAAGGAAAGCCGCGTATTGATCGTCGGTCTTGGCGGTCTTGGCGCGCCAGTGGCGCTGTATCTGGCGGCCGCCGGCGTTGGTGAGTTGCACCTGGCGGACTTCGATACGGTCGACCTGACCAACCTGCAACGCCAGATCATTCACGACACCGACAGCGTCGGCATGACCAAGGTCGATTCGGCAATCAAGCGCCTGACGGCGATCAACCCCGAGATTCAACTGATCGCCCATAGTGCGGCGCTGGACGAAGACTCCCTGGCCGCCGTAGTGGCCAGAGTGGATCTGGTCCTCGATTGTTCTGACAATTTTTCCACCCGTGAAGCGGTCAACGCCGCTTGTGTGGCGGCCGGTAAACCGCTGGTCAGCGGCGCGGCGATCCGCCTCGAAGGGCAGCTGTCGGTGTTCGATCCGCGTCGACCGGAGAGTCCGTGCTACCACTGTTTATACGGGCACGGCAGCGAAGCCGAATTGACCTGTAGCGAGGCCGGCGTGGTCGGTCCGCTGGTGGGGCTGGTCGGCAGTCTGCAAGCGCTTGAAGCGTTGAAGTTGCTGGCCGGATTCGGCGAGCCGCTGGTGGGGCGCCTGTTGTTGATCGATGCCTTGGGCACGCGCTTCCGTGAACTGCGGGTCAAGCGCGATCCGGGCTGCAGCGTCTGTGGGTCGAAACATGCGTGAAGCGCCGATCGGCGTTTTCGACTCCGGTGTCGGTGGGCTCTCGGTACTGGCCGAGATCCAGCGTTTGCTGCCCAACGAGTCGCTGTTGTACGTCGCCGACTGCGGGAATGTTCCCTACGGCGAAAAATCCCCGGCATTTATCCAGCAACGTTGCAGCGTGATGGCCGACTTCTTTCGGCAACAGGGCGCCAAGGCTTTGGTGCTGGCGTGCAACACGGCGACGGTTGCCGGGGTCGCCGACCTGCGTCGCGACTATCCGGAATGGCCCATCGTTGGCATGGAGCCGGCAGTCAAGCCGGCCGCCGCCGCAACCCGCTCCGGCGTGGTGGGGGTGCTGGCCACCACAGGCACTTTGCAGAGCGCCAAGTTCGCCGCGTTGCTCGACCGCTTCGCCACGGATGTGAAAGTGATCACCCAACCCTGTCCAGGGCTTGTGGAGCTGATTGAAAACGGCGACCTGCGCAGCCCCGAGTTGCGCCAGCTGTTGGCCGGGTATGTCGAGCCACTGCTGGCTGCCGGCGCGGACACTCTGATTCTCGGCTGCACCCATTACCCCTTTCTCAAGCCGATGCTGCGGCAGATGATCCCCGAGGACATCAGCCTGATCGACACCGGCGCCGCCGTCGCGCGACAACTTCAGCGTCTGCTGGCCGAAGGCGAGCTGCTCGCCCAGGGACCTTCCCGTGAGGCACAGTTCTGGACCAGCGCCGATCCGCTTCATTTCAGAAATATCTTGCCGATACTGTGGAATACCTCTGGTGTTGTGCGAAGCTTCAACAGGTAGATGACTGTCCGGGGGAATACGAAGAGTCGGGGTAAACTTCTGATCAATCGCTGACTTCTATAGTTTTGCAGGGCTTGGTAACAAAAAAAACCATACGAAATCGTTCGGAAAAGGAAGTTTCAAGTGAAGCGACTATTCTGCTTGGCCGCGATTGCGACCGCACTTTTGGGGCACACTTTTACCGCGCAGGCGGCAGGTGTGGAATTTGCCGTGGGGCAAACCGGCGAGTCGACCATGACCTATCGATTGGGGATGCAGTTCGATTGGGACCAGAGCTGGTGGCAGAGCGACGTTGGTCGTCTGACCGGTTACTGGGACGGCGCCTATACCTATTGGGAAGGTGACGAGAAATCCAGTAACCACAGCCTGTCGTTCTCACCCGTGCTTGTTTATGAGTTTGCCGGCCAGAACGTCAAACCCTACATCGAGTTTGGGATTGGCGTGGCGGCGTTTGCCAGCACCGAAGTCGAAAGCAACGATCTGGGCAGCGCCTTTCAGTTCGAAGACCGCTTTGGTTTCGGTTTGCGCTTTACCGGCGGACATGAAGTCGGGGTTCGTGCGACGCACTATTCCAACGCCGGGATCACCACTCCGAACGATGGTGTAGAAAGTTACGCATTGCATTACACGATGCCGTTGTAAGCACCACGGTTTCAGCGGGTTGTAAATCCCTCTGTGGGAGCGAGCTTGCTCGCGATGACGATGTTTCATTCAACATCAATGTTGAGTCTGAAATCGCTATCGCGAGCAAGCTCGCCCCCACAGGGGGGGGGGCACGTGGTTTTCCAGTTCAGCGATACGCCGTTGAAATCCCCTGGCGTTCGTCGATGCACTCCGGAGCGCCCATCTCGAACTCCCGGCAGATCAGCGGGCGTTTTTCGTAGATCGTGCACATCATCGTGTTGCGATCCAGTGCGGCACACCAACCGTCATCCAGGCGCAACATCACTTCCCCGCCCCAGTCATCGGTATCGATGAACCGTTCAGGCACGCCCGTATCTGTGATCAGCATGACTTCGAGCTGGCAGCAGCAGGCTGCGCAGGTCGAGCAGGTGACCGCGGGCTCCGCGATTTGCGTATGGGGGATGGTTTTCATGGCGCGCAGTGTAAGGCAGTCACCGGGTACTGTGTGAAAGGTCTGACGGACGCTCAAATATCTGAGCGTCCGAGACACCGCCGCCATTGATGACGACTTTCAGGGTTGATCCTTGATCGGCGGCTGGCTGCGCACCATGCGTTTGCCGATCTCCAGTTTTATTTGGTCCGGCCGTTTGGAGAGTGGCCAGAGGGCGGTCATGAACGCTGCGGGGAAAGCGATTTCCAACGGGCGGTCCTTGAGTTTTTCGAAGATGTGCCGCGCGGCTTTCTCCACCGGCCAGCTCAAGGCCATGGGTGAGTCGTTTTTTGCCGTCAGCGGTGTCTCGACAAACCCGGGGCTGATTACCGTGAGTTCTATGCCTTCCGGGGCCAGGTCGATGCGCAGGGATTCGAACAGATAACGTAGCCCGGCCTTCGAAGTGCCGTAGGCTTCTGCCTTGGGCAGCGGCAGGTAGGTCACCGTACTGGCCATGGCCACCATATGCGGTGCGGTGCCGGCACGCAGCAATGGCAGGGCGGCGTCGATGCAATAGCTGCTGGCCAACAGGTTAGTGCGCACTACATGCTCGACAATCGACGCATCGAACTGCTTGGCATCCACGTACTCGCAGGTGCCGGCGTTCAGTATCACGGTGTCCAGCGAGCCCCAGTCCTCGGCAATCTGCTCGCCGATCTCGCGTACGGTCTGGCTGTTGGTCAGGTCTCCGGGGACCACCAGCACTTGCCCCGGATAACGTAGCGACAAGTCTTTCAGGGGGGCCACGGTGCGCGAACTGACGGCCAGGTGCGCACCGGCTTTCAGGATTTCTTCGGCCAGGGCGGCACCGATGCCGCTGCTTGCACCGGTCAGCCAGTATCGTCGTGCGAGTGTCCGACTCATCCCAATCTCCTTTTCAGCCAGGCAATTGCCCGGCCCAATACGGGTAAATGTTCATAAAGCAAAGCCCCCGGCATCGAAGTAATCCCGGTGGCGGTAATTCATGACCCAGCGGCGGCGTATTGCCGTGAGGGCAGGTTTTTGAATGCCGTCAACGCACGTGTACGGGAAGTACCCAGGTCGACGATCGGTGAGGGGTAATCCACAACACCGAAAAGGCCGCCGAGATTGGCGGGGTTGTGCACGTCTTTTTTATTCAACCCGGCCAGTTCTGGCAACCACTGCTTGATGAATACGCCTTCGGGGTCGAATTTTTCCGACTGGCTCAGCGGGTTGAAAATCCGGAAGTAAGGCGCCGAGTCGGTGCCGGTGGAAGAACTCCACTGCCAGCCACCATTGTTCGCCGCCAGGTCGCCATCGATCAGGTGACGCATGAAAAAGCGTTCGCCTTCGCGCCAGTCGATCAGCAGGTTTTTGGTCAGGAACATCGCCACCACCATGCGCAGGCGGTTGTGCATCCAGCCGGTTGCCAGCAGTTGGCGCATGGCGGCGTCGATGATCGGCAAGCCAGTACGCGCCTGTTGCCAGGCGGCCAGCTCTTCTGGGGCGTTGCGCCAGGCCAGCGCTTCGGTTTCCGAACGAAACGCGCGGTGCCGGGAAACCCGTGGGTAGCCTACCAGGATGTGTTTGTAGAACTCGCGCCACAGCAGTTCGTTGATCCAGGTGACGGCGCCGGTCTTGCCGCTTTCGAATTCACCTTGATTGCTGTTCAAGGCGGCGTGCAGGCATTGGCGCGCAGAAATCACCCCGGCGGCGAGATAGGCCGAGAGCTGACTGGTGCCGGGCTTCGCCGGGAAATCCCGTTCGCTTTGATAGTGCTCGATCTGCACATCGCTAAAGCTGTCGAGGCGACGCCGGGCTTCGGCTTCGCCCGCCGGCCACAGGTTGCGCAGGTTATCAGCGGGTGTTGCGAAGCCGTCGACACTCAAGGGGATCGCATCGCTGGCAATGTTCAGCGGCGCTTGTTTGTGCGGCGCGCGGACCAGGCTGGGCAGCGAGTGGTGCAGTCGTTCGTAGCAGACTTTGCGGAACTGGCTGAAGACCTGAAAGTAAGTGCCGGTGCGGGTCAGCACGCTCCCGGGCTTGAACAGCAATTGATCGAGGTAGCGGCGAACTTCGATCCCTTCAGCCTGTAGCGTCCGGGCGACCGCTGCATCGCGACGGGACTCGTGGATGCCGTATTCCTCGTTGAGGTGCAACGCATCGACCTGCCACTGTCGGCACAGGTTCAGCAATACGCTGGGTGCGTCATCCCAGCGAGGGGCCTGGCGGATCAGCAGGGGAATGTTCAGTTGACCCAGTTCGCGGCTCAACTCGCGCAGGTTGCGCAGCCAGAAGTCCACTTTGCAGGGCGCATCGTCGTGTTCCAGCCATTGTTCCGGACTCAGCAGGTACACCGCCAAGCACGGGCCGCGAGCCGCGGCGGCCGAGAGGGCGGTGTTGTCATGTAGGCGCAAGTCGCTGCGCAGCCAGATCAATTGCATTTTGGTATCCACGCGATCCATTTAAATCAACCCGCGCTGAACGAGTGCCTGATGTGCCGACAACGGATCTTCGGCCAGGTACAGATCAGCGATCACGGCAGTACTTGCGGACAACTCGGTGTGGTGGATGCATACCGTTGGTCCGGCAATCATTTTTGGGCAACTGACACCTTTGAAAAGTTTCGGCAGCTGTGCCGGATTCAGGGCTTTGCTTGAGTACAGCAGAACTCCTCGGGGTTGCAGAAGTTCGACCGCCAATGCCAATTCTCCGACAGGCAGCGGCCAGTCGAAGACCTCCACCGGGCAATCCGCGCTGCTGATCAGCCAGGCCGTGAGCCACAGGTGCGGTTCCACGGGCAGGTCCGAGTGGTTGACCAGCAGCAGCGGCGCGGTGCGCAACTGACGATTGTTATGGTAGATGCGCGCACCGAACTTGCTGCGCAACCAGGCACAAAAAAAGCCCCGCTCCATCTGCGCCCCGAACTGGCCTTGCCAGCGTTGCTCCAGAGCGGCCAGCAAGGGCATCAGCAATTGCTCGCACAGGGTTCGCGGCGGATACAGCGCCATCGCCTGATTGACGCTGTCATCCAGGGCGCGCTCCTGCAATCGGCTGACTGCCTGCAGCAACGTTTGCAGCAAGGCGTGCCAATCGTTGTCGACGGACTCGCTGAAGGCTTGCGGCGTGTCGAGCAATGGTTTGACCTGGCTGACGGCAACGCCACGGTTGAGCCAGGTGAGGATGGTCTGGATGCGTTGTACGTGGTCGGCCGAGAACAACCGATGGCCCTTGGGCGTGCGTAGCGGCACGATCAGCCCGTAGCGCCGCTCCCAGGCACGCAAGGTCACGGCATTGACTCCGGTCTGCCGCGCCACCTCACGGATCGGCAGCCAGCCTTCGTCCAGCGCCTTTTTAAAGTCATCGCCGAGGTCTTCGCGGGCGCTGGTGTCGAGTGCTTTTTTCATCAAATGGCGTTTCGCAGGCTGAGGTTTTCCGGGTGCGGTTGCAGGTAAACCTGCTGTGCGATGTACGGATCGGGGTGTTGGCGAAAGTGATGTTTGAGCAGTGTCAGCGGCACCACCAGTGGCACGATGCCCAGACGGTACTGGCTGATCACGTGCTGCACTTCCCGCTTGTCTTCGCCGCTGATGGCCTGTTTCAGGTAGCCACTGAGGTGTTGCAGGACGTTGGTGTGAGTGCGACGTGTGGCGCATTTTTTCAGCGCAGCCATCAGTTCGCTGAAATATCGGGGGCCCAGTTCCTGTGGGTCGGTTTTGCCCATGTTGCCCAGCAGGTTGCCCAGGGTTTTGTATTGCACCGGGTTGTGGGCCATCAGCAGGTATTTGTAGCGCGAATGAAAGTCCGTGAGACCGCGCCGGCTCATGCCCTCTTGGCGTAGTTGCTGCCAGGCGCTGTAGGCGAACACTCGGGTGAGGAAGTTTTCTCGCAGCACCGGATCGTTGAGCCGGCCGTCTTCCTCCACCGGCAAGTCCGGGTGCCGCGGGCAGAAGGCCCGGGCGTAGATCCCGCGCCCGCCACTGTCCGCCCGTGCGCCGTTGGCGTGGTAGACCTTGACCCGCTCCAAGCCGCAGGACGGGGAATTTTGCATGAAGATGTAGCCGCAAATATCCCCCAGCTGCGCTGCCATTTCCTGGCCGTAGGTGGCCAGCGGTTGTGTCACGTTAAGGTTGTGATCGAGGGTGCCCACGGCTTCGGGTTGATCTGCACTGCCCACCAGCCGAATCGGTTGGCGGGGTACGCCCAGGCCAATGGCCACTTCCGGGCATACCGGGATGAAATCGAAGTAGTCAGTGAGGGTGCGGCTGCACAACCGCGATTCCTTGTGTCCGCCGTTGTAGCGTACGTCGAGCCCCATCAGGCAGGCGCTGATGGCGATTTTCGGTTTGGCGGGGGAGTGGAACATCGGAGCACCTCGAATCTAAACCTGTACAAACATTCGGGTCTGTACAAGATAACTTCATCATAGGTTCGAAGTTGTACAAGTCAAATTATTTGTATAAGTTTTTGACGGGCTGCTGTCAGGGCGACAGCAGCGATTTGCTCGGATTGATGCTCTTTACTGCAGGTGCTCATGCAAGCGGCGGGCGGCCTCCTGACCGCTGAGCCAGGCCCCTTCGACGCGTCCGGACAGGCACCAGTCGCCACAGGCGTACAGCCCCAGGTCGGCATCGGCCAGGGTGCCCCATTCGTGACTGCTGGCGGGGCGGGCGTAGAGCCAGCGGTGGGCGAGGCTGAAGCTCGGCGCGGGCATTGAATCGTGCAGCAGTTCGGCAAATGCGCCGTGCAACTGTTCGATCACCGCTTCCTTGGACAGGTCGATGTGCTGGCGACTCCAGGCGCTGGTGGCATGCAAGACCCAGGTGTCGAGGGTGTTGTCGCGTCCGGGTTTGCTGCGGTTTCGGGCCAGCCAGTCGAGGGGGCTATCCTGTACGAAGCAGCCTTCCATGGGCGTTTCCAGCGGCGTTTCGAAGGCCAGGGCGATGGCCCAGGTCGGGTCCATTTTCACCCCGGCGGCGGCCCCGGCGAGTTTCGGTGCAGATGCCAGCAGAGCTGTGGCCTGTGGGGCCGGCGTGGCGATGACCACATGGCTGAACGGTCCGTGGGTGAAGCCTTCGGCGTCCTGCAGGTGCCAGTGTTCTTCACCGCGATAGACCTCGGTGATCCGGCAGGCGAAATGCACTTCGAGGTCACCGAGCAGGGCGCGGGTGATGGCGCTCATGCGAGGCGTGCCGACCCAGCGGGTCTGCTCGTCCGGCGACAGGTTGAGTTGGCCGCCATGGTAGGTGTACAGCTGCGGCGTCCATTCGGCGACCCAGCCCTTGGCTTGCCAGCGCTGGACTTCGTTGACAAAACGCCGGTCGCGGGCAGTGAAATACTGCGCGCCCATGTCCAGAGCACCCGCATCGCTGCGCTTGCTCGACATGCGCCCGCCGCTGCCGCGACTTTTATCGAACAGTTGGACCACGTGCCCGAGGTCCGTCAGGGCCTGGGCGGCGGAGAGTCCGGCAATGCCGGTGCCGATGATTGCGATAGGTACAGTCATAGGGGCCTCGTTTACCTTTCTGTACAGACTACGCCGGGGTTCAAACCTGTACAATATTGTTTTTTGGTATAACTTTTAGCGTTCTCGATCTGACAGCTTGGCCTATTGTTAAACATAGAGCCTGCTCGATACCAAAGATCCCTGCTTATAAAAATAGACTAATGGACAAGGTAAAACGCCACGCGAGGAAGAAGTCATGCACATATTGCTGACCGGCGGTACTGGTTTGATAGGACGTCAGCTTTGCCGGCACTGGTCGGGTCAGGGATATCGCCTGACGGTCTGGAGTCGCCAACCTGAAAATGTCGCGAAAATATGTGGTGCCCAAGTGCGTGGAGTTGCACGGCTGGAGGATCTGGGGCAAGAACCTGTCGATGCGATTATCAATCTTGCCGGGGCACCGATCGCCGACCGACTCTGGACGCACAAACGCAAAGCCCTGCTGTGGAGTAGCCGAATCACGCTCACCGAAACCCTTCTGGCCTGGCTTGAAAGCCGCGCACAGAAACCGCAGGTGCTGATCTCCGGTTCTGCAATCGGTTGGTATGGCGATGGTGGCGAACGTGAGTTGACCGAAGAGTCGCCACCGGTCATCGATGATTTTGCCAGTCAGTTATGCATCGCCTGGGAAGAGACCGCACAGCGAGCTGAGGTGCTGGGTATTCGCGTCATCCTTATTCGAACCGGGTTGGTGCTGTCGGCAGAGGGCGGCTTTTTGTCGCGGCTGTTACTGCCGTTCAAACTGGGCCTGGGAGGGCCGATCGGCAACGGCCGGCAGTGGATGCCGTGGATTCATATCGACGATCAAATCGCCCTGATTGATTTTCTGCTGCATCGCAACGAGGCCAGCGGTCCCTATAATGCGTGCGCGCCCGAACCCGTGCGTAATCGCGAGTTCGCCAAAACACTGGGTAGCGTGCTGGATCGCCCGGCGTTCATGCCGATGCCGACCCTTGCCTTGAAAGTAGGCCTGGGCGAATTGTCTTCGTTGTTGCTGGGCGGCCAGCGCGCGACTCCAGTGCGTTTGTTACAGGCTGGTTTCACTTTTAAGTTCACGGATTTGCGCGCGGCTTTGGACGATCTGTCCAGTCGCCTTTGAAATAGGACGTTGCATGACCGATCACGCGTTGCTTCTGGTCAACCTGGGTTCGCCTGCCTCCACCTCGGTGGCGGATGTGCGCAGTTACCTCAATCAATTTCTGATGGACCCGTACGTGATCGACCTGCCATGGCCGGTTCGACGGCTGCTGGTGTCGCTGATCCTGATCAAGCGTCCCGAGCAGTCGGCCCATGCTTATGCCTCGATCTGGTGGGACGAGGGCTCGCCGCTGGTGGTGCTCAGCCGTCGGCTGCAACAAGCGATGACCAGTCAGTGGCAACACGGCCCGGTCGAACTGGCGATGCGTTACGGCGAGCCGTCGATCGAATCGACGCTGGTGCGCCTGGTCGCGGCGGGGCACAAGCGAATCACCCTGGCGCCGCTTTATCCACAGTTCGCCGACAGCACCACGACTACGGTCATAGAAGAGGCCCGGCGCGTGGTACGCGAGAAAAACCTCGACGTGCAGTTGTCGGTGCTCCAGCCGTTCTACGACCAACCGGAATACCTCGATGCGCTGGTGGCCACGACCCGGCCGCATTTGCAGCAGGATTTCGATCACTTGCTGATGAGCTTTCATGGCTTGCCGGAACGGCATCTGAAGAAGCTCAACCCCGGTCACAGCTTCGAGGGTGGCGGTGATTGCTGCGCCGGTGCGCCGCCGGAGGTGGTCGCCACCTGTTATCGAGGCCAATGCCTGCGTACGGCGGCAGAGTTTGCCAAGCGCATGGGATTGCCGGAGGGCAAGTGGTCGGTGTCGTTTCAGTCGCGGCTGGGGCGCGCCAAATGGATCGAACCCTACACCGAAGCGCGCCTCGATGAGTTGGCCAAAAGCGGCGTGAAAAAGATTCTGGTGATGTGCCCGGCATTCGTAGCCGATTGCATCGAGACCCTGGAAGAGATCGGTGATCGCGGCAAGGAGCAATTCCGCGCAGCAGGGGGAGAGGACCTGGTGCTGGTGCCGTGCCTCAACGATGACCCGCATTGGGCGAAGGCGTTGAGTGCGTTGTGCGAAAGGGCGCCGTTGGCGCTTTAAAAGCTTCGCGAGCAAGCCCGCTCCCACAGGGAAATGCATTCCAAATTGTGGGAGCGAGCTTGCTCGCGATAGCTGTCTGGCAGACTACAAATATCTCAAGCTGTCAGATCAGCGGCTCATTCGCCTTCTTGTGCTTCCAGCTGTCATTGCCCGGCAGGATCAGGTTCAAGCCGATCGCCACCACCGCGCACAGCGCGATACCCTTGAGGCCGAAATCGTCCGGCCCGGTGCCGGTGCCGATCAGCACGCCGCCGATCCCGAACACCAGGGTCACCGAAACAATCACCAGATTGCGCGCCTCGCCCAGATCGATCTTGTGGCGGATCAGCGTATTCATCCCCACCGCCGCAATCGAACCGAACAACAGGCACAGAATCCCGCCCATCACCGGCACCGGAATGCTTTGCAGCAGTGCGCCGAATTTACCGATGAACGCCAGGCTGATGGCGAAGATCGCCGCCCAGGTCATGATTTTCGGGTTGTAGTTCTTGGTCAGCATGACTGCGCCGGTCACTTCGGCGTAGGTGGTGTTGGGCGGGCCGCCGAACAGACCGGCCGCCGTGGTGGCGATGCCATCGCCGAGCAGCGTGCGGTGCAGGCCGGGCTTCTTTAGGTAATCGCGACCGGTCACGCTACCCACGGCAATCACGCCGCCGATGTGTTCGATGGCCGGGGCCAGGGCCACCGGAACGATGAACAGAATCGCCTGCCAGTTGAATTCCGGTGCGGTGAAGTGCGGGATGGCGAACCACGGTGCCGCCGCAATCTTCGCGGTGTCGACCACTCCGAAGTAGAACGCCATGCCAAAACCCACCAGCACGCCGGAGATGATCGGCACCAGGCGAAAGATGCCCTTGCCGAAAACCGCGACGATCAGTGTGGTCAGCAGAGCGGGCATCGAAATCATCATTGCCGTCTGGTAATGAATCAACTCACTGCCGTCGCCGGCCTTGCCCATGGCCATGTTGGCTGCAATCGGCGCCATGGCCAGGCCGATCGAAATGATCACCGGCCCGATCACCACCGGCGGTAGCAGGCGGTCGATGAAGCCGGTGCCTTTGATCTTCACCGCGAGGCCGAGGAAGGTGTAGACGAAACCTGCCGCCATCACGCCGCCCATGGTCGCGGCCAGGCCGAACTGGCCCTTGGCGAGAATGATCGGGGTGATGAAGGCAAAGCTCGATGCCAGGAACACCGGCACCTGACGCCCGGTGACGATCTGGAACAGGATCGTCCCCAGGCCGGCCGTGAACAGCGCCACGTTCGGGTCGAGACCGGTAATCAGCGGCATCAACACCAGGGCGCCAAAGGCCACGAACAGCATCTGTGCACCCGACAGCACCGTGCGCCAGAGCGGATCGTTGAACTCTTGCTGCATGGTCACGCGTCCTTCTGCTTGGTGCCGAAGATCTTGTCACCGGCATCGCCCAACCCTGGGATGATGTAGCCGTGTTCGTTCAGTTTTTGATCAATGGAAGCGGTGTAGATGATCACGTCCGGGTGAGCTTTTTCTACAGCGGCGATGCCTTCCGGGGCGGCAACCAGCACCATGGCGCGGATGTCGCGGCAGCCGGCCTTTTTCAGCAGGTCGATGGTGGCAACCATGGAGCTGCCGGTGGCGAGCATCGGGTCGATGATCATCGCCAGGCGTTCGTCGATTTCCGGAACCAGTTTTTCCAGGTAGGTGTGGGCCTGCAGGGTTTCTTCGTTGCGGGCAACGCCCACGGCGCTGACCTTGGCGCCCGGGATCAGGCTGAGCACGCCCTCAAGCATGCCGATGCCGGCGCGCAGGATCGGTACGACGGTTATCTTCTTGCCGGCGATTTTCTCGACCGACACTGTGCCGCACCAGCCTTCGATATCGTAGGATTCCAGCGGCAGGTCTTTGGTGGCTTCATAGGTCAGCAGCGCGCCGACTTCCTGAGCGAGCTCACGGAAATTCTTGGTGCTGATGTCTGCGCGGCGCATAAGGCCAAGTTTATGACGGATCAGCGGGTGGCGGATCTCATGGATGGGCATGGGGAAAGGCTCCGGCGGCGGGCAAAAAAACCGGCCTAGATTAATCTATCCGAGGGTGTTGTCCTATAGACATACAGTACGTTAGTCCACAAACGCTTGATCTGGCCTCGCTTGATGCGTACCTTTGCCCGCTTTTCCTGATTCCGCCACCCCTTTGGAGAGCACCATGTCTGCTGATCTCGAGCATATCCGTCAAATCATGCGAGAGGCTGACTGCCTGTACACCGAAGCTGAAGTCGAGGCGGCCATCGCCCGCGTCGGTACACAAATCAACGATCAACTGGCGGATTCCAACCCGGTGGTGTTCTGCGTGATGAACGGCGGGCTGATTTTCTCCGGCAAGCTGCTGACCTATCTGCATTTTCCGCTGGAAGCGTCCTACCTGCACGCCACCCGCTATCGCAACGAAACCAGCGGCGGCGACCTGTTCTGGAAAGCCAAGCCGGAAGTTTCTTTCATCGACCGTGACGTACTGATCATCGACGACATCCTCGACGAAGGTCACACCCTGGGCGCGATCATCGACTTCTGCAAGCACGCCGGTGCCCGCAAAGTGCACACCGCCGTGCTGATCGACAAAGACCACGACCGCAAGGCCCGCCCGGACCTCAAGGCCGATTTCGTCGGTTTGCCGTGCATTGACCGCTACATCTTCGGTTATGGCATGGACTACAAAGGTTACTGGCGTAACGCCAACGGGATTTTCGCCGTTAAAGGAATGTAAGACATGGATACGCCTCGCTTTCTGGATCAGACCTTGTTCGCCGAACTGGCCGGGAAAGCCGCGGCCAATCCTCGTGGGCGCCAGCACCACAATTTCCATCAGATGGAAGACGCCTGTCATCGCATGGCGGTGGGGCTGCAGCCGTCCACGTATATCCCGCCTCATCGGCATTTGGGCGACAACAAGGCTGAAACCCTGTTGGTCCTCAAGGGGCGGCTGGGTGTGTTGATCTTTGACGAGGCCGGTGCGGTGTTGAGCAAGACCGTGCTGCAGGCCGGTGGGGACTGTGTCGGCGTGGACCTGCCAACCGGTGTGTTCCACGGTTTGGTGGTGCTGGAGGCCGACAGCATGATGTTCGAATGTAAGGCCGGTCCTTACCGTCCGGTCGGAGAGGGTGAGCTGGCGCATTGGGCGCCGCGCGAAGGCGAGCCGGGTGTTGCCGAGTATCAGGCCTGGATGCGCGCGCAGTTCGACTGATCGGTACCCTGTGGGAGCGAGCTTGCTCGCGATGGCGATGTCACTGACACATAGATGCTGGATGTGCCGACGTCATCGCGAGCAAGCTCGCTCCCACAGTGGCTTCTGTGCATTTGAACCACGTCCGTTTGCTCATGCTAGAGTGTTCGGCCCCGATTCCGGAACCTGTCATGAGCCCTTTGATCCGCAGTTGCGCCGCCCTGTTGCTGACCCTCAGCCTGCCACTGGCCGCCGCGCCGGCGCTCATGCACAGTCAATTCCTGCCGCCGGACGATCTCACGCTGCGTGATGCCGATCCCGAGCAGCAGCAACTGATGCAGGTCACCGATTATTCGGTAGTGGTCGGCGCTCAGCGTCAATCCAATCAACAGCCGATTCCGGTCACTTCGCCGCTGATGATTCGGCTCAAGGGCAAATCCCTGAACAAGGGCGCCACCATCAGTCAGGTGCTGGTCAACTTCGATGGTGAAAGCAAAAGCCTGAAGAAGCCGGTCTACGACGATAAGAGCAAAACCCTGACCCTCTATTACCCGCTCGCTCAATACCGGGTGGTGATCGACTTGTTGCGCAACGACACGGTGTATTGCCAGTTTCTCAGCTACGCCAATGGTCATGTCTGGGCCGATCTGCACACCGGCAGCACTCGTCCGCGTTGAGCCTTTAGCCCGCGCAGGGGTAAACTGCCCGCCCCGTGAAATGTCTGCGAGCTGGAGTCGGCAATGCGTAAAGATAAAAAACAAGTGATTGGTGACGAGATCGGTGATGAGCAGATCAAGTTGTTCCTCGATTTTGAACCGGTCGACGCGACTTCTCCGTCCCTGCACAAACTGGTCAAGGCCTATCGTGGCCTGCGCATTGACGATTTCGAGCGTTTCCTGACGTTCTTCGTCGAAGCGGGTTACGACGTGAATGGCAAGGATGAGCACGGCAATGACTTCGTCGCCCTGATCAAGGATCAGCGCAACGCGCCGGACTACATTGAACTGATCGAAAAAGCTCGCGGCTGAGTAAATTTCAGCCATAAAAAAACGCCCCGCTCTCAGTGAGAACGGGGCGTTTTTTGTAAGGCCGAATCAAGCGTAGCTTTCGGTCTCGCTGCTGGCTTCAACCAGTTCCAGGGCAACGTTGTTCTGCGTGTTGATCTTGCGATACAGCGCAGCGTCGGTTTCCAGGACCTTTTCCCGGGCCGGGAAAATTTCGGCCAGTTTGGTGGCCCATTCGCCCTTGGCTTTGCCCGGGAAGCATTTTTCGATCAGCTCAAGCATGATCGAAACGGTCACTGAGGCACCTGGCGAAGCGCCGAGCAGTGCCGCCAGGGAACCGTCCTTGGCCGCGACCAGTTCGGTACCGAATTGCAGGATGCCGCCTTTCTTCGGGTCTTTCTTGATGATCTGCACCCGTTGACCGGCCACTTCCAGGCGCCAGTCTTCAGCTTTCGCCTCAGGGTAGAAGCGACGCAGGGACTCCAGGCGCTGCTCCATCGACTGCATCACTTCGCTGACCAGGTACTTGGTCAGGTCCATGTTGTTTTTTGCCACGGACAGCATCGGCCCGATGTTGCCGGCGCGAACCGACATCGGCAGGTCCATGAAGGAGCCGTGCTTGAGGAACTTGGTGGTGAAGCCGGCGTACGGTCCGAACAGCAGGGATTTCTTGCCTTCAACGACGCGGGTATCCAGGTGCGGCACGGACATTGGTGGCGAACCCACGGCAGCCTGGCTGTAGACCTTGGCCTGGTGGTGCTTGACCACTTCCGGGTTGTCGCAACGCAGCCATTGGCCGCTGATCGGGAAGCCGCCGAAGCCTTTGCTCTCTTCGATGCCCGAGGCCTGCAGCAGCGGCAATGCCGCACCGCCCGCGCCGAGGAAAACGAACTTGGCGTCGACTTCACGGGTGTTGCCGCTGTTGACGTCCTTGATGCTGACAGTCCAGCCGCCGTTGCTGCGCTTGAGGCCGGTCACGCGCTTGCAGTACTTGACCTGGGCATCGGGTGCGCTGGTCAGGTGCTTGAGCAACTGGTTGGTCAGGGCGCCGAAGTTGACGTCGGTGCCATTGATCACGCGGGTCGCGGCGAGGGTTTCGCCAGGATCGCGACCAGGCATCATCAGCGGCATCCACTCGGCCATTTTGGCCTTGTCTTCGGTGTACTCCATGTCGGCGAAGGCGTGGTGCTTGCTCAGCACCTTGAAGCGTTCCTTGAGGAAGGACACGCCGCTGTCGCCCTGCACGAAACTCAGGTGTGGCACCGGGCTGATAAACGATTTGCACGAGCCGAACGTGCCTTTTTTGGTCAGATACGACCAGAATTGCTTCGACACCTCGAACTGGGTGTTGATGTGCACGGCTTTCTTGATGTCGACGGCGCCATCGGCGGCCTGCGGCGTGTAGTTGAGCTCACACAGCCCGGCGTGACCGGTACCGGCGTTGTTCCACGGGTTGGAACTCTCCGCGGCACCGGAATCCATCAGCTCGACGACTTCCAGCTTGATCGCGGGGTCGAGCTCTTTGAGCAGTACTGCAAGGGTGGCACTCATGATGCCGGCCCCAACCAGTACTACGTCGACTGCTTCGTTATGCGCCATTTAACGCGTCTCCAAAATCTGCAGCACCAAATTGTCGGCATGGCTGCCAGGAGTGACGGGGCGTGTCAGTGTTGCCCCAGGTACCCATGGCAGGATCGCCATGTCCGAATCTTCGCAATTTATCGCAACTTCGACGGACGCTACCTGCCAGGCCTAATGAGCCATATGAACTCATTTCAGCGCGCGGGAGGCAATTCGACTTATGGTCGATACATCCGTTTGTGCAACCAAATCCGTAGCGGACAGGCTTCAGGCTCCGGTGTTCGAGGAATACTCGGTCCTGTGTCGTTGGGCTGTTGTAGACGCTAATGGTGCATGTTCAGACGCAAAACTATTCATTTGCTCGCCACACTCTTGTGAAGTTGTGAAAACCCGTTTTTTTCACGCTCTTTTGAAGACGTGAACCTCAAAAAGGGCTGTCCCAGCCTGGCACCGTGCCCGGATGGATTGCCGCCATGGGATACAGGGCAGGCAAAACGGGCAAACAGCTCAGTGACCGAGCGTAATGACAGCTCTGCAGATTCGCGAAAAGTGGAGGTTTTGCTCAACAAAACAGCAAGCGCGCCAGCTTCACTCGATCTGTGTGGGCGGCTCTCTGTGGGCGGTGCGGGGGTGTCAATACAAGCGCATTGACGATGCTGCGAGGCCCGATCAGGAGACGTCCTTATAATCGGGGGGAGATTGTATCTAAGAAACGCAGGGAAATGGTCGTGTTTAATGACTTTTATTAGGTGTTTGGTCAGGTCGTCATCATTTGATGTGCACGCGAGCGTGGCCGGTGCTGCTGCGAAACGACGCGGGCACCGGCAGGCAGCGGCTGATTCAGCCAGTTCAGGCGGATCTCTTCGATTTCAACCCAGCCATCGCCCATGGGCTGGAGGCTGCACTGTTTGAAGGCCTGGCAACGGCCGTTGCGGTCGAGCAGGGCGAAGCAGCGATGCAGTGGGCGTGGCGCGAACAGAGAGATCAGATGGCGCATGGCGATATACCGTTTGGGTGTCTGCCGAGAAGATTGCCTGCAGGCCATTACGTGCAAGTGTATGGGGGGTGACATCTGCATGACAGGAACCGCGTTGCCAGGGGCTTGTCAGAGATTTCATCAAACACTGTGAGGTGCTGGTTACCCGCAGTGGCGCACCGCTATACTGCCGGCCTGTTTGTGCCTGATTCTGGAGAGAAGAGCATGTTGCAACGCCTGTTGTTCGGTTTGATCACTGTGACCAGTTTGACCCTGGTTGGCTGCGCCCACAGCCCGCAACAACTGAGCCCGGAACCCAAGCTGACGGCTCAACTGGCGCCCGTCGGCCACGGTCAGCCTGTTGTGGTGCGTGTGGTGGACGGACGTCCGTCGCCAACCCTCGGCACCCGTGGTGGCCTGTACCCGGAGACCAGCGCGATTACCGTACAAGGCGCGCAGATCCTGCCGAAACTGCAGGCTCAGGCCGAAGCTGCCGTGCGTCTGTTGGGTTTCACCCCGACCGCCAATGCGGCGAACGCACCGCAAATCACCGTGACCCTGGCCGAGCTGAAGTATCAGTCGCCTAAAGAAGGCATGTACGTGACCGAAGCCACCATCGGCGCGACCTTCCGCTCGGATGTGCAGAACGCCAACCGTCGCTACAGCGGCCGTTATGGTGCTTCCCTGGACCAGCGCTTCGGTATGGCGCCGAACCAGGAAACCAACACCAAGCTGGTCAGCGATGTGCTCAGTGATGCGTTGACCCGCCTGTTCAAGGACCCGACTGTGGGGCAGGTTCTCGGCGAGTAATGCGAGCCCACTGCAGGAGCGAGCCTGCTCGCGATGGTCGTTAACGATTACGCGGGGAATCTGATACCCCGCGGCGTCCTCAAGTCCATCGCGAGCAAGCTCGCTCCTACAGATCGGTATCAGGCAGCTTGCGAGTAAAAATCCAGCACGCTCACGCCCGTCAGTAAATCCGCCTCCGGCAAATCCGCATGCTGGTGGCCGCCGAGTGCGCAATACACCAGCCAGTGGCGGTCCTGAACGTTGAAGGCGAGACTGCCGACGAGGGCTTGTTGTTCTTCGCTGGGGGTGATGAGGTAAAGACGATCCTGGTTTTCGGCGTGGAGCATGACGTGATCCGTGTCGGTTTCGAGGCGCGCATGTTCGCCGATACAGATGACGAAGCCGTGACTCAGGACAGCTATTGATCAAACGCTTCGTTATTTGTCGGAAACATAGGGCAGGCGCGCAGGCTTTCGGTAGAATCCGCGCCGCGGTCGCCGGTCCGGCACCTGCCACCTGTGTTACTTGAGGTTTGTGATGTCGCTGCACTTGATGACGCTGTTTACCGCCCATCCCGCCAAATTGATCAATCTGCTGGCCTTGTTCTTTGCCTTCCCCGGCGGCTGGTTGGTGCACGCCACCCGTCGTCGCGAACTGCGCGCGATGGCCAGTCTGCAGGCGCAGCGCCAGAGCAGCCCCAGCGTAGAGCCCACGCTGGACTGGGCGACCTTGCGCAAGAACCGGTTTTTCTACATCTTCGGCTTTGCCTGCATGGGAATGGCACTGCTGGTGTCGTGGATCAGTACGCAGGTCTGAGGCTGAAGTAAACCCTGTGGCGAGGGGGCTTGCCCCCGTTCGGCGGCGAAGCCGTCGTCACCTCGACAGGGACGCTGTGTCAGAGGGAAAACCTTCTTGGGTTTTAGGGCCGCTTCGCAGCCCAACGGGGGCAAGCCCCCTCGCCACAAAAGCGCCGTCAGGCCGATACCGCTTACAGCGGCAACCCTGCCTTCACCCGGTACTGATTGCGCACCGGTGTCGCATATTGCAGCACCAGGAATGGACGATGCTCTTCAGGGCAGGCGTCCAGGCGGCGTTGCCATTCTTCCTGGGCCTTGGCCAGTTCCTCGGCCGGGAACACTTCGGCGGCTTTCGGCACCTGCAACTGCGGATCGGTGTCCTTCCACTGCGCGTAAGCCAGGTAGTGCACGGGGAACAAGCGGTATCCGCTGAGGATTTGCCGGTCCATCTCGACCGCCAATTGCTTGGTGTCTTCGAACAGTTCGGTGATCGGTGCGGCAAAGTTCACATGCACCCGGCCCTTGTAGCCGGTGATGCCCTTGGCGATGCTCACGTCATCCTCGCCCGGCACCTTGGTGTAGCTGCCGGTGGTGGCGCGGATGTAAAGCTCGCGGGCCTTGGCCTGATCGCACGGGTCGTACTCGTAGCTGATCGACACCGGGGTCAGGTTCAGCGACTGAATGACTTCGCCGAACGGCTCGTCCTTGCGGCTCATGTGGAACATCTTGAGGATTGCCGATTCGGTACGGTCGTCACCGTCCTTGGCGCGGCCTTCGGCCTGGGCGATCCAGATCGAGGCGCAATCGTTGCGGATCGAATGATTGATGTACGCCGACAACAGCTGATAAGCCGCCATTTTTTCCCGACGTCCGCTGATCGAGCGGTGCACGATGAAGCTCTTGTTCAGGCGCATCAGGTCGCTGACGAAAGGCTTTTGCAGCAGGTTATCGCCAATGGCGATGCGTGGCGTCGGCAGGCCGGCGTGGTACACGGCATAGTTGACGAAGGCCGGGTCCATCACGATGTCGCGGTGGTTGGCGATGAACAGATAGGCGCTGCCGGACTTGAATTGCTCCACCCCGGTATAGGTGACACCGTCGGTGGCACGCTCAATGGTGTGGTCGACGTAAACCTCGACTTTGTCCTGCAGCGTGGCCACTGAGGTAATGCCGGCAAACTCACGGCGCAGCCGATGGGCTATAAGAGGTTTGAGTGCCCAGCCTAAAGCGCCGGCGAAACGCGGGAAGCGGAAGTGGGTGAGGATATCTAGAAACGCCTTGTCGCCGAGCAGCCGGTCCAGCACCGCTGGGACTTCGCTGTCGTCGTAAGGTCGGATGGCATCGAATTCGCCCATCATGCTCTCTTGTTAGAAACGGCTAGGGTAAGTAAAGGTTTTGATCGAAAACCGGCGGGGTACGGTCTGAAAAAGTAGCCAGACAAAAATAGCCCTGCAAATAGACCGGCGATTATACGCACAAGTCACTTGGGAGACCGCGATGCTGGAAACTGCGCAATATGAATGTCCGTATTGTGGTGAGGAAGTCGAGACGACGCTGGATTTGTCCGGTGGCGATCAGACCTATATTGAAGACTGCCAGGTGTGCTGTCGGCCGATAACCTTCGTGTTGCAGGTTCATGAAGAGGAATGGCATCTCGAAGTGTTCAGCGAAAACGAGTGAGGAGCGTGTATGCAGCGCATCTACGACCCGGAAAACCTGATGGAAGGCGAGTTGCTGCAAGGCATGCTCGCCAGCGAGGGCATTGAGGCGCATCTGGTGGGACGTGATCTGGTGGGAGCCACCGGTGAGTTGCCGATTTTCGGTTTGCTGGGTTTGGCAGTGGATAACGACCAGGCCGAATACGCCCGCGAGCTGATCACCGCGTACAATGCCGCGCTGCCGCTGTCTGGCGATGAACCGGACAGCTTCCCCGGCACGCTGGTCTGTTAGGCTGGCGTTCGTTTGATCAAGAGTCGTGTTGCCCCATGTGTGGACGTTATGCCCTGTTTCGCTGGAACCCCGCCTTCGCGGCGCTGCCCGGTTTTCCCGCCGACCAGCAGGCGCAGTGGAACATTTCCCCCAATGATTCGGTGTTGATGCTACGGGCCGAACCAGACGGTCAGCGCACGCTGGCCCGCGCCCGCTGGGGCCTGACGCCACCCTGGCTGACCGATCTGTCCCGCACCCCGGCCCACGCCCGCGCCGAAACCGTTGCCGAACAGCCAATGTTTCGCCAGGCCTTGCGCGAGCGCCGCTGCCTGTTGCCGGCCAATGGTTTCTACGAATGGCGCGGCACGACGCGCAAGCGCCCGTATTGGCTGACACCAGGGGAGGGCTCGTCATTATTTTTTGCGGCGATCTGGGAGGCGTATCCGGTACAGGAGCAGGTGTGGCTGAGTACCGCGGTGATTACCCAGCCGGCAGCGAGCCAGCGGCGGCCGTTGATTCTTGATGAGGCGGGGCAGGCCGCGTGGTTGGATCCCGAGACGCCGTTGCATGCTTTGCAAGCATTGCTGGCCAGTGAACCTGCGGCATTGCGCGAACGGGTGCTGGCCAACATGGTGAATGATCCGAAGCTCAATGGGCCGGAGTGCCTTACTCCGGGTTGAGCTAATGGGTGGCTGAACCGGCCCCATCGCGAGCAAGCTCGCTCCCACAGGGAATTTGTGACGCCACAGATCCAATGTGGGAGCGAGCTTGCTCGCGATGGGGGCTTCGGATCAGACCCGGAACTGATTGATCAACCGCCGCTGCTGCTCAGCCAGTTTGGTCAAGTCCGCACTGGCCGCGCTCGACTCATCCGCCCCACCGGCCACTTCATTGGCCACCTGGCCGATGTTGATCACGTTGCGGTTAATGTCGTCCGCCACCGCACTTTGCTCCTCGGCCGCGCTGGCAATCTGGGTGTTCATGTCGTTGATCACCGACACGGCCTGAGTAATGGTTTCCAGTGCTTCGGCGGCCTTCGATGCGTGCAGTACGCTTTCGTCCGTGCGGTTCTGGCTGTCCTCCATGACTCGCACCACATCCCGGGTGCCTTGCTGCAGTTGCTGGATCATGGTCTGGATTTCTTCGGTGGCCTTTTGCGTCTTCTGCGCCAGGTTACGCACCTCGTCGGCCACCACGGCAAAACCTCGGCCCTGTTCACCGGCACGGGCGGCTTCGATGGCTGCGTTAAGGGCCAGCAGGTTGGTCTGCTCGGCGATCCCGCGAATGGCGGTGAGGATGGCGTTGATGTTTTCGCTGTCCTTGGCCAGGGTTTGCACCACGCCGACGGCCCGGCCGATCTCCACGGCGAGGGCACCAATCGAGTTCGAGGTGTCGCGCACGATCTGCATGCCCTGGCTGGCGGCCTGATCGGCATGGCTGGCGGCCTGTGCGGCCTGGGTCGCATTGCGCGCGACGTCCTGGGCGGTGGCGGTCATTTCCTGTACGGCGGTGGCCACTTGATCAATCTCGGCCATTTGCTTGTGCACACCGGTGTTGGTGCGGATGGCGATGTCGGCGGTGTGTTCCGACGAATCGCTGACGCTCTGCACCGAAGTCACCACTTGGGTGATCATCGCCTGCAACTTGGCCAGGAAAGTGTTGAAGCCTTTGGCGATCGAGCCCAGTTCATCGGCGCGATCGCTGGTCAGGCGTCGGGTCAGGTCGCCTTCGCCCTGGGCGATATCGTCGAGCATGGCCACCATCTGCTTGAGCGGGCGGGCGATGCCGTGGCCCACCAGCCAGATCACCAGCAAGCCGATACCGGCAATCACCAAGCCAACCATCGCCATGCCGAAGGTGTCGGATTTGCGCTGCGCGTCCAGGTCGGCCTGGAGCTTTTGCAGGTCGGCCATGACCGCATTCAGCGGCAACTGCAGCATCAGGGTCCAGCGGGCGTCGGTCTGGCCGATGCCGAACGGCAGGTACAACTCGATCCGGCCCTGGGCCTTGTCGACGGTATAGGTGACTTCGCCGCGCTTGAGATTGGCCATGTTGGCGATCTGTTTGCTGTCGAGGATGTCGCTGACCTTCTCGCCGAATTTGCTCGGATCCTTGGTGTAGGCAACGATCCGGCCATTGCCGCCGATCAGGGCCATTTCCCCGGCGCCGCTGTAAAGCTTCTGGTTGGCGCCCAGGAGCATTTCCTGGATGAAGTTCACCGACAGGTCGGCGCCGACGATGCCCTGGAAGGCACCGTTGAGCATGATTGGCTCAATAAAGGAGGCGAGCATGACGATTTTGTCGCCCACCTTATAAGGCGCCGGGTCGATCACGCAGGATTTTTTGGTTTCTTTCGAGCACAGGTAGTACTCGCTGGCGCGCACGCCAGTGGACAGGGTTTTCTGGTCGTCGACGTCCACCAGTTTGTCCAGGCCCAGGGTGCCGTCGTCGTTGCGGAACCACCAGGGCAGGAAGCGCCCGTTGCTGGCGTCGATGCCGACCACCTGGGTGCCGACGTAGGCCGCATCGTTGTGATCCAGTGCGTCTTTTTCCCAGCCGATGTAGGTGCCGAGGATTTTCGGGTTCTTGACCACGTTTTCCTTGATCAGGCCGATCAGTTGCTCGCGACTCAGGCTCAGGGCGGGCTGGCCATCGGCACCCGGTGTGCCGATCAGGGCGTTGACCCGCACCAGTCCGCCGGCAATCAGCAGCGGTGCTTCGAGTTCGCGCTGGATCTGGCTGACCTGGGTTTGCGCCAGGGACGTCAGGCGTTGTTCGATGACTTGCTCGAATTGGGCCTGGGTCCGCTCCTGGACCATGTCTTGCGTCCGGGCGCCGGAGAACAGTGCGTACACAACCAGCGCTGCCACGACACTAAGGACAATGGCGCCGGCAAGGGCCGCCACGGAAAACTGGATCGACTTGAATTTCATGGGGGCTCCGCACGCGAAAGGACGTCTGCCCAGGTGTATCGGCAGGGTGACGGGCGGGCATGAGCGTGGGCAGTTGAAAGGACCGTTTTTGCGTGCCGGATGTCGTAATTGAATCAATGAGCGGCGTGATGGGCAGCGGGTTGTCGTCGTATGTGAATTTTTTTCTACGGCGATGAGAGCTTTGTCCGAATTGTGCGTCTTACGTCCACTGTATCTGGCGTCGATACATTTCCACGCCTAGGATACTCGGCATGTTTTCAGGGAGTTTTTTGATGAACAAGATTTTGGGTGTCAGTGCACTGAGCGCAGCGCTGCTGCTCACCGGCTGCCAGTCGGTCAATACCACCAAAGGCGGCGCTGTAGGCATTGAGCGCAAGCAGTACATGTTCAGCATGTTGTCCTCGCAACAGGTCGACCAGATGTACGCCCAGTCCTATCAGAAAACAGTGGGCGAAGCGTCCAGCAAGGGTGTGCTGGACAAGACCAGCAATGAAGCCCAGCGGGTTCAGGCGATTGCCGACCGGCTGATTGCCCAGGCGCCGAACTTCCGTCCGGACGCGGCCCAGTGGAAGTGGGAAGTCAACCTGATCAAGAGCGATGAGCTCAACGCCAACTGCGGCCCTGGCGGCAAGATCATTTTCTACACCGGGTTGATCGACAAACTGCAACTGACCGACGATGAAATCGCCGCGATCATGGGCCATGAAATCGCCCACGCCCTGCGTGAGCACGGTCGTGAAGCGATGTCCAAGGCTTACGGCATCGAAATGGCGAAGCAGGGCGCGGGTACCTTGCTCGGGTTGGGGCAGGACAGTCTGGCCCTGGCCGATACCGTGGCCAACTACGGCATGACCTTGCCCAACAGCCGTGCCAATGAAAACGAAGCGGACCTGATCGGCCTGGAACTGGCCGCCCGCGCCGGTTACAACCCGAATGCCGCGATCACCCTGTGGAACAAGATGAGCAAGGCCTCGGAAGGTTCGCCACCGGAGTTCATGAGCACTCACCCGGCGTCGTCGAGTCGTATTGCGGCGTTGCAGGCGGCGATTCCGAAGGTCATGCCTTTGTATGAGCAGGCCAAGAAGTCTTGACTATCAGATGCTGAAAATGTGGCGAGGGGGCTCGCCCCCGTTGGGCTGCGAAGCGGCCCCATTACCTGCAGCCGCAATTCAACAGTTACACCGCGGTTGCAGGATTTACGACTGCTGCGCAGCCGAACGGGGGCAAGCCCCCTCGCCACAGATTGATCTCAGTACCCGGGTCAAACCCACCCGCTGCTCTGCATCGCCTTGTACACCGCGACAATCGCCAGGATGAAGAACGCCGACGCCGCCAGTCGACGGATCAGGGTCAACGGCAATTTGTCCGCGGCAAAGTTACCGGCCAATACCACGGGCACGTTGGCAATCAGCATGCCGAGGGTGGTGCCGATGATCACCAGCCACAGCTCCGGATACTGCGCAGCCAGCATCACGGTCGCGATCTGCGTCTTGTCGCCGATTTCCGCCAGGAAGAACGCGATCAGCGTGGTCAGGAACGGCCCGAACTTGCGGGCGGTGCTGGCTTCGTCGTCATCCATCTTGTCCGGGACCAGGGTCCACAGTGCCGTGGCGGCGAAGCTCGCGGCGAGGATCCAGTGCAACATCGTATCCGAGAAGAAACTGCCGACCCAGGCGCCCACTGCACCGGCGGCCGCATGGTTGGCCAGGGTCGCGGCGACGATACCGGCGATGATCGGCCAGGGCTTGCGGAAACGGGCAGCGAGAATGAGCGCGAGCAGTTGCGTCTTGTCGCCGATTTCGGCCAAGGCAACGATTGCGGTAGGTACGAGTAGTGAATCCAGCATCAGGGGTTTTCCTAAGGGGCGGGTCGACACGGCTATGACACGTACAGCCTCCCCGCCCCGGGTAAGGTGTTCGTGTCATAGGTCTTGTCAAACCCTGCGATCCATCTGATGTGGATGCTTGGGTCGCATGCGCCATGGTCTGAGGACCAAGTATGTTGACGCATGCCGGACGAGCGTGGCGCTCGTGGGAGACTACTCCCCTAGGACGGAGCGGATTCTGCCTTTGCAAAACCCATTCGGCAAGCCTTCTTTTTCAAAGAAGTTCTATCCGCGCTTGGCTCGGTAGATCCGGAAGCCCTGTCCTTCGGCCTTGATCGCGCACACACCAAGATGCTCTTCGATCAACGGTTGATACTTCAGGAAGCTGTTCGCTACCAGACGAAGTTCGCCACCGTTTTTCAGATGTTTGGCCGCTTTTCGCAGCAAGTTCTCCGTTGCGAAATAGTCGGTGTGCACGCCGACATGGAACGGTGGATTGCTCAGGATCGCACTCAAACCCATCGGGGCGGCATCGATGCCGTCACCGGTAATCACCTCGGCTTCCAGACCATTGGCCGCCAGGGTCAGGCGACTGCTGGCAGCGGCAAAGGCATCCACATCCAGCAACGTGACCTGGTTATGCGGGTAACGACGTTTCACTGCCGCGCCCAAGACCCCTGCGCCGCAACCGAAATCGAGCAAGTGACCGCTGGGCAGTTTGTCCAGATGTTCCAGCAGCAGCGCGCTGCCGCGATCCAGGCGACCATGGCTGAACACCCCCGGCAGGCTGATGACCTTCAACGGGCCTTCGGCCAGCGGCAGTTCATAGGTCTGCGCCAGGCTCTCCAGCGGTTTGGCTTCAGGCGCGTTGGCCACGGTGACCAGCCAGAGCTGGCAGTGGCGCGCGCTGTCGAGTTTGCGTGGCTTGCCGAACGGGTTGAGTTGTTTGGCGGCACCTTCGATGCCGCTTTTTTTCTCGCCGACCAGGTACAGCTCGCGGCCAGCCAGCCGCGAGGCGAGGGCGTTGAGAATGTAGTCGGTCAGGTCCTTGGCCTTAGGCAGAAACACCACCGCTGTATCGAACTCGCGCTCGGGAGCATTCACACCAAAATGGCTGCGCTCGGCGAAGCGGGCGTCCAGCGCGGCCTGATCGCCGGCGTGCCAGCACCAGCCATGAGCTTCGGGCAGACGGCCCAGCAAGTCGTCGGCGGGCAAGCCGGCCAACAACACCGAACCCTGGAATAACTCGGCCTGACGAAGCAGTACTTCACTGCGCGGATCCATAACTGCTCCTGTGAAAAAAAGTGCCGCAGTTTATCAACTGACGACCCGCCGCGCCTTACCGCTGAAGTATCCCAGTGCGTTTTCGGTCACCTGGCCAACGATTCGCTGGCGCGCTTCGCGGCTGCCCCAGGCGTTGTGCGGGGTGACGATCAGGCGCGGGATGTCATGGGCCAGCAGCGGATTGCCGTTGACGGGAGGCTCGACGCTCAGCACGTCAGTGGCGGCGCCGCCCAGATGCCCGTTGCGCAAGGCGTTGGCCAGCGCCTGTTCGTCGATCAGGCCTCCGCGGGCGGTGTTGACCACGAACGCGCCGGGTTTCATCGCGGCCAGTTCGCGGGCGCCGATGAAGTGGCGGGTGTGTTCGTTGAGCGGGCAGTGCAGGGTCAGGGCATCGACTTGCGGTAGCAGTTCATCCAGTGGCAGGCGGTCCGGCCGTGCAGGGCGCCCTGGAATTTGCCCCAGCACAACGCGCATACCGAAGGCTTCAGCCAGCCGTGCGACCGCGCCGCCCAATTCGCCATGGCCCAAAAGACCAAGGGTTTTGCCTTCGAGTTCGACAATCGGGTAATCCAGCAAACAGAATTGTTTGGCTTGCTGCCAGCGGCCTTCGCCGACGGCTTTTTGATAATCGGCCAGGCGCGTGGCCAAGTTGAGCAGCAGCATGATCGTGTGCTGCGCCACCGACGGTGTGCCGTAGCCCTGGCAGTTGCACACGGTAATCCCGTGGGCGCGGGCGGCGGCGAGGTCGACATTGTTGGTGCCGGTGGCGGTGATCAGGATCAGCTTGAGATCAGGGCTGGCGGCCATGGCGGCGGCATCGATCAGGATCTTGTTGCTGATGGCGACGGTCGCACCCTTGAGGTGTTCGATGACTTGATCGGGCAAGGTCTGGGCGAACAGTTGCAAATCGCCGAAACAACTGCGCAGCGGGTCGAGGTCAAGGTCGCCGAGGTCCAGGGACGGGTGGTCGAGGAAAACGGCGCGGCGGGTGTTCGTCATCAACTGTACCTTTTGTGCAATGAACTGAAGGCGTAATCTGCCGAGCCTACCAGATGAAATAAATAGTTACGCTTGGCCTGAAGGAGCCCCCAATGTACTGGACAGAGTTCTTGACCGTTGCCCTGATTCACCTGCTGGCCGTGGCCAGCCCTGGCCCGGACTTTGCCGTGGTGGTGCGCGAGAGTGTTACCCACGGTCGTCGCGCGGGCACCTGGACTGCGCTGGGCGTGGGCACGGCGATTTTCCTGCACGTGGGTTACTCGCTGTTGGGTATCGGCCTGATCGTGTCCCAGTCGATCGTGCTGTTCAATGCCTTGAAATGGGCCGCCGCCGCTTACCTGCTGTACATCGGTTACAAGGCGCTGCGCGCGCAACCGGCCAAGTCTGTGGCTGACGACCTGCACAAGGAAGCCGGCGAGCGCACCGCCCGTGGTGCCTTCACTTCGGGTTTCGTCACCAACGGTCTCAATCCGAAAGCCACGCTGTTCTTCCTCTCGCTGTTCACTGTGGTAATCAACCCGCACACGCCGCTGGCCGTGCAGGCCGGGTACGGGGTTTACCTGGCGGTGGCGACAGCGACCTGGTTCTGCCTGGTGGCGATGTTGTTCAGCCAGCAGCGCGTACGCGCCGGTTTCGCCCGCATGGGCCACTGGTTCGACCGGACCATGGGCGCGGTGCTGATCGCGATTGGCGTGAAGCTCGCTTTTACCGAGATGCACTGATCAGATATCTATCCCTGTAGGAGCTCGCTCGCGATGCGCGTCAACGATAACGCTTGATATCTGACCCCCCCGCGGTAATCCCGGGTTCATCGCGAGCAATCGAGCGTCGACCGGCTGCTCCTACAGATGATCAAACCTTGCGAATGATGGCGCAGCGCTATCATTCATGGGGTTCTGCAAATCATTCCTTTGGCTGATTTGGCTGACGTTCAAGGGCACTACAGTGCGTACTTTCAGTCACGACCGTGCAGTCAGATTAAAGGGATTATTATGTTGAAGACTCGCGTTATCCCCCCGGCCGAAGGCGCTTACCAGTACCCGCTGTTGATCAAACGGCTGCTGATGTCCGGTGCCCGTTATGAGAAAACCCGCGAGATCATCTACCGCGACAAGTTGCGCTATAGCTACCCGACCTTGATCGAACGGGTAGCCCGCCTGGCCAACGTGCTGACAGCGGCCGGAGTCAAGCCCGGGGATGCCGTGGGTGTGATGGACTGGGACAGCCATCGTTACCTGGAATGCATGTTCGCCATCCCGATGATCGGTGCGGTGATCCACACCATCAACGTGCGCCTGTCGCCGGAACAGATCCTCTACACCATGAACCACGCCGAGGACCGCTTTGTGCTGGTCAACAGCGAGTTCGTCGGTCTCTACAAGGCCATCGAGGGGCAACTGACCACGGTCGACAAAACCCTGCTGTTGACTGACCTGCCGGAAAAAACCGCGGACCTGCCGAATCTCGTCGGCGAATACGAGCAACTGCTGGCCGCGGCGAGCCCGCAATACGACTTCGAGGACTTCGACGAAAACTCGGTCGCGACCACGTTCTATACCACCGGCACCACCGGCAACCCCAAGGGCGTGTACTTCACCCATCGGCAACTGGTGCTGCACACCATGGGCGTGTCGACCATCATGGGCGCGATCGATAGCGTGCGCCTGCTGGGCACCAACGACGTGTACATGCCGATCACCCCGATGTTCCACGTGCACGCCTGGGGCTTGCCGTATGTGGCGACCATGCTCGGGCTCAAGCAGGTGTATCCCGGCCGCTATGACCCGGAGTACCTGGTGGAGTTGTGGCGCAAGGAAAAGGTCACGTTCTCTCATTGCGTACCGACCATTTTGCAGATGGTCCTCAATGCCAAGGCCGCGCAGACCGTCGACTTCGGCGGCTGGAAAATCGTCATCGGCGGCAGCGCCCTGAACCGCACGTTGTACGAGGCGGCCAAGGCCAAAGGCATTCAGCTGACCGCCGCCTACGGCATGTCGGAAACCGGGCCACTGGTTTCGTGCGCGCACCTCAACGACGAATTGATGGCGGGTACCGAAGACGAACGCACCACTTACCGGATCAAGGCCGGCGTGCCGGGGCCACTGGTGGAGGCGGCGATCGTCGACACCGAGGGCAACTTCCTGCCCGCCGATGGCGAGACCCAGGGCGAACTGGTGTTACGCGCGCCATGGCTGACCGAGGGGTATTTCAATGAGCCGCAGAAGGGCGCCGAGCTCTGGGCCGGAGGCTGGCTGCACACCGGTGACGTGGCGACCCTGGACAGCATGGGCGTGATCGACATTCGTGACCGGATCAAGGACGTGATCAAGACCGGTGGCGAGTGGATCTCCTCCCTGGACCTGGAAGACCTGATCAGTCGTCATGCGGCGGTACGTGAAGTAGCAGTGGTGGGGATCCCCGATCCGCAGTGGGGCGAGCGGCCGTTTGCCCTGCTGGTGCTCCGTGAGGGGCATGCAATCGGGGCGCGGGAACTCAAGGAACACCTCAAGCCGTTTGTGGAGCTGGGGCACTTGAGCAAGTGGGCGATTCCGAGCCAGATCGCCCTTGTTACTGAAATTCCCAAGACCAGTGTCGGCAAGCTCGACAAGAAGCGCATTCGTGTCGACATCAGCGAATGGCAAGCCACCAACAGCACCTTCCTCTCGACGCTTTAAGCGTCATCTCGCGTGCTCGAAAGGGCACGCCAGCCCCCACCAAGCAAGCGCTTGGCTTGTCAAAACGAAATTTTCAGCCATCCTTGCCGTGCCGACGGGTGTCGGACTGGCGAAAGGACTGTTCCAGAGTGGCTGGCAGCTGCAAATCACACTTTAGAGGGATCAAGCGCTACTACCTGCTGGCTATAGTCCACTCAAGGATTTTTAAGAACGGGGCAACCGCACGAACCGGGGCGATGCAACTTTGGAATGACTTTGGGATGCCATGGCTCCCGGTTATCCACAGCGTTTTTAGAAGTGCTCTTGCCATAAAAATAAAATGCACATGGAGTAGCGTCGATGACATCAGCAAACCAGTTCTGGCGCCGGGCGAAACTGCCCCTGGCTGTCAGTCTTGCCTCTACGCTCGCCGGGCCAGCATTCGGCGTCAGTTTCAACGTCGGTGAAATCGAAGGTCAGTTCGACTCATCCCTGTCGATCGGTGCCAGTTGGTCTACCGAAAGTGCCAACAAGAACCTCATCGGTGTCAACAACGGCGGCAAGGGTCTGTCCCAGACTTCTGATGACGGTCACCTGAACTTCAAGAGCGGGGAAACTTTCTCGAAGATCTTCAAGGGCATCCATGACCTTGAACTGAAATACGGCGATACCGGTGTTTTCGTCCGTGGCAAATACTGGTACGACTTTGAACTGAAGGACGAAAGCCGTCCGTTCAAGGACATCAGCGACGACAACCGCAAGGAAGGCGCCAAGTCTGCCGGCGGCCAGATCCTCGACGCCTTCGTCTACCACAACTACTCCATTGCCGATCAGCCAGGCTCCGTGCGTCTGGGCAAGCAGGTCGTGAGCTGGGGTGAAAGTACCTTCATCGGTGGTGGCATCAACTCGATCAACCCGATCGACGTGTCCGCGTTCCGCCGTCCGGGGGCCGAGATCAAGGAAGGCCTGATCCCGGTCAACATGTTCTATGTGTCCCAGAGCCTGACCGAAAACCTCTCGGCCGAAGCGTTCTACCAAATTGAATGGGACCAGACCGTTGTCGACAACTGCGGCACGTTCTTCTCCCAGCCAGACATCGTTGCCGACGGCTGCGACGACAACCTGCGCGTACTGGCCAAGCGCTCGCAAATTCCGGCCATTGCCCTGGGGCCTTTGGCCGCCAACGGCGTCGACGTCAACAATGAGGGTGTTCTGGTGCGTCGTGGCCCCGATCGCGATGCCCGCGACAGCGGCCAGTGGGGCGCGTCCCTCAAGTACATGTTCGATCCGCTGGACACCGAGTTCGGCGCCTACTTCATGAATTACCACAGCCGTGCGCCGATCTTCAGCGCTACCGGTGCGCCGCAGTCGGTCTACAACACTGCCGCGGCCCTCCAGGGCGGCCCGTTCGCCGCACTGGCGCCATTGCTGGTGGCGGGTAATTCGCAGTACTTCATCGAGTACCCGGAAGACATCCGCCTCTACGGCCTGAGCTTCTCCACCACCCTGCCTACCGGTACGGCGTGGAGCGGTGAGATCAGCTACCGTCCGAACGCTCCGGTGCAGCTCAACTCCACCGACATCCTGTTCTCCGGTGTTCGTCCTATAGGCAATAACAACCCGAACAACCCGTTGACCAATGCATCGCTGCTTACCGGCGTACCGGGTCAGGACCTGCACGGGTATCGTCGCAAGGAAGTCACCCAGTTCCAGACCACCCTGACGCACTTCTTCGATCAGGTCATGGGCGCCAGCCGTCTGACCCTGGTGGGCGAAGTGGGCGTGACCCACGTTGGCGGCCTGGAAAGCACTTCCGACGTTCGTTATGGCCGCGATCCGGTCTACGGTCCGGGTGAATTGCCAGCCTCTGGCGCGCTCAATACCTGCGTGACACTCAACAACAGCACCATCAGCGGTGCCGGCCCGGGTACGCCGACCAACAACCGCAGCCGCAACTGCACCGACGAAGGCTTCACCACTGCGACTTCATGGGGCTACCGCGGTCGTGCCATCTGGGAATACAACGACGTGTTTGCCGGTGTGAACCTCAAGCCAAACGTAGCCTGGTCTCATGACGTGGAAGGCTACTCCCCTGGGCCTGGCGGCAACTTCGAGGAAGGCCGCAAGGCGGTGAGCCTGGGTGTCGACGCCGAGTACCAGAACACCTACACCGCGAGCCTGGCCTACACCAACTTCTTCGACGGCAGGTACACCACCGTGGATGACCGCGACTTCGTTGCGCTCAGCCTCGGCGTGAACTTCTAAGCACTGAATTTTCAGGACGAACGAACATATGAAAATAACAAAGAGTCTGTTCCACGCCGGTGTTCTGGGGCTTTCACTGCTGGCGACCAGCGTCATCGCAGCGGTTCCCCAGGCCGAGGCCGACAAGCTGGGCAAGAGCCTGACCCCGATGGGCGCTGAAATGGCGGGTAACGCCGACGGTTCGATTCCGACCTGGAAACCGTTGCCGAAGAACGCCGGAGCGGTCGACAGCAAGGGCTTCCTGTCCGATCCGTACCCGGGTGAAAAACCGCTGTTCACCATCACGGCGCAGAACGTCGACCAGTACAAGGAAAAGCTTGCCCCGGGCCAGTACGCGATGTTCAAGCGCTACCCGGAAACCTTCAAGATGCCGGTCTATCCGTCCCACCGCGGTGCCACCGTGCCGGATGAGGTGTTCGCCTCCATCAAGAAGAACGCCACCAACACCAAGCTGGTGTCCGGCGGCAACGGCCTGGAGAACTTTGAAACCGCCATTCCGTTCCCGATTCCGAAAAGCGGCGTTGAAGTCATCTGGAACCACATCACCCGCTATCGCGGGGGCAGCGTGACCCGTCTGGTAACCCAGGCCACACCACAGCCGAACGGCTCGTTCAGCCTGGTGTACTTCCAGGACCAGTTCGTGTTCCGCGACAAGATGAAGGACTACGATCCGGCGAACCCGGGCAACATCCTGTTCTACTTCAAGCAGAAAGTGACCGCGCCGGCACGTCTGGCCGGTGGTGTACTGCTGGTTCACGAAACCCTCGACCAGGTCAAGGAGCCGCGCTCGGCATGGGTCTACAACGCCGGCCAGCGTCGTGTGCGCCGTGCGCCGCAAGTGTCCTATGACGGCCCGGGTACTGCAGCCGATGGCCTGCGTACCTCCGACAACCTGGACATGTACAACGGTGCACCGGATCGTTACGACTGGAAGCTCGAAGGCAAGAAAGAGATGTACATCGCCTCCGATGCCTACAAGCTCGACGATCCGAAGCTCAAGTACACCGACATCATCAAGGCCGGTCACATCAACCAGGACCTGGCTCGTTACGAGTTGCGTCGTGTGTGGCATGTAGTTGCCACCCTGAAGGAAGGTCAGCGTCACATCTACGCCAAGCGTGACTTCTACATTGACGAAGACACCTGGCAGGCAGCGGTCATCGACCATTACGACGGTCGCGGTCAACTGTGGCGCGTCGCCGAGGCCCATGCCGAGAACTACTACGACAAGCAAGTACCGTGGTATGCCCTTGAAACCCTGTACGACCTGCAATCGGGTCGTTACCTGGCGCTGGGCATGAAGAACGAAGAGAAGTCGGCCTATGACTTCGGCTTCACTGCCACCACCAGCGACTTCACCCCGGCCGCCTTGCGTCAGGATGGTGTTCGCTAAAGTGAACTGAGTAGAGGCCGCACCCTCTGAAAACGCCCCGACTGGTTCGGGGCGTTTTTTTTTGCTTGTAGACTTTTTGTAGCCATTTGTAGCAATTACCTTCATTCCCTATCCGTTTACGGCTAGTCTGCGGACATCTGCAACGCCGCCACCCGCAATTCAAACAAGAGCCGGCTATGACTGATTTGTCTACATCCCCAGGTTCTGCAAACGTTGCTGTCGCGACACTCGACGGGCGCTTCTTCCGCCCGCCGTTGCCCGACGGCCATGTGCTGCGTCCACGTTTGTGCGAGCGCCTGAGTGCAGGGCTCGGTGGCAGGTTATTGCTGGTCAGCGCACCGGCAGGGTTCGGCAAGAGTTCGTTGGCGGTGGAGTTTTGTCAGGGGTTGCCGGCGCACTGGCAAAGTCTCTGGCTGGGGTTGAGCCCGCGAGACAGTGACCCGGGACGTTTTCTCGAACGCCTGCTGGAAGGCCTCCAGGACTACTTCCCGCACCTGGGCAGGCAATCACTCGGGCTGTTGAAAATGCGCCAGCGCCATCAGCCTTTCGCATTCGAAGAATGGCTGGATGGCCTGCTCGACGAATTGGCCGAGCACTTGTCCACCGCGACGCCATTGCTGCTGGTGCTGGATGATTACCATCTGGCCCAGGGGCCGGTACTGGACCGTTGCCTGCAATTTTTCCTCAATCATCTCCCTGATGGCTTGCTGGTGATGGTCACCAGTCGCCAACGTCCCGACTGGCATCTGGCGCGGCTGCGGCTGTCGCGACAACTGCTTGAATTGCATGAACAGGATCTGCGCCTGACCCACGACGAGGCCTTGAGCCTGCTCGACCGGCACAGCAGTTCCTTGCGCGGTGAAGCACTGGAAAACCTGATCCAGCGCAGCGAAGGTTGGGTCGCGGGGTTGCGTTTCTGGCTGCTGGCCGCCTCGGAGGCGGGTACCGACGGCGCGCTGCCGCAATCGTTGCACGGCGGGGAAGGGCTGATCCGCGATTACCTGCTCGAAGAGGTCATCGATTGCCTGCCCGCCGAGGTCCAGTCGTTCCTCTACGACACGGCGCCCCAGGAGCGTTTTTGCAGCGAACTGTGCGATGCCGTTCGCGACGCCCATGACAGCGGCGAAATCCTGCGCTTCCTGCTCGCCCACCAGGTGTTCCTGGTGCCGCTGGACGAGCATGGCAACTGGTATCGTTACCACCACCTGTTTTCCGATCTGTTGCGCACGCGCCCGACTTCCCAGTCGATGGTGCCGGCCGCCAGCCTGCACCTGCGTGCCTGCCGGTGGTTCAATGCCCAGGGACTGCTCGATGAGGCCGTGGAGCAGGCCTTGCGCGCCGGTCACCTGGACGTCGCGGCGAACCTGGTGCAGAACCTCTCCGAAGAGCAACTGCTGGCCGAGCAGAATGTCGGCATGTTGCTGCGCTGGAAAATGGACTTGCCTGACAGCTTGCTGATCAGCACGCCGCGGCTGATCGTGCTCTATAGCTGGGCGTTGGGGATGGCTTGCCAACTGGATGCCGCCGAAGAGCTGGCCAGCCATTTGAGCCGTTTCCTGCCTGCTCCGTCGGCCACCGCACAGAAGTCGATGCTCGCTCAATGGCTGGCGTTGAGCGGCATCATTGCCCGTGGACGCGGCAACCGCGAACTGACGCTGCGGTACTGCCGCGAAGCGTTGGAAAGTCTTCCGTCCAAGCGTTACGGCCAGCGCCTGATGTGCCTTTCGACCCTGTCCAACCTCGCCATTGCCGACGGCGATTTGTGGCGGGCACGGGGATTGAACCGCGAATCGCTGGAGTTGGCGCAACGGGTCGGCAACCCCTTGTTCGAAGCACTGGCGCACTACGATCGCGCCCGGGTGTTGCAAGCACGCGGGGAAATCTGTCGGGCGCTGGAAGAGGTCCGTCAGGGAATGCAGCGCCTGCAGAGCTTGCCTGCGCAACGGCTATACGCGGTTCGCGCCCGGCTGACCTTGTACGAGGGCTTTTTGCTGGCCCTGCGCATGCAGCCGCAATTGGCGCGGGTGCGATTGCAGGCCGGTTTGAGCGAGGCGCGCGCCTGCCGTGACATCAGCGTGCTGATCGGCCACTGCGTGATTGCCAGGCTGGAAGGCAGCAGTGGCGAGTTCGCCAAGGCCTTTGCCGAGCTTGCCGAAGCCGAACGGCTCATGCACATCTGGGATGTGCCACCGATCTACTACCTGGCCATGATCACCCTGGTCAAATGTGAACTCTGGCTGGCCCAGGGGCGCACCGATCTGGCCGAAGCCTGGCTGGCGCGTCTGGGACAGACCTATAACGGCGAAAACGCGGCGGCACCACCGGAGTTCCACCCGCAATTACCGCTGCATATCGAATTGCAACAAGCCTTGCTCGACGTCATCCAGGGCCAACCGATGCTGGCCGAAGGGCGTTTGAATGCACTGCTCGAACATGGCCAGCAAAGCGGTCGGCAGATGCTCAGCGCCATGGCGCTGACCCAGAAAGTGGCGTTGTTGCTGGGTAGCGGACGGGAACCGGAAGCACGCAAGGCACTGGCCCAGGCGCTGGACGCCGCCGGCGGAGGGGTGCTGCAACCCTTCGAGGGCTTGTTGGCCGAGCACCCGGACTGGCTGCGTGGGCAGCTTCAAAGCTGTCCGCCAACCCCCGTTTCCCTGAGCCTCAGTGAAAAACTGCCGGCATTGGCTGCCCGTCCCGGGCTGGAGTCCTGCGCAGCCGCGGAGCAACTCAGCACCCGGGAAATGGCGGTCCTGCGATTGATCGCCCAGGGCTGTTCGAACCAGGAAATCAGCGATCAGCTGTTTATTTCCCTGCACACGGTCAAGACCCACGCCAGCCATATCAATAGCAAACTCGGGGTCGAGCGGCGTACGCAGGCGGTGGCGCGAGCCAAGGAATTGGGGGTGCTGGGTTAAGGATTTTTCACGTTACACATCGCGGCCATTGGCTGGATACTCAATTGTGAGAAAATCACTCATCCCCCCGTTTATCGAGCAGGCCCCGCCGATGTCCCAGCAACCCACCCTCATTCGCGAAACCTTCCCCGTCGGCCCGTTGCAGTGCAACTGCACGATCATCGGCGATCCGGTAACGAAAAAGGCCATCGTCGTCGATCCAGGTGGCAATCATGAGCTGATCCTGGCGCGTCTCGATGCCCTTGGGCTGAAAGTGGTCAGCATCATTCACACCCACGCCCACCTCGATCATTTCCTGGCTTCCGGTCAACTCAAGGAGAAAACCGGCGCGACGCTGCATCTGCACAAGGAAGACCAGTTTCTCTGGGACAACCTGGAAATGCAGTGCCAGATGTTCGGCGTTCCTTATACCCCGGTGCCGTCCCCGGATCGCTGGCTGGCCGATGATGAAGAACTGGCCTGCGGTTGCGGCGTGGCGCTGCACACGCCAGGTCATACGCCGGGCTCCATGAGCTTCTGGTTTTCCGAGGCCAAGCTGCTGATTGCCGGAGATACCCTGTTTCGTCGCGGCGTCGGACGCACGGATTTGTGGGGTGGCGACCAGGCGACCATCGTGCGCTCGATCAAGCAGCGGTTGTACACCCTCGACGAAGACGCAACCGTGGTGACCGGGCATGGTCCGGACACCCGTCTGGGCGATGAAATGCGCGAAAACCCCTTTGTTCGGGGCTGATTTGTAACATTCGGAATTTTTACCCGTTAACATGATCCAACGCCCGCAAAGGCTGATGCCTTGGTCCGTTGCACCACAGAATGCAAAAAAAGTAGGAGCTTTACATGTTCACCATGCGTCGTTTGATGATTGTCGCTACTGCCGTGGCCGTACTGTCCGGCTGTGCCTCGCCCAACCCTTATGACGGTCAGCCGCAGGGTCAGGCGGATGGCAGCTCCCAAGGCATGAGCAAAACCGCGAAATACGGTGGCCTCGGCGCTCTGGCCGGTGCGCTGGCCGGTGCTGCGATCAACCACGATAACCGTGGCAAGGGCGCACTGATCGGTGCTGCGGTGGTCGGTGCTTCCGCCGCCGGTTACGGTTACTACGCCGATCAGCAAGAGAAAAAGCTGCGCGCCAGCATGGCCAACACCGGTGTTGAAGTGCAACGCCAGGGCGACCAGATCAAGCTGATCATGCCGGGCAACATCACGTTCGCTACCGATTCGGCGAACATTGCCCCAAGCTTCTATCAGCCGCTGAACAACCTGGCGGGCTCGCTCAAAGAGTTCAACCAGAACCAGATCGAGATCGTCGGCTATACCGACAGCACCGGCAGCCGCCAGCACAACATGGACCTGTCCCAGCGTCGCGCCCAGAGCGTGGCAACCTACCTGACCTCGCAAGGTGTCAGCGGTGCCAATCTGAGCGCCCGTGGCGCCGGTCCGGATAGCCCGGTTGCCAGCAACGGCGACGCCAATGGCCGGGCGCAGAACCGCCGTGTAGAGGTCAACCTCAAGGCGATTCCGGGCCAGCAGTATGGTGGTCAGCAGCAAGGTCAGGTTCAGCAGTACCCTTGATCGTCTGATTGAACCCCAGGCGTAGAAAAGCCCGCTCGATCTTCTACGGATCGGGCGGGCTTTTTTTTGTCGTCAGTTCCGGCCCCTTCGCGGGCAAGCCCGTTCCTACAGGTCATGTGTTGGATGCAGATTTTGTGTACGACATCGACCATTGTGGGAGCAGGCTTGCCCGCGAAGAGGCCAGACCAGGCAGCAGAAATCTGGAACAGACAGAAACAAAAAAGCCCCCGGACCAGTGAAAGTCCGGGGGCTTTTTGTATGGCGCGAAAGCTGATTACTTCTTCAGGCCATAATGCTCATCGAGCATGCCCGGCGAGTTCGGGGCTTTCGGTGCGTAATCGCGAGGCGGCTCCTGATCGCGCGGTGGCGTCAGGCGTTCACGGGGTGCCTGCGCCGCGTCGGCGTGCAGGGAAGCCAGCAGGCGTTGGCGAGTCTGTTCGTCCAGGGCCAGGCGGTTGGCGCCCTCGGCGAGATGGTCCTGCACTTCCTGATAGCTCTGAGTCAGTTTCTTGACCAGTGTCGCGGTGCTGTTGAAGTGGGTCACCACCTCGTTCTGATAACTGTCGAAACGTTCCTGAATATCGTCCAGCTGACGCTGCGTGCGGCTGGGCGCGGCGTTCGGTGCAACGCGAGCGATCAGGAACCCAATGGCGACACCCACAACCAGGGCAAGAGTCGGTAACAACCAAACTAAGAGCGAGTGTTCCACGAGTCCTTCCTCTATAAACGGCTTTGCTTTACGTTAACGGCTCGAACCTGCGCTGTATACCGCGATTCACTCGCAATAGACAGCCACAGACAATTTGCTAGACGAGTCGACCTGATTCGAGGTCACGGAGTTCCTTCCTTGCTTATGCGTGAAACCCCTGTAGTGATTGATGGCCCGGTGGGTCAACTGGAAGCACTGTACCTGGACAACGAGCAGGCGCGTGGCCTGGCGCTGATCTGCCATCCGAACCCGGTACAGGGCGGCACCATGCTCAACAAAGTGGTCTCGACCCTGCAGCGCACCGCGCGTGATGCCGGTTTGATTACTTTGCGTTTCAACTACCGCGGGGTGGGTGCCAGTGAAGGTACACATGATATGGGCACCGGCGAAGTCGATGATGCCCAGGCTGTGGCCGAATGGTTTCGCGCCAGGCACCCGCAATTGCCACTGACCCTGTTCGGTTTCTCCTTCGGTGGATTTGTTGCAGCAAGTCTTGGCGGACGTCTGGAAGCGAAGGGCGAACCGCTCAAACATCTATTCATGGTCGCACCGGCGGTCATGCGCCTGAGCGCTCAGGACTCACTGCCACAGCAGGGCGAACTGACCCTGATCCAGCCGGAAACCGACGAAGTGATCGATCCGCAGCTGGTTTACCAATGGTCCGACACGCTTGAACGTCCCCATGAGCTGCTGAAAGTGGCAGAATGCGGACACTTTTTTCATGGCAAGCTGACCGATCTCAAGGATCTGATCCTGCCGCGTCTCTCGAATTGATTGCAGTCTGACAAGCGATTACCCATGACGACTCGTACCCGTATCCTCACCGGCATCACCACCACCGGCACGCCGCACCTGGGCAACTACGCTGGTGCCATCCGCCCGGCGATCCTGGCCAGCCGTGACAGCAATGCCGACTCGTTCTACTTTTTGGCGGACTACCACGCCCTGATCAAGTGCGATGACCCGCTGCGCATCCAGCGCTCGCGTCTGGAAATCGCTGCGACCTGGCTGGCCGGTGGCCTGAATGTCGACCGCGTGACCTTCTACCGCCAGTCCGACATCCCGGAAATCCCCGAACTGACCTGGCTGCTGACCTGCGTCGCCGCCAAGGGCCTGCTCAACCGCGCCCACGCCTACAAGGCTTCGGTGGACAAGAACGTCGAGACCGGCGAGGACCCGGATGCAGGCATCACCATGGGCCTTTACAGCTACCCGGTGCTGATGGCCGCGGACATCCTGATGTTCAATGCGCACAAGGTGCCGGTCGGTCGTGACCAGATCCAGCACGTGGAAATGGCGCGGGACATCGGCCAGCGCTTCAACCATCTTTTTGGCCAGGGCAAAGAGTTCTTCACCATGCCCGAGGCGTTGATCGAAGAGAGCGTCGCCACGTTGCCAGGCCTGGATGGTCGCAAGATGTCGAAGAGCTACGACAACACCATCCCGCTGTTCAGCAGTGCCAAAGAGATGAAGGACGCGATTTCGCGGATCGTCACCGACTCCCGCGCACCGGGCGAAGCCAAGGAACCGGACAACTCGCACCTGTTCACCCTGTTCCAGGCGTTTGCCACCCCGGCGCAAGCCGACGAGTTCCGCAGCGAATTGTTGCAGGGCCTGGGTTGGGGCGAGGCGAAGAATCGTCTGTTCCAGTTGCTCGACAACGAACTGGGCGAATCCCGCGAGCGTTACAACCAGCTGATCGAGCGTCCGGCGGATCTGGAAGACATCCTGCAACACGGCGCGAAAAAAGCCCGTGCGGTAGCGACACCCTTCCTCAACGAACTGCGTGAAGCGGTGGGCCTGCGCTCCTTCGTTGCCCAGACTCAAGTGGCGGCGACCACCAAGAAGAAAGCCGTGAAGGCTGCACGTTTTGTCAGCTTCCGTGAAGACGACGGCAGTTTCCGCTTCCGTCTGCTGGCGGCGGATGGCGAACAACTGCTGCTGTCGCGCAACTTCGCCGACGGTAAAACCGCCGGGCAGGTGACCAAGCAACTGCAAGCGGGCCAGGCATTGGACGTGCGCAGTGAAGACCTGGGGTTCAGCGTCTGGCTGGAAGGCGAGTGCGTTGCCGACAGCCCGGCATTTGCCGACAGCGTCGCCCGTGACGCTGCCATCGAAGCCTTGCGCATTGCCCTGACGCCGGTTCAGGAATAAACAACGGTTCGGCCCGACCAAGGGCCGATTGCCATTCCTCGGGGTCGTCGCTACAGTGTCGGCCCGTTTTTGTTGCCTTGCTAACGAATTATGACGCCCCTAGAACGATATCAAGCTGATCTGAAACGCCCGGAATTCTTTCATGACGCCGCGCAGGAAACTGCCGTGCGTCATTTGCAGCGCCTGTACGACGACCTGGTCGCGGCCGAGCAAAACAAGCCGGGCCTGCTGGGCAAGTTGTTTGGCAAGAAGGATCAGACCCCGGTCAAGGGCCTGTATTTCTGGGGCGGCGTAGGTCGCGGCAAGACTTACCTGGTGGACACCTTCTTCGAAGCGCTGCCCTTCAAGGAAAAGTCCCGCACCCACTTCCACCGCTTCATGAAGCGCGTGCACGAAGAGATGAAAACCCTGGGCGGCGAGAAAAACCCGCTGACCATCATCGCCAAGCGCTTCGCCACCGAAGCCCGGGTCATCTGCTTCGATGAATTCTTCGTTTCCGACATCACCGACGCCATGATCCTTGGCACCCTGATGGAAGAACTGTTCAAGAACGGCGTAACCCTGGTCGCGACTTCGAACATCGTGCCGGATGGCCTGTACAAGGACGGCCTGCAACGCGCGCGCTTCCTGCCGGCCATTGCGCTGATCAAGCAGAATACCGAGATCGTCAACGTCGACAGCGGCGTCGACTATCGTCTGCGTCACCTCGAACAGGCCGAGCTGTTCCACTATCCACTCGACGAAGCCGCCAACGAAAGCCTGCGCAAGAGCTTCCGTGCACTGACACCGGAATGCACGGCAGCGGTCGAAAATGACGTGCTGATGATCGAAAACCGCGAAATCCGTGCCCTGCGCACCTGTGATGACGTGGCCTGGTTCAACTTCCGTGAACTGTGCGACGGCCCGCGCAGCCAGAACGATTACATCGAGCTGGGCAAGATCTTCCACGCCGTGCTGCTCAGCGATGTCGAGCAGATGAGCGTTACCACCGACGACATCGCCCGACGCTTCATCAACATGGTCGACGAGTTCTACGACCGTAACGTGAAGCTGATCATTTCTGCTGAAGTCGAGCTAAAGGATCTCTACACCGGCGGGCGCTTGAATTTCGAATTCCAGCGTACCCTCAGCCGACTGCTGGAAATGCAATCCCACGAATTCCTGTCCAGGGCGCACAAGCCGTAAGATAGTTCGGAAAATGAAAGAGGCCTGCAAATGCAGGCCTTTTTTGTCAGTGCAAATCTTTCTCCCACAGGCTCGTACATTGTTTTGAAGTCAAATGTCTTCGTGGAGATGCCGCGCAAGCTCGTGCTGCCGTTGGCAACCGAGCAACAGCCAAAGCAGAATCCGGGCTTTTCGCGGACATAGAAAGCCCGCCATCGACGCCCCCTTGCGGATCAAGTCCATTTCACCACCACCAAAACCGTAAGATGCACGTGCGGTGGAGCCGGAGCCTGTTCGGGTCGCAATGATCACGGGGATTCGTTCGGCAATATGCTCAATCATTGTCGCCCAGCGCTGCGAGATGTGGCCGGCGCCGAAACCGCCGATCACCAGTCCGTCGTAATCGAGTGCGAGAATATTCTCCAGTAGCAGGGTGTCGGCCGAAAGTGAGGCCTCAAGCAGCGCAACCTTCTGTGTGGTCTGTTGCGGCAAAGGCAACACCGTGCGCGGCCCCGGCGGGCGCAGGTAGCGAACACGGTCTTCCAACAGCAGGCCTGCGGGCCCCACGACCGGAGAGGAAAACGCCTGCAATGCCAGCGAATCGGTTTTGCGTACGCTGCACGCTTGATGAATCTGTCCGTTCATCACGACCTGGACACCGCGCTGCCGGCTGTTCTGCGCCAGGGCAACGCGACATGCATCCAGCAGATTGGCCGGTCCATCGGCACCTGGCTGTGCTGCGGAACGCATGGCACCGGTCAGCACCAAGGGGGTGTCGTAGGGCCACAGGTAATCCAGAAACACCGCTGCTTCTTCGAGGGTGTCAGTGCCCTGGGTTATCACGACCCCAACGGCGCCCTGTTTGACCTGAAACTCAGCCCAGGACAATACGTTCAGCAAAAACTCGAAATCCAGGGACGCACTGGGCAGCAGGCTGAGGGTCTCGACGGTGACTCCGGCCAGCGTCGTCAGTTCCGGAATGGAAGTCAGCAGGGCTTCGCCGCTGACGGTCGGGATGACGCCTTCACCGGCATTGCTCGCTTGCATGCTTACCGTGCCGCCAAGTGCCGCGATGGACAGTTTGGGCAGGTCCATGGGATACCTCGCTTGTTTGTAATGAAAAGTGGCTGTATCCGCTTTTGAGGCCGCGATACAGCCGAACGGCTGGGACATCAATCAGCAATCAGAAAACCGATCAGCGGCACGATCAGCAGTGTGCTGATGGCCATCGACAGTACATTGGCGATGTAGGCGTGCATGTCGGCCGGTAGTTTCCTGGCAATCACACAGGCCAGCGGTGGTGCGAGCAATGCCCCCAGCAGTGCACTTGAGACGATAATCTGCCAGCTGCCGCCATAGGCCAGGATCGCCGCGGGCACCACTGAAACCAGCGGGATGTAGGTGGGATACCAGCCGCGCAACATCCATTGTCGACGCCAGATCAGCACGCCGATGGCCGAGGCCAATGCCTGCGCGCCGATGATGTGCAGCAACAGGCCCGATCCGTACGCGGGGCTTGAAGGGTTCAAGCTGTACGCCAGCAATGCCCCCAGTATCAGGCCAAGGCTGGCCAGCTCATTGCCGAAGAACGGTGCTTCGGAAAAGTCCGCCAAAATCCGGCGCAGGCTCCAGATGACGCCATAGTCGGGCGCCTTGGCGGTGGCAATCGAGGCGGGTGGCGTTTCCGATGACCTGGATTTCACCAGGTTCGGCCAATAGCGGCAGAACAGAAACGCCAGGACACTGGCAACCGCCATGCCCAGCACATTGCCAATCACCGCAGGCAAGGCCAGCGGTTGGCACACGTAGTTGACGATCAGCAGGCACATCGGTGTGACGAGTACGGCGCCCATGAGTGCGCCGTTGATCGTGACCTTCCAGCCGCCGCCAAACATCAGCACCATCGCCGCTGGCAACGAGACGAATGCTACGAATGTGGGTTGCCAGGTTGTGGCTGTCACCGTCCAGCCCCACAGCAGATTGCTCAGCAGCAGCCCGAGCAATGAACTGGTGACCAGCCAGGGCCAAAGTCCCGTTCCATAGGAGATGGCAAACCCTTGCCAGGATTTCCCCGTTCGATTCGCCCAGTAAGCCAGATAAGCGCCCGCCAGCAGGCCGATCGAGGCGAACTCGTGCTTGTAGAAAGCCACCTCGCTGATGTCACCTAACACCCAGCGCAACCAGGCGCTTGGTTCGGGTAGCAGCGATACCATGTCGCCGTACCCGGGCCAATGCGCTCCCCAGAAAGTCCGGTTGCTGAAAGAAAGCCACACGATCAGCAGTGTCGCGCCGATAATTAGCAGGACCACGGCTGTATCAATCGGCGATTTGCGCGATGGTTGGTTTTTGTCGGTTGTAACTTCCATGCGATAGGCCTCCTGATCAACGTGGGAGGCAAGGGTGTTGGGTGTAGCCGAGCATCTGATCGTATAGATCGGCTCGGCGATCGCGATGCAGGTCGTTCAGGTTGTTCCAGATGGGCGCACTGCGGGAGCTGGTCAGGTCGACATCGGCAAACAGGATTTCCTGCCTGTCTGCCGAAGCCACGGCACCAATCGGCCAGCCATTGGTTCCGGCAATCAACGAGCAACCCAGGTAGCGCGCACCGCGCTCCTCGCCGATCCGGCTGGCGGCAGCGATAAACACGTTGTTGACGTGAGCGGCGGTCATCGTCAGATAAGACGCCATGCACTTACCGGCATCGTCGAACAGCGGCGGCGGTGTCCAGACCCAGTTGTTCAGGCTGCAAATGATGTCCGCGCCTTGCTGGGCGAGGATCCGTGGCACCTCCGGGAACCAGATGTCCCAGCAGATCAACAGCCCGATGCGGCCGATCGGTGTGTCGAAAACCGGGAAACCCAGGTCGCCGGGGGTGAACCAGAGCTTCTCCATATTCCACAAATGGGCTTTGCGGTACTTGCCGATAAAACCGTCTGGTCCTACCAGAACGCCGGTGTTAAAGAGTCGCATGCCGTCGCGTTCGGCCAGACCGGCCACGAGGTAAACGTTGTGCTCGCGGGCGAAGTCGATCCAGCGCTGCACGCTTGGCCCGTCGGGAACCGCTTCTGCATGGGCGAAGGCATCCTGCCGATTGCTGAAGAAATAGCCGGTATTGGAAAGCTCGGGCAGAACGATGAGATTCGCACCACCGCTTACCGCTTCAAGCGCCAATTCCAGGCTGCGCCGCAGATTACCTACACATTTCTCGATGCCGACTTGTGGATCGAATTGCACGACTGCTACACGAACAGGGCTTGTTGGCTCAGTCATTCCGTCGTTCCTCTTTTAATTGTTTTTCAAGGTGTTAAATGGCGTGCTTATAAGAGGGGAATCAGGAATGGGGCGTAAGTCAGCTACTTCCGTTTAGGTCGTAGTCCTTGTCCGAAAATGGATCAGCGTGATGTTTGATGGCAGTGGGTAGCAGGCACGAGAAGTAGAGCCATGTATTGCGAGCATGGCTCTGGAACGGGGATGTGATCAGGTTTTGAGTTGGTAGTGCGGGTAGTCGCTCAAGGAAAACCCGCCATTGAAGGTTGCGGCAGTTTTGTTGCAGATATGAATCACTGTATCGACAGCGCCGCGAAAACATGGCTCCGTCCAACCGGCGTCGACGGAAAATGATTCACCGGACAAATACAAGCCTGAGACATGAGCAAGGTCCCGGTTGTACTTCATCAGGCCGACGGCATCGTAGTAGGTGCCCGGTCGGTAAAGCTTGGCACAGCCCAGAGCATTTTTATCAGTGATCCAGCGCTGAACCACCGCTTGATCAATGCCTATGTAGGGAGAAATTTTCTCCTGGATGTTGGCAGAGTTCATGAGTATGCGATCCAGCTCTTCGGCGCATTTTGATACCAACTCCTTGTCGCTGAATGAGGCGAGCTTGGTTGCGTCATCTTCCCAGGTATAACTCAGCAGGATGCAGTCATAGCTGTAGTTGTCGTTGTAGCGGTAGGTATAGACATCGTGGATAAAACTGTCGGTTACGATGGCTTGCGGGATGTTTTTATTTTTCGAGAGAAATGATTTTTTCAGCGGTGCAAACACTTTGCAGCTGGTTTCCCAGTGTGCGGTTTTGTAGGCGTTGATCGTCTCGAAAGGCAGCATCTCCCGGGTGAAGTTTTCGAGCTTGAGTCGAGTTTCAATCAGCCAGGAGGGTAGTGTCATGATGACCGAGTCAAAGTCGTCAAATTGCTCCCGGATTTGCTCGGGTTGACTGTGTTTCCAGTTGTAATGGACGCGTATTTTTTGATTGGTCAGCTTTTCCAGTTTTGTGACGGATGAGTCGGTGAGAAGTCCATTGCTTCTTTCGAGGCTATGTTCGTAGATGGACTTTCCGGTTTCGTCGGTTTTCACAAACAGCAGGCATTCGTCCAGCGCGGCGAGGCCGATGTAGCGAGGGTTGTCGAAACTCTGGCCCATTGAGTCAAAAACGGCTTCGCTATTCAGGTAGGGCGAATCCAGTGGATCGCCGTTTGAGTCCACTCGACCATGGATCAGTTGCAATTGGCTGCTGAAACCGAAAATCGCGGTGCGCAGGGGGTAAAGGCAGCAGACGTCGTAAAAAGCTCCCCAGCTACCGTCACCTATACCTATCGCGTAAAAAATAGCGGATTCTTGCGCAGACATTCCCATTCCGCCGAAATCCCCGGGTGAGCGGTCATCCCAAGCTTCCAGCGCTGGCATGCTGACCAGGTCGCGGAACGAGACACTCTCATATTTTTCGACGATGGAAGCCCATATGGCTTCCCATTCCTGGCTCGCATAAAGCTCGGCAACGTGGCGGGTCATGCGATCGGCAAAGGCTTTCCACTTGGAATAAACCTTTTGCAATTCATCGCCGGGAGGCGGTGTGACGCCGTCTTCGTTTTTCCATATCAACATTTGCGGCGCCGATCCGCCGCCCATGCTGCCCTCCCGGAGATAGATGCCTGTCGAGCTAACCCATTGGCTACCGGGGTTGGCGAAGTCTGAAAACGCCAATTCAAATTGATTGGCGTAGTAAGCCATCAGCGACCGACCTTCTGTCGGTGGTTCATCCGCCCGGTTGAAGAAGGGCATGCGCATGGCGCCCATTTCAAACGGGGTATGGCTTGCTGCCGAGTTTCGGCTACCCGGAACGGTCAGATGCCTGCCGCCGATGCGTCTGGATTGTTCGATGAGAGTGATATGGGTAAAGCCGCAGCGATAGAGTTCTCTGGCGGCAGTCAGACCTGTGACGCCGGCGCCGATGATGCAGATTTTATGTTGCGGGTCAGTTGCCCTGGCGATGCTGTTTTCCTGTTCTACCAGTGCACGATAGTCAAAGCACAAATCCGGCGGATTGGGAAAGCGAGCCGCCCATTTGTTTTTAGTCGAGCGTTTTGTTCGGGCGGCTTCCTTGGCGATGTATGAAGGGTAGTTGTAGCTTGATCCGATAGTCATGGCTGATCTTCCCTGATGGTGTTTGCAGGGAAGATGTTGAGTTTTTCAAGGGGCTGCGTCTGTGGGCAGGGGTGGGTGCTCTGGCGCTCTGTATTCCGCTTTTTGCGTAGGAAAATGCATAGCGAAAGAGCTGTGTGGCTGATGCAAGATTCAATGTGGAAGCGAGCAGGCTCGCTCCCATATTCGGTTGGTGTTCGGCTATGCAGCCTGCTGAAACTGCTGCCGATACTGGTTCGGCGACAACTCTGTGTGCTGGCGGAACAGCCGCGCAAAGAAGCTCGCATCGTCATAACCAACCTCGTAGCTGATGGTCTTGATGCTCTTGCGGCTGCCGGACAGCAAGCCCTTGGCGGTTTCGATGCGCAGGCGTTGCAGGTAATGCAGTGGCTTGTCGCCGGTGGCGGTCTGGAAGCGGCGCATGAAGTTGCGGATGCTCATGCCGTGTTCGCGGGCGACGTCCTCGAAACGGAACTTGTCGGCGAAGTGTTCTTCGAGCCAGTGCTGGATCTGCAGGATGATCACGTCCTGGTGCAGTTTCTGCCCGCCGAATCCAATCCGTCCCGGTGAATAGCTGCGCTGCACTTCATAGAGGATGTCTCGGGCTACGGCCTGGGACACGTTGGCGCCGCAGAAGCGCTCGATCAGGTAAATGTACAGGTCGCATGCCGAGGTGGTGCCGCCGGCGCAGTACAGGTTGTCGGCATCGGTCAGGTGTTTGTCCTGATTGAGCTGGACCTTGGGGAAGCGTTCGGCGAAGGCATTGAAGAAGCGCCAGTAGGTGGTCGCTTCCTTGCCATTGAGCAGCCCGGCTTCGGCCAGCCAGAAAACACCAGTGGCCTCGCCGCACAGTACGGCACCGCGCGCATGTTGCTGGCGCAGCCAGGGCAGGATTTGCGGGTAACGTTTGCTGAGGTTGTCGAAATCGTCCCAGAACGCGGGAAGAACGATGATGTCGGCGTTTTCCAGTCCGCCATCCACCGGAATCATCACATCGCTGAAAGTGTTGACCGGTTTGCCATCGGGGCTGACCAGGCGGGTTTCGAACGCCGGTGTCAGGCCCTGGCCCAGCTGTTTGCCGTAGCGCAGGCTGGCGAGGTGGAAGAAATCCTTGGCTTGCATGAGGGTGGAAGCGAAAACCCGGTCGATGGCCAGGATGCTGACGCGCCGCAGGGGCGTGGAGGCTTGGTTAGACATAATTCAACTTTATTTTTATAGGGGGAAGTGGTCACCAGACGGCTGGATCGTCTTATTTTTTGTCGGATGTGTCCAGTGTCCTGTATCGGAAGCGAGGCATAGTCTCTGAAGGTCAATTCCTTCTAAAAACAAAGAAAAGGTGCCGCATGATCCCCAGAACCCTGTTCAGTTCCGAGCACGAGCTTTTCCGCGACAGCGTGCGGACGTTCCTCGAAAAAGAGGCGGTGCCGTTCCATGGGCAATGGGAAAAACAAGGCTATATCGACCGCAAACTGTGGAACAAGGCAGGGGAGGCGGGGATGCTTTGCTCGCACTTGCCGGAAGAGTACGGCGGCCTGGGGGCGGACTTTCTCTACAGTGCGGTGGTGATCGAAGAAGTGGGGCGACTTGGCCTGACCGGCATCGGTTTTTCCTTGCACTCGGACATCGTGGCGCCCTACATCCTGCATTACGGCAGTGAGACGCTGAAGCACAAATACCTGCCGAAACTGGTGTCCGGCGAGATGGTAACCGCGATCGCCATGACTGAACCGGGCGCCGGTTCCGATCTGCAAGGGGTGAAAACCACGGCCGTGCTCGATGGCGATGAGTACGTGATCAATGGCTCCAAGACCTTTATCACCAACGGCTACCTGGCCGATCTGGTGATCGTCGTCGCCAAGACCGATCCGAAGGCTGGCGCGAAGGGTACGAGTCTGTTTCTGGTGGAAGCCAATACGCCGGGCTTCGACAAGGGCAAGCGCCTGGAGAAGGTCGGAATGAAAGCCCAGGACACCTCGGAGCTGTTCTTCCAGGACGTGCGTGTGCCCAAGGAAAACCTGCTGGGTCAGGCCGGGATGGGCTTTGCCTACCTGATGCAGGAGTTGCCCCAGGAGCGCCTCACGGTGGCCATTGGCGGGCTGGCTTCAGCCGAAGCGGCGCTGCAATGGACGCTGGACTACACCCGTGAGCGCAAGGCATTCGGCAAGTCGATCGCGGATTTCCAGAATACCCGGTTCAAGCTGGCGGAGATGGCCACGGAAATCCAGATCGGCCGTGTCTTCGTCGACCGTTGCCTGGAGCTGCACCTGCAAGGCAAGCTCGATGTGCCGACGGCGGCGATGGCCAAGTACTGGGGCACCGACCTGCAGTGCAAGGTGCTCGACGAGTGCGTGCAGTTGCACGGTGGCTACGGGTTCATGTGGGAGTACCCGATCGCGCGGGCATGGGCGGATGCACGGGTGCAGCGGATCTATGCCGGGACGAACGAGATCATGAAGGAGATTATTGCGCGGTCGCTTTGATTTGCGCTGACCGGGCGGACGCCATCGCGGGCAAGCCCGCTCCCACAGGTATCACCGAACCTGTGGGAGCGGGCTTGCCAGATAACAGACCTAGCTTCGTGGGCGTGGAGAGGTGTATAATAGATAGACCTGTGGGAGCGGGCTTGCCCGCGATTGGTTTTAAAGATCAATCAAGGCGCAGGATTCGGATGATCCATGTGAATCGCCTCGATCCCTTCCAGCACTTCCTCCGACAGCTTCAAGTCGAAACTGGCGATGTTGCTCTCCAATTGCTCCATCGTCGTCGCGCCAATGATATTGCTGGTCACGAACGGCTGCTGCGTCACGAACGCCAGGGCCATTTGCGCCGGGTCCAGGCCGTGCTCGCGAGCCAGGGCCACGTAACGGCTGCATGCCGCTTCCGACTGTGGGTTGAAATAGCGGCTGAAGCGACTGTAGAGGCTCAGGCGACCTTTTGGCGGGCGGGCGCCACCTTCGTACTTGCCTGACAGGAAGCCGAACGCCAGCGGCGAATAGGCGAGCAGGCCGCATTGCTCGCGGATGGCGATTTCCGCCAGGCCGACTTCGAAGCTGCGGTTGAGCAGGTTGTACGGGTTCTGGATCGACACGGCGCGCGGCCAGCCACGGGCTTCGGCCAGGGCCAGGAAGCGCATGGTGCCCCATGGCGTCTCGTTGGACAGGCCGATGTGGCGGATCTTGCCGGCGCGGACCTGCTCGTCCAGTGCTTCAAGGGTGTCCTCCAGAGGCGTCAGGTTGGCTTCGATCTTGTGCTTGTAGCCCAGTTGCCCGAAGAAGTTGGTGCTGCGCTCCGGCCAGTGCAGTTGGTACAGGTCGATGTAGTCGGTCTGCAGACGCTGGAGGCTGGCATCCACCGCTTCGGTGATGTGCTGGCGGTTGTGGCGCAGGTTTTTGTCGCGGATGTAGTCGATGGTGTTGCCGGGGCCGGCGATCTTGCTGGCCAGGATCCAGTCGGCGCGATCGCCGCGGCTTCTGAAATAATTGCCGATGTAGCGTTCGGTGGTTGCGTAGGTTTCGGCCTTGGGTGGCACCGGGTACATCTCGGCGGTGTCGATGAAGTTGATCCCGGCGCTCTTGGCCCGCTCAATCTGGGCGAAGGCGTCTGCCTCGCTGTTTTGCTCGCCCCAGGTCATGGTTCCGAGGCAGAGGGCACTCACGTTCAGATTGGTTCGGCCTAGCTGGCGATAGTCCATCGGGTGCTCCTTGGGCAAAACAATCATAAAAGCAGGTTGAATTATTTTTCGCAATCTGCATAATTGCGCACCTCTTTCTGCAGTGGAAGTGATGCGCCGCCGCCGAAGAATCTTGCCGTTGAACGGACGCGCCGACCCGAGCCCCCGAAAGCGTCTGTATCCGGCTGCCTTTGACTTGTCAAAGTACGCACTATTCAGTAAGATCCGCCGTCTAATTTACAGGGCGGCCCCTGAGGCTATAAAGAATGAAAACTTTTACTGCTAAACCGGAAACAGTAAAGCGCGACTGGTTTGTCGTCGACGCTGCTGGTCAGACCCTGGGTCGTCTGGCCACCGAAATCGCGAGCCGTCTGCGTGGCAAGCACAAGCCTGAGTACACTCCTCACGTTGACACCGGCGACTACATCGTCGTAATCAATGCTGAGCAGATTCGTGTTACCGGTGCTAAAACCACTGACAAAATGTACTACTCCCACTCCGGTTTCCCGGGCGGCATCAAGTCGATCAACTTTGAAAAGCTGATCGCCAAGGCCCCTGAGCGCGTGATCGAGACCGCGGTTAAAGGCATGCTGCCTAAGAACCCACTGGGTCGCGACATGTACCGTAAGCTGAAAGTCTATGCGGGCGCTGCACACCCACATACTGCTCAGCAGCCCCAAGAACTGAAGTTTTAACGGAATAGTACATTATGTCGGCGACTCAAAATTACGGCACTGGCCGTCGCAAGACCGCAACCGCACGCGTTTTCCTGCGTCCGGGTACTGGTAACATCTCCATCAACAACCGTTCGCTGGATAACTTCTTCGGCCGCGAAACTGCCCGCATGGTAGTTCGTCAGCCGCTGGAGCTGACTGAGACTGTCGAGAAGTTCGACATCTACGTCACCGTGATCGGCGGTGGTGTGAGTGGTCAGGCTGGCGCAATCCGCCACGGTATCACTCGTGCTCTGATGGACTACGACGAGACTCTGCGCAGCGCCCTGCGTAAAGCCGGCTTCGTAACCCGCGATGCTCGTGAAGTTGAACGTAAGAAAGTCGGTCTGCGTAAAGCGCGTAAGCGTCCGCAGTACTCGAAGCGTTAATTCGCTTTCACGTTCAAAAAAGAACGCCCAGTTTCCTCACGGAGCTGGGCGTTTTTTTATGTCTGCGATTTATCAAAGAATTGCGCTGTGACAACTTGCCACATCCGCAGACACCCTATACTACAAGGCTTGGGGGTGATGGGTTCCGGTAATTACCTTGTCAGAATTGGGGCTTTTCATTACCATTCGGCAAAATTTTTATAAGTACATAGTTTTACTTAGTAGATGCCTGATTTAACAGGCCACAAAGCTGATGGGAGAGGACTGAATGAGCAATGACGGCGTGAATGCAGGCCGGCGTCGCTTCTTGGTAGCAGCCACATCCGTGGTGGGTGCTGCAGGAGCGGTGGGGGCTGCGGTCCCGTTCGTGGGGTCATGGTTTCCCAGTGCCAAGGCGAAAGCCGCAGGTGCACCGGTGAAAGTGAATGTCAGCAAAATCGAGCCAGGCCAGCAGATGATTGCTGAGTGGCGCGGCCAGCCGGTGTTCATCGTCCGCCGTACACAGGAAATCCTGGGGAATCTTAAGAAGATCGAGGGCCAGCTCGCTGACCCGGCCTCCAAGAACTCGACACAACCGACTTACGTTGATCCGGAAACCCGTTCGATCAAGCCCGAGGTCCTGCTGCTGATCGGTATCTGCACGCACCTGGGTTGCTCGCCGACCTTCCGTCCCGAAGTGGCACCTGCGGATCTGGGTAAGGACTGGGTAGGCGGCTATTTCTGCCCTTGCCACGGTTCCCACTACGATCTGGCTGGTCGCGTCTACAAGTCGCAGCCTGCGCCTTTGAACCTGCCAGTTCCCCCGCATTCCTATGAGACCGATGAAATTATTATCATTGGCGTCGATACGGAGAAAGCGTGATGAGCAAGTTCATGGATTGGGTTGATGCGCGCTTTCCCGCCACCAAGATGTGGGAAGACCATCTCAGCAAGTATTACGCTCCGAAGAACTTCAACTTCTTCTACTTCTTTGGCTCCCTGGCGCTGCTCGTTCTGGTCAACCAGATCGTTACCGGTGTCTGGCTGACCATGAGCTACACCCCGTCGGCGGAAGAGGCATTCGCTTCCGTCGAATACATCATGCGCGACGTCGAGTACGGCTCGATCCTGCGTCTGCTGCACTCCACCGGCGCTTCGGCGTTCTTCATCGTGGTCTATCTGCACATGTTCCGTGGCCTGCTCTACGGTTCGTACCAGAAGCCGCGTGAACTGGTGTGGGTCTTCGGCATGCTGATCTACCTGGCGCTGATGGCCGAAGCCTTCATGGGCTACCTGCTGCCGTGGGGCCAGATGTCCTACTGGGGTGCACAGGTGATCATCTCGCTGTTCGGTGCGATCCCGGTCATCGGCAACGACCTGACCCAGTGGATTCGTGGTGACTACCTGATTTCCGGTATTACCCTGAACCGCTTCTTCGCCTTGCACGTGGTTGCCCTGCCGATCGTTATCCTGGGTCTGGTGGTGCTGCACATCCTGGCGTTGCACGAAGTCGGTTCGAACAACCCGGACGGCGTGGACATCAAGAAGCACAAGGACGAAAACGGCATACCGCTGGACGGCATTGCCTTCCACCCGTACTACACCGTGAAAGATATCGTCGGCGTGGTGGTGTTCCTGTTCATCTTCTGCTCGATCGTGTTCTTCTTCCCGGAAATGGGCGGCTACTTCCTCGAAAAGCCGAACTTTGAAGTGGCGAACGCCTTCAAGACCCCAGAGCACATTGCTCCGGTCTGGTACTTCACTCCGTTCTACGCCATCTTGCGTGCGGTTCCGGACAAGCTCCTGGGCGTGATCGCCATGGGCGCGGCCATCGCCGTGCTGTTCGTCCTGCCGTGGCTCGACCGCAGTCCGGTCAAGTCGATGCGCTACAAAGGCTGGCTGAGCAAGATCTGGCTCTGGGTGTTCTGCATTTCGTTCGTGATCCTGGGCGTGTTGGGTGTTCTGGCTCCGACTCCAGGCCGTACGCTGTTGTCGCAGGTGTGTACCTTCCTGTACTTCGCCTACTTCATTCTGATGCCGTTCTACACCAGGCTCGAGAAGACCAAACCGGTTCCGGAAAGGGTGACTGGCTGATGAAAAAACTATTTGCTGTATTGATGCTTGCTGCACTGCCAGTGTTTGCTTTCGCAGCTGAACACGGTGGCCCCGAGCTGGAAAAAGTCGACATCGACGTTTCCGATAAAGCGGCCATGCAGGACGGCGCGCGTACCTTCGCCAACTACTGCATGGGTTGCCACAGTGCCAAGTTCCAGCGCTATGAGCGTGTTGCCGACGACCTGGGCATTCCCCATGAGTTGATGCTCGAGAAGCTGGTGTTCACTGGCGCCAAGATCGGCGATCACATGAGCATCGGCATGCAGCCAGCGGACGCCAAGGCCTGGTTTGGCGCAGCGCCACCGGACCTGACCTTGGTTGCCCGTGTTCGCGGCACTGACTGGCTTTACGGTTACCTGAAGTCGTTCTACGAAGATCCTTCGCGCCCATGGGGTGTGAACAACAAGGTCTTCCCGAACGTGGGCATGCCTAACGTCCTGGTCGGCTTGCAGGGTCGCCAGGTGGTGGGTTGCAAACAGGTTCAGATCGTCGAAGACGGCAAGAAGCAATATGATCCTCTGACCGGTACGGCGCTGACTCATGAAGCGTGCGATCAGTTGACCATCGTGCCGAAAAGCGGTGCCCTGACTGCAGAGCAGTTCGATGAGAAGGTCAAGAATCTGGTAACCTTCCTGGCTTACTCGGCTAACCCGGTTAAGCTGCAACATCAGCGCATCGGTACATACGTATTGTTGTACCTGGCGTTCTTCTTCGTCTTCGCTTACCTGCTCAAGCGCGAATACTGGAAAGACGTGCACTGATAAAGCTTCAAGCTATTGCTGTTAATCGCGCGCGCCCAAGGGCGCCTCTGAAGATGTAGCGAAACTGGTGATCCAGTCGTTACGGGAGGCGCCCTCTGGGCGCGCTCGTTTTTCCGCTTTCGATAATTTCTACAAGCGAGGAGGATCGCCATGGGCGTGACCAATCGGTTGGCCTGTTACTCCGACCCCGCCGACCACTATTCCCACCGAGTGCGCATCGTACTGGCAGAGAAGGGTGTCAGCGCCGAGATCATTTACGTGGAGGCTGGTCGCCAGCCACCTAAACTGATTGAGGTGAACCCTTATGGCAGCTTGCCCACGCTGGTCGATCGCGACCTGGCGTTGTGGGAGTCGACTGTGGTGATGGAATATCTGGATGAGCGTTACCCGCACCCGCCGCTACTGCCGGTTTATCCCGTGGCGCGTGCCAACAGTCGCCTGCTGATGCACCGCATTCAGCGAGACTGGTGTGGTCTGGTGGACCTGATTCTGGATTCGCGGACCAAGGAAGCGGCTCGCGCCGTGGCTCGAAAAGAGTTGCGCGAAAGCCTGACGGGTGTGTCGCCACTGTTTGCCGACAAACCGTTTTTCCTCAGTGAGGAACAAAGTCTGGTGGATTGCTGCCTATTGCCAATACTCTGGCGATTGCCGATTCTGGGTATAGAACTGCCGCGGCCGGCGAAGCCGCTGCTTGATTATATGGAGCGCCAGTTTGCGCGTGAGGCTTTCCAGGCGAGTCTGTCTGGTGTCGAACGCGACATGCGCTAAGGCTTAAGGAGCCGTTATGAACTCCAGTCGACCTTATCTGGTCCGCGCGCTCTATGAGTGGATTGTGGACAACGATTGCACCCCGCACATGCTGGTCAATTCCGAGTACCCGTCGGTGCAGGTGCCTCAGGGGTTTGCCAGTGACGGACAGATCGTCCTGAACGTATCGCCACAAGCCGTGCGTCACTTGCACATGGATAACGAGGCGGTCAGTTTCGAGGGGCGCTTTGGTGGCGTACCGCACACTTTGTACGTGCCAATTGCTTCGATCCTGGGTATATACGCCCGGGAGAATGGTCAGGGCATGGTGTTCGATCTGGAATCGCCCATGGGCGAGGACGACGAGATCGAGCCGGATGACGATCTTCCACCACCCGACAGTGAGCCGCCGCGTCCAAGCGGTCGACCGAGTTTGAAGGTGGTGAAATAAAAAAAGGGTGATCCGCAAGGGTCACCCTTTTTTATTCCACCGCCTTCAAGCGATGTAGGAGCGAGCCTGCTCGCGATGGGCGTGAACGATGACGCGGGCTGTCTGAATGAGTGCATTCACCGGACGTTTTTCGCGAGCAGGCTCGCTCCTACAAGATGTAGATCAGTCGATGTACTCGAACAATTTCACGATCTTCTGCACACCGGAAACCCCTTGCACCAGGTTGGTCGCCTGCGCGGCTTCCTGCTTGGTCAGCAGGCCCAGCAAGTAGACGATGCCGTTTTCAGTGACTACCTTGATGCGCGAGCCAGGGATGTTCGCATCGGCGAGCATCTGGGTCTTGATCTTGGTGGTCAGCCAGGTGTCGTTCTGGCGTGCCAGCAACGAAGAGGGTGGCAGGACTTGCAGTTCGTTGTGCACCTTTTTCACGCGCTGGACAGCGGCGGCAGCCTGTTCGGCCTTGGCCTTGAGGTCTGCGCGTGGCGTTTGCCCGGCGAGCAGTACGACACCGTTGAAGCTGGTGACGACGATATGCGAATCCTTATCCAGGGCTGGGTCGGCCTTGGCGACGTTCACGCCAACCTTGGTGTCGATCAGGGAATCGTCGATCTTGCTGCCCAGTGTGCGAGTGCCGCGGTCATCTTCAATCGGTGCTTCACGGCTGGCAGTCACCACCGAGGTGCAGCCGCTGATGCTGAGGCACAGGGTCAAGGCCAGTAGGCCAAGGCGATTAGGGGTCATTCTTCACTCCCGAACAATTGGCTGTCGATCAAGTCGCAAAGGCAATGGATCGCCAGCAGGTGGACTTCTTGAATACGAGCGGTGACGTTGGCCGGTACGCGAATCTCGACGTCCTCGGGCAACAATAGCGACGCCATGCCGCCGCCATCACGTCCCGTCAATGCTACGACAATCATTTCGCGATCATGTGCGGCCTGAATCGCTTGAATTATGTTGGCCGAGTTGCCGCTGGTGGAGATAGCCAGCAACACATCGCCCGGTTGGCCGAGTGCACGGATCTGCTTGGAGAAGATTTCGTTGTAGCTGTAGTCGTTGGCAATCGAGGTGATCGTCGAGCTGTCGGTCGTAAGGGCGATGGCCGGCAGGCTTGGGCGTTCGCGCTCAAAGCGATTGAGCAGCTCGGAGGAGAAGTGCTGGGCATCGCCGGCAGAGCCGCCATTGCCGCAGGAAAGCATTTTGCCTTCGTTGAGCAGGGCGTTGACCATGACCTGGCTGGCTTGCTCGATGTGCGGTGCAAGTACTTCCATCGCCTGTTGCTTGGTGTCGATACTGGCCTGAAAAAGCTGGCGAATTCGGGATTGCATGTCCATCTGTGTGACCTTAAGTAGCGCGGCTGTTCGGCACGTGAATGTGCAGCCCGCAAAGCAAAGAGCAAAATGTTGGGTGATAGTGTCCGGTTCGCAATGCCGGCGATCAGCCGTCGAAGGCATTCTGTAGCCAGTTCAACTGATCGAGGTGGCTGTCGATGGCAATCACGTCGAAGCGGCAAGGGGAATTGGCCCAGCGCGGCTCGCGCTGAAGATAATATTGCGCGGCGAAAATCAGTTTTTGCCGTTTGCGCTCATCGATGCTATCGAGCGCGCCACCCCATTGAGTGTTTTTTCTGTAGCGGACTTCAACGAATACTACTGTATCGCCATCTAGCATGACCAGATCAAGCTCGCCGCGTTTACACAACCAGTTCTGCGCCAGCAGGCGCAGACCCTGTTGTTGAAGATGCTCGAGCGCATGGCGCTCGGCATCCTTGCCGCTTTGCTGGCGTGACCTGTCAGGCATCAGCGAGCGGTGTCCGGCAGGCGCTGAATCTGGCCATTGGCGAACTCGGCCCATGGTAACTGGCGCACGACCCGCTGGCTCTGGGACATGCCAAGGCTGCCCGATTCACCGTCGATGCGGCTGTCCGGCAGTGACTTGAGCTGGCCCAGGCGTGGCGCCAGACGATAGGCGTCCACACCCATGGCATACAGGCGCCCCAGGCTACCGGCGGCTTGTGGCCACTGGGCAGTGACCTGGCGGCGTAGTGGATCATTGGCGTCCAGCAACCATGGCGTCTCGCAGAAGCGAATGCCATTCATGTCGTTGTACTGGTTGACGTCACCGTTGGCGCTGAACACGTGGGAGGTGGCGTAGACCGGAACATCGCCGGCGTACTGGAAGTTCAGGGTCGGTTTGATCTGCTGGGCCTGTTGCGGTGTAGCGGCGAGGAAAATGAACTCGATGTCCTGGCGGCGCGATGGCTGGGCAGCCACTTGCGAGCCAACGGTGCTTTGCAGGCTCTTGGCGCGACCTTCGCTCTGACGCAGCTGGAACATGTCGGCAATTTGCTGGGCCAACTGGACCGGTTGGTCGACGCGTTCGGTGGCGACGATGGTGCCGCCATTGGCTTGCCAATCCTGGCTGAACGCCTTGAGCACGCGGTCGCCCCATTCACCTTTCGGCACCATGATGGCTGCGCGATGCAGGCCGTCGGCGCGAGCGCGGCGCGACACTTCGCGGGCTTCGTCTTCAGCGGCAAGGCCGAACTGGAACAGCTGCGCCGGGCCTTGATCGCCTTCGCTGTAATTCAATGCCAGGGTGGTGATCGGCAACTGCGGGCGAGTGCTCAGCTGTTTGACCAGCGGCTTCTCCAGCGGGCCGACGACCAGTTGCACGCCATCGGCCTGGGCCTTGCGGTAGAACTCGTCCATGGAAGTCAGGCGCGAGCTGTCATAAAACTCGATGGCGGGTGGTTTCTGCCCGGCCTGTTGGGCCTGGTAGTGGGCGGCCATGAAGCCGTCGCGCAGCGCTTTGCCAACCGAGGCCAGTTGGCCGTCCTGAGGCAGCAGCAGGGCGATCTTGTTCAGGGGCTGGCTGGCCAGCTCCTTGAGTTGGGTCAGTGGCTGCGGCAATTGAATGGCTGCCGGGTGCTTCGGATTCTGCGCGCGCCAGTTGTCGATGGCGGCCTGTTGCTGCTCCAGGGTGCCGGCGGATTTCACGGCCAGTGCCAGGGCCATCCAGCCGCCGAGATCGTCGGTGGCACTTGGCTGCAACTGATTGGTCGGCAGCGAAGCGATCAGGGTCCAGATGGCTTCGTGGTTTTTGCTCGCGGCTTCGCCTTCGAGCATCGGGGCGATGAAAATGCGCTGGCGAGCGGCGGCAAGGGTCTGGCCATCGGCTTCAAGTGCGCGGGCGTGGATGGTGCCGGTGCGGACCTGTTGTTCCTCGGGCAGTTCGCTCAAGTATTGCAGGCTCGGATGGCTCAAGGCGGCCAACGCGGCCTTGGGCTGATTGCGTGTCATGGCCAGTTCCGCCGCCAGGGTGTTGGCGAAAACCTGTGGGCCCGGCTTGAGCTGTTCGACAGGAACCTGTTGCAGAATTTGCGCGGATTGGCCGGCATTGCCCTGGCGATAAGCCAGGTCGGCAGCGCTCAGGCGCAGCAGGGCGGCATCTTCCGGTGATTTGCTTTGGGAGGCCTTCTCAAGCAGTTGCTCGATACTGGCGTCCGGTGTCCGTGGAAGCTCGCCAAGGCTGGAGGAGGGCGAGCTGGCGCAAGCCGTCAGCAAGGCAGCGAGGCAGAGGGCAGATAACAGCCGCAGGCAAGCGATCATGTAAGCGTTCCTGATACTCGATCAAATTAGCGTGGAATTGTACCCAAGCACTGGCCGGGGCGCGATGTTACTGGCGTGAATCGATCAATTTAGCTGGTGTAAATGTTGCGCCAGCGCACAAACGGTCACCGATACCTCGTTTGCTTGCGGGTATCGTGAGTCTCGCTACGCGCTACAATGGCGACTTTTACCGACCATGAGGTGTGCGCTTTGACTGCTCCAGGTGCTTTGAATTCCGCTGCTGGCTCGCTTTATGTGGTGGCGACGCCCATCGGCAACCTGGATGACATCAGTGCGCGGGCGCTGAAGATTCTCCGTGAAGTGGCCCTGATCGCCGCGGAAGACACCCGTCATTCCCAGCGCTTGATGCAGCACTTCGGCATTGCGACGCCATTGGCGGCCTGCCATGAACACAATGAGCGGGATGAAGGTAGTCGCTTTATCACTCGTCTGCTTGCCGGTGACAATGTGGCGTTGATCTCGGATGCCGGGACGCCGCTGATTTCCGATCCGGGTTATCACCTGGTGCGGCAGGCCCGGGCAGCGGGCATTAATGTAGTGCCGGTTCCGGGTGCCTGCGCGTTGATTGCAGCGCTGTCGGCAGCAGGGCTGCCTTCCGACCGCTTCATATTCGAAGGTTTTCTGCCTGCAAAGGCTGTGGGGCGACGTGCGCGTCTCGAGCAGGTAAAGGAAGAGCCTCGCACATTGATCTTCTATGAGGCCCCGCATCGCATCCTCGAATGTCTGCAAGACATGGAACTGGTGTTCGGTCCAGAGCGCCCGGCGCTGCTTGCCCGCGAGCTGACCAAGACGTTCGAGACCCTCAAGGGGCTGCCGCTGGCTGAGCTGCGCGAGTTCGTCGAGTCGGATAGCAACCAGCAGCGCGGCGAGTGCGTGGTACTGGTGGCGGGCTGGTCCGCGCCCGAAGAGGAAGGTGCCGTCAGCAGCGAGGCGATGCGCATCCTCAACCTGTTGCTTGAAGAAATGCCGCTCAAGCGTGCGGCGGCATTGGCGGCGCAAATCACCGGCGAGCGAAAGAATGTGCTGTACCAAATCGCGCTGGATCAGCAGAAGGGCGAGTAAAACCCGACGCGCAGGCGTGCCCAATGGCGCTTGGTGCTTGTTCTTCGGGCGCTCTGCCGGTAACCTTCGCGGCGGAGAGTCGATCGGACAGTCGCTGCCCCCTATGAAAATTAGGGGGGGGAGGAAAGTCCGGGCTCCATAGGGCGAAGTGCCAGGTAATGCCTGGGAGGCGTGAGCCTACGGAAAGTGCCACAGAAAATAACCGCCTAAGCGCTTCGGCGCCGGTAAGGGTGAAAAGGTGCGGTAAGAGCGCACCGCACGTCTGGCAACAGTTCGTGGCTAGGTAAACCCCACTTGGAGCAAGACCAAATAGGGTCCCAAGGCGTGGCCCGCGCTGGGACCGGGTAGGTTGCTAAAGATGTCCAGTGATGGCCATCGTAGACGAATGACTGTTCAAGACAGAACCCGGCTTACAGATCGACTCTCCACCTTTTTCTTTCCTCTGCTTGAATCATTGAGCAGGGGGTTGGGTGATAGCAATTTCCCTCCTTACACATTCATCCGCAGAACCTCTTTTGTAATACCAAAAAAATCTTACTCTTAATAAATTACTTTAACTTTCGAACGCAGCCTTCTGTGCTGATTCAAGTTATCGATCAGTTTCATCTGCCGGATTCTCGTTGTCCCTCCGTTAATGCTCCTAAATCTCAGTTCTGTAAGGGTTTTCCTTTACTCCGCGCCTTGACGGTGTGGTGGGCGCATTCCTATAGTGTGCGCAAGTGGCGGAAAGTGGCATGAAGTGGGTTTTTTGAACTCAAAACGCTAGAATTTGGAGAAACGCAGACGTGTTTCGCGGAGCCAACGCTATCAGTCTCGATGCAAAGGGCCGTCTCGCAATGCCGAGCCGGTACCGTGACGAGCTCGATTCGCGCAGTTCCGGGCAATTGATCGTGACAATTGATGCCGTTGATCCTTGTTTGTGTGTTTACCCCCTCGATGAGTGGGAAATTATTGAAACCAAACTGCGCGCACTGCCTTCGCTTCGCGAAGAGAACCGCCGCCTGCAACGTTTACTGATTGGTAATGCCGTCGACCTCGAGCTCGATGGCAGTGGTCGTTTTCTGGTTCCGCCGCGTCTTCGTGAATATGCCAAGTTGGATAAGCGCGCGATGTTGGTAGGCCAACTGAACAAGTTCCAATTGTGGGACGAGGATGCCTGGAACGCGGTTTCTGCCGCTGACCTGGCTGCCATTCAACAACCGGGCGCGATGCCTGATGAACTGCGTGATTTGATCCTGTGACTATTGATAGCGGCTTTAACCACATCACCGTACTGCTTGACGAAGCCGTCGAGGCTCTCGCCGTACGTCCTGATGGCTGCTATCTGGACGGCACGTTCGGGCGCGGCGGACACAGCCGGTTGATCCTCAGTCAGCTCGGTCCCGATGGTCGGTTGCTCGGATTCGATAAAGATCCACAAGCGATTGCCACCGGGCAGACGCTAGCGGCCGAAGACGGCCGCTTTGTCGTTGTGCAGCGCAGCTTTGCCGAGCTCGGTTCGGAAGTCGCCGAACGCGGTCTGGACGGCAAGGTCAGCGGCGTGTTGCTGGATCTTGGCGTGTCCTCGCCACAGCTCGACGACCCTGAGCGTGGCTTCAGCTTCCTCAACGACGGTCCGCTGGACATGCGCATGGATCCGTCCCGTGGCATCAGCGCCGCCGAATTCGTCAACACCGCGCCCGTGGAAGAAATCGCCCGGGTGTTCAAGGAATACGGCGAAGAGCGTTTCTCCGGCCGCATGGCCCGTGCTGTGGCCGAACGTCGCGACATCAAGCCATTCGAGCGCACCGGTGACCTGGCGGAAGTCCTGAAAGTCGCCAACCCAGCCTGGGAAAAGGGCAAGAACCCCGCAACCCGCGCGTTCCAGGGGTTGCGTATCCACGTCAACAACGAACTGGGTGATCTGGAAACCGGCCTCGAAGCCGCGCTGGAGTGCCTGGAAGTGGGCGGTCGCCTGGTGGTGATCAGCTTCCATTCGCTGGAAGACCGTATCGTCAAACTGTTCATGCGCAAACTGGTGAAAGGCGAAGCCGACAACCTGCCGCGCAACCTGCCGGTTCGGCATGTCGCCTTCGAACCGAAAATCAAAGTCCATGGCAAAGCGCAGACGGCCTCCGACGCCGAACTCAAAGCCAACCCACGTTCCCGTAGCGCCGTCATGCGTGTGGCGGAGAAGCTGCGGTGAGCAAGCTTTTCGCCAAGCCATTGCCCGGCGGAAGCTTCTTCATGCTGCTGCTGTTTGTCGGCGTGCTCGTGTCGGCCATCGGCGTGTCTTACAGCGCGCACTGGAACCGTCAGCTATTGAATTCGCTGTACAACGAACTGAGCGTGCGCGACAAGGCGCAGGCGGAGTGGGGCCGGTTGATTCTGGAGCAGAGCACCTGGACCGCCCACAGCCGTATCGAAGTGCTGGCCACCGAACAATTGAAAATGCACATCCCCGGTGCCGCTGACGTGAAGATGGTGGCGCCATGATGAAACTCGAAGGTGCACTCTTTCCTTGGCGGTTCCGCGTGGTGCTGGGTTTGCTCGGCATCATGGTGGCCGCGATTGCCTGGCGCATCATCGATTTGCAAGTGGTCGACCGTGCCTTCCTTAAAGGTCAGGGCGATGCCCGCAGTGTTCGTCATATTCCGATTCCGGCTCACCGTGGTCTGATCACCGACCGTAACGGCGAGCCTTTGGCCGTGAGTACTCCGGTCACCACCCTCTGGGCCAATGCCAAGGAAATGCAAACGGCCAAAGAAAAGTGGCCGGCACTGGCGGCTGCCCTGGGGCAGGACCCGAAAGCCCTGGCCGAGCGCCTTGAAGCGCAGGCCAACAAGGAATTCATTTATCTGGTGCGCGGGCTGACGCCTGAGCAGGGCCAGGCGGTGCTCGATCTCAAAGTGCCTGGCGTCTATGGCATCGAAGAGTTCCGCCGTTTCTATCCGGCCGGTGAAGTGACCGCGCATATGGTCGGCTTTACCGACATCGATGACCATGGCAAGGAAGGTATCGAGCTGGCCTATGACGAATGGCTGGCCGGGGTGCCGGGTAAACGACAAGTCATCAAGGACCGGCGCGGCCGGTTGATCAAGGATGTCCAGGTCACCAAAAACGCCAAGGCCGGCAAGCCCTTGGCGTTGTCCATTGACCTGCGCCTGCAATACCTGGCCAACCGCGAACTGCGTAACGCGATCATCGAGAACGGCGCCAAGGCCGGCAGCCTGGTGATCATGGACGTGAAAACCGGCGAGATCCTCGCGATGGTCAACCAGCCGACCTACAACCCGAACAACCGCCGCAACCTGCAGCCGGCGATGATGCGTAACCGCGCGATGATCGACGTGTTCGAGCCAGGCTCGACCATGAAAGCGATCTCGATGAGCGCCGCCATCGAAACCGGCCGCTGGAAACCGAGCGATACCGTCGAGGTGTATCCGGGCTCCCTGCAGATTGGCAAGTACACCATCAAGGACGTATCCAAGACCGAAGGCCCGGTGCTCGACCTGACCGGCATCCTGATCAATTCCAGTAACGTCGGCATGAGCAAGGTCGCGTTCGATATCGGCGGCGAAACCATTTTCCGTCTGGCGCAGAAAGTCGGCCTCGGCCAGGACACTGGCCTGGGCTTCCCGGGCGAGCGCGTCGGCAATCTGCCGAACTACCGCGAATGGCGCAAGGCAGAAACCGCCACGCTGTCCTACGGCTACGGTGTTTCCGTGACCGCGATCCAGTTGGTCCACGCCTTCTCGGCCCTGGCCAACAACGGTCGCCTTGCACCGTTGACCCTGATCAAGACCGACAAGGCGCCGCAAACCACCCAGGTGCTGCCGGAGGCCGTCGCAAAAACCATGCAAGGCATGCTGCAACAAGTGATCGAAGCCCCGCGCGGGGTGTTCCGTGCGCAGGTGCCGGCGTATCACGTGGGCGGCAAGTCGGGTACTGCGCGTAAAACCTCGGTCGGCACCAAGGGTTACGCCGTGAACTCCTACCGTTCGCTGTTCGCCGGTTTCGGCCCGATGAGCGATCCGCGTTACGCCATCGTGGTGGTCATCGACGAGCCGACCAAGGCCGGTTACTTCGGCGGCCTGGTTTCCGCGCCGGTGTTCAGCCGTGTGATGTCGGGCACCCTGCGCCTGATGAACATTACCCCGGACAACCTGCCACCTACTCAACAAGCGAACGCAACACCGGTCGTTCCGCTGAAAGCCAATGGAGGGCGCGGCTGATGTCCCTGAGCCTGAACAAGATTTTCCCTCACGCCGGCCACGATCTGCTGATTCGCGAACTCGCCCTGGACAGCCGCAATGTGCGTGCGGGTGATCTGTTCCTCGCTGTGCCGGGCGGGAAGTTCGATGGGCGCGCGCATATGGTTGACGCCTTGCAGCGTGGTGCTGCCGCGGTGGCCTATGAAGTAGAAGGCGCCACGGTCCTGCCGATCACTGAAGTGCCGTTGATTCCGGTCAAAGGTCTGGCGGCTCAGCTGTCGGACATCGCCGGGCGTTTTTATGGCGAGCCGAGCCACCACCTGAACCTGGTGGGCGTGACCGGTACCAACGGCAAGACCAGCGTGACTCAATTGATCGCCCAGGCGCTGGACCTGCTCGGCCAGCACTGCGGCCTGGTCGGCACGCTCGGTTCGGGTTTCTATGGGGCGCTGGAAAGCGGCCTGCACACCACGCCGAACCCGATTGCCGTGCAAGCGACCCTGGCGGACCTGAAAAAGGCCGGGGCCAAGGCCGTGGCGATGGAAGTTTCTTCCCATGGCCTGGATCAGGGGCGCGTGACTGCCTTGGCGTTCGATGTGGCAGTGATGACCAACCTGTCCCGCGATCACCTGGATTATCACGGCACCATGCAGGCCTACGGCGAAGCCAAGGCCAGGCTGTTTGACTGGAATGACTTGAAATGCCGCGTGGTCAACCTCGACGACAAGTTCGGCCGGCAACTGGCCGCCGACAAGCGCGAGTCGCGGTTGATCACCTACAGCCTGGAAGACTCCAGCGCCTACCTGTATTGCCGTCAGGCGCAATTCGACGACGAAGGCGTGCGCGCCACGCTGGTCACGCCACAGGGCGAGCACCACCTGCGCAGCACCTTGCTCGGTCGCTTCAACCTGAGCAATGTCCTGGCGGCGGTCGGTGCGTTGCTCGGTCTGGATTACGCCCTGGACGAAATTCTCAAGGTGCTGCCGAAGCTTGAAGGCCCTGCCGGGCGCATGCAGCGCTTGGGCGGTGGCTCGCAGCCGCTGGTGGTGGTCGATTACGCCCACACCCCGGATGCCCTGGAAAAAGTGCTGCTGGCTCTGCGTCCACACGCCAAGGGCCGGTTGCTGTGCCTGTTCGGCTGTGGCGGCGACCGCGATCGCGGCAAGCGTCCGTTGATGGCCGAAGTGGTTGAGCGCCTGGCCGATGGCGTGCTGGTGACCGATGACAATCCGCGCACAGAAGACCCGGCAGTGATTTTCGATGACATCCGCGCCGGTTTCACGGCTGTGGATAAAGTGGAGTTCGTTGCCGGTCGTGGTCAGGCGATTGCCCGGTTGATCGCCAGTGCCTCGGCGGATGACGTGATTGTCCTGGCCGGGAAAGGTCACGAGGACTATCAGGAAATCAACGGCGAACGCCATGCCTTTTCCGATCTGGTCGAGGCTGATCATGCCTTGACCGCGTGGGAGGTGGCCCATGCTTAAGGCCTTGAAACTGAGTGAGCTGACCGGTGCGCTGAGTGCTCGCCTGGTGTCCGCCGATGCCAGCTTCGACGGCGTTAGCATCGACAGCCGTGCAATCAAGCCGGGCCAGCTGTTTATTGCCCTGACCGGTCCGCGTTTTGACGGTCATGACTATCTGAATGAAGTCGCCGCCAAGGGCGCCGTGGCTGCGCTGGTCGAGCGTGAAGTCGCTGGCAGCACGCTGCCGCAGTTACTGGTCAGCGACACTCGCCAGGCCCTCGGCCAGTTGGGCGCGCTCAATCGCGCCGCCTACACCCATCCGGTCGCGGCCGTCACCGGTTCCAGCGGCAAGACCACGGTCAAGGAGATGCTTGCGAGCATTCTGCGCACCCGTGGTCCGGTGCTGGCGACCCGTGGCAACCTGAACAACGACCTCGGCGTGCCGCTGACCTTGCTCGAACTGGCACCGGAACACACCGCTGCCGTGATCGAACTGGGTGCCTCGCGCCTGGGTGAAATTGCCTACACCGTCGGCCTGACCCGGCCGCACGTGGCCATTCTCAACAATGCCGGGACCGCCCACGTCGGCGAGTTCGGCGGCCCGGACAAAATCGTCGAAGCCAAGGGCGAGATCATCGAAGGGCTGGATGCCGATGGCGTCGCCGTTCTCAATCTTGACGACAAGGCATTCGGTATCTGGAAGGCACGCGCCGGTGACCGCAAAGTGCTGACGTTTGCGTTGAGCAACGCCAGCGCCGATTTCTACGCCAGTGACCTGACTACCGATGCCCGCGGCTGCCCGGCGTTCAACCTGCACAGCCCTGAAGGCGTGGAGCGCGTTCAATTGAACCTGCTCGGCACCCATAACGTCGCCAATGCCATGGCCGCCGCCGCAGCCGCCCATGCCCTGGGTGTGTCGCTGTTCGGTATCGCCACCGGCCTTGGCGCGATGCAACCGGTCAAGGGGCGCACCGTCGCGCAACTGGCCACCAACGGCATGCGCGTGATCGATGACACTTACAACGCCAACCCCACCTCCATGTGTGCTGCCGTTGATATACTGGCCGGCTTTTCCGGTCGCACCGTCCTGGTGCTCGGGGATATCGGCGAGTTGGGCGAATGGGCGGAGCAGGGGCACCGCGACGTGGGCGCGTACGCCCGTGGCAAGGTTTCTGCGCTGTACGCCGTCGGGCCAATGATGGCTCACGCCGTGAACGCATTCGGTCCTCAGGCTTTTCACTTCAGCACGCAAGCTGAACTGATCAAGGCCCTGGACGCCGAGCAAGACACAAACACCACCATTTTGATCAAGGGGTCGCGCAGCGCTGCGATGGAAAACGTCGTCGCCGCTTTGTGCGGGTCCAGTCTGGAGAAACATTAATGCTGCTGCTGCTAGCGGAGTATCTGCAACAGTTCTACAAAGGCTTCGCGGTCTTCCAGTACCTGACCCTGCGCGGGATTCTCGGTGTACTGACCGCGCTGGTCCTGTCGCTGTGCTATGGCCCGTGGATGATCCGCACGTTGCAGAACCGTCAGATCGGTCAATCCGTTCGCAACGACGGCCCGCAGTCGCACCTGTCCAAGTCGGGTACACCGACCATGGGCGGCGCGCTGATTCTGTCGTCCATCGGTGTCAGCACCCTGCTGTGGGCTGACCTGAGCAACCGTTACGTCTGGGTCGTTCTGCTGGTGACCTTGCTGTTCGGCGCCATCGGCTGGGTCGACGACTACCGCAAGGTCATCGAGAAGAACTCCCGTGGCTTGCCGAGTCGCTGGAAATATTTCTGGCAATCGGTATTCGGTCTGGGTGCGGCGATCTTCCTTTATATGACTGCCGCCACGCCGGTGGAGACCACGCTGATCCTGCCGATGCTCAAGGACTACAGCATTCCGCTGGGCGCCGGCTTCATCGTGCTGACCTATTTCGTGATTGTCGGTTCGAGCAACGCGGTCAACCTGACCGACGGCCTCGACGGCCTGGCGATCATGCCGACCGTGATGGTTGGTGGTGGCCTGGGCATTTTCTGCTACCTGTCGGGTAACGTGAAGTTCGCCGAATACCTGCTGATTCCTTACGTACCGGGCGCAGGCGAGTTGATTGTGTTCTGTGGCGCGTTGATCGGAGCCGGCCTGGGCTTCCTGTGGTTCAACACCTATCCGGCACAAGTCTTCATGGGTGACGTCGGCGCACTGGCGCTGGGCGCGGCCCTGGGCACCATTGCGGTGATCGTCCGTCAGGAAATCGTCCTGTTCATCATGGGCGGCGTGTTCGTGATGGAAACCCTGTCAGTCGTCATTCAGGTTGCCTCTTTTAAACTGACCGGTCGCCGCGTATTCCGCATGGCGCCCATTCACCACCACTTTGAACTCAAGGGCTGGCCCGAGCCGCGCGTGATCGTCCGTTTCTGGATCATCACCGTGATTCTCGTGCTGATCGGCCTTGCCACCCTGAAGCTGAGGTAGAAACAAGTGTCTCTGATCGCTTCTGACCACTTCCGCATCGTTGTCGGCCTCGGCAAGAGCGGCATGTCCCTGGTTCGCTTCCTGGCGAACCGGGGCGTGGCGTTTGCCGTGGCCGATACGCGGGAAAATCCACCGGAACTGGCCGCGCTCAAGCGTGACTATCCGCACGTGGAAGTGCGTTGTGGCGAGTTGGATGTCGAGTTCTTGTGCCGCGCCGACGAGCTCTACGTGAGCCCCGGCCTGGCGCTGGCGACCCCGGCCCTGCAGGCCGCCGCCGCCCGTGGCGTGAAATTGTCCGGTGACATCGAGCTGTTCGCGCGTAACGCGAAGGCGCCGATCGTGGCCATCAGCGGCTCCAATGCAAAAAGCACCGTGACCACGTTGGTCGGCGAAATGGCGGCGGCGGCGGGCAAGCGTGTTGCCGTCGGTGGCAACCTTGGCACGCCGGCGCTGGACCTGCTCAGCGACGATATCGAGTTGTACGTGATGGAGCTGTCGAGTTTCCAGCTGGAAACCACCGACCAACTCAACGCCGAAGTGGCGACCGTGCTCAACATCAGCGAAGACCACATGGACCGTTACAGCGGTCTGCCGGCCTATCACCTGGCCAAGCACCGGATCTTCCGTGGCGCCAGGCAGTTCGTGGTCAATCGCCAGGACGCCCTGAGCCGTCCGCTGATGGGCGAGGGCCAGCCATGCTGGACCTTCGGCCTGAGCAAACCCGATTTCAAGGCTTTCGGTATTCGTGAAGAAGACGGCGAGAAATACCTGGGCTTCGAATTCCAGAACCTGATGCCAGTGCGCGAATTGAAGATTCGCGGCGCCCACAACCAGTCCAACGCCCTGGCAGCCCTGGCCCTGGGCCATGCGGTCGGCCTGCCGTTCGATGCCATGCTGTCGAGCCTGCGCACCTTCGCCGGTCTCGAGCATCGCTGCCAATGGGTCCGCGACCTCGACGGCGTGGGTTACTACAACGATTCCAAGGCCACCAACGTCGGTGCCGCACTGGCGGCCATCGAAGGCCTCGGCGCGGACATCGACGGCAAGATCGTGCTGATCGCCGGTGGCGACGGCAAGGGTGCCGAGTTCAAGGACCTGCGCGATCCGGTGGCGGCCAACTGCCGCGCCGTGGTCCTGATGGGTCGTGACTCCGACAAGATCGGTGAAGCCATCGGCGATGCCGTACCGCTGATCCGCGCCGGCTCCCTGGTCGAAGCCGTCGAGCAATGCCGCGCTGCAGCCCAGCCGGGCGACGTGGTGCTGCTGTCGCCTGCCTGCGCCAGTTTCGACATGTTCAAAAACTACGAAGACCGTGGTCACCAGTTCGTCCAAGCCGTGGAGGATCTGGCATGAGCCTCAAAGGCATCATCAAGCCGTATCCATCGCCGCTCATCACCGGGCGCGGTATCGACCTCGACTTCCCGATGCTCGCTGGCTGCCTGACGCTGCTCGGCCTGGGGCTGATCATGATCGCCTCGGCATCGACCGAAGTGGCGGCCGTGCAGTCGGGCAGCGCCCTGTATTACATGATTCGCCACCTTATTTACGTGGTGCTGGGCCTGGGTGCCTGCATCGTCACCATGATGATCCCGATTGCCACCTGGCAACGCCTGGGCTGGCTGATGCTGCTGGGGGCGTTCGGCTTGCTGGTGATGGTGATCATCCCGGGGATCGGCCGTGAAGTGAACGGTTCGATGCGCTGGATCGGATTCAGTTTCTTCAACGTCCAGCCTTCCGAGATCGCCAAGGTGTTCGTGGTGATCTACCTCGCCGGTTATCTGGTGCGTCGCCAGAAAGAAGTGCGTGAAAGCTGGATGGGCTTCTTCAAGCCGTTCATCGTGCTGCTGCCGATGGCGGGCCTGCTGCTGATGGAGCCGGACTTCGGTGCCACCGTCGTGATGATGGGGGCCGCGGCGGCGATGCTGTTCCTTGGCGGCGTCGGGTTGTTCCGCTTTTCCCTGATGGTGGTCCTGGCCGTCGGTGCAGTGGTGCTGTTGATTCAAATGCAGCCGTATCGAATGGCGCGTCTGACCAACTTCGCCGACCCATGGGCCGACCAGTTCGGCGCTGGCTATCAGTTGTCCCAGGCATTGATCGCCTTCGGTCGCGGCGAATGGCTGGGCGTGGGCCTGGGCAACAGCGTGCAGAAACAGTTCTACCTGCCGGAAGCCCACACTGACTTCGTGTTCTCGGTCCTGGCCGAAGAGCTGGGTGCGGTGGGTTCGTTGTGCACCGTGGCACTGTTTGTCTTCGTGTGTATTCGTGGCATGTACATCGGTTTGTGGGCTGAAAAGGCCAAGCAGTTTTTCGCAGCTTATGTGGCATACGGTCTGTCGTTCCTGTGGATCGGCCAGTTCCTGATCAACATCGGCGTGAATGTCGGCCTGCTGCCGACCAAGGGGCTGACCCTGCCGTTCCTCAGTTATGGCGGTAGTTCGTTGGTGATTTGCTGCGCCTGTCTCGGCTTGTTGCTGCGCATCGAGTGGGAAAGTCGAACCCACCTGGGCAGCGAAGAGATGGAGTTCCATGAGAGCGACTTCGCCGAGGAGCCGAACCATGGGCGCTAACGTCATGATCATGGCTGGCGGTACCGGTGGCCACGTGTTCCCGGCGCTGGCCTGTGCCCGCGAATTCCAGGCGCGCGGCTACACCGTGCACTGGCTCGGCACCCCGCGTGGGATCGAGAACGAACTGGTGCCGGCGGCCGGTATCGAACTGCATCGGATCAATGCCAGCGGTCTGCGCGGCAAGGGCAAATTGTCCCTGCTAAAGGCACCGTTCATGTTGTTCAAGTCGGTCTGGCAGGCGCGGGCGATCATTCGCCGTCTGCAGCCGGTCTGCGTCGTTGGCTTTGGTGGGTTTGTGACCGGTCCTGGCGGCGTCGCGGCCAAACTGGCCGGTGTGCCGGTGATCGTTCACGAACAGAACGCCGTGGCCGGTACCGCCAATCGGTTGCTGGTGCCGTTGGCCGCCCGAGTCTGTGAAGCGTTCCCCGACACCTTTACCCTGTCGGACAGCCGCCGGACCACCGGTAATCCGGTGCGCACCGAGCTGTTCCTCGAGACATCGCGACCTGCCCTGGCCGGTCGCAAGGCGCGTTTGCTGATCCTGGGCGGAAGTCTGGGCGCAGAACCGTTGAACAAGTTGCTGCCTGAAGCCCTGTCGCAAGTCGCTGCCGATTTGCGTCCGGAAGTGTTCCATCAGGCCGGCAAAAACCACGATGAAGTGACTGCAGAGCGTTATCGCGCGGCTGGCGTCGAGGCGCAGGTGCAGCCCTTCATCAAAGACATGGCCCAAGCCTACAGCTGGGCCGACCTGGTGGTATGTCGCGCAGGCGCGCTGACCATCAGTGAACTGGCCGCCGCCGGTCTGCCCTCGATGCTGGTGCCTTTGCCTCATGCCATCGACGATCACCAGACCCGCAACGCCGAATATTTGGCCCGTGAAGGCGCAGCCTTCCTGATGCCACAAAGAACGACTGGCGCAGCGGATCTTGCCGCTCGCCTGACAGAGGTCCTGATGCAACCACAACGACTCAACGAAATGGCTACCGCGGCACGCCGCCTGGCCAAACCCGATGCCACCCGTAACGTGGTCGATAGCTGCCTGGAGGTGGCCCATGGTTGAGAGTCAGAAAGCCATGCCGCAACCGGAAATGCGCCGTATCCGTCGCATCCACTTCGTCGGTATCGGCGGTGTGGGCATGTGCGGGATTGCCGAAGTGCTGCTGAACCTGGGTTATGCCGTGTCCGGTTCCGACCTGAAGGCTTCGCCGGTGACTGAACGCCTGGAGTCCTTCGGCGCGCAGATCTTCATCGGCCATCGCGCCGAGAACGCCGCGGCCGCCGACGTGCTGGTGGTGTCGAGCGCCGTGAACACGTCCAACCCGGAAGTCGCTACCGCGCTGGAACGCCGTATCCCGGTGGTGCCGCGTGCGGAGATGCTGGCTGAGCTGATGCGTTATCGCCACGGTATCGCCGTTGCCGGTACCCACGGCAAAACCACGACCACCAGCCTGATCGCTTCGGTGTTCGCCGCCGGTGGCCTGGACCCGACATTCGTGATCGGTGGCCGCCTGAATGCCGCGGGCACCAATGCCCAGCTTGGCACCAGCCGCTACCTGATCGCCGAAGCCGACGAAAGCGACGCCAGCTTCCTGCACTTGCAGCCGCTGGTGGCTGTGGTCACCAACATCGACGCCGATCATATGGCGACCTACGACGGTGACTTCAACAAACTGAAGAAAACCTTCGTCGAGTTCCTCCACAACCTGCCGTTCTATGGTCTGGCCGTGGTGTGCCTGGACGATCCGGTGGTGCGTGAAATCCTCCCGCAGGTCAAGCGTCCGACCGTTACTTACGGCTTCGGCGAAGACTGCGACGTGCGCGCCATCAACGTGCGCCAGCAAGGCATGCAGACCTTCTTCACCGTACTGCGTCCCGACCGCGAGCCACTGGATGTTTCGGTGAACATGCCGGGCAACCACAACGTATTGAATGCCCTTGCGACCATCTGCATCGCCACCGACGAAGGCGTCAGCGATGAAGCCATCGTCCAGGGCCTGTCCGGGTTCCAGGGGGTCGGCCGACGCTTCCAGGTCTACGGCGAACTGCCGGTGGACGGCGGCAATGTGATGCTGGTCGATGACTACGGTCACCACCCGACGGAAGTCGCGGCCGTGATCAAGGCCGTACGCGGTGGCTGGCCGGAGCGCCGCCTGGTGATGGTCTACCAGCCGCACCGTTACAGCCGCACCCGTGACCTGTACGACGATTTCGTCAATGTGCTGGCCGACGCCAACGTACTGCTGCTGATGGAAGTCTATCCGGCCGGCGAAGAGCCGATTCCGGGCGCCGACAGCCGCAAGCTGTGCAACAGCATCCGTCAGCGTGGCCAGCTCGACCCGATCTACATCGAGCGTGGCGTCGACCTCGCGCCAGTAGTCAAGCCGCTGCTGCGCGCCGGCGACATCCTGCTGTGCCAGGGCGCCGGTGATATCGGCGGTCTCGCACCAAAACTGTTGAAAAGTGAGTTGTTCGCCGGTGCCGTTGCCGCACCGGAGAAGGGGAAGTTGAAATGACTGTTGCCTACGCCAACCTGGTCTCCACGATCGCGCCGAAAGACTTCGGCCGCGTCGCCGTGCTGTTCGGCGGCAAGAGCGCCGAGCGTGAGGTCTCCCTGAAGTCGGGTAACGCCGTTCTGGACGCACTGCAAAGCGCCGGTGTGGACGCGTTCGGCCTCGACGTGGGCGATGACCTGCTGCAGCGTCTGCTCAACGAAAAAATCGACCGCGCCTTCATCATCCTCCACGGCCGTGGTGGTGAAGACGGCAGCATGCAGGGCTTGCTCGAATGCCTGGGCATTCCGTACACCGGCAGCGGCATCCTGGCTTCGGCCCTGGCCATGGACAAACTGCGCACCAAGCAGGTCTGGCACAGCCTGGGCATTCCAACCCCGCGTCACGCGGTACTGAGCAGCGAGGCCGATTGTATTTCGGCGGCGACGGAACTGGGCTTCCCTTTGATCGTCAAACCGGCCCATGAAGGTTCAAGTATCGGTATGGCCAAAGTGAGTTCCGCGTCCGAATTGATCGACGCATGGAAGGCGGCCAGTACCTACGATTCGCAAGTGTTGGTCGAGCAATGGATTCACGGTCCGGAGTTCACCATCGCCACCCTGCGTGACCAGGTGTTGCCACCGATTGCCCTGGGTACCACGCACAGCTTCTACGACTACGACGCCAAGTACATCGCCAACGATACCCAGTACCGCATTCCGTGCGGTCTGGACAGCGCCAAGGAAAAGGAACTCATGGACCTCACGGCGAAAGCCTGTGAAGCGCTGGGTATCGCCGGTTGGGGCAGGGCAGACGTGATGCAGGACGCCGAAGGGCAGTTCTGGTTCCTGGAAGTCAACACCGCACCGGGCATGACCGATCACAGCCTGGTGCCGATGGCGGCCCGTGCCGCCGGTCTGGATTTCCAGCAACTGGTTCTGGCCATTCTGGCCGAGAGCGTTGTCGGCAAGACTGCCGGTAACCAAGAGTCGACGAGAGGTTAAGGCCATGCAAGGCGCTCAGCTCAGACATCAGCCCACCGCACCGACCGGCCGCAAGCCGGTACCGCGTGGTGCCAGCCGAATGGTGGCCAAAGAGCCGATGTCCGCGCGCCTGCCGAAAGCCAACTTCGGTTTTCTCAAAGCGTTGTTCTGGCCGGTACTGCTGGTGGCTTTGGGGTTCGGTACTTACGAAGGTGCGACACGGTTGTTGCCGTATGCCGACAGGCCGATCACCAAGATCAACGTGCAGGGCGACCTGAGTTACATCAGCCAGCAAGCGGTGCAGCAGCGGATCGCCCCTTACGTGGCGTCGAGCTTCTTCACCATCGACCTGGCGAGCATGCGCACCGAGCTGGAACAGATGCCATGGATTGCCCACGCCGAAGTGCGCAGGGTGTGGCCGGATCAAGTGGTGATCCGCCTGGAAGAACAACTGCCGGTGGCCCGTTGGGGCGACGAGTCGCTGTTGAACAACCAGGGCCAGGCCTTCACCCCGCGCGAGCTGGCGAACTATGAACACCTGCCACAGCTGTTCGGCCCACAGCGGGCTCAGCAGCAAGTGATGCAGCAATACCAGGTACTGAGCCAGATGCTCAGGCCGCTGGGCTTCTCGATTGCACGCCTCGAACTGCGTGATCGCGGCAGCTGGTTCCTGACCACCGGCCCCGGCAGTGCGGGTCCCGGGATCGAACTGCTGCTGGGACGCGGCAACCAGGTGGAAAAGATGCGCCGTTTCATCGCCATCTATGACAAGACGCTCAAAGAACAGATTACGAACATTGCGCGCATCGATCTGCGCTACGCCAACGGCCTCGCTGTTGGCTGGCGGGAACCTGTAGCGCCCACGGCAGCCCAACCCGCTGTCGCGAAGAATTAAGAAGAGGCAGGACCCATGGCAAACGTGCAAAGCGGCAAAATGATCGTCGGTCTCGATATCGGCACCTCCAAGGTGGTGGCGCTGGTGGGCGAGGTCGCGGACGACGGCACGCTGGAAATCGTCGGGATCGGCACCCATCCGTCCCGTGGCCTGAAAAAAGGCGTGGTGGTGAACATCGAGTCCACCGTGCAATCGATCCAGCGCGCCATCGAAGAAGCGCAGCTGATGGCTGGTTGCCGCATTCACTCGGCGTTCGTCGGCGTGGCCGGTAATCACATCCGCAGCCTGAACTCCCACGGCATCGTGGCGATTCGTGATCGCGAAGTCAGCTCGGCGGACCTTGAGCGTGTGCTCGACGCTGCCCAGGCCGTGGCGATCCCGGCTGACCAGCGCGTGCTGCACACCCTGCCGCAGGATTACGTAATCGATAACCAGGAAGGCGTCCGCGAACCGCTGGGCATGTCCGGCGTACGTCTGGAAGCCAAGGTCCACGTGGTCACCTGCGCCGTCAACGCTGCGCAGAACATTGAAAAATGCGTGCGCCGCTGCGGTCTGGAAATCGACGACATCATTCTCGAGCAACTGGCTTCCGCGTACTCGGTACTGACCGATGACGAGAAAGAGCTGGGCGTGTGCCTGGTGGACATCGGTGGCGGTACTACCGACATCGCGATCTTCACCGAAGGCGCGATCCGTCACACCGCGGTGATCCCGATTGCCGGTGACCAGGTGACCAACGACATCGCCATGGCGTTGCGCACTCCGACCCAGTACGCCGAAGAAATCAAGATCCGCTACGCCTGTGCCCTGGCCAAACTGGCCGGTGCCGGTGAAACCATCAAGGTACCAAGCGTTGGCGACCGTCCACCGCGTGAGCTGTCCCGCCAGGCCTTGGCCGAAGTAGTCGAGCCGCGCTACGACGAGCTGTTCACGCTGATCCAGGCCGAACTGCGCCGCAGCGGCTACGAAGACCTGATCCCGGCCGGCATCGTGCTGACCGGCGGTACGTCGAAGATGGAAGGCGCTACCGAACTGGCCGAGGAAATCTTCCACATGCCGGTGCGCCTGGGCGTGCCTCACGGCGTGAAAGGTCTGGATGACGTGGTACGCAACCCGATCTATTCCACCGGCGTCGGCCTGTTGATGTACGGCCTGCAGAAGCAGTCCGACGGCATCTCGTTCTCGGGCATCGGCAGTCGCGACAGCTACAGCAATGAAGAGCCACAGGCTCCGCTGCTGGACCGCCTGAAGAAGTGGGTCCAGGGCAATTTCTGAAGATTTACCGCAATACCGTTACACCGAAGCACGCAGTAGGCGAAAAAACTAGAGAATGTAAAGGAGAGGGAAAATGTTCGAACTCGTAGACAACATCCCCGCAAGCCCGGTAATCAAAGTTATCGGTGTCGGCGGTGGCGGCGGCAACGCTGTCAACCATATGGTCAAGAGCAACATCGAAGGCGTCGAGTTCATCTGCGCCAACACCGATGCTCAAGCGCTGAAAAACATCGGCGCGCGGACCATCCTGCAACTGGGCACCGGCGTGACCAAAGGCCTGGGCGCTGGCGCCAACCCTGAAGTCGGCCGTCAAGCCGCTCTGGAAGACCGTGAGCGCATTGCCGAAGTGCTGCAGGGCACCAACATGGTGTTCATCACCACTGGCATGGGCGGCGGTACCGGTACCGGTGCTGCGCCGATCATCGCCGAAGTAGCCAAGGAAATGGGCATCCTGACCGTTGCGGTCGTGACCCGTCCGTTCCCGTTCGAAGGCCGCAAGCGTATGCAGATCGCCGACGAAGGCATCCGTATGCTCTCCGAAAGCGTCGACTCGTTGATCACCATTCCCAACGAGAAGCTGCTGACCATCCTCGGTAAAGACGCCAGCCTGCTGTCGGCTTTCGCCAAGGCAGACGATGTACTGGCCGGTGCCGTCCGCGGTATCTCCGACATCATCAAGCGTCCGGGCATGATCAACGTCGACTTCGCCGACGTGCGTACCGTGATGAGCGAAATGGGCATGGCGATGATGGGCACTGGCTGCGCCAGCGGTCCGAACCGTGCACGCGAAGCCACCGAAGCGGCCATCCGCAACCCGCTGCTCGAAGACGTGAACCTGCAAGGCGCACGCGGCATCCTGGTGAACATTACCGCCGGTCCGGATCTGTCCCTGGGTGAATACTCTGACGTGGGTAGCATCATCGAGGCATTCGCTTCCGAGCACGCGATGGTCAAGGTCGGTACCGTTATCGATCCGGACATGCGCGACGAGCTGCACGTGACTGTCGTTGCCACAGGTCTGGGCGCTAAAATCGAGAAGCCTGTGAAGGTCATCGACAACACCGTTCACACTTCGATGGCTGCACAGCCACAACAACAGGCCCCTGTTCGTCAGGAAGCTCCAGCGGTGAACTACCGTGACCTGGACCGTCCGACCGTCATGCGCAACCAGGCTCAGGCCGGTGCTGCGACTGCCGCGAAGATGAATCCGCAAGATGATCTGGACTACCTGGACATCCCGGCTTTCCTGCGTCGTCAGGCCGATTGATGGAATGTATCAGGGCTATGAAGGTGATTGGTGTTCAGCAAAGGCGTGGTCTGCTATCATCGCCAGCCTTTGTTGATACCAGTTCGCAATTTGCGCTGAAGCGGCCCAAGCCATGATTAAACAACGCACACTGAAAAATATTATCCGTGCCACAGGTGTAGGCCTGCACTCCGGGGAGAAGGTCTACCTGACCCTCAAGCCTGCGCCTGTCGACACTGGCATTGTGTTTTGTCGCGCTGACCTCGACCCTGTGGTGCAAATTCCTGCCCGCGCGGAAAACGTCGGTGAAACCACTATGTCGACCACGCTGATCAATGGCGACGTCAAAGTGGACACGGTAGAGCACTTGCTCTCGGCCATGGCTGGCCTGGGCATCGATAACGCCTACGTCGAGCTCTCCGCGTCCGAAGTCCCGATCATGGATGGCAGCGCTGGACCCTTCGTATTCCTGATTCAATCGGCAGGCCTGGAAGAACAGGACGCCGCCAAGAAATTCATCCGCATCCTGCGTGAAGTGACAGTGGAAGACGGCGACAAGCGCGCCACTTTCGTCCCTTTCGAAGGGTTCAAGGTGAGCTTCGAGATCGATTTCGATCACCCGGTTTTCCGGGACCGCACCCAAAGTGCAAGCGTGGATTTTTCCAGCACTTCGTTCGTAAAAGAAGTCAGCCGCGCCCGTACTTTCGGTTTCATGAGTGACATCGAGTACCTGCGCAAGCACAACCTCGCACTCGGCGGCAGCGTTGAAAACGCTATTGTGGTCGACGCCGATGGCGTACTGAACGAAGACGGCCTTCGCTATGAAGACGAATTCGTGAAGCACAAGATTCTCGATGCAATTGGTGACCTCTACCTGCTGGGCAATAGCCTGATTGGTGAGTTCAAGGGCTTCAAGTCCGGCCACGCACTGAACAACCAGCTGCTGCGCAAGTTGATTGAGCAGACAGATGCCTGGGAAGTCGTGACGTTCGAAGACGCCAGCACTGCACCGATCTCTTACATGCGTCCGGTTGCGGCCGTGTAAGCAAAAAACCTCTCTAGTTTTTTAAAGGCTGCCTTCGGGTGGCCTTTTTTTATGTTCCGAAGTTTGTAGTGCCTGGGCTGGCCTCATCGCGAGCAAGCTCGCTCCTACAGTGGATTGCATTCCCCTGTGGGAGCGAGCTTGCTCGCGATGGCGTCTGCCCATCCAATGAAAATCCTATTCGGCACACACCACCCGGTTACGCCCCCCTTCCTTGGCCTGATACAGCGCCTTGTCGGCACTGAACAGCAATTGCTCCAGGTTGATATCGCTGGCCGCCGTCCAGGTGGCAATACCGATACTCACACTCATCGGCGGCTCACCGGCGTCCACCAGTGGCAGTTTCTGCACCGCCTCGCGGATGTACTCGGCGATCTGCTTCGCGCCTTCACTGTCAGTTTCGGCCAGGACCACCGAAAACTCCTCGCCGCCATAGCGAGCCACCAGATCCGTCGGGCGATGGACATTGGCGCGCAGGACCCCGGCCAACGCCCGCAAGGCTTCGTCGCCGGCCTGATGCCCGTGCCGGTCATTGAAGGCCTTGAAGTGATCGGCATCGATCATCAGCAACGACAATGGCCTGCCACTGCGCTGCGCACGAAACCATTCATGGCGCAGGGTCTGATCAAGGGATCGACGGTTGGCCACGCCGGTCAAGGCATCGGTGGCCGCCAGTTGCGCCAATTCCTGCTCGGCACTTTGGCGCCGTCGCAGCTCACGGCAGAGCAGCCAGGTCAGCCACAACAGGCCGATGCACAAGACCCCTGTTGCACCGCTGATCACATAGGCCGTGCGGTTCCAGGTGGCGAACACTTCGTCTATGGAAAGGGCCACGATGACGGTCAGCGGCAGATTGCCGACCCGGGTAAAGGTGTACAGGCGCCGTTGATGATCGACACTCGATACGCTTTCAAAGGTACCACTGCGCTCGCGCAGCATGCGTACGACGTTGGGACGGCTGGAGAGGCTTTTGCCGATGGCGTTTTGCTCCCGGTACGGTTTCTGCGCCAGGAGGATCCCGTCATCGTTGATGATGCCCAGCGTACTGCCGTTGCCGATGTCGAGGCTGTTGAAAAGTTGGTCGAAGTAGCTCATGCGCATCGACGCCACCGCGACCCCCAGAAACTCACCCGTGGGCGAAGAAATGCGCCGGCTGAAACTGATGCGCCATTCGTCGCTGTCATCGCAGTCGCAGCGTGGCTTGAACGGTCGGCTGATAAACATGCCGGTGTCGCGATTGAAGGCATGGGCCAGGAAGTAATCGCGGTCAGCGAAGTTGCCCGGTTTCGGCTCGATTAATGATGAGTCGGCCAGCACGTCGCCGTGCTTGTCCAGCAGCAGGATGTCGCCCTTGTAGCGCGCAGTGGTGGAGCGGTCGAACAGCACCAGATGACGGATCTGCGGTGCAACCTGTTTAAGGTCGTCCCGTTGGGCGGCGGCGATCAGGCCCTGCAAGGTCAAGTCATAGAGCTCGACCGTACGCAGGACATCGGCATCGATCAGTTGCGCGATGGTGGTCGCGCTGCGTGTGGCGGTCTGCTGGGCGTAGGCGTGTTCGCGGATCAGCAGGAAAGTGACGATGCACAGGATCGAGATGACGGTCAGGGTACTGCCGAAGATCACCATGATCTCGGGTCGCCCGGTCGGGCCTTGAAAATGTGCGGTGCGGCTTGCGGTCATAGGGCTGACGTTCGCTAAAGGGACGCTCTAAGCGTAGTTGCATAAACGTAGCAGCCGAGTGAATCGTTCCCGTTGCTCGAACGATTGATCTTGGGTGTGGGCGTCAGTGACTTTCGTTGCGCAAATTGCAATGAAGGCCGAGTCGCCACTATAAAAAAAGCCGCTGACAGCAGCGGCTTTGAAGACAACTTCTCAAAGGGAAGAGCCGATGAAAAGTGTCGAGGGAAACGGGAGTGATCGGTGCGGGTCAGCTGTCTTTCTCGGCCAGTGGCTGGGCCTGGATGCTGGATGCCTGCGGGGCTTGGGAGTCTTGAGCAGCCTTGGCCGTCATCTCGATCTGATGCTCTTCGAACGTTGCAGCGCGTGCGGCGTTATGCGCGACGAAAGTCTGCGATTCTTCCGCCATCGCCAATGGCGACAGGAACAAAGAGGACAAAACGAAAGCGCTGGCAATACCCATACTGTTGGACATTTTTAAAACCTTCTTGCTTGGCAAGTGCTGTTTGGTGCGGGCAAAGATAAGGATATGGGGCGAGGGGAAAAAGAGCGGATTCATGAAAGGACTGTTGCGGTTATGGCAATAGTTGATTGGCCGCCTATATGTGTTCAACCCAATCCAATGTGGGAGCGAGCTTGCTCGCGATAGCATCACCTCGGTTCAGAAGTTGCACCGAGTCGCCTGCATCGCGAGCAAGCTCGCTCCCACAAAGGAGAGGGTTTCAGACGGGCAGATGAATCCCGAACGTATTCATCCCATGATCACTGCGCACGAACACATCGCCGCCATGCATCAACGCAATCGCCTTGACGATGGCCAGCCCCAAACCGTGATTGTGGCCGCTGTTGCTGCGCGACGCATCGACCCGGTAGAAGCGTTCGAACAGGCGCGGCAGATGTTCGTTGGCAATCGGCGAACCCGGGTTGGCGACGCCGATGCTGACTTGATGCTCCTGGGCTTCGATCCGCACTTGAATCACCTGCCCGGGCGCGGTGTGCTGCACCGCATTATTCAGCAAGTTGATCAATGCCCGGCGCAGATGGGCGATCTCGATGCGCACCTGCGCGTCACCACTGACCTCAACCTGGACCTGAGCGTCTTCGAGAATGAAATCCAGATATTCCAGGGTCGTGGCCACCTCATCGGCCAGCGAGGTTGAGGTGAGCTTGGTCGCCTTGCTGCCCTGGTCGGCGCTGGCGAGAAACAGCATGTCGTTGATGATCGAACGCAGTCGCTCAAGCTCTTCGAGGTTCGATTGCAGCACTTCGAAGTAGTGCTCGGCGGAGCGCCCACGGGTCAATGCGACCTGGGTCTGGCCGATCAGGTTGGTCAGTGGCGAGCGCAGTTCGTGGGCGACATCGGCGTTGAATGACTCAAGGCGCGAGTAGGCTTGCTCGACCCGTTCCAGGGTCGAGTTGAACGAGCTGACGAATTGATCGAGTTCCGGCGGCAACGGTGATAATCGCAAGCGCCCCGAGCGCAACGGCGGGGCCAGGCGCTGGGCTTCCTGGGACAGTTTGATCAGCGGCTTGAGCCCGATCCGCGCCACCCAATAACCCAGTGCCGAGGCCAGCAGAACACCGGCAATCGCCAGGCTGATCAGTGCGACCAGCAGGTGATGCTGGGTATGGAAAAACGTTTCGGTGTCGATGGCGATCATGAAGCGCAACGCTGGGCGCTGGTCCTTGGCCGGAAACTCGCTGACCAGCACTTTCAGCGGATACGGGTGCTCCGGCAGATGCATGTCGCGCGTGCCCAGCGAGCCTTGGGCAAAGGCACGGATCTGCGAGGTCAGGTTGCCGTATTCGTAGTGTGGATCGCCGCTGATGATCCAGAAACTGATGCGCTTGTCTTCTTCGCTCAGCAGGTTGAGCTTGTTGTTGATCTTCACCCAGTGCTCAGGCGTGCCGTAACGGCCGACCGTGGATTCGAGCACGCTGTAGCGCGCATCGAGTTCGGCTTCTGGCAGCAGGCCCAGGCCCTTGTCGACCTGCTGGTACAGCGCCCAGCCGATCAGCAGGAACACCAGCAGCGCCACCAGCGTGAACATTGCGCTCAGACGCAGGGCGATGGAATTACTGGACACCACGGCTCTCCAGCACATAACCCATGCCACGAATAGTGTGCAGCAGTTTCTCTTCGAACGGCCCGTCGAGCTTGGCCCGCAGGCGTTTGATCGCGACTTCGACGACGTTGGCGTCGCTGTCGAAATTGATGTCCCAGACCATCTCGGCAATGGCGGTTTTCGAGAGGATTTCACCCTGGCGCCGGGCCAGTACGCTGAGCAGCGAGAACTCCTTGGCGGTCAGGTCCAGGCGTGTACCGGCGCGGGTGGCCTTGCGGCTGATCAAATCTATCCACAGGTCGGCGATGCTCACTTGCACCGGTTCATGACCGCCGCTGCGCCGGGTCAGCGCTTGCAGGCGTGCCACCAGTTCAAGGAAGGAAAACGGTTTGCCCAGATAGTCATCGGCGCCTTCACGCAAGCCCTTGATGCGGTCTTCCACACGTTCGCGGGCGGTGAGCATGATCACCGGGGTTTGCTTGCGCGCACGCAAGGCGCGCAACACACCGAAGCCGTCGAGGCCCGGCAGCATGACGTCGAGGACGATCACCGCGTAGTCGCTCTCCAGCGCCAGGTGCAGACCTTCCACGCCATCGCGGGCCAGATCCACGGTGAAACCCTGTTCCGTCAGGCCGCGATGCAAATAGTCCGCGGTTTTTTCTTCGTCTTCGATAATCAGAACGCGCATGACCCGCCTCAGTCTGTGGTCGCCAGCACCGGTTCTGGCGCAGGTTTAGGTCGATGGAATAGCCGCTCAAGCCACAAGTATATGACCGGTGTGGTGAACAGCGTCAGCGCCTGGCTCACCAGCAAACCGCCGACCACCGCGATCCCCAGGGGCTGGCGCAATTCGGCGCCGGTGCCATAGCCGAGCATCAACGGCAGAGCGCCGAGCAGGGCGGCGAGGGTAGTCATGATGATCGGCCTGAACCGTGTGATGCAGGCCTTGAAAATCGCGTCCTCAGGCGACATTCCGCCATTGCGCTGCGCTTCGAGGGCGAAGTCGATCATCAGGATGCCGTTCTTTTTCACGATACCGATCAGCAACACCAGCCCGATCAGCGCCATGATGGAAAAGTCCTGGCCGCAAATCCACAGCATGATCACCGCGCCGAGGCCCGCCGAAGGCAAGGTCGAAATGATCGTCAGCGGGTGGACGAAGCTCTCGTAGAGCACGCCGAGAATGATGTACACCGCCAACAGCGCCGCCAGGATCAGCCACGGCTGGCTGGCCAGCGAACTCTGGAACGCCTGGGCCGCGCCCTGGAAATTACCGCTGATGGCGGTCGGCATGCCGATGTCGGCCTTGGCCTGGTTGAGCATGATCACCGCATCGCCCAGTGCCACGCCGGGGGCCAGGTTGAACGACAGGTTGGCGGCGGGGAACATCCCGTCATGGGCGATGGACAGCGGGCCGACAGTCGGCGCATCGAACCTGGCCAGGGCCGACAGCGGCACCATTTCCCCGCTCAGGGGCGAGCGCAGGTAGAAGTAGTTGAGGCTTTCGGCCTTGCCGCGCTGCTTTGTATCCAGTTCCAGGATCACGTTGTACTGGTTGATCTGGGTCTGGAATTCATTGACCTGACGCTGGCCGAAAGCATCGTACAGGGCTTCGTCGACGTCACTGGCGGTGAGGCCGAAACGTGCAGCGGCGCTACGGTCGATGCTGATGTGGGTGATGCTGCCGCCCAGTTGCAGGTCGTTGGAAATATCGCGGAACGCCGGGTTGCTGCGCAGTTTTTCCGTCAAGCGTTGGGTCCAGGTGCTGAGGGTCGCACCGTCGTTGCTCTTGAGCACGTATTGGTACTGGGCGCGGCTCGGGCCGGAGCTGAGGTTGATGTCTTGCCCCGCACGCAGGTACAGGACGATGCCCGGGACTTTCATCAGTTGCGGGCGAATCCGGTCAATGAATTCGCTGGCCGAAACATCTCGGTCGCCGCGTTTTTTTAGGGCGATCCAGAAGCGACCGTTAGCGATGGTCTGGTTGCTGCCCGAGACGCCGACCGAGTGGGAAAATGCTTGAACCGCAGGATCAGCGGCGACGATTTCGGCCATCACCAGGTGTTTTTTCACCATGTCGCCGTAGGAAATATCCGCAGCTGCTTCGGTGGTACCGAGAACAAAGCCAGTGTCCTGAATCGGGAAGAAACCTTTAGGGATAAAGATGTACCCGGCGACCGCCAACCCCAGGGACAAACCGAACACGCCGATCATCAATTTCTGGTGGGCGAGGGCACGGCGCAGGCCTTTTTCGTACCACGCCAACAGGCGCTCGCCAAAGCCCGGTTTGTCGTGGGCATGATGCACGGGCGCGCGCATGAACAGCGCAGCGAGGGTCGGTGCCAACGTCAGCGAAACCACCACCGAAATCATGATGGTGGAGGTGGCGGTCAGGGCGAATTCCTTGAACAGCCGGCCGACCACACCGCCCATGAACAGCAGCGGAATGAACGCCGCCACCAGCGAGAAACTGATCGACACCACGGTAAAACCGATCTCGCCGGCGCCCTTGATCGCCGCCTCGCGCATGCCGTCGCCGGCCTCCAGATGCCGGTGAATGTTCTCCACCACCACGATCGCATCGTCCACCACAAAGCCCACGGCGACCACGATCGCCACCAGCGTGAGGTTGTTCAGGCTGAAGCCCATGACGTACATCAGCGCAAAGCTGGCGATCAGCGACACACCGAGCACTGCCGACACGATCAGCGTGGCCGACAGTTGGCGCAGGAACAGCGCCATCACCGCCACCACCAGCATCACAGCGATCATCAAGGTGATTTCCACCTCGTGCAGCGAAGCGCGGATGGTCTGGGTGCGGTCGATCAACACCTTGACCTGCACCGAGGCGGGCAACATCGCTTGCAGCGCCGGCAGCGCGGCCTGAATGCGATCCACGGTCTCGACGATGTTGGCGCCTGGCTGGCGGAAAATCACAAGGTTCACGCCCGGTTGCGAACCCGCCCACGCCTGAACGTAGGCATCTTCCGAACCGTTGACGACTTTCGCGACATCCTTGAGGTGAACCGGTGCACCGTCCTTGTAGGAAACGATCAACTGGCTGTATTCGTCGGGATGGAACAACTGGTCGTTGGTCGACAGGGTTGAAATGCTCGATTCGCCGTACAGCGCCCCTTTGGCCAGGTTGAGGCTGGTCTGCTGGATCGCCAGGCGAATGTCCGCCAGAGTCAGGCCGATGGCGGCGAGTTTGTCGGCGGACACCTGGACACGGATCGCTGGACGCTGCTGACCGGTGATGACGACCTGTCCTACACCGTCGACCTGACTGAGCTGACGGGACAACAGGGTTTCCGTCAGGTCGCTGAGCTCCGGGCCAGGCATCAGCGAGGAGTTGACGCTGAGGATCAGCACCGGGCTGTCGGCCGGGTTGACCTTGCGCCAGGTTGGCAGGTTCGGCATGTCCTTGGGCAGTTTGCCCGCGGCGGTGTTGATCGCCGCCTGCACTTCCTGGGCGGCGGTGTCGATGCTCTTGTCGAGGGTGAATTGCAGGGTCAGGTTGGTCGAGCCCAGTGCACTGCTCGAGGTCATCTGGGTTACGCCGGGAATGGCACTGAATTGCACTTCAAGGGGCGTGGCCACCGAGGAAGCCATGGTTTCCGGGCTGGCGCCGGGCAGTTGCGCGGCCACCTGGATGGTCGGGAATTCTGCCTCCGGCAACGGCGCTACCGGCAGGCGCGGAAACGCGATGACACCCAGCAGCACCAGGGCGAACGTCAGCAGGACCGTGGCCACCGGGTGGTCGATGCACCAGGCTGAAATCGAACCATGGCCCTTCATTGCGCCGCCTCCGATCGCACCACCTGAGGTGGCTCGGTCAGCACTTGCACAGTAGCGCCGGGCTTGAGCCGCGACTGACCATCGCTGACCAGTACATCACCCGGCTTCACACCCTTGATGATGTCCTGGCCGCTGCCTTGATAGACCATCTGCACCTGCACGGCTTCGACCTTGTCCCCATTGACCCGGTACACGAAGTGCTGGTCGAGGCCGCGTTGTACGACTGTCGGCGGCACCACCAGCGCATCTTTATCCAGGGCAGTCTGAATCTTTACCGTCACCAGCAGGCCCGGCCAGAGTTTCTGTGCGTCGTTGTCGAATTCGGCTTTGGCGCGGATGGTGCCGGTGTTGGCGTTGATCTGGTTGTCGATCAGGGTCAGGTGACCTTCGCCGAGCAGGTTGCCGGTTTCGCCGTCGGTGTCGGCCCCGATGTAGGCCTTGACCCGAGCGTGCTGTGGGTCGTTGATCAGGCCTTGCAGGGTCGGCAGCATTTGCTGCGGCAGGGAGAATTCCACAGCGATCGGGTCGATCTGGGTCACGGTGAACAGGCCTTGGGTGTCGGTCATGCGCAGGAAGTTGCCTTCGTCGACGGTACGAATGCCGACACGACCGCTAACCGGGGAGCGAATTTGTGTGTAGGAAAGCTGTACCTCGGCGGAGTCAATCGAGGCCTGGTTACCTTGGGCGGTGGCCTTGAGCTGGTTGACCAGGGCTTGTTGCTGGTCGTAAGTCTGCTTGGATACGCCGTCGTCGACACTCAACAGCTTGTAGCGCTTGAGGTTGACCAGCGCCACTTGCAGTTGCGCCTGGCTTTCGCCCAGTTGTGCCCGGGCCTGGTCGAGGCTGGCGCGGATCGACCGGTCGTCGATGGTGGCCAGCAGGTCACCTTTTTTCACCAGTTGGCCTTCCTTGACCAGCAGTCTGGTGAGGATGCCGTCGATTTGCGGGCGGACCACGACGCTGTGCAGGGACAGTACCGAACCGATGCCGCTGACGTAGCGCGGTACGTCTTTTTCGGCGACGGCGACCACGCGCACCGGGATGGCGGTGGGGGTGGCGAGTTTGGCCTTGGCCGGTTTGGTGGCGTACCACAGGCCCAGCGCTGCCAGGACGATCAGAAGGGCGACGAGCAGGGCGGATTTTTTCTGGATTCGCATGCGAGTGGGGCGCCGGGGCTGGGTGGTCGGTAGGTGGGTAAGGTAGTTTCCTTTATAAACCTGTTTGCTGGTCAGGAGGGTGACGGCTAACTGACGGCGCTGTCAGTTTGCGGTTTGGTTTGGTCTTGGCGGCCTCTGGGCCGACCATGTTGTGGGTGACCGTGTGCATATCCGTTTCTTCGGTCACGGCGGCTATCGGTTCCGCCCTTACGGCGGGTCACTTGGAAAAGCCCCAAGTAACCAAGGGCTCTTGCCCCTGACGTTCGGCCCTTCGCTTAGGCTCAGGGTGCCCTCGCTCCGGTCCTGCTCCGTGGGCCCGCCGCCATCGGCCATCCATGGCCGGGGGCGGCTAACCCGGCATCCATGCCGGGTTGCCCACTCCGCAGAACCTGCGCTCAGCCTCTCGAGGGGGCGTGTACCGCAAAAGCAAAAGCGAGGCGGCCTACCGGCCGGCCTGATTTTCCTGACCGTGCATAATTCAAAATGTGGGAGCGGGCTTGCTCGCGAAGGCGGCCTGACAGCCGGCCAATTTCTGGCAGATTGATGCAAATCCAACTGTGGGAGCGAGCCTGCTCGCGAAAGCGGTGTATCTGCTCACAGAGATTTGAATGTGAGAACGCCATCGTGAACAGGCTCGCTCCCACAAGGGATCAATCTGATATGAGCCGGGCTCGGGCATCCATCAATTCGCCACCCGAACCCCACCCAGGCTCCCGCTCAATTCATACGCCGCCAATTCCGCCTGATGCGCCGCCAGCAATTCCGGCAACGATCCACGCAAATACTCGACCCAGGTCTTGATCTTCGCGTCCAGGTACTGGCGCGACGGGTAGATGGCGTACAGGTTCAGTTCCTGCGAGCGGTAGTTGGGCATCACGCGCACCAGTGTGCCGTTGCGCAGGCCTTCTATCGCGGCGTACAGCGGCAGCACCCCAACGCCCATGCCGCTGATGATCGCGGTTTTCATCGCGTCGGCGGAGTTCACCAGGAAGGGTGAGCTGTTGATGGTGACCATTTCCTGGCCATCAGGGCCGTCGAAGGCCCATTTCTCCAGGGGAATCACCGGGCTGACCAGGCGCAGGCAGGCGTGGTTGAGCAGGTCGCTGGGTTTTTGTGCGCAGCCGTTGGCTTTGACGTAGGCCGGCGAGGCGCAAACGATGCTGTAGGTGATGCCCAGGCGCTGGGAGACGAAACCCGAATCCGGCAGTTCGCTGGCGAGGACGATGGACACGTCGTAACCCTCGTCGAGCAGGTCCGGCACGCGGTTGGCCATGGTCAGGTCGAAGGTCACGTCCGGGTGGGTCTTGCGGTAGCGGGCGATGGCGTCGATCACGAAGTGCTGGCCGATGCCGGTCATGGTGTGCACTTTCAGTTGCCCGGCCGGGCGTGCGTGGGCGTCGCTGGCCTCGGCTTCGGCTTCTTCGACGTAGGCCAGGATCTGTTCGCAGCGCAACAGGTAGCGCTTGCCGGCTTCGGTCAGGGCGATGCGGCGGGTCGTTCGGTTGAGCAGGCGGGTTTGCAGGTGGGCTTCCAGGTTGGAGACCGCGCGCGAGACGTTGGCCGTGGTGGTGTCCAGTTGCACGGCGGCGGCGGTGAAGCTGCCGGCTTCGGCCACATAACTGAAGGCGCGCATGTTTTGCAAAGTGTCCATGGGGTGCTCTCTCGTCGAATGACAAATTGTGACACGAAGTTTCTGTTTATTTACAGGCGACTAAAGATCTACCAACGGATTATCTCGTTAACGGTAACAAAGATTCACAGGAATCCCAGCTTATCGCCCTTCAGGCCGCCCCATAGAATTGCGCAACTTGGCAAACCGGGGGCACGGCCCCAGCCGCACAACCTGTGGGAGCGAGCTTGCTCGCTCCCACAAATGCGGCGCTGTTTCCAAAAAACGTGTACCTCCCCCTATTTCAGGAAATCGCAGCAGTGCCGCGTCGCATCAGCAGAGCGCTTCAGCCGCTCAGTGTTTTGGCTTTAACCCTGGCAATCAGCGGCTGCATCGGAACCGGAGGTATTGCCCCACAGGGCAAGGCGCTGGAGGCCAACTCACTGGCTACCGACGAAGCGATCCAGAGCGCCGCGCAGGATGCCCACTGGCCCACTGCACAATGGTGGCAAGCCTACGGCGACCCGCAACTGAATCGCTGGATCGACCTCGCCCTGCAAGACAGCCCGACGCTGGCCATGGCCGCCGCCCGGGTGCGTCAGGCCAGGTCCATGGCCGGCGTGGCCGAAGCGGCCGAATCGCTGCAGATCAATGGCGAGTCCACCCTCAAGCGTCACAACTGGCCTACCGACCAGTTCTATGGCCCCGGTGAGCTGGCCAACAGCACTACCTGGGACAACAACGCCGCGCTGGGTTTCAGTTATGCCCTCGACCTCTGGGGCCGCGAAAGCAATGCCACCGAGCGCGCCGTGGACATGGCGCATATGACCGTCGCCGAGGCTCGTCAGGCCCAGCTCGAATTGCAGGACAACATCGTCCGGGTCTACATCGAGTTGTCGTTGCACTACGCCCAGCGGGACATCGTTGAAGCGACCTTGAAGCAGCAACAGCAGATTCTCGAACTGGCGCAAAAGCGTCTGGACGGTGGCATCGGCACCCATTTCGAAGTCAGCCAAGCTGAAACACCGTTGCCGGAAACCCATCGCCAGATCGATGCCCTCGATGAAGAAATCGCCCTGAGCCGCAACCAGCTCGCCGCCCTCGCCGGCAAGGGCCCGGGGGAGGGCGCGCAGTTGCTGCGGCCAACGCTGTCGCTGGGTGCGCCGCTGAAACTGCCGTCGTCGCTGCCGGCGCAATTGCTCGGCCAACGCCCGGACGTGGTCGCCAGTCGTTGGCAAGTGGCGGCGCAGGCGCGGGGAATCGATGTCGCCCATGCCGGTTTCTACCCGAACGTCGATCTGGTCGGCAGCCTTGGCTACATGGCCACCGGCGGTGGAGCCCTGGAGTTCTTGACCGGCAAGAAACTCAACTACAGCGTGGGGCCGGCGATTTCGTTACCGATCTTCGATGGCGGGCGCTTGCGCTCGGAGTTGGGCGAAGCCTCGGCCGGGTATGACATCGCGGTGGCCAAGTACAACCAGACCTTGGTCAACGCCCTGAAAAACATCTCCGACCAGTTGATCCGCCGCGAGTCCATGGACAAGCAGCAGGCTTTCGCCGCCGAGTCGGTGGCCACTGCGCAGAAGACCTACGACATCGCGATGATCGCCTACCAGCGTGGCCTGACCGACTACCTCAACGTGCTCAATGCCCAGACCTTGTTGTTCAAGCAGCAGCAAGTGCAGCAGCAGGTTCAGGCGGCGCGCCTCAGTGCCCATGCCGAACTGGTGACGGCGTTGGGCGGTGGTTTGGGTGCTGGCAATGACGTACCGAGCGCCGAACAGACTCAAGCACCGAAAACCCCGAGCCTTCTGCGTTGAACACGAACCCACAGGTCCTGAGTCTGACCTTATTTTTATTGAGCAGGATTTCATGACTCCCTTGCCCGCACCCTTGCGCTGGCTGTACTCCCTGGAATGGCGCCGGGGTTTCTTCGACTGGGCACGCAGCGACGGCGTGACTTGGGTCTACATTTTCAAGGTACTGTTCGCGGCGTTCCTGACGTTATGGCTGGCCATGCGCCTGGAGTTGCCGCAACCGCGCACGGCGATGATCACCGTGTTCATCGTCATGCAGCCGCAAAGCGGCCAGGTGTTCGCCAAGAGTTTCTATCGTTTTCTCGGCACCCTGGCCGGTTCGGCGGTGATGGTCGCGCTGATCGCCCTGTTTGCGCAGAACACTGAGTTGTTCCTCGGTTCGCTGGCGATCTGGGTCGGTATCTGCACGGCCGGCGCCGCCCGCTGCCGCAACTTCCGCGCCTACGGTTTCGTCCTCGCTGGATACACCGCGGCGATGGTCGGCTTGCCCGCGCTGGCCCATCCGGAGGGGGCGTTCATGGCGGCGGTCTGGCGGGTGCTGGAAATCTCGTTGGGCATTCTCTGTTCGACCCTGATCAGTGCCGCCATCCTGCCGCAATCGTCTAGCGCGGCGATGCGCAATGCCTTGTATCAGCGCTTTGGTGTGTTCGCCCTGTTTGTCACCGACGGCTTGCGCGGTCGCAGTCAGCGGGAGGCGTTCGAGGCCGGCAACGTGCGTTTCATCGCCGAAGCCGTGGGCCTGGAAGGCTTGCGCAGCGTGACTGTTTTTGAAGACCCGCACATGCGTCGGCGCAATGGCCGGCTCAGTCGCCTGAACAGCGAGTTCATGGGCATCACCACGCGCTTCAATGCCTTGCACCAGTTGCTTGAACGCTTGCGCAGCAGCGCGGCGGACACCGTGGTGGCGGCCATCAAGCCGGGTCTGCAGGACCTCGCCGAGTTGCTCGACGGCTTCAGCGGTCGTGCCCTGACCAGCGCCGATGCGGCACGCCTGGTCGCGGTGCTGAGCGCCTACAAGGAAGGTTTGCCGGCGCGGGTGCGTTGTCTGCGGGCAACGTTCCAGCAGAGCGATCCGAGCGATGCCGAGCAACTGGATTTCCACACGGCGTACGAGCTGCTCTATCGTTTCGTCGACGACTTGCACGGTTATGCACAGACCCACGCCTCCCTGGCCGATCACAGTCACGAACGGGAGCGCTGGGACGAGCCGTTCACCCCGCAAACCAACTGGATGGCAGCGGCAGCATCGGGAATTCGCGCAGCGTTCATTCTGGCGGTATTGGGCAGCTATTGGGTGGCAACCGCCTGGCCGAGCGGCGCGACCATGACCCTGATTGCCGCCGCGACGGTGGGCCTGTCCGCCGCTACCCCGAACCCGAAACGCATGGCCTTTCAGATGGCGTGCGGGACATTGCTCGGGGCGCTGATCGGCTTCGTCGAGATGTTTTTCATTTTCCCGTGGATCGACGGATTCCCGTTGCTGTGCGTGATGCTCGCGCCGGTGATCGTGCTGGGCTCGTTCCTGACTTCGCGGCCGCAATACGTCGGCGTCGGCCTGGGTTTGCTGATCTTCTTCAGCACCGGTTCGGTGCCGGACAACCTCACGGTCTACAACCCCTACACCTTCATCAACGACTACATCGCCATGGTGCTGGGCATGCTGGTGTGTGCAGCGGCCGGGGCGATCATTCTGCCGCCCAACAGCCGCTGGTTGTGGCGTCGGCTGGAGCAGGATTTGCGCGGCCAGGTGGTGTACGCCATCAGCGGCAAGCTCAAGGGATTGGCGTCGAGTTTCGAAAGCCGCACCCGCGATCTGGTGCATCAGGCCTACGGCTTCGCGGCGGGCCAACCGCAAGTGCAGCGGGACTTGCTGCGCTGGATGTTCGTAGTGCTGGAAGTCGGCCACGCGATCATCGAGTTGCGCAAGGAACAGGCGATTTTGCCGGTGCATCCGGCCTATGCCGAATCCCAGCCGTGGCGCCAGGCGATCCGGGTGATGGGGCGTGCGCTGGTGCGGCTGTTCCTGCAACCGAACAGCAGCAATCTCGAACGCGCGCTGATTGCCGTCGATCACGCGATCAGCCGTGTGCAGTCCACCGACGAACCCTTCGCCCCGCACTTCGATACCTCGGCGTTGCGCCGGGTGAAGAGCTACCTGCACTTCATCCGCACCTCTCTGCTCGATCCGCAATCACCGCTCGCCGCCTTCGCAAACAGCCAGCCCCAAGGACTTGAACATGCCTCGTGAAATCGCCTTCCACGGCGTGTACATGCCGACCATGACCCTGATGTTTTTCATCGCCGCGGCGCTTTCCTGGGCGCTGGACCGGTTCCTGTCCGGGTTCGACCTGTACCGTTTTTTCTGGCATCCGGCGTTGCTGCGCCTGAGCCTGTTTACCTCTCTGTTCGGCGCGTTGGCGCTGACTGTCTACCGTTGACTCTCTATCACTGAGAATGCCCCGATGAAAAAGTTTTTCAGCCTGCTCGCGACCTTGCTGGTGCTGGCTCTCGCGCTGTGGATCGGCCGCTCCTTGTGGGAGCACTACATGAACACGCCATGGACCCGCGACGGCCGCGTGCGCGCCGATATCATCAATGTCGCCGCCGACGTCACCGGCGAAGTGGTGGACGTGCCGGTGCGCGACAACCAGTTGGTGAAGAAGGGCGATTTGCTGATGCAGATCGACCCCGAGCACTACCGTCTCGCAGTGAAACAGGCACAGAGTCTGGTGGCATCGCGCAAGGCGACCTGGGAGATGCGCAAGGTCAACGCCCATCGTCGCGCCGATATGGACAACCTGGTGATCTCCCGGGAAAACCGTGACGACGCCAGTAACCTCGCCGACTCGGCCCTGGCTGATTACCAGCAGGCCCAGGCGCAACTGGAAGCCGCCGAACTCAACCTCAAGCGCACTGAGGTGCGCGCGGCGGTGGACGGCTACGTGACCAACCTCAACGTGCATCGCGGCGACTACGCGCGCATCGGCGAGGCGAAAATGGCCGTGGTCGACATGAACTCGTTCTGGGTCTACGGCTTCTTCGAAGAAACCAAGCTGCCCCATGTGCGCGTTGGTGATAAGGCCGACATGCAACTGATGAGCGGCGAAGTGCTCAAGGGCCACGTGGAAAGCATCTCGCGTGGCATCTACGACCGTGACAACCCGGAGAGCCGAGAGCTGATTGCCGATGTGAACCCGACGTTTAACTGGGTACGTTTGGCGCAGCGAGTACCGGTGCGGATTCACATCGATGAAGTGCCGGAGGGTGTGCTGTTGGCGGCGGGGATCACTTGTACGGTGGTGGTCAAGCAAGGTGATGGGGCATAACCCATTCCCCTGTAGGAGCGAGCCTGCTCGCGAAAAACCTGAGAGCGACGCGTACTTTCTGAATGCCTGCGTTATCGTTGACGTCCATCGCGAGCAGGCTCGCTCCTACAGTTGATCAGCAAAACGTCTCCTGCAAATGCCGCCAAAGGATCTTGCCTTCCACCTTCTCGAACACCACGGTCGAGCGACGATCCGAGTGTAGTCCGGTCGCATCGGTCTGCTGTTCGCGGTAACTCACGGTCGCGCCACCGTCGTGCAACGCAATACCACGCAACTCACTGAGCTCGATGCGGAACCCGAGCTTCTTGCCGCCCGCCAGCGAGAACAATTCGTTCAGCGCGTCAAAGTCCAGCACCCGGCCGAGCGGCGAGACCATGGAGAACTGCGGCGAAAAACGTGTCAGCAGTTGTTCGAGTTCGGACAGGTCCCGCTCTTCGGCCAGCCATTGTTCGATGGCCACGTGGGCCTGGATCACTTCGTCGAAATATTCGGTGTAGTCGGTCATGTTGATACCTGAATTCTGGGGTGTTTGTTCCGGCGCCATCGCGAGCAAGCTCGCTCCCACAGGGGGCATCTGGGTGGCATAGATGGCATTCATACCCACAATCCCTGTGGGAGCGAGCTTGCTCGCGATAGGGGCACCGTGGTCTCAGAGCTGCCCACGCAGCCCGAACCGCTTCATCAGCCCGGACTCGAGCCAACCCTTGGGCAACAAACCCGCCAGCAGCGGCAACGCGCGGCTGCCATTGCCCAGGCGAATCAGTCGCGGTGGCTTGTCCTGCTGCACAGCCTTGAGCAAACCGACGGCAAATTCACTGGCCGGGGTCGGATTGTCCTGAGAGGCTTTGGCCCGGGCGCGTATGCCTTCGCGCAGCGGAAACCATGGCGACTGTTCGCTGATCAGTTGCTCGGCTTCGTGCCCGGCATTCCTGGCGAAACTGGACGCGATGGCTCCCGGCTGGACTTCCATGACCCGCACACCGAACGGCGCCAGTTCCATGCGCAAGGCATCGCTCAAGGCATGCACGGCGGCTTTCGAGGCGCAGTAGGCGCCGGCGAATGGCGTGACCAACACACCCGAAACGCTGCCGATATTCACGACCAATCCTTTGGTCCGGCGCAGCACGGGAAACATCGCGCGAGTGACGCCGACGATGGCGAACACATTGGTTTCGAACTGGCGCTGCATGGCTGGTACGCCACCATCGAGCAGCGGTCCCATGGCGCCATAACCTGCGTTGTTGATCAGCACGTCGAGACCACCGCGCTCCTGGTTGATGCGCTCGCTCAACTGCTCAAGGGCAACACCGTCGTTTACGTCAAGTTGCACGGCGGTAAATCCGGCAGCGCTCAGCATGGCAACATCTTCGGTCTTGCGCGCACTGGCCCAGACTTCATAGCCGGCGACTTTGAACGCGTCGGCAAGGGCTCGGCCAATGCCGCTGGAGCAACCGGTAATCAACGCAACGGGCATGGCGCATTCCTTGTGCAAAAAGGGGGGGAGGGATCAGTCGGAAAAACTACCCTGCAATCGCTCGGCGCGAAACTCCAGGGTTTCCGGACGGTAGCCAGGGCGCAGTGGCGGCAGCGGCAAACAGTCTTCCCAGTTGCCACCGGCCTGCAATTCACCAGGGCCACGATAACGCGGGGCGGTGTATTGATTGTCGGCCAGGTTCACCGTATCGCCCGGTGCATAAGCCGCGACCCGCCAGCGCAACTCAGTGAGCGGCACGTCATTGCCGTTGTTCAGGGTCAATTGCAATGGGCGGTCGGCGGGACACTGCTGCGGCGCGTAACTGATGCGCAACTCCAGGCGTTGCAGTTGCTTGAGTTCGTGGTGGTCCATCCAGATGACCCAGGTGGCGACGATGCCCAGCCCCACGGCGGCAGCCACGGATACGGGCAAGGCCTTGGCCGGATAGCGCAGCAACAGGATCAGCCAGGTGATGACCAGCAGGACGCCGATGAACATGACGTGAAATCTCGGGAATAGAGAGGGTCATCCTACCTAAGCGCAGGTGGGGTTGGCGATGGGCGATTCGGTGGTGTGCCGACTGGCCCCATCGCGAGCAAGCTCGCTCCCACAGTGTACCGAGCCGAGCACAAAATCCGTGATCAACCCAACACCCTGTGGGAGCGAGCTTGCTCGCGATGGGGCCAGGCAAGGCACTACAAAAACTCAGTACAAAAAAAGCCCCCGCCCAGCCTGCTGCGGATAGGGAACGCAGCAGGCTGGACGGGGGCTTCTTGTTTTACTGAACGTTACTGCGCGATGGTTTTCACCGACACGCCACGCTCAACCGGCGTCGAGCGCCCGTAGATATCTTCAAACCGCTCGATATCGTCTTCGCCCAGGTAGCTGCCCGATTGAACTTCGATGATCTCCAACGGAATCTTGCCCGGGTTGCGCAAACGGTGAACCGAAGCGATCGGAATGTAGGTCGACTGGTTCTCGGTCAGCAGGAACACGTTCTCGTCACAGGTCACCTCGGCGGTGCCGCTGACCACGATCCAGTGCTCGGCGCGGTGGTGGTGCATCTGCAGCGACAGGCAAGCCCCCGGTTTGACCGAGATGTGCTTGACCTGGAAGCGGCCGCCCATGTCCACCGAGTCGTAGGAGCCCCACGGACGGTAGACCTCGCAGTGGTTCTGGGTTTCGCTGCGGCCCTGTTCGTTGAGGGTGTTGACCATCTGCTTCACGCCTTGGACCTTGTCCTTGTGGGCGATCATCATGGCGTCCTTGGTTTCGACCACGACGATGTTTTCCAGGCCGATCACCGACACCAGTTTGCCGTTGCCGTGGATCATGCAGTTTTTGCTGTCCTGGATTACCACGTCGCCTTTGGTGACGTTGCCGTTGGCGTCTTTTGCATTGACTTCCCACAGCGACGACCAGCAGCCGACATCGCTCCAGCCCGCGGTCAGCGGCACGACGCAGGCACGTTGGGTTTTTTCCATCACCGAGTAGTCGATGGAATTGTCCGGGCAGCACGCGAAGGTGGCTTCGTCGAAGGTGATGGTGTCGGCATCCTGGTGGCTGCGCTCCAGGGTCAGCACGCAGGTGTCGTAGATGTCCGGATCGTGCTTCTTCAGCTCTTCAAGGAAGCGGCTGGCGCGGAACAGGAACATGCCGCTGTTCCAGAAGTACCCGCCGGACTGGACGAACTCGGTGGCGCGCTTCACGTCGGGCTTTTCGACGAAGTGCGAGACGCGGCTGACGCCTTCAGGTAGCAGCGAGTCGTTGGTCGACTTGATGTAGCCATAACCGGTTTCCGGCTTGGTGGCCGGCACGCCGAACAGCACCATTTCACCGTTTTCGGCGGCGACGGTGGCCAGGGCCAGGGCGCGTTGCAGGGCTTTCTGGTCTTCCAGCACGTGGTCCGCCGGCAGCACCAGCATCAGCTCGTCGCGACCTTCATTGACCAGCATCAACGCGGTCAGGGCCACGGCCGGCGCGGTGTTGCGACCGAACGGTTCCATCAGGATGCGCTGGGTTTCCAGCTTGCGCGCGGCCAACTGCTCGTTGACGATAAAGCGGTGGTCCTTGTTGCAGACCACGATTGGCGAATCCATGCCTTCGAACACCAGGCGTTCCAGGGTTTGCTGGAACAGGGTGTGTTCGCCGGTCAGGGCCAGGAACTGCTTGGGGAATTGCTTACGGGAAAGCGGCCAAAGACGTGAGCCACTACCACCTGACAAGATCACCGGAATCATGTTTTTACTCCTTGAAAATCGATTGGTTAGAGCTACTGCGTTCTGTCGTTTCACTCTTGTTTTTGTTCCGTGTCCGGATTGACGCCTCGGTCCTTGTGGGAGCTGGCTTGCCTGCGATGGCGGTCTCAAGGGCCTCATCGCGGGCAAGCCCGCTCCCACAGGGATTGGGTCAAACCAGACGAATGTATTAGCGCGTCGACACCGGGCGTTTCACCCAGACCGGCGACAGGCTGCTGCCGCTGCCAGTGACGTACAGCACTGCGGCTTCACCGCGTTCCAGGGCGACCGGTTTCACGTCGCCGACTTTGGTGGTGCCGTCGTACAAGGCCAGGCTGACCTTGACCGGGTTGATTTCACGCTCGCCGCGACCCTTGGGCGCAACGTTCGGGACCACGTCGGTCTTACCGTCGGCGGTCTTCAGGGTCAGCGCCTTGTCGCTGAGGTTTTGCACGCGTACCAGGGACTTCTGCTTGTTCTTGAACGGCGGCTCTTCGATCAGTTGCGGTGCGCCGCTGGCGTTGTTGACCAAGGTGTAATAGTGGTCGCCGGTCAGTTTCACCGGCAGGCTCTGGCTACCGACCTTGGCGCTGTAGTCGCCGCCCGGCATGAAGCTGAAGTCAGTGCTGGACAGTGGCGCGACGTCGCTCAGGTTGGTGCTGCCGACGGTGGCGCTGACTTCGGCGTTGCCGGCGTTGTAGATACGCACGAAGGTCGAGCCTTTCGGTGCGGTCGGGCCGTACAGGGCGGCGTCGCCTGCGGCGAAAGCCTGTACCGACAGCACGCTGAGGCCGGCAACCAGGGCAAAGCTTTTAGCGAGACGACGAGGAGTTGTAGTGAAAGTCATGGTGTACCTCTCTTTCAGTTTTGCGCCCGGTCGGGCGTCTCGGATTTAGTGTTTGCAGCTACGTTTTGTTGGCGGGCGCCGGCTTGTTTAAGCTCTGCGACCCACTGCGGGTCGGCGTCGCCGATTTCGTTGTTCACGGGCAGATATCGTTCAGGGAACTCCCAGATCAGCACCTGTGGCGGGCTGTTCTTGAAGGCGTCGCTCTTGAGGTAGCTGAGCATCGGCAGAATCGGGCCGTGGCCGTCTTCGGCGTAATTGACCACGTCGCTGTTCAGCGCTTGCTTGAGCGCCCCGACGAAGTTCCAGTTGGGGTTGGCGCTGTAGCTGGTGCCGATCAGGGCCACCGGCACTTCGGTGTTGGCGAACAGCGCGTCGTCACCGGCGGATTGATCTTCAGCCACGACCGTATTGCGCTTCTGCAATTGCTCCTGTTTAGGCATCAGGTTTTCGAACAGCGGGTCCAGTGGCAGGAACAGACGCAGGTCGCCCTTGTGCGTAATGGTTTCGGCAGGTTCAGTGACGAAACGCTGGGGCTCGCCGCTTAGCGGGTACTTGTCGGCAATGGTCCTGGCCAGACGGTTGGCGGCGATCTCGGCACCTTGCGGCGTCCAGTGGGTGTCGGTGCGCAGGAACACTTGCTGGCCATTCTGCTTGGCCTGTTGCAGCGGGCCGAGCAGGTCAGGGGCCGGAATACGGTCGGCGGCCAGGCGCTGGTGGAAGTCCTTGTAGAGGTTGGCGTGGATGCTCGCCGGCTTCACTTCACCGAGGTGTTCCGGGTACAGGCGCACCTTGGCCGGCACCACCGCCATCACCAGTTGCACGCCTTTTTCCTTCAAGGTCTGGCGTACGCCTTCGACCAGCGCGTAGTTGCCTTGCAGGTTCAGCTCTTCGTTGACTACCGGGTGGAATTCTTCATCGCTGTACAACCACTGGTCGCGACCGAGCACCACGCCCGGACGACCTTCGTTGAACAGTTTGAAATCCAGCGCGGCCCAGAGGTTGGTGCCCAGGCGCTTGATCGGGAACTCGTCGTCGTAGTGCGTTTCCACGGCTTTGCTCCAGCGGCCGTTGAGCACAGTCGCATCGGCGTTGGTGCTGAAGCCGAAGAAGCTGCGCACCGACCACAGACCGAGCACCAGCAAGGTCACCAGGAACAGCGCGATGTAGAAGATGCGTAATGAGCGGGTCATGGTCAGATCCCTCAGAACTGGAAGTAAAGGAACGGCGAGAAGCTCTGCGCCGAGAGTTTGAGAATCGAGGCAATGAACAGCAGCAGCACCAGCGCACGCATCACGTAACGCGACCAGTCAGCGGTCCAGTAGGCCGGTTGCACCTGGGCTTCGACGCCGACGGTGTAGCCTGGCTGGTGGATGCTCGCCGGGTTATCCCCAGGCACGGCCTTGATCGTTCCCGGTGTCGCAGCGGCCGGGCCGTCGGTGTCGACGCTCACGGCAGGCTTGGTCTTGACCGGAGGCTGGTTGGTGTAGAAGTCGCGCAGGCCGAAGAACGCCAGGGTCACGTAGGCCACGATCAGGGTCGCCACTTGCAGACCGGTGAGGCTGGCCTGGTTGAGTTCCGACAGCGACCAGTCGCCGAAGCTGAACATCGCGCCGTACATGCGCCCGGCGACGTGCAGGTTTTCCGCGCGGAAGATCACCCAGCCCATCACCACCAGCAGGAAGGTCAGTGCCCAGCGGATCGGGTTGAAACTGCGTGGCGAGGTGTTCAGGCCGATGGCTTTTTCAATCGCCAGCCACATGCCGTGCCACGCACCCCAGACGATGTAGGTGATGTTCGCGCCGTGCCACAGACCACCAAGCAGCATGGTCAGGAACAGGTTGCGATAGGTCATCAGCGTGCCTTTGCGGTTACCGCCGAGGGTGATGTACAGGTAGTCACGCAGCCAGGTCGACAGGCTGATGTGCCAGCGCCGCCAGAACTCGGTGATCGACTGGCTGATGTACGGCTGCTTGAAGTTTTCCATGAAGCGGAAACCCATCATCAAGCCCAGGCCGATGGCCATGTCGCTGTAACCGGAGAAGTCGAAATACAACTGCGCGGTATACGCCAGGGCGCCGAGCCAGGCATCGCCCGTGCTCGGGTTTTGCAGGGCAAAGCAGTGGTCGGCCACCACCGCCAGGGTGTCGGCGATGAAGACTTTCTTGATGAAACCCTGCATGAACCGCGTGCAGCCCTCGGAGAACTTGTCGAGGGTGTGGGTGCGGTTGTTGAACTGGTCGGCCAGGTCACGGAAACGCAACACGGGGCCCGCGATCAAGTGCGGGAAGATCGCCACGAACGCTGCGAAGTCGATCAGGTTGCGGGTCGCCGGGGTGTCGCCACGGTAGACGTCGATGATGTAGCTGATGGACTCGAAGACGTAGAACGAGATCCCGATCGGCAGCAGCACGTGGGTCAGGATGAAGGGTTCCAGGCCCACCGACGTCATCATTGCGTTGATGCTGTCGACGCCGAAGTTGGCGTACTTGAAGTAGCCGAGGATGCACAGGTCGACAGCCACGCCGAGCAGCAGCCAGCGCTGCGCCGGTTTGGTCCTGACCCCGGCGGCACCGACTTTCAGGCCGATCCAGTAGTTCCACAGCGTAACGCCGGCGAACAGCGCGAGGAAGTCCACACGCCACCAGGCGTAGAACACGTAACTGGCAATCAACAGCAGCAAATTGCGATAGCGTTGCCCGCTCAGATAGTACAAGCCGAGGAAGATCGGCAAGAATAAAAACAGGAACACGTTGGACGAAAAAACCATCCCGATCTCTCCTTGTTTGAACCAACAGTCAAGGGCCAACGGCCCCCCCAAACCCCCCACGGAAATCCGGGGGGCTAACTCACAAAACTCACTTTCGACACCGACCCTGTGGGAGCGAGCTTGCTCGCGATGAGGGAGTGTCAGTCGACATCGATGTTGAATGTCAGACCGCTATCGCGAGCAAGCTCGCTCCCACAGGTTTTGTGTCTGTCTTCAAGAACCCTTGCTGCCCTTTTCATTGGCCGGGTCGTAGACCTTGGTCAGGTCACCGCCGAGGCGGAAGGTCTTGAACGGTTGCATCTTGTGCTTCTTCGCCAGCACCTCGGGCGAGCAGGTGTAGAGCGAGCAGAACGGTTCGAGCCAGGCGAATTTCGAGTCGACCTTCAAGTCGGTCATGTCCTGTTCCTTGCCGTTCTTTTCCTCGAACTCATCCGGGTCATTCACCCCGGCGAGCACGCGATCACCCAGGCGTTTCAATGCGCCGTTGTTTTCCTGGCGCAAATCCACACCGTTGACCTGGGCGAAACTGGCGATCATCGCCAGCGGCGGCAGGGCGTAGTTGTGGTAGGCCAGGGCCCGTTGCTGACGCTTGAGTTCGTTGGGCAGGTAGCCGTCGGCGTCGACCTGGTTGGCGCCGACCTTGTATTCCTTCACTGCCCAGTCGAACAGGTCGCGACGGTTGGTGGCGACGGACGTGGCCATCACCGACCAGGCGGCCCAGTACGAGTGGTTGTTGGTCTGGTCGAGCGGCAGGTTGTCCCAGTCGCTGACCACCTGGTCGGCCATCTTGCTGAACCAGGCTTCGATCAGCTGCGACTCTTGCTGATGGTTGGCCAGCGGACGGGAGTCGGAGAATTTCAGGCGAATGTACGACGACGCCATGCTGCCCAACGCCCATTTGCGCATGGACTTGCCGGTGTGGTTGAAGTCCTTGGACATCAGCGCATCGGCCTTGGCCCAGGCGGTCAACCAGGTCAGCGTGCACTCCAGTTGTTCCGGGCGGCCGTCACGCATGAACTGCATCACGCGCTTACTGATGCCTCGCTCGATCTTGGTGATGTCGGCGGTGCTTTCGCGGAAGGCTTTTTCCGACTGCTCGTTCAGGGTCGCGCGGGCCTTGTCCGAACCTTCGTATTTGCTGCGAAATTGCAGCGAGCCGGTGTACGGCGTCGGCATCGCATCGCAGCCTTCGCTCTTGTCGCCGGTTTTGATTTTTTCAATCGGCGCGAAGTATCCCTGCGGTGGGCGCAGTGGCGCCGCAGCCTGCGCTGCACCGGCGAACATCGCCAGGCTTAACAGGGTGGGTGCCAACAATTTTGAAAGTATCGGATTTCGCATAGCAGACCTCATTGCCCGACCGAAGCAGTACGCTGTTCGGCGCTCGGGAATACGTTGCGTTTGCAGATTTTCGCTTCGACTTTCTGTGGCGTGGTGGCGTTTTCAGGCCCCTGGATTTCGACGGCCAGCAGATTCTGCGTGGCCCAGTCTTCGTCCGTGCGCAACTCGAAGGCGAAACGCCCGTCGGTATCGGAGGTTTCCGGTTTTTCGATCTTGATGTCCTCGTGGCGTCCGTTCATGTACCAGAGGGTGGCTTGCAGGGTTTTCACCGAGGTGTCGGCGAAGCGGATGTCGACCTGGTGACTGCCGTTTTGCAGGTTCAGGTTTTTGCTGTTGACCATCAGTTCATTCTTGCCCGGCTTCAGGGTGGTGCTGCCGGACATCTGTGCATCCTTGCCTTCGCAACCGTTGTCCAGCAGCGCCATCATCTGGCGGTAGATGGTTTCCTGGTCGAGGCGATACAGCGGCGAGAATTCCCAGATGAGAATCTTCGGCGGGTTCTTCTGGAACTCGTCGCTGCCCAGGTACTGCAGCATCGAACCTTCCAGGCCGCCGCCGGGGAACGCCACGTTGAGAATGTCGGCGCCGATGGCCTCTTCGAGGAAACCGGCGAAGTTGTAGTTCTTGCCGCTGTGGGAGGTACCGACCAGGGTGATTTCCGGATTGCCGGAATCGCCGAACAGATCGCCATCGCCCGCTTCGCCCTTCGGCTCGGTGGTGAACTGATCCATGTACTGGATCGCGTAGCTGGTGCCACAGAGTTGACCCGCCATGTTGTGCAATGTTCCGGTCTTGCCCATGCGCCCCGACTTTTTGGTCTCGAATTCGCGCTTGGGAATGTCGGCGAATTCAGGCAACTGTTTGACTTTCTCGGCGACGATTTTCGCCGTGCGCTGGGCACCGTACGGGGTCCAGTGCTGGTCGCCACGGAAGTAGAAATCGTGGGCGGGCAGGGTGTCGGGCAGTTGCTCGTTGGTCAGCGGCGACAGGTCCGGAACGACATAGCCCATCTGCGCAAAACGACCGAGCATGGACTTGTAGTTCCTCAGCGCCTTGTCGAAGTCGAAGCTGGCTTTCTCTGCCGGATTGAGCTTGTTGCGGTTCACCAGGCCACGGGTCGGCTGATAGACCACGACCAGTTCGACGCCTTTGCTCTTGAACGCATCGTGCAGTTGTTTCATGCGTTTGTAGCCGGCGGGCGTGGTGTCGAATTCGGTGCGCAGGTCTTCCTGGGTCCGGAACAGCCAGTCGCCCTGAGCCTGTACCAGGGTGGTGAAGTTCTGCTGATAACGGGTGGTGTAGTTCTTCGCATCGTGGGCGGCCGGGCACAGGCTGCAGCACGGTTCTGCGGTGAAGCTAGGCGCTTTGACCTCATCGGCGCGAGCACCACCGCTGGCGGCGAGAATGCCGGCGGTCAGGGCCGACAGGCTGAGTAATTTGATCAAGTGTGGGTGCATAAGATTATCCTCAGTCCCGCATTTCGGTCTGGCGTTCGACGGGGTCGATCAGCACGGCTTTCTGCTGGCGCACCAGCAGGTCGAGAATTTCATCCTGGCGCTCGCCGAGAATCCCCGAAAAGCTGATGCCGCTGGATTTGGTCGGGGCGAGCATGGACACGCGATACAACTCGACACTCAGCGGCGAGTCGATGGACAGCGGCCCGCTACCGTTGGCCGCCAACTCACCGCCGACCACGATCAGCGACACCTGGGCGTCGAACGGGTCGAGCTTGATGTCACGGTCGGTGTTGCTCAGGTCCTTGATGTGGCCATAGACGCCGGTCAGGCCGTTGGCCATGGCGACGTTTTCGTACAGGCGAATGTTCACGCTGTTACGAATGCGGATGCCGTGGCGACGGTTGCTGACGACTTTGTTGCCCCACAGCAGGTTGTCGGCACTCTCGTAGAGGGTGATGCCGTCGGTGTGGTTCTGGTAGATCTCGTTGTGGGCGATCAGGTTGTTCACGCTGTTACGGTCGATCACCAGGCCCGACAACTTGTTGTCGTAGCTGCGGTTGTTGAAGATGAAGCTGTCGTTGACCTCACGGGAAATAATGATCCCGTGCTTCTTCTTGGTCCCGTACACCGTGTTGTCGGCAATGATCAGACCGTGGGAACGGTCGTGGGGGTCGATGCCGTAGACGATGTTGTCTTTGTAGGTGTTGCCCTTGACCACGAAGTCGCGGGTTTCATAGCAGTAGAAGCCGTACCACATGTCCGAGAACTCGGAGCCGACGATCCAGCCGGTCGGCTCAGGACGCTTGAGCACCTTGGCCATGTTCGGCGTGTACTGGGAAATACTCACGCCGTAGGATTTACTGTTGGCGTAGCCGAAACTGGCGATCTTGCTGTTGGCGATGTAGGTCTCGGTACCGCCCCAGGACAGCAGGAACGGACGGAATTCCTTGGGCGAATTGAACGTCGCCGGGCCGTTGTCTTTCTCGCGCCAGCCAGTGATTTTTGTGTCACGCACGAACAGCTGGCCGTCGTTGACCAGGAACGAGCCGGCCTCCTGGGACAGGCGCAGTTCCTGGGTCTGTTTGTCGATTTCCAGGATGCCGTGGCGACCGACCACGATCGGCAACTTCGCCAGGAACACACCCGGCGAGGTTTCGCTGAAGTACTGCTTGGGGACCTTTTTCGCCAGGTCCTTGAGGTTCATGTAGCCGTCGTCGACGAAGATCGCCTGGGGGATGCCGTGCTGACGCACTACCCACTCGGCCATCTTGTTGTCGCCACCGATGAAGTCCTTCAGGGCGTCTTCCTGCATCATCCGGCGCAGGCTGATCTTGCCCGGTTTGCTGCGCACGATCTTCGCGGCGATGGCTTCGGCTGTGAAGCCGGAAACGTCCGGCAGTTTCGGCGTAGCCAGTTCCAGCGGCGCGGTCGGTGCGCTGCTGACGGTGTAGGTCTTGGCCTGTTGCAGTTCCTTGGCCGTGGTTGCCGGCTTCGCCGGCTCCACATTGGCGAAGCCAGTCGCACTGGCCAGCAGCATCGCGCCGGCCAGCAGGCTGATCGAGCCTTTTCGGGCTGGATGATTCATCTGGGAGACTCCCTTCGCAATGTGCATCAGAAGCGCCAGATCACGTCGATGAACGCGCGGTGCATGTACGAATCGACTTCCTTGCCGTACGCATCGCCTGGCTTGAACACGCCGCCACGAAAGCGCACCAGGGCCGAAGGCTCATCGATCGCCTGACTCATCGAAGCCGGCAACAGGCCTTGCTTGAAGTACTTGGTCACCACCAGGTCCATTTCCTGACCGAGGTCTTTCTCGCCATCGTTCAGCGGCAGGGACGTACTGGAGAGGATCGCGCCAGTCACGTCATCGGTATTGTTCTGCACTGCGTCGATGCCGTTGCTGCCGACCGGCTTGTTGCCGTCGACGCGCCAGAATTTGTGGTAGATCAGGCTGGCGTCGTATTCGTCGTTGAGCATCCACGAACCGAACAGAGTGGCGCTCTGCATGTTGTTCATTTCGCCACGGAAAGCCTCGCCGAAACGGTGCACGCGCGAGCGGGTACCGGTGTAGTTCGAGCGGTTACTTTCCAGACCGTTCTGTTCATAGTCTTCGCTGGCGCGGGCGTAGGCCGCACCGACTTGCCATTGCGGATCGAGGCGCAGGCGAACACCCAGATCGGTGGCCCAGCCATCGACATCGCCGCTGCGCTTGGCTTGTGCGGGAGCGGTACCATCGGCGTTCAGCGGATTGACCGTGTCACGGTCGCCGCTCATGCCGGTGATGCTGCCCCAGTAGTTGACTGTGTTGGTATTGCGCCAGTTGTAGGCGTCGCTGTCGGCGGTGAGGCCGAGCCAGCTGATGTCGCCGTTCTGTTTCTTGTCCAGCGAATCGCTCGGCACGCCCGGTTGTGCGTAGTCGAGTTTGCCGTCGTCGTGGGTGTGATGACCGCGGATGCCCACCCAGTTGCCCGGTGTCCACTGGTACGCCGCATCGGCGTAAGCGTGCAGACGATCCTTGTCCTCTGGCGCAAGCTCCTTGAGGTCGGTGCGGTACTCGCTGAAGCGTTCGGCGATACCGACGTTGGCGCGCAGTAGGGTGGTGTCGAAGGTCCAGTTAAGGGCTTCGATGTTGGTGTCGCGCCATTGGCCGTCGTCATTGCGCAGGCGCTGGCGACCGAACTTCAGGATCTCACCGGGGTAGGGCGTGAAGCCGCTGTAGCCGACCCAGAACTCACGCATCGCCAGGTAGTTTTTCTTGGTCTCGCGATCACCATTGTCGGTGTTCTCGGCGCCATCGGATTGTTGCAGGGTGTCGGTCTCGATGATGTCGGTGGACGTCACAGCCTGACCCATGGCGTAGGCGCTCCACGCGCCGCTTTCGCCGTAGACCCACGGACGCAGGTCGAGGCCGACGCCGTTGACGTCGCCGCCGTCGGCGGTGCCGAGGTCACGGTCGTCTTCGGACTGGCCGGTGATTTTTACGTCCAGGCCGAAGTTCTTGGTTTCTTCAGTCATCGCAGCAAGCGTCGGGCAAGACCAGATCAGCGCGAATGTCAGGCCAATGCCGGCCTTCATGAATGGATTCAACTTCATTGGGATTCCTCGCCATCTTCTTCTTGCAGGGCATGCAGTTCCGGCGTGTTCGGGCTCAGGGCACCGCGCACGGCCTGTTCTTCTTTCAACAGGCGTTGGGCTTCGGCCAACCGGTCGGGCGGCAATTGCGTTTGGATTGTTTGCGCAAGCTCGGTGGCTTGCGGAGTGTTCTGGGCCAGGGCCAGTTGGCTGAAAACGTAGGCGTTCAGCGGATCAGGCTTGGTGCCCTTGCCTTGGGAAAACAGTTGGGCAATGGCGAAGTCGGCGCTGTTCTGGCCGTTGCGCGCAGCGGTCAACAGATGGTCGAGGGCCTTCTGCGGATAGACCTTGCCCAGGTAGCCACGGCGATAGATCTGGCCGAGGTAGTAATCGGCAGCGACTTCACGGCCGACGGCTTTCTGGAAATGCGCTTCGGCAACCTTGGCGTCGGCCGGTACCAGTTTGCCTTCGAAGTAGAGCTTGCCCAGCAACAGCTCGGCGCGGGGCTGGTCGGCAGCGCGACCGTTGTCCAGGTACTTCATCATCTGGTCGACGTCGCCGAGTTCCGGGAAGTCGTAGAGCAGTTGCGCGAGGGTGACCCACGACGCCGGGTAGCCCGGTGCGATCGGTTCGAGCAGCGACTGTGCGGTCTTCTCGTCGGTCTTGCCCAGGGACGCATCGGCAAGCACGCGGGCGACGCTGTCGACGCGCTGCGCCGAAACGGTGCCTTGGGCATGAGCCGCTTGCATCTGCTTGATCAGCTCGGCCTGTTGCTCTGGCTTGGCCTGTTTCTGATAGACCGTGGCCAGTTCGACGTAGCAGATGTCGCTGGTGTTGAGCGCGGTCTTGCAGATTTTTTCCACGTCATCCAGATGCTGGTCGTAGGTGCCCTGGGTGCGATAGAGCAGCACCTGCGCCAGACCCGCTTCCGGCTTGCCTTCGGCGCGCCATTGGCTGATCTGCTGCTGGGCATTCACGTTGGGGAAGCTGTGCGGGTATTGCAGGTACAGCATCGCCAACGGGATCAGCGTATTGCCTTCGCCCGCCGCAGCGGCTTTTTTCAACAGGGTTTCGGCTTCGTGTTGTTCCGCTTCGGTGGAACCGGGCTTGGCCACCAGCAGACGACCGAGGCGTGCCTGGGCGCGCGGCGAAACGCTGGCCGCGGCGCGGTAAGTCGCCTCGGCCTGTTTCATCTGCGCCGGGTCACGGCTGTCGACCTGGATATCGGCCAGGCCGACCTGGGCTTCGCTGTAGCCCAGGTCGGCCAGTTGCCGATAGTTCTGCGCGGCGGTGGCGGTATCGCCACGTTTGAGCGCTTCGTTGGCCAGGCGCTGGTCGGGCAGGCCGGCGCAGCCGCTGAGGCTGACCGCCAAGGCTAGCGAACAGAACGCAAATCCCATGTGGGAGCGAGCTTGCTCGCGATGCGGCTGGCTCGGTGCATCAGACAGACCGCGTCGATCCCATCGCGAGCAAGCTCGCTCCCACAGGGTCGGCGGCGTGTTGAGGGTTGGAGTAGTCACAGGCATGTCCTCGACTTAAAGACCGACAGCCATGGCTTTGTCGATCAGCCAGTTCAGGTTCGGGCCACGGTCGCTGTTCACTTCCACCGGGCGGCCGGCGAGGGAGCTGTCCAGGGTTTCGTCCGGCTGGATCAGCACGCGGATGTCCGAAGACAGGTCGGCGCTTTTCAGGCTGGTGCTGCTGACGATCTTGCCGGTGCGGCTCTTGTCCTCGCCGGCGATCTGGAAGCGCACTGAAGTACCCGGGCGCACGTCGCTGAACTGGCGATAGGAGAAGCGCGCTTCTACGTTGGCTTCGCTGTTACGCGGCACCAGTTGGAAGATCACGTCGCCCTTGCTGGCGTACTGGCCGTTGGCGACCATTTGCTGGGCCACGGTGCAGTCGCAAGGCGAGGTCAGGGTGCCGGTCATCTGCTTGCCGAACAGTTCTTCAACCTTGGCCGGTTGCAGTTGGTCTTCGTCCAGATGGCCCTTGAGCACGTCGAGCATGCTGGTGCTGAAGGTCGCCAGCGGTGCGCCCTTGGCGGCCACGCCGTCGGCTTTCACCAGGCTCTGCACGGTGCCGTCGCGGGGCATGGTGATGTTCACGCCCGGCACGCTGACCAGACCGGCCTGGGCGTGGCTGACGAAGTACATGCCATACACCGATTTGAAGACAAAGCCGAATGCAGCCACGCCGACAACGAAGATCCCCAGGCTGAAGGTCACGGCTTTCAGGCGTCCGAACGCGGACATGCCGTGGCCGCCGTCCTTGACCTTGCGCGCCTTGGTGAAGTTGTCGCGCTGCAGGGTCGCCAGCATTTCACCCACGCTGACGATGTCGCCAGCCAGGTGCGAAGTGATCAGGTGGCGCAGGGTCGAGATGTCCCGTGGTTCCAGGTTCTGGAACTGGCAGCCGGCGCGTCCGGTCTCGCGATCGAAAGAGCGGACCTGCAACTCGACGTCCATGGCCAGGCCGAGGTTGTCGATGACGAATTGCAGGCGGGCCTTGTACACGTCACCCATCTTCAGCGGCAATTGACCGGCGTTGAACGCCAGGCCACCGGCGGACAGGTCGATCACCCGGGCTTCGACCGGCGTCCGGTCAGGGCCGAAGAAACGCAACTTGGCCGGGATTTTCACTCGGGCGTGTTGGCGCTGGGCTTCGGATTCATGCACTACGTTGGCGTTGACGGCGGTATTCATAAAGGCGATTTCCTGGTTAATTCAATAAGGGGGCGGTCAGACCATCAACAGCAGCACGGCGACAAAAATGCTGCCGGCAGAGAAGGTCATGGTCCGAGACGACCAGGTGTTGAACCAACGTTGAAAGCTGGCGAGATCACGGGTCAGAGACGTGGGTTGGCGGGTCCAGGACTGTTGGTCGAGGCGGAAGAACACGTAGATCTTCACCAGCGCGCCGACGATCTGGTTGTAATAGAGAATCGCCGGGTAAGCCGGGCCGATCCGGTGTCCGGAGCACGACAGCAACAAGGTCAGGATGAACCGGGTGATGCCGATCCACAGCAGGTACACCAGGATGAACGCGGTGCCGTACTTGAAGCTGGCGATCAGTGCCACGGTCAGGCCCAGCAGCGAGGTCCACATCGACACGCGCTGGTCGAACAGCACCACCGAAGTGAACACGCCGAGGCGTTTGACCCCCAGGCCCAGGGCACGGGAGTTCTGCCGCAGGTTGTTGCCGTACCAGCGGAACATCAGTTTGCGGCTGGCCTTGATGAAGCTCTTTTCCGGCGGGTGTTCAACGGTGTTGATCGCCGCGTCGGGCACGTAGAACGTGTCGTAGCCCAGGCGCATCAGGCTGAACCAGCTCGACTTGTCATCGCCGGTAAGGAACTTGAAGCGACCCAGGCGCCAATGTTGCAGCGAGTCGCTTTCCACGTCGGCGATGAAGTCCGGGTTGGTGACCACGGTGGCGCGGAACACCGACATGCGGCCGGTCATGGTCAGCACGCGCTTGGACAAGGCCATCGAGCACATGTTGATGTGACGCTGGGCGAAACGCAGCTTGTGCCATTCGCTCATGATGTAGCCGCCGCGCACTTCGCAGAATTCGTTGGTGGTCAGGCCACCGACGTTGCCGAACATCTGGAACCACGGCACGGTCTTGAGCACCACGCCTTCGGCCAGCACGGTGTCGCCATCGATCACCGCGACCACGGCGCGATCATCCGGCAGGTGCCGGGAGATGGCGCGGAAGCCGTAGGCCAGGCCATCGCGTTTGCCGGTGCCGGGAATGCGCACGAAGTCGAGCTTCACCCGGGACGGCGGGTTCATCCGTTTCCACAGGCTTTTGACCAGCAGCTCATCGGACATTTCCACGATGGAGCAGACCACGGTGGTCGGCAGACCGCAGTCGATGGCTTCGCGGATCACCGAGCTGTAGACCTGCGCGGTGGTCAGGGCGTCGATGCGGAAACTGGTGACCATCAGGAACACGTGGGACGGGTCAGCCGCTTTGCCCAGCTTGCGCACTTTGCGCCGCAGGTGCGGGTAGACGATGTACAGAAAAATCATGCCGCGCACAAAGTGGGTGGCACCCATCGAATAGCGCCAGATACCCACGGCGCCAATCAGGAAAATAAAGTCCTTCGACTCGGAGTCGAACGTGGACACGGGCAACGCCATGGCGAGGCCCATCAGTAAACTCAGGTAGAACAGCCAACCGGCGGCCTGGAGTAGGCCGTGTTTTAGCCTGTGCATAATCGGAATCCTAAAGTCAGTTGCAAGCCCCAAGCTTCAAGCCCCAAGCGAGGAGCTTTGAACTTGCGGCTTGGAGCTTGAAGCTTGCGGCTGCTTTACCAGCAGATACCTTCAGTCCGGCCAGTCACACTGGTGGCCTTGGACATGAAACCGACCAGGTCGATCACTTGCTTGCCGTGTGGAACTTCCTGCACCAGCGCGCGGAACTTCTCGTCGCGGTTGCCGAGGATGATCACGTCGGAGTTGTTGATCACCGCGTCGAAGTCGGAATTGAGCAAGGACGAGACGTGAGGGATCTTCGACTCGATGTAGTCCTTGTTCGCACCGTGAACGCGGGCGTACTCGACGTTGCTGTCGTAGATGCTCAGGTCATAACCCTTGCCGATCAGCATTTCTGCCAGGTCGACCAGCGGACTTTCGCGCAGGTCGTCGGTGCCGGCCTTGAAGCTCAAGCCCAGCAGGGCGACTTTGCGTTTGTCGTGGCTGGAAACGATGTCGAAAGCGTTCTGCACCTGGGATTCGTTGCTGCGCATCAGCGAGTTGAGCAACGGAGCTTCCACGTCCAGGGAACCGGCGCGGTAGGTCAGGGCACGCACGTCTTTTGGCAGGCACGAGCCGCCGAAGGCGAAGCCTGGGCGCATGTAGTACTGGGACAGGTTGAGGGTCTTGTCCTGGCAGACCACGTCCATCACTTCACGACCGTCGACGCCGACCGCCTTGGCGATGTTGCCGATTTCGTTGGCGAAGGTGACCTTGGTGGCGTGCCACACGTTGCAGGTGTACTTGATCATCTCGGCGACCGCGATGTCCTTGCGGATGATCGGTGCGTCGAGCTCTTCATACAGCGATTGCAGAACGTCGCCGGACGCCTTGTCGAATTCACCGATGACGGTCATTGGCGGCTGGTCGTAGTCGGCGATGGCGGTGCTTTCGCGCAGGAACTCAGGGTTCACGGCCACGCCGAAATCAACACCGGCCTTCTTGCCGGAGCAGTCTTCGAGAATCGGGATGACCACATTGGCCACGGTACCCGGCAGTACGGTGCTGCGCACCACGATGGTGTGGCGGGTGGTCTTGTCACGCAGGACAAAACCGATTTCGCGGCACACTGCCTCGATGTAGTTCAGTTCCAGATCGCCGTTCTTCTTGCTCGGCGTGCCTACGCAGATCATCGACAGGTCGGTGTCGCGAATCGCCTCGGCGAAGTTGGTGGTGCCACGCAGACGACCTGTCTGGATGCCCTGGGCCAGAAGTTCACCCAGGCCTGGTTCAACGATCGGCGATTTGCCGGCATTGATCATATCGATCTTGTCTTTGGCCACATCGACGCCAACGACGTCATGGCCCCGTGCAGACAGGCAACCGGCACATACTGCGCCGACGTAACCCAAACCAAAAATGCTGATGCGCATCGCAATTACCTCTCTGTTATCAAGCCTGTAAACATCAAGCCATTAAATGGCCGGAGTTAATGGTATTCAGCGTGTTTTAGTGCACTCGCAAGTGTGCCTTACAGGCACGACAATGCCCTGTGCTGGCATATAAGTTACGAGTGTCTAAATAAATGCACTCAAGGGGTGCGCAACTAGGCCTTGTTGTTATGATTTGCCCTGTTATGCAGCCGATCCTCCTGTCGGAAGGATGCAGGTGCAACAGCCTTGCACGCCTGATGTCAGGCCGAAAGCCCGTGGATCAAGCGGTTGGGTGCTCGGGTGAGCACGTTTATAGGGGCGCTGTCGTGGCCTTGTAGGGGATAGTCATACCGCGTTATCTCCTGTCCGATTGCTGTTGTCCAAATCGGTGATTAGTCAGCGCAAGTTAATATTACAACTTCGCTACACGAATCGCTTATCTGCGTAAGTTATCTCGTACACGCTCGGCGAGAATCGTTACCGGTGGTATGAGCGGCTCGTTTGGACATAGTTCCAGCCCACTCATCGCGAAATCTGAAATTTCTTGAAATATTGAGAAAGATGGCACTGCTCTCAAATTGATAGCACTTGCCGTTTCGCCCTTTATATATAGGCGGCTCAACAGAGGGGATATTTTTTTGCCACTACTGTTAAAAAAAGTCAGTGCCACTACGCAAAAAAATGATTGAAGTCGAGTGAAACTAAAGTTAGAAAATCAGTTGGTGTTTTTATGGCGCCAAAAAAATGGCGAAATGGCAGGGAAGTCTGAAGTGAATCAAGGGTCGGCGCACGAGGGTTTGTGGAGGTCGTGCACCGACCGGATGCATCACTCTGGTGCGTGATCGCGTAGAAACACCAGATTGTCCGGCTTGGACTGTTCGGCGCTGTAGCGATAGCCTTGAACGTCGAACTGCTTGAGGGTGGCCGGGTCGTTAATGCGTTCTTCGATGACGAAGCGACTCATCAAGCCACGGGCCTTTTTCGCGTAGAAGCTGATGATCTTGTACTGGCCGTTCTTCAGGTCCTTGAATTCGGTATTGATGATGCGCGCGTTCAAGGCGTTGCGTTTGACGGCCGAGAAGTACTCGTTGGACGCCAGGTTGAGCAGCACGTCATCGCCTTGATCGACCAGGGCTTCGTTCAGCCACTCGCTGATGCGCGTGCCCCAGAAGGCATACAAATCCTTGCCCCGAGCGTTGGCCAGTTTGGTGCCCATTTCCAGGCGATAGGGTTGCATCAGGTCCAGCGGACGCAGCAGGCCATAGAGGCCCGAGAGCATGCGCAGGTGTTTTTGGGCGTAATCGAAATCCGCTTCGCTGAGGGTTTGCGCATTCATGCCGGTGTACACATCGCCCTTGAAGGCCAGCAGCGCCTGCTTGGCGTTTTCCGGGGTGAACGCGGGCGTCCAGCTGCCGAAACGCGCGGCGTTGAGCCCGCCGATCTTGTCGGAAACGTGCATCAATTCGCTGATTTGCGCGGGCGTCAGCTCGCGCAATTGCAGGATCAACTCCTGGGAGTGGTCGAGGTACTGCGGCTGGGTGAAGCGCTGGGTCGCCGGCGGTGTTTCATAGTCGAGGGTCTTGGCGGGTGAAATCACCATCAGCATGAAGTCGTCTCCTTTAATCGTGGCGGCGATTCTAGGGGGTTGTCTTCGTTGACTCCAGCTATCGCGTCCATAGGTGATGACTGGTGGCATAGCACAAAACCTGTGGGAGCGAGCTTGCTCGCGATGACGGTGTGTCAGCTGACATCATTGTTGAATGTCAGATCGCTATCGCGAGCAAGCTCGCTCCCACAGTGGTTCAGTGTTGCTGCAGGAGGTGTGTGTGGATCAGCTATAGTGCCGCGCGGGTTTTGTTATGGAGACATCCCATTGCGTATCGCTTTTCTCATTTCGATCTGGCTACTGAGCTTCGGCGCCATTGCGGCTCCGGGCGATGTGGCGACGCTCGATCGCAGCACCTGGCCGGAGAAACTCGGCAACCCGACACTGTTCGACGTGGCGTCCAGGGCCGAGATCCTCATGTTTTCCAGTGTCCTGTTGGCCAGCGAGTCGCTGGATGAACCCGCCCTGGCCCAACGCCTGGGCCTGCGCACGATCAATCTGGAGTCGGTCGACCGGGTTCGTCAGCGCATGTGGCAACGGCTGCTGGCCAACTACAACTTCGCCCAACAGAGTTGCGACCAGGATGCCTCCTTCTGTTTTCTGGTCGAAGACATGCCCACCTTGCGCGAGCAGGCTGCCAAATTCCAGGTCGGCGCAGACAGCTATTACATCAAGTGGGCCGAGCCGAGCCGTGTGTTCCACACCCAGTACCTGGACGAACAGCTGCGCAAGGCCGCTTTGTTCCCGCAAACCAGCAGCGAAGTCGATCATTTTGGCGACTATGAGCGCAGCGGCGACGGGATGCATGACCGGCTGTTTCTGCTGACCTTCGACAGTGCCGCCAACGCCGTGCCGGATAACACCGCCTGGGTCACCGAGTACCTGCGCAAGTCGAACATGAGCGGGACGTTCTTCGTCCTCGGCAAGGACATCCTGGCCCGTTTGGCCGAACATTCGGTGAGTAACCTGCAAGCGACCTACTCGAGCCAGTGCATCGGCATACAAGGCTGGGAGTTCCGTTCCCACAGCCACTGGCAGGACTGGCAGGACTCGGTGCGCCGCAGCGCCGAACTGGTCAAAAGCAAGTTGCCGGAGAACTACGTGCCCCTGTTCCGTCCGCCCGATGGCCAGCGCCGTTCCGATGCCGAAGGTTTCTTCAAGACTCAGGGGTTGCAGATAGCGCTGTGGGGCATCGACGCCCAGGACGGTGCCGGCAAACTCAAGGGCAACCCGAGTGCGCAACGGGTGCTGACCCTGATGCTGCTGTGGCGGCACGGGGTGATCAATTTCAATGTGAAACAGGATGCAGTGAAAACGGCGTTGCCGTGGCTGGTCACGCAAACGGCGCCTGTCGGGATCGGCTGGGAGGATTGCCAGGATGCGTTTCGCTGAAAATGACAAAACCCCGTAAACATTGGGTTTTTGGCAATTTTGGAAGGGGATTCGTTGCAGGTGGACTTCCGACTTTAAACGGGTGATGGCAGTCCGCCAAGTGCTATTGGTCAATCTGCAAAATAAACTTCAAAAAAGCGTCAAAGTACTTTTTTCTGTCACACGTTTTGGAGTATTACGAAGACAGACCGCCGAAACCTGCAACACAGGTGGCGTCTTCCAAGACCCCGCATGTATGCAGAACACTTGAGTCCCCGCAGGTGTATTCGGCAGTCACTTCGAGGCGCAGCACCGTCAAGGTATTGCGTCGAATGGCTCCCACAAAGGTGACCGAGTATGGATGATCACGGACGTAGCTCTTCTTCCAACCAGCCAATCCTTTATGTACTCGATACCAACGTATTGATTCACGATCCAAACGCGCTGCTTAACTTCGAAGAACACCACGTCGCGATCCCGATGACCGTGCTTGAAGAGCTCGACAAGCTCAAGAGCGGGCATCACAGCGTAGCCGCCGAATGCCGCCAGGCCATCCGCCTGATCGACAAGACTCTGGGCGATGCCTCACCCGAGGACGTCGAGCAGGGTGTGCCGATCCAGCGTGGCAAAAGCGGACCCAAGGGTTTGCTGTCAATTCTGATGAGCAAGCATGCCGAGCCGAACCTGATTCTGCCCGAGCACCTGAACGACAACAAAATCATCAATCAACTGATCGACCTGCACGCGCGCGATCCGAAGAAGCCCGTGGTGCTGGTCACCAAAGACATCAACATGCGCCTCAAGGCGCGCGCCTGCGGAATCGCGGCCGAGGACTACAGCACCGACCAACTGGTCGATGACGTGTCCTTGCTGCCCAATGGCTACCACAACATGACCGGCTCTTTCTGGGACCGCGTGAGCAAGGTTGAAACCCGTCAGGACCACGGCCGCACCTGGCATCAGGTGCAATTGATCGACAACCTGCCGGCGGTGCATATCAACGAATTCATCATTGATGAACAGGGCTTTGTCGGCTGGATCAAGGAGATTGAAGAGGACCGCTTGCTGATCCTCGACCTGCACCAGGAACCGCTGCTGCACCAGGAAGCCTGGGGCCTCAAGCCGCGTGATATCTATCAGAGCCTGGCGTTGTACGCCTTGCTCGATCCGGATATCCACCTGGTCAACCTGTCGGGTGCCGCGGGTTCGGGTAAAACCATCCTGGCGCTGGCCGCTGCGATCGAGCAGACCATGGTCAGCAAACGTTATCGCCGCATCATCGCTACCCGTAGCGTGCAGGGCCTGGATCAGGAAATCGGCTTTCTGCCCGGTACCGAGGCGGAAAAAATGGAGCCGTGGCTGGGCGCCATCACCGACAACCTCGAAGCCTTGCACATGGATGACGAAAGCACCCATGGCAGCGTCGACTACATCCTCAGCAAAGTGCCGTTGCAGTTCAAATCCCTCAACTACATCCGGGGCCGCAGCTTCCAGCAGAGCCTGATCCTGATCGACGAATGCCAGAACCTCACGCCGCACCAGATGAAAACCATCATCACCCGTGCCGGTGCCGGTTCCAAAGTGGTGTGCCTGGGCAACCTGGCACAGATCGACACCCCTTACCTGTCCGCGACCAGCTCCGGGCTGACCTACCTCACTGAACGCTTCAAGGACTTCCCGAACGGGGTGCACATCACCCTGCAAGGGGTACCACGTTCGATCCTGGCCGAATACGCCGAATCGCATCTGTAACTGTCCACCGAAACCGGGCGCCCGCAAGGTCGCCCGGTTTTTTGTACGCGAGGTAAAGGCTGTGCCTCAGGGCAGACCCAATACCGATGAATGTGTTTCTGCAAAGCCTGGGGCGAAAGCAGTCTTGTTTACAGAGGTTGCGAAAAATAGCCCTTGAGGGTTTCCGTAAGAATTGATTGAGCGTTCAATACCTCTTGGGTCGGCTCAGGCTGTGAGCTACTAAACTTTTTTCGCGCCCAACTGAAAAAGAAGGGGCCATCAATAATATATTCGTTGTGTTCCGACAAATATAACTTGGTCACGGAAGCATACCTGGGGAAAACGTGAAAATGCAGTTCATGATTGAGCTCGGAAATACGCATTATGTATATTTTTTCAGGAGAAAATAGAGTGTTTAACGCTCGCTCCGTAAATGCTAGCCCACTCATCAGTTCGGCACTTTCCTCTGCGCTTAGTTCTGCAAGTCTTGTTATGTCCCGCTTAAGAGAAATAATCATGTAGCCAGGGATGTCACAGTCCCGGCAATGAGAGATCATGATGTGTTTTCCTGAGTAAATTGTCCGTGCTGACATGACTAACCTTCCGTGTGCCAACCATGGTTAGCGTGTAGGGCCCGCGCCGTTGAGCTCCTTCCGGAGGTCGGCAGAAAAGTGAGCGTGTTCATGATTTCTTCAGGAGATCCTGGCTGATGACTGCCGGAAACTGCGCCGGGAGCAATAGCGTAGACTGGGATATTGGATTTACTGAGTACGCGTGCCAAAGACCTTTTGTGATACCACTGACTTGAGTTTGTAGGATCGTGAACTTTGTTGGTCAGTTTTTCTCGAATTAACAACTCGGTCAATCATTCAGTTGTAGGAAGTTTCACAGCAGGTTATTGGTGCGGACTTGCGGAGAATTCTTACGTCGAAATTTGTTATAGAGTAATCAGTAAGTTATCAACTGGTGAACAAGGTTGAGTCGTTCGACGATGTGAAAAAAAGCGCATTTCCAGTAGGGTTTTGTTACATGTATTTCTGTTGTTTGGCAGTGTTTGTAAGCTTAATAAGGAATCGCATTTGTAACAGTCCACCGGAACCGGGCGGCCGCAAGGTCGCCCGGTTTTTTATGCCCAACACAAATCCAAATGTAGGAGCGAGCCTGCTCGCGATGGACGTCAACGAAAACGCGTGCTGCCTGAATGACCGCGTTGTCCCTGCGTTTTTCGCGAGCAGGCTCGCTCCTACAGGGGATTTGTGACCCGATAATCGTGCGTGCGGAAAATTGACCCGCAGGTTTACAATCGACGCTCCTGATCAGGAGTAATCCCGTGCTGACTCATCTCGATTCCCAAGGTCGCGCCAACATGGTCGACGTCACTGAAAAAGCTGTGACGTTCCGTGAGGCGACCGCTCAAGCGCTGGTGCGCATGCTGCCCGAAACCCTGCAGATGATCGTCAGTGGCGGCCACCCCAAGGGTGATGTGTTTGCCGTGGCACGCATTGCCGGTATCCAGGCGGCGAAGAAAACCAGCGATCTGATTCCCCTGTGCCATCCGCTGATGCTGACCGGTGTCAAGGTCGAGCTCAGTGCCGAAGGCGAGGATTCGGTGCGTATCGTGGCGCGTTGCAAACTGTCAGGGCAGACCGGTGTCGAGATGGAGGCCCTGACCGCCGCCAGTGTCGCCGCGCTGACGATCTACGACATGTGCAAGGCGGTGGACCGTGGCATGACCATCGAAAGCGTGCGTCTGCTGGAGAAGGTCGGCGGCAAGAGCGGACATTTCCAGGCGGAGCAGTCATGAACGTTACCGTAAAGTTTTTCGCCCGTTATCGTGAAGCGCTGGGTCTGGATTCGGTGAAAGTAGAAGGCAGCTTCGCCACCGTCGACGACGTCCGCGCACTGTTGGCCCAACGTGACGGTGCCGAGGTGTTGAGCGAGCAGAACCTGATGTGCGCCCGCAACGAAGACCTGTGCCAGCTCGACGAACCGGTCAGCGACGGCGATGAAGTGGCGTTCTTTCCGACTGTGACCGGAGGCTGAACCATGGCGATTCGCGTGCAGTCCACGGCGTTCGACCCTGGGGCCGAAGTCAACGCCATGCACGATGCCAATGTCGGCGTGGGTGCAGTGGTGAGTTTTGTTGGCTACGTGCGCGACTTCAATGACGGCCTCGACGTCGCCGGGATGTTCCTCGAACACTATCCCGGCATGACTGAAAAAGCGTTGGGCAAGATCGCCATCGAGGCAGAGCAGCGCTGGCCGCTGCTCAAGCTGGAAGTGCTGCACCGCATCGGCGCCCTGGAGCCGGGCGAGCCGATTGTCTTCGTCGGCGCGGCCAGCGCCCATCGTCAGGCGGCATTCGACGCCTGCGCCTTTGTCATGGATTACCTGAAAACCCGTGCGCCGTTCTGGAAGAAAGAAAACACCAGTGACGGGCCGCGTTGGGTCGAGGGGCGTGACAGTGATCATGCGGCGGCGGATCGCTGGAAGCAGTAGTTTCTGCGGCGTTCTTTAGTCAGTCGTCGCGGGCAAGCCCGCTCCCACAGGGTTCTGCGTCGTACACAAAGTTTGTGTTCATCCAGATCCACTGTGGGAGCGAGCTTGCTCGCGATGAGGCCTTTCGATTCAACCAATCACTCCCGGATTCACCACCCGACCATCGGCCGGAACGGGCTGCATTTACCTCATTGACGGTTCATACATAAAAGTCCAGTATGGAATTATAAGTACAAAAAAGGTTTCCACCCGTTTCAGCTTTTTCTTCTGTCTTGCCAAACCAACAACAACCGCGAGAAAACGAACATGAAGAAGTTCCCCCTCATTACCGGTCTGGCCCTGAGCCTGTTGGCGTGCAGCTCTGTGTTCGCCGCCGAGAAAACCCTGCGCATCGGTATCGAAGCGGCGTATCCACCGTTCGCCTCGAAAACCGACAAAGGCGAAATCGTCGGTTTCGACTATGATATCGGCAATGCCTTGTGCGCACAGATGAAGGCCAAGTGTGTGTGGGTCGAAGGTGAGTTCGATGGTCTGATTCCGTCCCTGAAGGTGAAGAAAATCGACATGGCGCTGTCGTCCATGACCATCAATGAAGACCGCAAGAAGTCGGTGGACTTCACCCACAAGTACTATTTCACCTCGTCGCGTCTGGTGATGAAGGACGGCGCGGTGGTGGATGACCAGTACGCCAGCCTCAAGGGCAAGACTGTCGGTGTGCAGCGCGCCACCACCACCGACCGTTACGCCTCCGAGGTATTCGAGCCCAAGGGCATCAACGTCAAGCGCTACAGCAACAACGAAGAAATCTACATGGATCTGGCCGCCGGTCGCCTCGACGCGATTTTTGCCGACACCATTCCACTGAATGACTTCCTGTCGATGCCGCGAGGCAAGGGTTACGCCTTTGTCGGGCCGGAGCTCAAAGATCCGAAATATGTGGGCGAGGGTGCCGGGATTGCAGTGCGCAAGGGCAACACCGAGTTGGTCAGCGAGCTGAACACGGCCATTGATGGCATTCGCGCCAGTGGTGAGTACCAGAAGATTTCCGAGAAGTACTTCAAGTCTGATATCTACGGCGACTGACAAACCGCCATCGCGAGCAAGCTCGCTCCCACAGGTTCAGTGGTGTACATATCTCTTGCGCACGACTCGGACACTGTGGGAGCGAGCTTGCTCGCGATGAGGCCCTGCCAGCCAGTACATCTCTCAGGGTTCAGCCCTTCAATTCCTTCAAATGCTTGTACACCGTCGCCCGGCCCATGTTCAGCACATTGGCCACGTAGTTCGAGGCGCTTTTGCCCTTGAACGCGCCTTCGGCGTGCAACGCCAGCACCAGTTCACGCTTGTGGTCGCGGGTCAGCAGATTCAGGCTCAACTGGCGCTCACGCAGCCAGGCGTGGAGGAAGGTGTTGATCCGCTCCTGCCAGTCATCGCGGAACAGTGCATCCGGTTGCGGGATCAGCTTGGTCGGCGACAGGAACAGGTCCAAAGCGGCCTTGGCATTTTCGAACAACGAAATATTCAGGTTGATGCACAGCACCGCCAGCGGATGACCTTCGCTGTCCCGTAGCACCGTGCTGAGGCTGCGAATCTTCTGACCATCCCAGTTGAGCTTTTCGTACGGCCCGATATTTCGTTCGCTGACATCGTCGCTGAGCATGTCTTCCAGCGCCGAGTCGTCGCCGATTTCCCGCTTGGACAGGTTGTTGGCGATGTAGTCGACCTTTTGCGTGCGCAGGTCGTGCAGCACCACTTCGGCGTGGGGGAAAAACAACGTGGCAATGGCGTCGGCGATCGCGTGGAAGTTATCCAGGGACGTGTCGTCCAGGGCCGAGTCTTTTTCGAGGGCGTTCATACAGTGGAACTCCAGGCAGCGTCAGCGCCCCATCAAAGGGGCGCTGAAAGTGTGCCGTAATCGTGTGGGCACGTCACCTGAGGATCAGGATCAGCCGAGGCGGGCAGGGGAGAGCATTTCGGCATTCAGGCCGAAACGGCCGAGCGACTCGGGCAACGCTACACCGCGCACCAGTGCCGCGCTGGCCTGGCCCATGGCCGGCGAAGTCTGGATGCCATAACCGCCTTGTGCCGCGACCCAGAACAACCCCGCTACCTGTGGGTCGAAGCCGGACAACAGGTCGCCGTCGCTGACGAAGCTGCGCAGGCCGGCCCAGGTGCGGGTCGGGCGGCGAATGGTCAGGGTCGTGGCTTCTTCGATCTGGTAGATGCCCATGGCGATGTCCAGCTCTTCGGGCTGCACGTCGTGGGGTTCCACCGGGTCGGCGTTGGCCGGCGAGCCGAGGAACATCCCGGCGTCGGGTTTCATGTAGAAGGATTCGTCGAGGCTGACCAGCATCGGCCAATGGTGGATGTCCACGCCTTCGGGGCCGGCGAAGATGAACGCGGCACGGCGTTTGGGTTGCAGGCCCAGCGGTTTGGCGCCGGCCAGTTCGCCGATCTTGTCGGCCCAGGCGCCGGCGGCGTTGATGATGATTGGCGCGCTGAACGTCTGGCTGTTGGTCTGAACGTGCCATACACCTTGGCCGTCGCGGCTCAGGCCGACGACTTCGCTGTCGGTATGCACTTCGCCCTGGTTGCGGCGGATACCGCGCAAATAGCCCTGGTGCAGGGCGTCGGTGTCGATGTCGCTGGCGGTCGGGTCGTAGATGGCGCCGTGGACCTTTTCCCGGCGCAGGATCGGCACCAGCGCGCAGGCCTCGTCGGCGCCGAGCAATTGCATTTCCGGCACCGTGGTTTTTGCGCTCTGGTATTGCCTGTTCAGTTCGTCCGGGTCGCCGGTCAAGTCCACGGTCATTTCGCCCCGCGGGGTCAGCAGCGGGTGTTCGCAGAAACCACTGGGCGGGTTGTCGAAAAAGTCCCGGCTGGCCAGGGTCAGCGCCCGCACTTGCGGGGTGCCGTAGGCCGCGGTGTACAGCGCCGCCGAACGGCCGGTGGAGTGATAGGCCGGATGGGATTCGCGTTCGAGCACGATCACGCGGCCGTGCTGCGACAACCAGAAACCTGTGGAAGCACCGGCAATTCCGCCGCCGATGATGATGAAGTCTGCCTGGCTCATGAACGTCTCCTGATGGGGCGTAAGTGCCTATGGTGAAGAAATTTTCTGTGGGAGCGAGCTTGCTCGCGATTGCGGTCAATCATTCAGCATGGATGTCGACTGACTTGACGCTATCGCGAGCAAGCTCGCTCCCACAGATGAGTGGTGGTGTCAGTGAGATAGGCGATAGATGGCATTGGCCAGCGCAATGTCTTCCAGGCCCAGGCCGATGGAGCGGAAAAACACGTGACGGTCGTAGTCGGGGCGCTGCACCTTCTCGCTGAGCAGGTCGGGCAGATCGCCGACAATCGCGCCCTTGTCCCAGCCGTGCCGTTCGGCGGCGATCAGCATTTCACCGGCCGAGCCCGGGGTGGTCAGACGATAGTCGCAGAAAACCTGCATGTCGTTGAGGCTCTGCGGCGGCACTTCGTGGGCACGCGGCGCATTGGTGCTGATGGAGGTGATCAACGCCGGTTTGCGCAAGCTCGACGGATCGATCACCGGACCGGCGGACGAGGTGCAGAGCATGATCACGTCGGCGTCCTGAACGGCAGCTTCGCGGCTGTCGACGATGTTCAGGCGTGGCTCGATGTTTTTCAGCAGGCTCACGGTTTCGGCATCTTCGCCCAAGCTCGGCGAGTACAGGCTGATGCTCTGCCAGTCGCGCAGGCCTTTCACGTAGTGCAGGTGCGCCTGGGCCACTTTACCGCTGCCGATGATGGCCAGACGATTGGCTGTGAGTGGCGCCAGGGCGTCGACTGCCACGGCGGTGGTGGCCGCCGTGCGCGCGGTGGTCAGTTCTCCGGCATCGCACAGCAACAGCGGCTGGCCGGTCTGCATCGACATCAGCAGCGTCCATGCAGTCACCAGCGGCCCCTGTTCACGGACGATGTACGGTGACGTCTTGATCCCGTACACGCCGTCTTCGGCCAGCACGCCCAGGTAATTGATGAAGTCGCCGGCGCCCTGCGGGAACTCCACCAGTTGCTGCGCCGGTTGCACCGCTTGCCCGGCGGCCAGGTCGCGGAACAGTTTGCGCAGGATCTGCGGTACATCGACCTGCGTCAGTAGCTCGCGAGCCTGGGCTTGGGGGATCACTTGGGGCGTGCTGGACATGGTCGGCTCCGGAGTTTGAATTAAACTAATTTGTCTATTATGGACTTTTAGTTATCGCGAGCAAGCTCCTGTTGAAAAAAAGCCGGGCGAAAAAAAAGCGCAGTCCGTTTCCGGCTGCGCTTGTCTTTTCAGCGTCGCTTAATGAGGACGCTTGCGTTCAACGGCCCGCAACAGATGCGTCGGTGGCGTTTCACAGCTGATCTTGCGCCCCAGCTTTTCCTCGATGGACGGTAGCTGGTAGGAGTCGTCTTCACCGGCAAAGCTGATGGACACACCGTCGGCACCCGCACGACCGGTACGACCGATGCGGTGCACGTAGTCGTCCGGCACTTCCGGCAGGGTGAAGTTGATCACGTGGCTGATGCCGTCGATGTGGATACCGCGACCGGCCACATCGGTGGCGACCAGTACGCGGATCTTGCCTTCGCGGAAGCCTTCGAGGGTCTTGATGCGCTTGTGCTGCGGCACGTCGCCGGACAGTTGCGCGGCGTTGATGCCGTCGCGCACCAGGCGTTCTTCGATGCGCCGCACTTCATCCTTGCGGTTGGCGAAGACAATGACCCGCTCCCAACCATTGTCGTTGACCAGGTTGTAGAGCAGTTTGTACTTGTCGGCACCGGCCACCGCGTAGATGTGCTGCTCGACGTTTTCGTTGGCAACGTTCTGCGACTCGATCTCGACGATCGACGGATCGGTGGTCCATTGCTTGGCCAGGTTCATCACGTCTTCGGTGAAGGTCGCGGAGAACAGCAGCGTCTGGCGCTCGGACTTCGGCGGCGTCTGGCGAATGATCTGGCGCACTTGCGGGATGAAGCCCATGTCGAGCATGCGGTCGGCCTCGTCCAGCACCATCACTTCGACCATGTCCAGATGCACGTCGCCGCGCTGGTTGAAGTCCAGCAGGCGGCCCGGCGTGGCCACGAGGATGTCGCAGTGGCGGGCTTCGAGGTGCTTGAGCTGCTTGTCGAAGTCCATGCCACCGACGAACGTCATGACGTTTAGGCCGGTGTACTTGGTCAGGTCGGCGGCGTCCTTGGCGATCTGCACCACCAGTTCGCGGGTCGGCGCGATGATCAGTGCCCGTGGCTCACCCATGTAGCGCTCTTTCGGCGGCGGGGTTTGCAGCAACTGGGTGATGATCGAGATCAGGAACGCAGCGGTCTTGCCGGTACCGGTCTGGGCGCGGCCGATGGCGTCTTTGCCCGCGAGGGTGAAGCCCAGCACCTGTGCCTGGATCGGCGTGCAATACGGGAAGCCCAGATCCTGGATGGCGTGCATCAGTTCAGGGGCGAGTTTGAAATCGTGGAAGCGGGTCTTGCCTTCCTGGGGTTCGACGACGAAGTCTTCGAGTTTCCATGGGATGACCGGTGCCTTGGGCTTGGGTTCGCGGCGCGGTTTGGCGGGTTTCGGCGTGTCGCTGCGCGGCTGCTCCGGGGCTGTGATCGCCGCAGGCTGGGCGTCTTCTACGGTCTTCGGCTCGTGCTTGGGTGCAGTCGTGGTGGCGGTCCGTTCAGACTGATTGCCGTCGGTGCGGTGGCCGGGAGCGTGAGACGGAGCGCTGGGGACTGGCGCGAGTTGCTCAGTCTCGCTTTTACCGAACATTTTCTTGAGTGCTTTGAGCACGGTCATCTCATCAATTGGTTAAGGAATGTACGCCGGGCAGTGTAATGCAAGAATCGGGCGCGGCGTAGTGGGATGGATCAAAGGGCGCTTTTAAACAGAAATGCTTAACGCAAGCGCTCGGCGAGCCAGACGCCGATGTCGCGAATTTCTTCGGGTAACACTTCGTGACCCATTGGGTATTCCTGCCATGTCACGGTGACACCACGCAGCTTCAAATGCTCGTAGGCGCTGCGCCCCATCGAGTTCTGCACCACATCGTCGTACTGGCCGTGCAGGCACAGCACTGGAATGCGCTGCTGGCTGGCGGACATTTCCAGTTGGTCACTGAAAGTCGGTGCATAAGTGGAGAGGGCGAGTACGCCACCCAATGGTCCCTGCCATTTCAGAAACGCGGTGTGGAGCACCACCGCACCACCCTGTGAAAAACCTGCCAGGAAAATCCGCGAGGCGTCTATTCCGCTGGCCTTCTGCGTTTCGATCAGTTCGATGATCCAGTTGGCAGATTCTTCCAATTGCTCGCGGTTGATCGCGCGCGCGGGGCTCATGGCCAATATGTCGTACCAACTCGGCATCTCGTATCCGCCATTGATGGTGACGGCGCGGCTCGGCGCCTGGGGCAAAACAAAGCGGGTGCTCAACAGGGTTTCCTGCAGGGCTTCGGCCACTGGCAGGAAGTCGTAGCGATCGGCACCCAGGCCGTGCAGCCAGATAACGCAGGCATCTGCGGTCTTGACGGGTTCAAGAATCAAGGGGTTGGTCATGGCTGCTCCAAAAGTGTGCGTGCGCTCTTATTGAGTGCTAAGGCTGAGTGCGTGTCTGGTTGATCAGTTACGAAGATGTCGCAAGGTTACAAGTTTTGCTATTGACCTGCAGCTGAACCGCTTCGGAGAGCAGTGTGGTACGGGCTTTGCTATGGCGAAGTCTGTATGAAAAATCCCACGCCTGTCGGTAACACTATCAGGCCAAGGTTATTAGTGGGATTGAAAAGAATCCGGTGATGGATGTTCGCCAAAGGCCGATATGGGGCTTCGCGAACGTGAAAGGGCTACAGCCCGTTCGGCCGACTGGTGAGAGTGAGTTTTCCATGACGTGGATTTTCTCCTACTAGACTCATAGCTAACGTCTTACGTCGGTTGACCCCCAAAACAAGCCAACACGGGTCGACTACGCCTCAAAAGGGTGCGACAGGACTCACGCTCCGACACAACAAGAGCAAAACTGGAGGTTTGAATGAAGATGTTGAAATCCACCCTGGCTATCGTGACTGCAGCCGCAGTACTCGGTGTCAGCGGGTTTGCCCAGGCGGGCGCAACCCTGGATGCAGTGATGAAGAAAGGTTTCGTGCAGTGTGGCGTCAGCGATGGCTTGCCAGGCTTCTCGGTTCCGGATTCCACCGGCAAGATCGTGGGTATCGATGCTGACTACTGCCGTGCAGTAGCGGCGGCAGTCTTCGGCGACGCGACCAAGGTCAAGTTCAGCCAGTTGAACGCCAAGGAGCGCTTCACCGCGCTGCAGTCCGGCGAAATCGACATTCTGTCGCGCAACACCACCATGACCAGCTCCCGTGACGCGGGCATGGGCCTGAAATTCCCGGGCTTCATTACCTACTACGACGGTATCGGCTTCCTGGTAAACAACAAGCTGGGCGTCAAGAGCGCCAAGGAACTGGACGGTGCAACCATCTGCATCCAGGCCGGTACCACTACCGAGCTGAACGTTTCCGACTACTTCCGCGGCAACGGCCTGAAATACACCCCGATCACCTTCGACACCTCCGACGAAAGCGCCAAGTCGCTGGAATCCGGTCGTTGCGACGTACTGACCTCCGACAAATCCCAGCTGTTCGCCCAGCGCAGCAAGCTGGCTTCGCCGAAGGACTACGTGGTTCTGCCGGAAACCATTTCCAAGGAGCCTCTGGGCCCGGTCGTGCGTAATGGCGACGACGAGTGGCTGGCCATCGTGCGCTGGACTGGCTACGCCATGCTCAACGCTGAAGAAGCCGGCATCACTTCGAAGAACGTCGAAGCCGAAGCCAAGGGCACCAAGAACCCTGACGTTGCCCGTCTGCTGGGTACCGACGGTGAATACGGCAAAGACCTGAAAGTGAAGAAAGACTGGGTCGTGCAGATCATCAAGCAAGTCGGCAACTACGGCGAAGTGTTCGAGAAAAACCTCGGCAAGAGCACTCCGCTGGAAATCGACCGCGGGCTGAACGCTCTGTGGAACGCTGGCGGCATTCAATACGCACCACCAGTGCGCTGATGGTTCTATCACCCGGTGGGCCAACCACCGGGTGATGTTCTGTTCCATTATTTCCGGGGCACTTCATGCAAAATTCAATCGGCGCACCAAAGCAGAGGCTCAGCCTCAGCGATCCACGCGTGCGTGCTTGGGTATTCCAGATCATCACGATTATCGCGGTGGTCTCGCTGGGCTGGTATCTGTTCGATAACACCCAGACCAACCTGCAACACCGGGGCATTACCTCCGGTTTCGACTTTCTGGAGCGCAGTGCCGGTTTCGGCATCGCTCAACACCTGATCGACTACACCGAAGCGGACACATACGCCCGGGTGTTTGTCATTGGTCTGCTCAACACCTTGCTGGTGACCTTCATCGGCGTGATCCTGGCGACGATCCTGGGTTTCATCGTGGGTGTGGCGCGGCTGTCGAAGAACTGGATCATCGCCAAGCTGGCGACGGTGTATGTGGAAGTCTTCCGCAACATTCCGCCGCTGCTGCAGATCCTGTTCTGGTACTTCGCGGTGTTCCTGACCATGCCGGGGCCGCGCAACAGTCATAACTTCGGCGACACCTTCTTCGTCAGCAGCCGTGGCCTGAACATGCCGGCTGCGTTGATGGCGGACGGCTTCTGGCCGTTTATGACCAGTGTTGTAGTCGCCATCGTCGCCATCGTGCTGATGAGCCGCTGGGCCACCAAGCGCTTCGAAGCCACCGGTGTGCCGTTCCACAAGTTCTGGGTTGGCCTTGCGATGTTCCTGGTCATCCCTGCGCTGTGCGCGCTGATTTTCGGTGCACCGGTGCACTGGGAAATGCCGAAGCTGCAAGGCTTCAATTTCGTCGGCGGCTGGGTGTTGATCCCGGAACTGCTGGCGCTGACGCTGGCTTTGACCGTGTACACCGCGGCGTTCATCGCCGAGATCGTGCGTTCGGGCATCAAGTCGGTCAGCCACGGCCAGACCGAAGCGGCGCACTCCCTCGGCCTGCGCAACGGTCCGACCCTGCGCAAGGTGATCATCCCGCAAGCCCTGCGCGTGATCATCCCGCCGCTGACCAGCCAATACCTGAACCTGGCGAAGAACTCCTCGCTGGCGGCCGGTATCGGTTATCCGGAAATGGTCTCGCTGTTTGCCGGGACCGTGCTCAACCAGACCGGCCAGGCGATCGAGGTGATTGCCATCACCATGAGCGTGTACCTGGCGATCAGTATCAGCATTTCCCTGCTGATGAACTGGTACAACAAGCGCATTGCGCTGATCGAGCGGTAAGGAAAAGCGCATGAGTACTCATACTTTCAAACCCGACATGCCACCGCCGGCCAAGGTCTTCGGCCCGATGGCGTGGATGCGCGCGAACATGTTCTCCAGCTGGCTCAACACCCTGCTGACCCTGTTTGCGTTCTACCTCATCTACCTGGTGGTACCGCCGATCCTGCAGTGGGCGATCCTTGACGCCAACTGGGTCGGCACCAGCCAGGCCGACTGCACGAAGGAGGGCGCCTGCTGGGTGTTCATCCAACAGCGCTTCGGCCAGTTCATGTACGGCTACTACCCGCCGGTACTGCGCTGGCGCGTGGATCTGACGGTGTGGCTGGCGATTGTCGGCGTGGCGCCGTTGTTCATCTCGCGCTTTCACCATAAGGCGGTGTACGGGCTGAGCTTCCTGGTGCTGTACCCGATCATTGCCTGGTGTCTGCTGCATGGCGGCGTATTGGGTCTGGACGCCGTGGCGACCAGCCAGTGGGGCGGCCTGATGCTGACCCTGGTGATTGCCACCGTCGGCATCGCCGGTGCGTTGCCGCTGGGGATCGTCCTGGCGCTGGGCCGTCGTTCGAACATGCCGGCGATTCGCGTGGTCTGCGTGACCTTCATCGAGTTCTGGCGCGGCGTGCCGTTGATCACGGTGCTGTTCATGTCCTCGGTGATGCTGCCGTTGTTCCTGCCGGAAGGCATGAACTTCGACAAGCTGCTGCGGGCGCTGATCGGCGTGATTTTGTTCCAGTCGGCCTATGTGGCCGAAGTGGTGCGCGGTGGTCTGCAGGCGATTCCAAAAGGTCAGTACGAGGCCGCTGCCGCGATGGGCCTGGGTTACTGGCGCAGCATGGGTCTGGTGATTCTGCCGCAGGCCCTGAAACTGGTGATCCCTGGCATCGTCAACACCTTCATTGCGCTGTTCAAGGACACGAGCCTGGTGATCATCATCGGCCTGTTCGACCTGCTCAACAGCGTCAAGCAAGCCGCCGCCGACCCGAAATGGCTGGGCATGGCCACCGAAGGCTATGTGTTCGCCGCCCTGGTGTTCTGGATTTTCTGTTTTGGTATGTCGCGCTATTCCATGCATCTGGAACGCAAGCTCGACACTGGCCACAAGCGCTAAGTCGCTACCTAATTTAGGAAGTTTTGTGATGAGCGAAGCAATCAAACAGCCTGTGAGCCCTGAAGGCATTATTCAGATGCAGGGCGTGAACAAGTGGTACGGTCAGTTTCACGTACTCAAGGACATCAACCTCAACGTCAAGCAGGGCGAGCGTATCGTGCTGTGCGGCCCGTCGGGTTCCGGAAAGTCCACCACCATCCGCTGCCTCAACCGTCTGGAAGAGCACCAGCAGGGCCGCATCGTGGTCGATGGCGTGGAGCTGACCAACGACCTCAAGCAGATCGAAGCGATCCGCCGTGAAGTCGGCATGGTGTTCCAGCACTTCAACCTGTTCCCGCACCTGACCATCTTGCAGAACTGCACCCTGGCGCCGATGTGGGTGCGCAAGATGCCCAAGCGCAAGGCCGAGGAAATTGCCATGCACTACCTGGAACGCGTACGCATTCCGGAGCAGGCGCACAAGTACCCGGGGCAACTGTCCGGCGGTCAGCAACAGCGTGTGGCGATCGCTCGCGCGCTGTGCATGAAGCCGAAGATCATGCTGTTCGACGAACCGACGTCGGCACTCGACCCGGAGATGGTGAAAGAGGTACTGGACACCATGATCGGCCTGGCCGAAGACGGCATGACCATGCTCTGCGTGACCCATGAAATGGGCTTCGCGCGTACCGTGGCCAACCGCGTGATCTTCATGGACAAGGGCGAAATCGTCGAACAGGCAGCGCCGAACGACTTCTTCGACAAGCCGCAGAACGAGCGCACCAAGCTGTTCCTGAGCCAGATCCTGCATTGATCAGCCCCTGGCACTGAAATAAACCCGGACTGAGTTCCGGGTTTATTTTTGTCTGCGGAAAACTCATACCCCTGTAGGAGCGAGCTTGCTCGCGATGGGCTGGAGAGCGCTGCGGGGTGCCTGCCAACCAGCGTTATCGTTGACGACCATCGCGAGCAAGCTCGCTCCTACAAGGGGGGCTGTTGCCGTTCTGGGATATGTTGACTAACATGTCAGAAAATTCATCCTATGATTGGATGAAAGGGCGAATTCCATGTCAGAAATTTCTCCATTAGTGAAGCGATCCCTGGTCGATCAGGCCCTGGATCAGTTGCGCCTGCGCATCAACCAGGGCACCTGGGTCGTGGGTCAGCGCTTGCCCACCGAGCCTGAGTTGTCCGCCGAGCTGGGCATCAGTCGCAACACCGTGCGCGAAGCCATGCGCGTGTTGGCGTTTTCCGGGTTGATCGAAATCCGTCAGGGCGACGGCAGTTACCTGCGGGCGGTGGTCGATCCGCTCGATACGTTGAAGGCGCTGTCCCGTTGTTCTCTTGAGCAGGCCCGGGAAACCCGGCACATCCTCGAAGTCGAAGCCATTGGCTTGGCGGCAGTGCGCCGAACCGATGAAGACCTGGTGGCATTGCGCGAGGCCCTGAGTGTCAGCGGTAGCCACTATCACGGCGATCTCGACACCTACATCGCCTGCGACCTGGTATTTCACCGCCGTCTGGTGGACGCCGCACACAACCCGACCCTCAGCGAGTTGTATCGCTATTTCTCCAGCGTCGTCGGCGCCCAATTGCGCCAGATCCTGAACATCGTCCCGCGCCGTCAGGAAGTGTTCGACCTGCACATTGCGTTGCTCGATGCCGTCGAGCAACGCGACCCGGAACGAGCCAAAGCCCTGTCGAGGCAGTTGATCAATGAACCTTGAAACCGAGAAGTCCATGCACCGCAGTGAGTTATCCACAGCCCCCAAACGTTCGGCCGAGCTGGAAGAGTTGCTGATCGATGCCGAGGCCGATGACGAACAGGTCCAGCAAGCTCACCCGGTTCTGCACCGGCCCTGGCTGTTGCTGCTGGGCCTGATTCTGGTGGCGCTGAACCTGCGCCCGGCGCTGTCGAGCATGGCGCCGATGCTCAGCGAGGTCTCGAAGTCCCTTGGCTTGTCGGCGTCCGCGGCGGGGTTGCTGACCACGTTGCCGGTGCTTTGCCTTGGCCTGTTTGCACCGTTGGCACCCGTGCTGGCGCGGCGATTTGGCGCGGAGCGGGTGGTGCTGGGCATTCTTCTGACCCTGGCGGGCGGGATCATCCTGCGCAGTTCGTTCGGTGAAATCGGTCTGTTTGCGGGCAGTGTGCTGGCCGGTGCCAGCATCGGCGTGATTGGCGTGTTGCTGCCGGGCATCGTCAAGCGCGACTTCCCGAAACAGGCCGGGACCATGACCGGTGTCTACACCATGGCTCTGTGCCTGGGCGCGGCGATGGCGGCGGGTGCGACCGTGCCGTTGAGTGAACACTTCGATAAGAATTGGGCGATGGGCCTCGGCTTCTGGGTTATTCCGGCATTAGCGGCGGCGCTGTTCTGGTTGCCGCAAGTCGGCCAGAAACACGGCGCGCACAACGTCGCCTACCGGGTTCGCGGATTGCTGCGCGATCCGCTGGCCTGGCAAGTGACCTTGTACATGGGCCTGCAATCGTCCCTGGCCTACATCGTGTTCGGCTGGTTGCCGTCGATCCTGATCGGGCGCGGCCTGACTCCGACCCAGGCCGGTCTGGTGCTGTCGGGTTCGGTGATCGTTCAACTGGTCAGCTCCCTCGCCGCGCCATGGCTGGCGACGCGCGGCAAGGATCAGCGCCTGGCGATTGTGATCGTGATGGCCCTGACCCTCGGCGGTCTGTTCGGTTGCCTGTACGCCCCGATTGAAGGTCTGTGGGGCTGGGCGATTGTGCTGGGGCTGGGGCAGGGCGCCACGTTCAGCCTGGCATTGACCCTGATCGTGCTGCGCTCGCGGGACTCCCACGTTGCGGCGAACCTGTCGAGCATGGCCCAGGGCTTCGGTTACACCCTGGCGTCCATGGGGCCGTTCGCGGTCGGCATCGTGCATGACTGGACCGGCGGCTGGACGGCAGTGGGCTGGATCTTCGGTGTCATCGGCCTTGGTGCGATCCTCGCCGGCCTGGGGGCCGGACGTGCGTTGTACGTGCAGGTCGAAAGCGAAAAGGTCTGATTCCCGCACACTGTCGGTATTCGTCTTGCGAATGCCGATAGTGTTCGACCCATTTGCAGACTATCGTGCAGGCAATCTTTCGATACCCATTGCACAACAGGGAGTCTGCCCATGAGTGAAGTCCACAGCGCCTTGATCACCCGTTTCTACCAGGCCTTCCAGCGTCTCGATGGCGAGGCGATGGCTGCCTGCTACACCGATGACGTGGTGTTCAGTGACCCGGCGTTCGGCGAGCTTCGTGGTCGTGATGCTGGTGATATGTGGTGCATGCTCACCACCCGCGCCAAGGATTTCTCCCTGACCTTCGATCATGTCCGTGCCGATGATCGTATCGGTAGCGCCCATTGGGTCGCGACCTATCTGTTCAGCCAGACTGGCAATACCGTGGTCAATGACATCCAGGCACGCTTTGTCTTTCGCGATGGCAAGATTTGCGAACATCACGACAGTTTCGACCTGTGGACATGGTCACGCCAGGCCCTGGGTTTCAAAGGTCTGCTGTTGGGCTGGACGCCACTTGTTCGCAACGCCGTTCGCTCACAGGCCCTGAAGGGGCTGAAGGCATTCCAGGCCAGTCGCTGATAAGATCGCGGCTTGTTTTCCTTCAAGCCCTGATCGTTACGTGACCACCCTCAGCGAAAGCCCTGTCGACGCCGACACCCCCGCGAGCAAAACCTGGTTCGTCTACCTCGTTCGCGCGGCCAACGGGTCGCTCTATTGTGGGATCAGCGATGATCCCGTGCGTCGCTTCGCCAAGCATCAAAGCGGCAAGGGCGCGCGATTCTTTCTTTCCAGCCCGGCCATGGCCCTGGTCTACACCGAACGCTGTCGCGACAAAAGCGATGCGTTGCGTCAGGAGCGGCTGATCAAGAAACTCAAGAAGAGCGCCAAGGAATGCCTGGTGGCGAGCGCAGCGAGCACAGCCCCTGGCTTATCACTCTGACTGATCGGTTCCCATCAGGCAGATCTGTAGGCTGCCAGGTGATTGCGCGCTAAGCTGCGGACTCCTGATCCTTGCGGCGGAGCCGAGCATGTCCGAGTTGATTCTGCATCATTACCCGACGTCCCCCTTTGCCGAGAAGGCCCGCCTGCTGCTGGGCTTCAAGGGCTTGTCCTGGCGCTCGGTGAAGATCTCGCCAGTGATGCCAAAACCGGATCTCACGGCGTTGACCGGTGGCTATCGCAAGACACCGGTGTTGCAGGTCGGTGCCGATATCTATTGCGACACGGCATTGATTGCCCGGCGACTGGAGCAGGAAAAGGCCTTGCCGGCGTTCTTCCCGGAAGGTCAGGAAATGATCGCCGCGTCCTTTGCCGCCTGGGCTGATTCGGTGGTGTTCCAGCATGCGGTGAGCCTGGTGTTCCAGCCGGAATCGATTGCCGTGCGTTTCGGTAATTTACCGCAGGAAGCGATCAAGGCGTTTCTGGCCGACCGCGCCGGTTTGTTCAGTGGTGGTAGCGCGACAAAATTGTCTACCGAACAGGCGAAGCATCAGTGGCCGACGATCATGTCGCGTCTGGAGCAACAGTTGCAGCGCGAGGAGGGTGACTACCTGTTTGGCGAGCCGTCGATTGCCGACTTCGCCCTGGCTCATTGCCTCTGGTTCCTCAAGGCCACGCCGGTGACGGCTCCGCTGGTCGAAGCTTATCCGGCAGTCAATGCATGGCATGCGCGGGTGTTGGGCTTCGGTCATGGCGCATCCAGCGAGATGAGTTCCGAGGAGGCTCTGGCAGTGGCGCGCACGTCCACGCCAGCGGCTTTGCCGGATGAGCAATTCGTCGATCCCAACGGGTTCACGGCGGGTCAGCAGGTGGTCATCGCGGCCACGGACTACGGTGTTGATCCGGTGGCGGGGGAATTACTGTTTGCCGGCCGCGAAGAACTGATTGTGCGGCGCGAGGACGAGCGCGGCGGTGTGGTGCATGTGCACTTCCCGCGGTTTGGTTTCCGGATCGAAGCCTGCTGAAAAAAAACCTTGTGGGAGCGAGCTTGCTCGCGATGACGGACTGACATTCAACAAAATTGTTGGCTGTGTTGGCCTCATCGCGAGCAAGCTCGCTCCTACAGAGTTACTTCAACGCTGCCAGAATCGCATCCGGGTCATACCCGCGAATCAGCGTCCCGTTCACATCGATGATCGGAATGCCCCCACCACCCAGCGCCTGATAGTCCTCGCGCGCGGCAGCATCCTTCTCGATGTCGAACTCCTTGTACGCAATGCCTTTCTGATCGAGGAAGCGCCGGGTCAGCTTGCAGTAACCACACCATTCGGTGGCGTAGAGCACAACGTTGGCCTTGGCCTGTGTTTGCGCCGACACCACTTGCGATGGATTGAACACCCGCTCGATCTTGCCCCAGTTCTGATAGGCCACGACCACCAGCAGGATCAGCAGGAATTTCTTCAGTACGCCGCCGAGCATCAGTTGCGACGCTTCAGCTGATCGGTGAGCGAAGTGGGCAGGCCCTTGATGATCAACGTGCCGGCTTCCTCGTCGTACTCGATCTTCGAGCCCAGCAGGTGTGCTTCGAAACTGATCGACAGGCCTTCGGCGCGACCAGTGAATCGGCGGAACTGGTTCAGGGTGCGTTTATCGGCCGGGATTTCCGGCGAGAGGCCGTAATCCTTGTTGCGGATGTGATCGTAGAAAGCCTTCGGGCGTTCTTCGTCGATCAGCCCCGACAACTCTTCCAGGCCCATCGGCTCACCGAGCTTGGCCTGGCTACTGGCGTAATCCACCAGGGTCTTGGTCTTCTCGCGGGCGTCGTCTTCCGGCAGGTCTTCGCTTTCAACGAAATCACTGAAGGCCTTGAGCAGGGTGCGGGTTTCACCCGGACCGTCGACGCCTTCCTGGCAGCCAATGAAGTCGCGGAAATACTCCGAAACCTTTTTGCCGTTCTTGCCTTTGATGAACGAAATGTACTGCTTGGATTGTTTGTTGTTCTGCCACTCGGAAACGTTGATCCGCGCCGCCAGGTGCAACTGGCCAAGGTCGAGGTGGCGGGATGGGGTCACGTCCAGTTCGTCGGTTACGGCCACGCCTTCGCTGTGGTGCAGCAGGGCGATGGCCAGGTAGTCGGTCATGCCTTGCTGATAGTGTGCGAACAGCACGTGGCCGCCGACCGACAGGTTCGACTCCTCCATCAGTTTCTGCAGATGCTCGACCGCCACGCGGCTGAACGCAGTGAAATCCTGACCGCCCTCGAGGTACTCCTTCAGCCAGCCGCTGAACGGGAACGCGCCGGATTCCGGATGGAACAGGCCCCAGGCTTTACCCTGTTTGGCGTTATAGCTTTCGTTGAGGTCGGCGAGCATGTTCTCGATGGCCGCAGACTCAGCCAGTTCAGAGTCGCGGGCGTGGAGAACTGCAGGTGTGCCGTCGGGTTTTTTGTCGATCAGGTGGACGATGCAATGACGGATCGGCATGGGCTTCTCGGCTGAATGAAGAGAGGAGGGCGCGCTCCCCCGAAAAAGCGCCCAGTGTACCGCAACCACTGGTTTTGGCGCGGTGCGAAGGCCAATTCCCGGGCGACCGGCGGCGCTTATGCGATTTTTTCCCGATTTAGAGCAATAAAGCTGACCAAATGGGTAGCTGGAGGCGGATATTTCCCCGTCTCTGTGCTAGCTTTGCCCGGTCTTGCGCGAAGTCACTGCGTTAAGCGTGCAGTCAGCATTTGTCAGGTCGAACCAAACCCTGATTTCGGTATCTATAACCCCGATCCCGAGGTTATTTGGCCGAGGGTGCCAGATCCAGAAGATCGGGCTCGATAGCTGACATTGCACTCTGCAATCCATATGAATTTGATAGGGAAGGAACACTAAATGGCTCTTACTAAAGACCAACTGATCGCCGACATCGCTGAAGCTATCGACGCGCCGAAAACCACCGCGCGTAACGCTCTGGACCAACTGGGCCAAATCGTTGCCGATCAGCTGGAAAACGGCGGCGAAATCACTCTGCCAGGTATCGGCAAGCTGAAAGTGACTGAGCGCCCTGCCCGTACTGGCCGTAACCCTTCGACTGGCGCTGCCATCGAAATCGCTGCCAAGAAAGTGATCAAGCTGGTTGTGGCCAAAGGCCTGACCGACGCTGTTAACAAGTAAGACTTGTTAAAAAAAAACCGTGCACCGGAGCGATCCGGGCACGGTTTTTTTGTGCCTGCGATTGTAGGAGCGAGCCTGCTCGCGATGGGCGCAAACGATAACGCGGGCAGTCTGAATGAACGCGTTGCTCTCAGGTTTTTCGCGAGCAGGCTCGCTCCTGCAGGTGGACGTGTTTTAGTTTTTAGGCGCCCAACGTTCGCGCCAAACCTGTTGCTGGACTGGAGTCTGGAAAGTCCACGCCACGAAGCGGCTCTGCTTCTGTCCCTGACCCATTTCCACTACCTGACTGTCCAGCGCGCCAGCCTTGTTCAGGGCCGCCTGGATCGCCGGCAGGTTCGACGCCTTCGACACCAGTGTGCTGAACCACAGCACTTGTTGCGCCACCTGCACACTCTCGCTGACCAGTTGCGTGACGAAACGCACTTCTCCGCCCTCACACCACAATTCCGCCGCTTGGCCGCCAAAGTTCAATACCGGCAGCTTGCGTTTCGGATCGGCCTTGCCCAGGGCTCGCCATTTGCGTGTGCTACCCCGTGTGGCCTCGTCCAGCGAGGCGTGGAATGGCGGGTTGCACATGGTCAGGTCGAACCGCTCTGCGCTCTCCAGCAGGCCGGTGAGGATCTGCTTGGGGTTGCTCTGCTGGCGTACCTGGATCGCTTTGTTCAGGCCATTGGATTGAATGATGGCCTTCGCCGCGGCGATGGCGGTCGCATCGATATCGGAACCGAGGAACTGCCAGCGATAGTCGCTGTAACCGATCAGCGGATACACGCAGTTGGCGCCCATGCCGATGTCCAGCACCTTCACGGCGGCGCCACGGGGGATCACACCGTCATTGCCACTGGCCAGCAGGTCGGCGAGGAAGTGCACGTAATCGGCGCGGCCTGGCACCGGTGGGCACAAGTAGTCGGCCGGAATGTCCCAGTGAGCGATGCCATAGAACGACTTGAGCAGCGCCCGGTTAAACACCCGCACGGCTTCCGGGCTGGCGAAGTCGATGCTTTCCTTGCCGTACGGATTGATGATTACGAATTTCTTCAGTTCCGGGGCACTTTTGATCAGCGCCGGAAAGTCGTAGCGACCCTGATGGCGATTGCGCGGGTGCAGGCTGGCCTTTTCCTTCGGGGCGACGGCCGTGGCCGGGGTCTTCGGGGCAGGCTTTTTGCGCGCAGGCTTGGGGGAGCGGGGGGCGGTCATGGCGGTGGTCGATTCGGGTATGGCTAAAAGTGGCGGGCATTGTCCCACATCCGGCCCGTGTGAACCCAATTGTGGCAAACACCGCTGTCCCTTGTGGGAGCGAGCTTGCTCGCGATGGCGGTCGGTCAGTCAATATTGATGTTGAATGTTATGGCCTCATCGCGAGCAAGCTCGCTCCCACAGGGGATTTTTGGCGTTTGGGAAAATGGGTCAACAGGCACAAAAAAGGGAGGCCATTGCTGGCCTCCCTTTTTCATTGCGACTCGCCGTTACAAACTGGCAATTCGCGCATGCTGCTCGGCCAGCTTGCCCAGGGCTTGTTCGGCCTCGGCCAGTTTGGCGCGTTCTTTCTCGATGACTTCAGCCGGTGCCTTGTCAACGAAACCGGCGTTGGACAGCTTGCCACCGACTCGTTGCACTTCACCTTGCAGACGCTGGATTTCCTTGTCCAGACGCGCCAGTTCCGCACCTTTGTCGATCAAGCCGGCCATTGGCACCAGCACTTCCATCTCGCCGACCAGTGCGGTGGCGGACAGCGGTGCTTCTTCACCAGCAGCCAGTACGGTGATCGATTCGAGGCGTGCCAGCTTCTTCAGCAGGGCTTCGTTCTCGGTCAAGCGACGCTGGTCCTCGGCGCTGACGTTCTTCAGGAACAGCGGCAGCGGTTTGCCCGGGCCGATGTTCATTTCGCCACGGATGTTACGGGTGCCGAGCATCAGGCCCTTGAGCCATTCGATGTCATCTTCGGCCGCCTGATCGATGCGTGTTTCGTTGGCCACTGGCCAAGGTTGCAGCATGATCGTCTTGCCTTCGATGCCGGCCAGCGGCGCGATGCGCTGCCAGATTTCTTCGGTGATGAACGGCATGAACGGGTGCGCCAGACGCAGGGCGACTTCCAGTACGCGCACCAGGGTGCGACGGGTGCCGCGCTGGCGTTCGATCGGTGCGTTTTCGTCCCACAGCACAGGCTTGGAGAGTTCCAGGTACCAGTCGCAATACTGGTTCCAGATGAACTCGTACAAGGCTTGTGCTGCCAGGTCGAAACGGAACTGGTCAAGCTGGCGGGTCACTTCGGCTTCGGTGCGCTGCAGCTGCGAAATGATCCAGCGGTCAGCCAGGGACAGCTCAAAGGCTTCGCCGTTCTGGCCGCAGTCTTCGCCCTTGTCCAGTACGTAGCGCGCCGCGTTCCAGATCTTGTTGCAGAAGTTGCGATAGCCTTCGACGCGGCCCATGTCGAACTTGATGTCACGACCGGTGGACGCCAGCGAGCAGAAGGTGAAGCGCAGGGCGTCGGTGCCGTAGCTGGCGATGCCTTCGGCGAACTCGTCACGGGTCTGCTTCTCGATCTTCTTCGCCAGTTTCGGCTGCATCATGCCGGAGGTGCGCTTCTGCACCAGGGCTTCGAGTTCGATGCCGTCGATGATGTCCAGCGGGTCCAGGACGTTGCCCTTGGACTTGGACATCTTCTGGCCCTGGCCATCGCGCACCAGGCCGTGGACGTAGACGGTCTTGAACGGAACCTGCGGAGTGCCGTCTTCGTTTTTCACCAAATGCATGGTGAGCATGATCATCCGGGCAACCCAGAAGAAAATGATGTCGAAGCCAGTCACCAGGACGTCGGTGGAGTGGAATTTCTTCAGGAACTCGGTTTTTTCCGGCCAGCCGAGGGTGGAGAACGTCCACAGACCCGAGCTGAACCAGGTGTCGAGAACGTCGTTGTCCTGTTGCAGCGCAACGTCCGGGCCGAGGTTGTGCTTGGCCCGCACTTCGGCTTCGTCGCGACCGACGTAGACCTTGCCCGACTCGTCGTACCAGGCCGGAATCCGGTGGCCCCACCACAACTGGCGGCTGATGCACCAGTCCTGGATGTCGCGCATCCACGAGAAGTACATGTTTTCGTACTGCTTCGGCACGAACTGGATACGGCCGTCTTCAACGGCGGCAATCGCAGGCTCGGCCAAAGGCTTGGTGGACACGTACCACTGGTCGGTCAGCCAAGGCTCGATGACGGTGCCGGAGCGGTCGCCTTTCGGCACCTTCAGGGCGTGATCGTCAACGCTGACCAACAGGCCGGCGGCGTCGAACGCGGCCACGATCTGCTTGCGCGCTTCGAAGCGGTCGAGACCGGCGTATTCGGCCGGGATCTTGCCGTCGATGGTTTCGTTCAGCGTGCCGTCGAGGTTGAACACCTGGCAAGCCGGCAGGACCGATGCGTTCTTGTCGAAGATGTTCAGCAGCGGCAGGTTGTGACGCTTGCCGACTTCATAGTCGTTGAAGTCGTGGGCCGGGGTGATTTTCACGCAGCCGGTGCCGAATTCAGGGTCGCAATAATCGTCGGCGATGATCGGGATGCGGCGGCCAACCAGTGGCAGCTCGACAAATTTGCCGATCAGGGCTTTGTAGCGTTCATCGTTCGGGTTAACGGCCACGGCGGAGTCGCCGAGCATGGTTTCCGGGCGAGTGGTCGCGACGATCAGGAAGTCGTTGCCTTCAGCGGTCTTGGCGCCGTCGGCCAGCGGGTATTTCAGGTTCCACAGGAAACCTTTCTCGTCGTGGTTTTCCACTTCGAGGTCGGAAATCGCCGTGTGCAGCTTGGTGTCCCAGTTGACCAGGCGCTTGCCGCGGTAGATCAGGCCGTCTTCGTGCAGGCGGACGAAAGCCTCTTTAACGGCCTCCGAGAGGCCGTCGTCCATGGTGAAGCGCTCGCGGCTCCAATCTACGGACGAACCGAGGCGACGGATCTGACGGCTGATGTTGCCACCGGACTCATCTCTCCACTCCCAGACCTTCTCGAGGAATTTCTCGCGGCCCAGGTCGTGGCGGCTCTGGCCCTTGGCTTCGAGCTGACGCTCCACCAACATCTGCGTGGCGATACCGGCGTGGTCGGTACCCGGCTGCCACAGGGTGTTGCGACCCTGCATGCGGCGGAAACGGATCAGGGCGTCCATGATCGCGTTGTTGAAGCCGTGACCCATGTGCAGGCTGCCGGTGACGTTCGGCGGCGGGATCATGATGGTGTAGGACTCGCCCGCGCCTTGCGGGGCGAAGTAATTCTCTGACTCCCAGGTGTTGTACCAGGAAGTTTCAATGGCGTGCGGCTGGTAGGTCTTATCCATGCGCGGCGGGACCCTATTGGCATTTATTCAGGAAAAGCCGGGAAGTATAGCGGGGATGAGCCCATGCGCGTAGAGCGAGGTGACAATGGGTGGGGGAAAAGTTGTGGTTTTTCGGGGAGTGTTTTGTCTGCAATGACGCCATCGCGGGCAAGCCACGCTCCCACAGGATCAGTGTCGATCACAAAATAGTGGTTCGACAAAAAAACTGTGGGAGCGGGCTTGCCCGCGAAAGCAATCTGTCAGGCGACCTGATTCAAATCGTTATGCCGCGTTTCCTTCAGGCACAGCACCGCGATCAAACTCAGCACCGCCGCCGCGGACACATAACCGCCGACATAACTCAATCCGCCCATCGCCACCAGTTTCTGGGCGAAGAACGGCGCCGCGGAAGCGCCGACGATACCGCCCAGGTTGTAGGCCGCCGAGGCGCCGGTGTAGCGCACGTGGGTGGGGAACAGCTCCGGCAGCAACGCCCCCATAGGCGCAAATGTCACACCCATCAGAAACAGTTCGATGCACAGGAACAACGCCACGCCCCAGGTCGAGCCTTGGGTCAACAGTGGTTCCATGAGGAAGCCGGACAGGATCGCCAGCACACCGCCGATGATCAGCACCGGTTTGCGCCCATAACGGTCGCTGGCCCAGGCCGACAGCGGGGTGGCGGCAGCCATGAACAGCACCGCGAAGCACAACAGGCCGAGGAAGGTTTCGCGGCTGTAGCCGAGCGTTGCCACGCCGTAACTCAGGGAAAACACGGTGGAGATGTAAAACAGCGCGTAGCACACGACCATCGCGCCGGCGCCCAGCAAGACGGGTACCCAGTATTGGCCGAACAGCTCGAACAGCGGGATCTTCACTCGTTCCTGGCGCGCCATGGCGTTGGCGAATACCGGGGTCTCATGCAGCTTGAGACGAACGTACAGGCCGACCATCACCAGTGCGGCGCTGAGCAGGAACGGAATACGCCAGCCCCATGAGCGGAACTGTTCGTCATCCAGCACCACGGCCAGGGTCAGGAACAGCCCGTTGGCCGCCAGAAAGCCGATGGATGGACCCAGCTGCGGGAACATGCCGAACCACGCGCGCTTGCCTTTCGGCGCGTTCTCCGTGGCCAGCAATGCCGCGCCGCCCCATTCGCCGCCCAATCCAAGGCCCTGGCCGAAGCGCAGGACGCAAAGCAGGATCGGTGCCCAGGCGCCAATGCTGTCGTATCCCGGCAGCACGCCGATCAGCGTGGTGCACACGCCCATCAGCAGCAGCGAGGCGACCAGGGTCGACTTGCGGCCGATACGGTCGCCGAAGTGACCGAAAAGGGCCGAACCCAAGGGGCGTGCAAGGAAGGCGATGCCGAACGTGAGAAAAGCCGAAAGCATCTGGGCGGTGCCGGATGTCTGCGGAAAGAACACCGGGCCGATCACTAGCGCGGCGGCGGTGGCATAGACGTAGAAGTCGTAGAACTCGATGGCGGTACCGATGAAGCTTGCGGTGGCCACGCGGGTGGCGGAGTTCGTCGGTTGCGCAGGTGTGGAGTCGCTGTAAGTCGTGCTGGTCGTCATGCGGTTATCCCTGACAGTCATGTGCTCCAGTGGAGCGAATTATTATGGTCGAGAACCCAGGGATGTGGGCGGAGGCACGGTCGCTGTTCAAGGTAGGAACAGTCGTCGGTTTGTTGCGGACTTTGCTGGTGGACAGGCCGGATGCTGCGAAGTGCGGGGTAAGCACGGGGCCGGCGAGGCTTGGGTAAGCGTTTCGATTATAGGAAGGTGGCTAACGATCGAACAAGAGGGCTTGCGAGGACAGGGATTTGTGTCGGGTTTTAGATAACGACAGGCATCGGGCTGGTCTGCCAGATCAGCACTCGCGTGACACGGTTTTCCTCGGTCTCGAGAATTTCCAGGCGATACCGACCGATCTTCAGGCACACCGCGCTTTCGGGAATGGTTTCCAGGGCCTCGGTGACCAGACCGTTCAGGGTTTTCGGGCCATCGCTGGGCAGGTGCCAGCCGAGGCTCTTGTTCAGCTCGCGAATGGACGCGGCACCGTCGATCACCAGGCGTCCGTCGGCTTGCGGATGAATGTGTGGGTTGTCCAGGCTCTGCTGGCTTTCGAACTCGCCGACGATTTCTTCGAGAATGTCTTCCAGGGTGACGATGCCCAGTACTTCGCCGTATTCGTCAACCACCATGCCCAGGCGCCGCTGCTGCTTGTGAAAGTTGAGCAGTTGCAGTTGCAACGGGGTACTTTCCGGCACGAAGTACGGCTCGTGGCTGGCCGCCAGCAACGCTTCCCTGGTCAGGCTCGCATCGGGCAGCAAGTGAAGGATGTGTCGGGTGTTGAGGACGGCTTCGACCTGGTTGATATCACTGTGGAACACCGGCAGGCGCGTGCGCTTGTTGTGGCGCAATTGTTCGATGATTTCTTCGATGGAGTCATCGAGATTGATGCCGTCCACGTCGCTGCGCGGTACCAGGATGTCATTGACGGTAATGTTGTCCAGCGCGTGGATGCCTGGCAGCGGGTGAGGGCGGCTTGCGGTTTCGGAGGGCGCATGCCGCTCCGTCAGCGTTTCGTCCTCGCTTTGTTGCACCACTTTGGCTTTACGGGCGAATGGGCGCGTCAGCAGCTGACTGATGCTGTTGAGCAGCCATGCCGCGGGATAGATGATTTTCAGCGGCAACCGCAGCAGGTTGTTGCCCTGGGCCAGGATCGCATCCGGATAGCGGGTGGCGAGGGCGCGTGGCAAATAGTCGGAAAACACCAGCAACATGGCGCCCGCTCCGAGGCAGGCGACCCACGGGCCGTTCTCGGCCCAGGTGAACAAGGCCAGCAAGGTGCTGATGACCACCACGAGTGCACGGCACAGGGTGTTGCAAAAAATCAGGCTGGCCAGTGGGAAGCTGAGTTTCGCTACCGGTTTGTCGCTGGAACGCGTTGCGGTGCGCTGGGCCAGTAAATGCTGGTGCGCCGCTTCGATGGCGGTAAACAGCCCTGACCATAAAACCAGCAGGGTCACTACCGCGAGCATCGGCCCTATGGGCAAGTCGTCCATTAATGCCGCCCGTCAGATATGCAGGATGTATTCACGAACCAGCTTGCTGCCGAAATACGCCAGCATCAGCAGGCAAAAACCGGCCAGGGTCCAGCGAATGGCTTTGTGCCCGCGCCAGCCAAGGCGGTTGCGTCCCCACAGCAGCACGCTGAAAACGACCCAGGCCAGGCAGGCCAGCAGTGTTTTGTGCACCAGATGCTGGGCGAACAGGTTCTCGACGAACAACCAGCCGGAAATCAGCGACAGCGACAACAGCGTCCAGCCGGCCCATAGGAAACCGAACAGCAGGCTTTCCATGGTTTGCAGCGGCGGGAAGTTCTTGATCAGCCCGGATGGGTGTTTGTGCTTGAGCTGGTGGTCTTGAATCAGCAGCAGCAAGGACTGGAACACCGCGATGGTGAACATGCCATAGGCCAGAATCGAAAGCAGGATGTGGGCGAGGATGCCCGGCTCCTCATTGATGATCTGTACCGTGCCGGCGGGGGCAAAATGCGCCAGCAACACGGTCAAGGCCCCAAGCGGGAGCAGCAGGACCAGCAGGTTCTCCACCGGAATCCGCGAGCAGGCCAGCAGGGTCAGTGCGATGACCGCCACGGCTATCAGGCTGGCGGCACTGAAGAAGTCCAGGGCCAGGCCGGTCGGGGTCAGCAGGTGGGTGAGCAGGCTGACGCTGTGGGCCAATACGGCGAGCACGCCGAGCATGACCAGCAGGCGTTTGTTGACCTTGGCGCCGGACGCCAGGCGAGTGCCCTGGTAAATGGTCGCAGCGGCGTACAAGCAGGCGGCGGCGAGAGTAGTTAGCAAGCTGGGTGACAAGGGGAGCATAAATCCTGTTAGGCAAGCCCGAAAGTCGCTGAGTTTGGCATAGAACCCCCGCCACACGAAAGACCGCGCAACCCGACGGCGAGGTGTCCGCCGGCCGCAGTCTTCGCTATAATCCGCGACCTGCCCACGCCGCAGGCTCGCCGAGCACACGTTTAGTCCGGTCCGGGCCGCCATTATCCCGGTCTACACAGGGCCTGAAAGGATCGCGCAATGTTTGAAAACTTAACCGACCGTCTCTCGCAGACGCTGCGCCATGTCACCGGCAAGGCCAAGCTGACTGAAGACAACATCAAAGACACCCTGCGTGAAGTGCGCATGGCGTTGCTCGAAGCCGACGTCGCCCTGCCGGTGGTCAAGGACTTCGTCAATTCGGTCAAGGAACGCGCCGTCGGCACCGAGGTGTCACGCAGCCTGACGCCGGGCCAGGCCTTCGTGAAGATCGTCCAGGCCGAACTCGAAAGCCTGATGGGCGCGGCCAACGAAGATTTGAACCTGAGCGCAGTGCCGCCAGCGGTCATCCTCATGGCAGGTTTGCAGGGCGCTGGTAAAACCACCACCGCCGGCAAGCTCGCGCGCTTCCTTAAAGAGCGCAAGAAGAAGTCGGTCATGGTCGTGTCCGCCGACGTTTATCGTCCAGCGGCGATCAAACAGCTGGAAATGCTCGCCGGTGAAGTCGGCGTTACCTTCTTCCCGTCCGACCTGAGCCAGAAGCCGGTCGAGATCGCGCAAGCGGCTATTAAGGAAGCCAAACTCAAATTCATCGACGTGGTCATCGTCGATACCGCCGGTCGCCTGCACATCGATGAAGAGATGATGGGCGAGATCAAGGCCCTGCACGCCGCGATCAACCCGGTCGAAACCCTGTTCGTGGTCGACGCCATGACCGGCCAGGACGCCGCCAACACGGCCAAGGCCTTCGGCGATGCATTGCCGCTGACCGGTGTGATCCTGACCAAGGTCGACGGCGACGCCCGTGGCGGTGCCGCACTGTCGGTGCGCGCCATCACCGGCAAGCCGATCAAGTTCATCGGTATGGGCGAGAAGAGCGAAGCGCTCGATCCGTTCCATCCTGAGCGTATCGCCTCGCGCATCCTCGGCATGGGCGACGTGCTCAGTCTGATCGAGCAGGCGGAAGCGACCCTCGACAAGGACAAGGCCGACAAGCTGGCCAAGAAGCTGAAGAAGGGCAAGGGCTTCGACCTCGAAGACTTCCGCGATCAGCTGCAACAGATGAAGAACATGGGCGGCCTCGGCGGGCTCATGGACAAGCTGCCGAACATGGGTGGCGTGAACCTGGCGCAAATGGGCAACGCCCAGGGTGCGGCAGAGAAGCAATTCAAGCAGATGGAAGCCATCATCAACTCCATGACCCCGGCCGAGCGCCGCGACCCTGAGATGATCAGTGGTTCGCGCAAGCGCCGGATCGCCATGGGTTCCGGCACCCAGGTGCAGGACATCGGCCGCTTGATCAAGCAGCACAAGCAGATGCAGAAGATGATGAAGAAGTTCTCTGCAAAAGGCGGAATGGCCAAGATGATGCGCGGCATGGGCGGAATGTTGCCCGGCGGCGGCATGCCAAAGATGTAAAGAATCCGCGCCGGTCATCGCACCGGCGCAGACCCGCAAGGAAGCGGGATCTCCAGCAAACCCGCACTTGGCGGGAGCTGACCGGCCGTTTTCAACGACGGCTCTATAGCAAATCTGCATGGCGGCCGATAGACCGCCGGAAAAAGTCATTTGCAAAAGTCCGGATATTCCTTAGAATATGCGGCCTTTCGGGCACCCATGCCCGCTGTGCCTTTAGATTTGCAGCACCGACTACAGGAACGATGTTCACATGCTAACAATCCGTCTTGCCCTTGGCGGCTCCAAAAAGCGCCCGTTTTACCACTTGACCGTAACCGACAGCCGCAACCCGCGCGACGGTTCGCACAAGGAACAGGTTGGCTACTTCAACCCTGTTGCCCGTGGTCAGGAAGTTCGTCTGTCCGTGAACCAAGAGCGCGTAGCCTACTGGCTGAGCGTTGGTGCACAACCTTCTGAGCGCGTTGCTCAGTTGTTGAAGGAATCTGCTAAGGCTGCGGCCTGAGCAATATGAACGCGACGCCAGCCATTGCTGATGATTTGATCGTTATCGGCAAGATTTATTCTGTTCACGGCGTTCGCGGCGAAGTGAAGGTGTACTCCTTTACTGATCCGATTAAAAACCTGCTGGACTACAAAACCTGGACGCTCAAGCGTGACGGTAATGTAAAGCAGGTAGAGCTGGTCAGCGGACGCGGGAATGACAAGTTCCTGGTCGCAAAGCTCAAGGGTCTCGATGATCGCGAAGAAGCTCGTCTTCTGGCCGGTTATGAGATCTGCGTGCCGCGCAACCTGTTCCCTGAACTGACCGACGGCGAGTACTACTGGTACCAGCTGGAAGGTCTCAAGGTCATCGATACGCACGGACAACTGTTCGGAAAAATCGATCACCTGCTGGAGACCGGCTCGAACGATGTCATGGTGGTCAAGCCTTGCGCTGGCAGCCTGGATGATCGCGAACGCCTATTGCCCTATACGGAGCAATGCGTGTTGGCCGTCGACCTGGCCGCGGGCGAGATGAAGGTGGATTGGGACGCGGATTTCTAAGCGTGGCTAACTTGCGCGTAGAAGTGATCAGTCTGTTTCCCGAGATGTTTTCCGCCATCAGCGAGTACGGCATCACCAGTCGGGCGGTGAAACAGGGGCTCTTGCAGCTCACCTGTTGGAATCCGCGAGACTACACGACGGATCGACATCACACTGTGGACGATCGCCCGTTTGGCGGTGGTCCGGGCATGGTGATGAAGATCAAGCCCCTGGAAGATGCTCTGGTTCAGGCCAAGGCAGCAGCCGGGGAGGCGGCGAAGGTGATTTACCTGTCCCCCCAAGGCCGTCAACTGACTCAGTCGGCGGTACGCGAGTTGGCGAATCTGGATGCATTGATCCTGATTGCCGGCCGCTATGAAGGCATTGACGAGCGTTTTATTGATGCTCATGTCGATGAAGAGTGGTCGATTGGCGACTATGTACTGTCTGGCGGCGAGCTGCCGGCGATGGTCCTGATCGATGCGGTTACACGACTGCTGCCTGGAGCTTTAGGGCATGCGGACTCCGCCGAGGAAGATTCCTTTACGGATGGTTTGCTGGATTGCCCGCACTACACCCGACCGGAGGTGTATGCGGATCAGCGTGTTCCCGACGTATTGCTAAGTGGCAATCACGCGCACATCCGGCGTTGGCGTTTACAGCAGTCCCTTGGTCGGACCTTTGAACGACGCGCCGATCTTCTGGAAAGCCGCTCGCTTTCTGGAGAAGAGAAGAAGCTGCTCGAGGAATACATCCGCGAGCGGGACGATAGTTAACAACGTATCGATGGTAGATCCGACGATTTACCTTAGGAGCACAGCATGACTAACAAAATCATCCTTGCACTCGAAGCAGAGCAGATGACCAAAGAGATCCCTACCTTTGCCCCGGGCGACACCATTGTCGTTCAGGTGAAAGTGAAGGAAGGCGACCGTTCGCGTCTGCAAGCGTTCGAAGGTGTTGTTATCGCCAAGCGTAACCGCGGCGTAAACAGTGCATTCACCGTTCGTAAAATCTCCAACGGTGTTGGCGTAGAGCGTACTTTCCAGACCTACTCCCCGCAAATCGACAGCATGGCTGTCAAGCGTCGCGGTGACGTACGTAAAGCCAAGCTGTACTACCTGCGCGACCTGTCGGGCAAAGCAGCTCGCATCAAGGAAAAACTGGCTTAAGTCCAGCTTCCGATGCAAAAAAAGCAGCCTGCGGGCTGCTTTTTTGTTGCCTGCGGTTTAACGAATTCTCCGGATCGCGGCCTGACGCGAGACCGAGTTGCGGCCATCGCGAGCAAGCTCGCTCCCACAGTAGATCTACTGCGAGCACAATGCCTGTGAACGCCATAGATCCCCTGTGGGAGCGAGCTTGCTCGCGATGCGATTTACGTAGCGTCGCTGGTTTCAGGCTGAATCAACGCCAACAACGTCCACCCTGCTGAAGGCTTGACCGCACTGTCCGGCGTCACCACATGCACCCAGCCACTGTCATCACGAGCAAACAGCAGAGTCGCACGCTCGCCATGCAACGCCTGATAATCCTCCCAGCCAAAGCCCTCGGTCAGGTTCGTGCTGTACAACTCAGCCCCCTGATGCAGCTGATTGGCCAGCTTGATGTAGGTTAACTCCTCATTGCCTAGCAAACGCCCGCGATGTTCATGGCTGGCGCGATGTTTGTCGGTGCGTCGGCTCTCCTGGCCGCTGGCCAGTCCGAACAGCCGTTGATGGCCGAAATCATGGCGAAAACGCATTGCGGCGAGGGTGTTCAACTCGCCGGACGGTGACAACGCCAGCAAATGTCCAAGCCCGACCAGATCCAGATGCGCATCGGCATGTTGCGAGGCCGGGTTGCCAAAATAGGTCGGCAAGCCTTCCATCCGGGCTGCGCGAATGTTTTCCCAGCTCGAATCCGTCAACAGTACGCGACTGCCCAGTTGCTGCAGGGCCTTGCCCAGCGTGCGCGCAGGTCCGTTGGCGCCGATGATCAGAAAGCCGCTCGGTGCCGGTTCCGCCACCTTCAGCAGGCGCGCCAGCGGTCGTGCCGTGGCGCTTTGCAACACCACCGTGCCGATGATCACCGCAAAGGTGAGCGGCACCAGCAGCAACGCTCCCTGGTGACCGGCCTCATGCAGGCGAATGGCGAAGATTGCCGACACCGCCGCTGCCACGATGCCCCTTGGGGCAATCCACGCCAGCAGCGCCCGTTCGCGCCAACCCAGGCTGGAGCCCGCCGTGCTCAGCAGCACATTCAAAGGGCGGGCGATGAACTGAATGACCAGCAGCAAAATCAGCACCAGAGGCCCGAGACCGATCATGGCGTTTAGGTCCAGCCGTGCCGCCAGCAGAATGAACAGGCCGGAGATCAGCAACACGCTGAGGTTTTCCTTGAAATGCAGGATGTGCCGTACATCCACGCCTTTCATGTTGGCCAGCCACATGCCCATCAGTGTCACGGCCAGCAACCCGGATTCATGGGTGACCTCGTTGGAGGCAATGAAAATACCCAGGACTGCCGCGAGCGCCGCCAGGTTGTGCAGGTATTCCGGCAGCCACTGGCGGCGAATCAGGGTGCCGAGCAACCAGCCACCAAAAATACCGAACAGGCTCCCGCACAAAATCACGCCGCCGAAGGTCAGCAGGCTTTCCTTGAGGCCGTTACCTTCGGCACTGGCAATGATGAAGCTATAGACGACTACCGCCAGCAGGGCGCCGATGGGGTCGATGACAATGCCTTCCCAGCGCAGGATATTGGCAATCGACGCTTTCGGGCGCACGACGCGCAGCATCGGTACGATCACGGTCGGCCCTGTCACCAGGGTCAGGCTGCCGAACAGGATGGCCAGCAACCAGTCGAAACCCAGCAGCCAGTGAGTGGCGACAGCAATGACCACCCAGGTGGAGAGGGCGCCAATCGTGACCAGGCGATGGACGACGCTGCCGATTTCGCGCCACTCGGACAGATGCAGGGTCAGGCTGCCTTCGAACAGGATCAGCGCCACCGCCAAGGACACCAGCGGCATCAGCAATGGCCCGAACATTTCTTGCGGGTCGAGCAAGTGCAGCACGGGGCCAGCCAGGATGCCGGTCAGCAGCAGAAAAAGAATCGCCGGCAATTTCAAGCGCCAGGCCAGCCATTGGCAAAGCAGCGCCGCCGCGCCTATCCCGCCAAATGCCAATAAAATCTGCTGCTCGCTCATTGCTGCTCCCTGTTCCTTGAAATGGCGGCCTATGAAAGACTAGCGGCCGTTTTCATGTCCAATCTTAATTTTGCGTGCAGCCTCAAGGCTGCATGATTCGAGTACCCATGCCTGCCATCGATCACCCGCTGATAGACCAATTCCTCGATGCCCTGTGGTTGGAGAAAGGTCTTTCCGACAACACCCGCGATGCCTATCGCAGTGACCTGGCGCTGTTCAACGGCTGGTTGCAGGAAAAAGGGCTGGAGCTGATCAACGCTGGCCGCGAACTGATCCTTGATCACCTGGCTTGGCGTCTGGAACAAAACTACAAGCCTCGTTCCACTGCGCGATTTCTCTCCGGTGTGCGTGGGTTCTATCGCTATTTGCTGCGGGAAAAACTCATCGCCGTCGATCCGACCCTTCGCATCGACATGCCGCAGCTGGGTAGGCCGCTGCCGAAATCCTTGTCGGAAGCCGACGTGGAGGCGCTGTTGAAAGCGCCGGACCTGAGCGAAGCCATTGGCCAGCGTGACCGGGCCATGCTTGAAGTCCTGTACGCCTGCGGTCTGCGAGTGACGGAGCTGATCAGCCTGACGCTGGAGCAGGTCAATCTACGTCAGGGCGTGCTGCGTGTGATGGGCAAGGGCAGCAAGGAACGTCTGGTGCCGATGGGTGAAGAGGCAATTGTCTGGGTCGAGCGCTACATGCGCGATGGCCGTGGCGAACTGCTCGGCGGGCGTCCCAGCGATGTGTTGTTCCCGAGTCAGCGTGGCGAGCAGATGACGCGTCAAACCTTCTGGCACCGGATCAAGCACCAGGCCAAGGTGGCCGGGATCGGCAAGTCGCTGTCGCCGCACACCTTGCGCCATGCCTTCGCCACGCATCTGCTCAATCACGGTGCAGACCTGCGGGTGGTGCAGATGCTGCTGGGGCACAGCGATTTGTCTACGACGCAGATCTACACCCATGTTGCCCGGGCGCGCTTGCAGGATTTGCACGCCAAGCATCATCCACGCGGGTGAACTTCCCGAGATCCGCTTTTCTGTGGGAGCGGGCTTGCCCGCGAAGAGGTCGGCACATACAACATTGATGTCGCCTGATACGACGCTTTCGCGAGCAAGCCTGCTCCCACAGGAGATTGTGTCGCCACAAATGTCTTGCATCAGGTGCATTCGGCCATGTGGGCCTTATGTGATAGGCTGGGCCGGTTTGCACGATGGGCGTTTATGACCCGGTGTTTCGGCACGGGCGTTCTGATCGTCCCATTTGTCCGTCTTCAGGAGTTCTCATGCGTCTGACCCAGATTTTCGCCGCCGCAGCCATTGCGTTGGTCAGCACCTTTGCCGTCGCCGATGACGCGGCCGACAAAGCCATTCGTAAAAGCCTGGAAAACCTCCAGCTCGAAGTGCCGGTAGAGACCATCACCGCCAGCCCGTTGCCAGGCCTGTACGAAGTCAAGCTCAAGGGCAGCCGTGTGCTGTACGCCAGCGCCGACGGCCAGTACGTGGTTCAGGGCTACCTGTTCGATCTCAAGGACGGCAAGCCGGTCAACCTGACCGAGAAGACCGAGCGCCAGGGCATCTCCAAGCTGATCAACGCCATCCCGGTTGCCGAAACCGTTGTCTACCCGGCCATTGGCGAAACCAAGTCGCACATCACCGTATTCACCGACACCACTTGCCCGTACTGCCACAAGCTGCACGCCGAAGTGCCTGAACTGAACAAACGCGGCATCGAAGTGCGTTACGTCGCGTTCCCGCGTCAGGGCCTGGGCTCGCCGGGTGACGAGCAACTGCAAGCGGTGTGGTGCTCGAAAGACAAGAAAGCGGCCATGGACAAAATGGTCGACGGCAAGGAAATCAAGGCCGCCAAGTGCGATAACCCGGTCTCCAAACAGTTCGCCCTCGGCCAGTCGATCGGCGTGAATGGCACACCGGCCATCGTTTTGGCCGACGGTCAGGTCATTCCGGGCTACCAGCCTGCGCCACAAGTCGCCAAACTGGCGCTGGGCGCGAAGTAAATTCGCATCGTCACGGCAAGCCTTGACGATCATGGTCCGGTAGCGACATTCGCCGGGCCATCAATAGAGAGCCGCGAGTCTGCGGTTGTTTTCACGGCCGGCCTCGAGTCGGCCGTTTTATGGGGAGTTCACAGTGAAACCGGTCAAAGTAGGTATCTGTGGGTTAGGAACCGTCGGTGGCGGTACCTTCAACGTACTTCAGCGCAACGCCGAGGAAATTGCTCGTCGTGCCGGGCGTGGAATCGAAGTGGCACAAATTGCCATGCGCACGCCAAAGCCTCAGTTCCAAACGACCGGTATTGCGATTACCAACGATGTCTTCGAAGTGGCCACGAACCCTGAGATCGACATCGTCATAGAGCTGATGGGCGGCTACACCGTTGCCCGCGAGCTGGTACTCAAGGCCATCGAGAATGGCAAGCATGTGGTCACCGCGAACAAGGCGCTTATCGCCGTTCACGGTAATGAAATTTTCGCCAAGGCCCGCGAGAAGGGCGTGATCGTTGCGTTCGAAGCGGCGGTGGCCGGTGGCATCCCGGTGATCAAGGCGATCCGCGAAGGCCTGTCCGCCAACCGCATCAACTGGGTAGCCGGCATCATCAACGGCACCGGCAACTTCATCCTGACGGAAATGCGCGAGAAGGGTCGCACCTTCGAAGACGTATTGGCCGAAGCCCAGGCCCTGGGTTACGCCGAAGCCGATCCGACCTTCGACGTCGAGGGTATCGACGCCGCTCACAAGCTGACGATCCTGGCATCCATCGCGTTCGGTATTCCGTTGCAGTTCGACAAGGCTTACACCGAAGGCATCACCAAGCTGACCACCGCCGACGTGAACTACGCCGAAGCGCTGGGCTACCGCATCAAGCACCTGGGCGTGGCGCGCAGCACCGCGGCCGGTATCGAACTGCGCGTGCACCCGACGCTGATCCCGGCCGATCGCCTGATCGCCAACGTCAACGGCGTGATGAACGCGGTGATGGTCAACGGCGATGCTGCCGGTTCGACCCTGTTCTACGGCGCTGGCGCCGGCATGGAGCCGACCGCTTCGTCGGTGATCGCCGACCTGGTGGACGTGGTCCGCGCCATGACTTCTGACCCGGAAAACCGCGTACCACACCTGGCGTTCCAGCCGGATTCGCTGTCGGCTCACCCGATCCTGCCGATCGAAGCCTGCGAAAGCGCCTACTACCTGCGCATCCAGGCCAAGGACCATCCGGGCGTATTGGCTCAGGTCGCGAGCATCCTTTCGGAGCGCGGCATCAACATCGAGTCGATCATGCAGAAGGAAGCCGAGGAGCACGACGGCCTGGTGCCGATGATCCTGCTGACCCACCGTGTGGTGGAACAGCGCATCAACGACGCCATCGCTGCTTTGGAAGCCTTGGCGGGTGTGGTCGGTCCGGTCGTACGGATCCGTGTCGAGCACCTGAACTAAGCCGATATCGTTGACCGGGCTCGCTTGCGGGCCCGGCACTACGAACACTGTCCATTGGAGTCAGTCATGCGTTACATCAGTACCCGCGGCCAGGCACCGGCCCTGAATTTCGAAGACGTCCTGCTGGCTGGTCTTGCCACCGACGGCGGTCTGTACGTCCCGGAAAACCTGCCACGTTTCACCCAGGAAGAAATCGCCTCCTGGGCCGGCCTGCCGTATCACGAACTGGCCTTCCGCGTCATGCGCCCGTTCGTCACCGGCAGCATTCCAGACGCCGATTTCAAAAAGATTCTTGAAGAAACCTACGGCGTGTTCGCCCACAGCGCCGTTGCGCCGCTGCGTCAGCTGAACGGCAACGAATGGGTGCTGGAGCTGTTCCACGGCCCGACCCTGGCGTTCAAGGACTTCGCCCTGCAATTGCTCGGTCGTCTGCTCGACTACGTGCTGGAAAAGCGCGGCGAGCGCGTGGTGATCGTAGGCGCTACTTCCGGTGATACCGGCTCGGCCGCCATCGAAGGCTGCAAGCACTGCGAAAACGTCGACATCTTCATCCTGCACCCGCACAACCGTGTGTCCGAGGTGCAGCGTCGCCAGATGACCACGATTTTCGGCGAGAACATCCACAACATCGCCATCGAAGGCAACTTCGATGACTGCCAGGAAATGGTCAAGGCGAGCTTCGCCGATCAGAGCTTCCTCAAGGGCACTCGCCTGGTCGCGGTGAACTCGATCAACTGGGCGCGGATCATGGCCCAGATCGTTTACTACTTCCACGCATCCCTGCAGTTGGGCGGCCCGGCGCGTTCGGTGTCGTTCTCGGTGCCAACCGGCAACTTCGGCGACATCTTCGCCGGTTACCTGGCGCGCAACATGGGCCTGCCGATCAACCAGTTGATCGTCGCCACCAACCGCAACGACATCCTGCACCGCTTCATGAGCGGCAATCAGTACGTCAAGGACACCCTGCACGCCACGCTGTCGCCGTCGATGGACATCATGGTCTCGTCGAACTTCGAACGCCTGCTGTTCGACCTGCATGGTCGCAACGGTGCGGCCATCGCCGGGCTGATGGATTCGTTCAAGCAGGGTGGCGGTTTCAGCGTCGAGCAAGAGCGCTGGACCGAAGCCCGCAAGTTGTTCGACTCGCTGGCCGTGGATGACGCGCAAACCTGCGAAACCATTGCCGAAGTCTACGAGCAGACTGGCGAAGTGCTGGATCCACACACGGCCATCGGCGTGAAGGCTGCCCGGGAATGCCGTCGCAGCCTGGACATTCCAATGGTGATCCTGGGCACCGCCCACCCGGTCAAATTCCCGGACGCCGTGGAAAAAGCCGGTGTAGGAAAAGCGCTCGAACTGCCGGTACATCTTTCTGATTTGTTTGAGCGAGACGAACGTTGCACCGTATTGCCAAATGACCTGAAGGCCGTGCAGGCCTTTGTCAGCCAGCATGGCAACCGCGGCAAGCCGCTGTAACCGGTCAGCGCTGTTACATTTTGAAGCCCGTCTCCTGACGGGCTTTTTCATTTATGCATGCACACTTGTCGTGTTATCGCCGCGAAGGGACAGGCGAATGGATCACCAAGGACGTGGGAATGCTGTTTACAAGTGTGTTCAAGCCAGTCGCGCGCTGGCTGTTTTTATTCGGCATGCTGGGAATCGCCGAATGGGGAGGGGCAAGCCCTGCATCGATTCAGGAGCGTGGGAAGTCTGCCGCACGGTCAATGGTCGTGCTGGATGACCAGGAGTTGCAGTGGATGGCCAAGCATCCTCGGGTCGTGGTCACGGCGCTGGAATACCCGTTGTACCTGTTCAAGGATGAACATGGCCAATGGACGGGCTTGAACAGTGACCTGCTCAAGCGCATCAGTGACATGACGGGGTTGCAGTTCGTTTACCAAGAGTCTTTTTCCACCGATCAGATGCTGGCCCATCTGGAAAGCGGCGCTGCGGATTTGAGTACGACCCTGGCGATGAATGACGAACGCAAGGCGTTTCTTGATTTCAGTCATGCGTTCGGCGGTGCAGGATGGGTCTTTCTCGGGCAGGCCGGAGCACCACCGGTGCAGTCGCTGGAGGATCTGGCGAAGCGGGTACTGGTGCTGCCGACCCGGCATGCACTGGAAGCGATGATCCGTCGCAATTATCCGTCCATCGAGTTGCGTTCGGTTAAAACCTACGCCGAAGCCCGTGCCTGGGTGGAAAGCGGCGAAGCCTACGCCACCATCGAAAGCGAAATCGGCGCCCAGCTTATTCCGTCGGGCCGGCTAAAGATCGACGCCGTGGTGCCGGGAAAATGGGATGCGGATTATCTGGCGGTGCGCAAAGGCCAGCCGCAGTTGCTGAGTATCCTCAACAAGGCGCTTGAGGCGTTTCCTGAACAGGAGTTGCGCGGCCTTCGCCTGAAGTGGTTCGGCGGCGCTACCGCGCCACAGGCGCCTGGCCTCTGGCAGCGGATTGACCAGTGGGTTTGCTGGGGCGTGTTGGTGGTCAGCCTGTTCGGTCTGTTGTCCCTGCTCTGGAATCGGCGGTTGGCGGTGGTGGTCAGGCAACGGGTCGAGGCTCAAAGCAGTCTGCGCGATCAGCTCGCCTTCCAGCATGCCCTGATGGATGCCATGCCTGACCCGATGTTTGTCCGTGATCTGCAAGGGCGCTTGATCATGTGCAACAAAAGTTATGAGGACGCCTTGTCGACGCGTTTTGACCGGATGCAGGGGCGGCAGTTGATCGAGGTCGATGCCATGCCCAGACAAACCGCGGAACTGCTGCATGCCGAGTTCATGGCGCAATTGAGTACGCGCAGGACGCGCTTTTTCGAGCGTCAATTGATGTTCAAGGACGGTGTCAGGGATATCTACCAGTGGACAGTGCCCTTTTATACGGCGGATGGCCAGCTACGAGGATTGTTGGGGGGATGGGCCGACATCGCCCGGCGCACCCGACAGACGTGATGGTTGGGTTTTTTCTCTGTCATGTTCGCCGTGCATGCTCTCTTGACTGGGCTGCAGGTTCGCCTGCAGTCAGTACCCAGAACTTTCTTCTCGGGCCAGCGGTCATTTGTAGTAGGCATGCCCCAGGCACGTTGTTTTCGGACTATTGAGTGGTGATCGGGATGGAAAGTATCAGTCTGTTGCTCGGTGAGGCGCTAAGCCCGTATCAGGTTACGTTGACCCCGTCAGGCATTCGTGGCGAATGCAGGGTGACCCTTAAGAATGCTATCGGCGCGACCGTGGTCGAGCGCGAGTTCAATCAGGCCCAGTTGAATGACAAACGCCTGCTGACGGATGTGGTCGACGGTTTGCATCGCGACGTGCTGATTGCTGAAGGACGCCTTGAGCCTTGTGTGATCGCAGCATTGCGTAATGCGGCGCAGGACAAGCTGCTGGCCAGCCGCAATTGAACGGTTTTTTGCGGGAACCTTCCCGCGCCCAGGTCAGTCAGACTTTGTAACAGCAGGATCAAGCATTGTGCTCCGGTGCTTGTAGCTTGCTGCTACTGGTCTCCAAGCAGACCACGTTTGACCCCGAGTCGTCTCCCCACTTCTCGGGGTTTCTTTTGCCCGGGATTTGTCAGGGGTGCGCCAGATTGTCGAAAAACGCCTTGGTGTCTTTCAGGTAGTCGCTGCGGCTTTCGGGATCCAGCCAGGCGGCGTAGGCCTCATCTAGGCGTTCACGGGGAAGGGTGCGCAACACCTGATTGATTTCGACAATGGCCTGCCGGCCCTTTGGCGTGTCGGTGCAACCGATATAACCGGACAGGTATTTGCCCGTGCCACGGATCGGATAGAACTGCAATTCATCCTCGGCAATGCCTTGCAGTGAGGCCTGGTAGCGTATTTCCGGGCGATAACCCAACAGCAGGCGCAAGCGTCCCAGGCGCTGCATTTGCAGCAGGCTGCCCAAGGCGTCGTTACCGTAATGAGGGGCCAGCGCGTCGGCTGGCGCTTGCTTGAGCAGTCCATCGAGGTATTCGCCGTAATTGCGCTCGGCAATAATTCCCAGTTTTTCGCTACCGCTGGCGAGCAGCGCTGCCAGGTCCACTTCGTCGTCCTTGATAAAGGGTGTCAGCACTTTCTGGTCGACGCGCCGCACGGCCAGGCCATTGCTCATGGCGCGGAAGACCGGAATGGAAAAGGCGATCCACTTTTCCCGTTCCTTGCTCCAGTTCAGCGCCGCGTCGCAGACGAGGGCGGGTTCGTGGAGCATTTGCAGTCCACGCGCGCGATTGACCCTCATCACGCTGTGCTGGTATTGCGGCATGCCGGCAATCAACAGTGGAAGCAATTGATCGATAACGCCCAGACCCTTTTTCGGCCCGTCGAAAATCGTCAGCGGCGGCAGGTCGCGCTTGAGCCAGATCAGGGATTCCCCGGTTTGCGCCAGGGCTGACGGGATCGGTCCAAGGAGCAGGAACAAGATCGCCAGCATGCACAGCAGCCGCCCGCCGCGTGGCGGGCAGTGTCGAATGGGCCATGCGGGCAGGTGCCTCAGCCTAGATGGCTCCGTCTTTGCGCAACTGTGCAATCTGCGTCGCGTCATAGCCAAGTTCCTGGAGTACCTGTGCGTTGTGCTCACCCAGTTGTGGCCCGACCCATTCACATTCCCCGGGTGTCTCTGAGAGTTTCGGCACAATGCCCGGCATCTTGAAGTCTTTGCCGTCCGGCAGCTTGGCTTGCAGGAACATTTCCCGCGCCAGGTACTGGGGGTCATTGAACATGTCTTCGGCGCTGAAGATCCGGCTGGCCGGCACCTCGGCCTGATTGAGCTGCGCCAGCACCCTGTCCAGCGGCAACGAGTTGACCCAGCGATCGATGACGCCATAAATCTCGTCGCGTCGGGCATCGCGGCCATCGTTGCTGGCAAGCTGGGGGTCGTTGGCCAAGTCTTCCCGGCCAATGATCAGCATGAAGCGTTTGAAAATCGCGTCGCCATTGGCGCCGATCTGCACGTGCTTGCCATCGGCACTGGTGTGGATCGAGGACGGGGTGATGCCGGGCATGATATTGCCCGTGCGTTCGCGGATGAAACCGAACACGTCGAACTCCGGAACCATGCTTTCCATCATCGCGAAGATGGCTTCGTACAGCGCCACGTCCACCACTTGCCCCAGACCGCCGTTGACTTCGCGATGACGCAGGGCCATCAACGCGCCAATCACGCCCCAGAGCGCGGCAATCGAGTCGCCGATGGAAATGCCGGTGCGCACGGGTGGGCGGTCTTCGAAGCCGGTGATGTAGCGCAGGCCCCCCATCGACTCACCGACCGCGCCAAAGCCGGGCTGATCCTTCATCGGGCCGGTCTGGCCGAAACCCGACAGCCGCACCATGACCAGTTTCGGGTTCAAGGCGTGCAGGACGTCCCAGCCCAGGCCGAGTTTTTCCAGGACGCCGGGACGAAAGTTTTCGATCAGTATGTCTGCCTCACCCAGCAGCTGTTTCAGGATGGCCTGACCGTCGGGGTGCTTGAGGTTGAGAGTCAGGGACTTTTTGTTGCGGGCCTGGACGAACCACCACAACGAAGTGCCTTCATACAACTTGCGCCATTTGCGCAATGGATCACCGCCGTCCGGGGATTCGATCTTGATTACGTCGGCGCCGAATTCCGCGCAAATACGCGAGGCAAACGGGCCGGCAATCAAGGTGCCCAATTCGATGACTTTCAGACCGGAAAGCGGTTTGGCGGTGAACGGCATGCTGGATCCTGTGGGGCAAAGGTTGAGCGGATAGAGCGTTTTAACATAGCCGACTGTCAGACGCTCCAGCTTGATTGTGTTCAATTCGTGGATTGCCCGTCGCATCGGTTAGACTTGCCGCCTTTCCTCGTATCAAGAAGCCCGTACATGGCCCAGCCGTCCACGACCTACAAGTTTGAACTGAACCTCACCGACCTCGACCGCAGCGTCTATGAGAGCGTGAAGCAGACCATCGCCCGTCACCCTTCGGAAACCGAAGAGCGCATGACCGTGCGCCTGCTGGCCTACGCCCTCTGGTACAACGAGCAGCTGTCTTTTGGCCGTGGTCTGTCAGAAGTGGATGAACCGGCCTTGTGGGAAAAAAGCCTGGATGACCGCGTCCTGCACTGGATCGAAGTCGGCCAGCCGGATGCCGAGCGCCTGACCTGGTGCTCGCGCCGCACTGAACGTACCAGCCTGTTGGCCTACGGCAGCCTGCGCGTGTGGGAGGGCAAAGTGGTGCCGGCGGTGAAAAACCTGAAGAACGTCAACATCGCTGCCGTGCCTCAGGAAGTCCTGGAAACCCTGGCCAAAGACATGCCCCGCGTCATCAAGTGGGACGTGATGATCAGCGAAGGGACGATCTTCGTCACCGACGACCGTGGTCAGCACGAAGTCCAGTTGCAGTGGCTGGCCGGTGAGCGCGGCTGATTTTTCGCAACTGCCCCGCGTCACCCGGTTTTATCCTACGTATTGAAGAGAAGCATCTTTCACCCCATGCGCATCGAACCTCGCCTGCTGCCCGACACCCTGCCATTCCTCGGTGATATTCCGCCGCTGTTGACCCGCCTGTACGCGGCTCGGGGCGTGCTGTCCGAGGCGGAACTGGACAAGAGCCTGGCGCGGTTGATTCCGTTCCAGCAACTCAAGGGCATCGATGCCGCCGTGGATCTGCTGGTGACTGCGCTCGAACAGCGTCAGCGCATTCTGATCGTCGGCGACTTTGATGCCGACGGTGCGACGGCGAGCACCGTAGGCACCTTGGGTTTGCGTCTGTTGGGGGCGGCACATGTCGACTACCTGGTGCCCAACCGATTCGACTACGGCTATGGCCTGACACCGGAAATCGTCGCGGTGGCGCTTGAGCGTCAGCCGCATTTGCTGATCACCGTCGACAACGGCATCTCCAGCGTCGAAGGCGTGGCAGCGGCGAAAAAGGCCGGGCTCAAGGTGCTCGTCACCGACCACCACTTGCCCGGTGACGAGCTGCCGTTGGCCGATGCCATCGTCAATCCGAACCAGCCCGGTTGCGAGTTTCCGAGCAAGGCGCTGGCCGGCGTCGGGGTGATTTTCTATGTGTTGATGGCCCTGCGTGCGCGGTTGCGCGAGCTGGGCTGGTACACAAGCAGGCCGCAGCCGAATATCGGCGAACTGCTCGATCTGGTGGCTCTTGGCAGCGTGGCCGACGTGGTGCCGCTGGATGCCAACAACCGGATTCTGGTGCATCAGGGCCTGGAGCGGATTCGCGCTGGACGTGCCCGGCCGGGAATCAAGGCGATCCTCGAAGTGGCCAAGCGCGATCATGCGCGTATCACCTCCACCGATCTGGGCTTCATTGTCGGCCCGCGCCTGAACGCAGCAGGGCGCCTGGACGACATGAGCCTGGGCATCGAATGTCTGCTGACCGAAGACGCAGGTCTGGCCCGTGAGATGGCGGCGCAACTGGACGGCATGAACCAGGATCGCAAATCCATCGAGCAGGGCATGCAGCGTGAAGCGCTGGCGCAGCTCAAGGATTTGCCGGTGGAGTCGATGCCGTTCGGCTTGTGCCTGTTCGATCCCGAGTGGCACCAAGGCGTCATCGGTATCCTCGCGTCACGGATGAAAGAGCGCTATTTCCGCCCGACCATCGCCTTTGCCGATGCCGGGGATGGTTTGCTCAAGGGCTCGGGGCGTTCGGTCCAGGGCTTTCACATCCGCGACGCCTTGAGTGTGGTGGCGGCGCAGCATCCGAATCTGATCACCAAATACGGTGGTCACGCGATGGCGGCCGGCCTGACGCTGCCGGAAGCAAATTTCCCCTTGTTCGCCGAAGCCTTTGACGCTGAAGTGCGCCGGCAGCTGCGCGAAGAAGATCTGACTGGTCGCCTGTTGTCGGACGGCACCCTGGCGGTGGAAGAGTTCCACCTGGAGCTGGCTCGTGCCTTGCGGCATGCCGGTCCTTGGGGACAGCACTTCCCGGAACCGTTGTTTCATGGGGTGTTCCAGTTGGTCGAGCAGCGCGTCGTTGGTGAGCGGCATCTTAAAGTCGTGCTCAAAAGTGAATGTGGTTCGGTGAAACTCGACGGCATTGCCTTCGGGATCGATCGCGAAATCTGGCCGAATCCGACCATCAAATGGGTGGAGCTGGCCTACAAGCTCGACCTCAACGAGTTTCGCGGCAACGAAACGGTTCAATTGATGATTGCCCACATCGAACCGCGTTGACCCCCTGTAGGAGCGAGCTCGCTCGCGATGGACGACAGGACACCGCGGGGTATCAGGTCCCCAACGCTATCGTTCACGCCCATCGCGAGCGAGCTCGCTCCTACAAGGGGGCAACATCCCTCGATGTCGACTAGGCTCTAAGCACTGCTTGATTTTGGCCTTGTGACGTCTTGTCGAATTTTTTGCCCGCGGGGGCGGGTGTTGTACCTTTTTCCTGTCACTCGTCGACTATTCAAACAGAACCTGGAGCCTGCCCACTGATTCGAGAGGTGCCCCATGAGTCTGCTGCTTGAACCCTTTACCCTTCGCCAATTGACCCTGCCCAACCGCATCGCGGTATCGCCGATGTGCCAGTACTCCAGCGCCGATGGCCTGGCCAATGACTGGCATCTGGTCCACCTCGGCAGCCGTGCTATCGGCGGGGCCGGGCTGGTGTTTACCGAAGCCACGGCGGTCACCGCCGACGGGCGTATCACGGCCGAGGATCTCGGTCTGTGGAATGATGAACAGATCGAACCCCTGCAACGCATCACCCGCTTCATCAACGCCCAGGGCGCCGTTGCCGGTATTCAGCTGGCCCATGCCGGGCGCAAGGCCAGCACCCACCGGCCGTGGCTCGGCAAGCATGGCAGCGTCAAACCCGACGAGGGCGGTTGGGTGCCGGTCGGACCTTCGCCGATTGCGTTCGACCCGCAGCACACCCAACCCAAACAACTGGATGACGATGAGATCGCCAAGGTGATCCAGGCCTTTGTCGATGCGGCAAAGCGCTCACTGACGGCCGGTTTCAAAGTGGTCGAAGTGCACGCGGCCCATGGTTACCTGCTGCATCAATTTCTGTCGCCGTTGAGCAATCAGCGTCGCGATCAATATGGCGGTTCGTTCGAAAATCGTATTCGGCTGGTGCTGCAGGTCACCGAAGCGGTGCGTGCGGTGTGGCCTGAAGAGTTGCCGGTGTTTGTCCGGGTCTCGGCCACCGACTGGGTGGAAGACGGCTGGAACCCCGATGAAACCGTGGAGCTGGCCCGCCGCCTCAAAGCCTTGGGGGTCGACCTGATCGACGTCTCGTCGGGCGGGACGGCAGTCAATGCTGAAATTCCCACAGGGCCCGGTTACCAGACCCGCTTCGCCGAGCGCGTGCGCAAGGAGTCGGGCATGGCCACCGGCACAGTCGGCATGATCACCGAGCCGGCCCAGGCCGAGCACATCCTGCGCACCTGTCAGGCGGACATCATCTTCCTGGCCCGTGAGTTGTTGCGCGATCCGTACTGGGCGCTGCACGCGGACGACGACCTGGGTGGGCACAAGGCCGTGTGGCCGGCGCAATATCAGCGGGCGACTCACCGTGAGCAGCCCATTCATGAATCGGATTTGCGCGACTGAAATCCATCGATACGAAAAAGCCCCTGAATCGTGAGATTCAGGGGCTTTCGTTTATCCGGATTGTGGTCAGGCCGCTTCGATCTTGTTGCGGTTTTGCTCGACCTTGTTCAGGTAATCCTTGAGTTTTTCCTGTTCGGCCGCCGTCGTGAACAAGCCGAGCTTGCTGCGACGCCAGAGGATGTCGTGTGCGGTAGTGGCCCATTCTTCACTGCACAGGTAATCGACCTCGCGGGTGTAGAGATCTCCGCCGATATGCTCGCCCATATCGCTGAGGTCCTGTACGCCTTCGAGCATGCGCCAGGTACGGCTGCCGTAGGAGGTGGCCCAGCGGCGAGCCATCTCGCTTGGTACCCAGTCGAATTTGTCGCGGATACGTGAGCTCAAGGCCTGTGGGGTGGTCATGTCTTCACCGCCCGGCAGCGTGGCGCTTGCGGTCCAGCTTGGCTGGATGTGCTTGAAGTAGGGTGCCAGTTGCGCCAGCGCCGACTCGGCCAGTTTGCGATAGGTGGTGAGCTTGCCGCCGAACACCGACAGCAACGGAGCCTCTTCGCCAGTGCCGGACAGCGCCAGGGTGTAATCGCGGGTCACGGCCGACGGGTTGTCGGATTCGTCGTTGCACAGCGGGCGCACACCGGAATAGCTGTGCAGGATGTCCTCGCGGCTGATTTGCTTTTTGAAATGGGCGTTGACCACGTTCAACAGGTAATCGGTTTCGCCGTCGGTAATTGCCACCTTCGCCGGATCGCCGGTGTACTCGCGGTCGGTGGTGCCGATCAGGGTGAAGTGATTCAGGTACGGAATGGTGAACACGATGCGCTGATCTTCGTTTTGCAGGATGTGCGCGTGTTCGCCTTCGTACAGTTTCGGCACGATCAGGTGGCTGCCCTGGATCAGGCGGATGCCGTAAGGCGATTCCATCTTCAAGTCATCGCGAATGAACCTGGCGACCCAAGGCCCGGCCGCATTGACCAATGCCTTGGCGCGGATCGAAAACAGGCTGCCATCGGCGCGCTCCAGGTGCAGGTGCCACAGGCCCTTGGTGCGACGTGCGCTGACGCAGCGGGTCTGGGTGTGAACGTGGGCGCCTTTTTCCCGGGCGGCCATGGCGTTCAACACCACCAGGCGGGCGTCGTCGACCCAGCAGTCGGAGTATTCGAAGCCCTTGGTGATTTCGCTTTTGAGCGCGCTGTCGGGGCCGAACTTCAGGCTTTTCGAACCTTGCAGTTGCTCGCGCTTGCCCAGGTTGTCATAGAGGAACAGACCGGCGCGAATCATCCACGCCGGGCGCAGGTGCGGGCGGTGCGGCAACACGAAGCGCATTTGCTTGACGATGTGCGGCGCCTTGGCCAACAACACTTCGCGCTCAGCCAGGGCCTCACGCACCAGGCGGAATTCGTAATGTTCGAGGTAGCGCAGGCCACCGTGAATCAGCTTGCTGCTGGCCGACGATGTATGGCTGGCCAGGTCATCCTTTTCACAAAGGAACACCGAGAGACCGCGTCCGGCGGCGTCCGCTGCGATCCCCACGCCATTGATCCCGCCACCGATGACGGCGATATCGTAGACCTCGGCGAGAGGGGGCGTAGGCAAGGTGGAAGTGGGCATCGGCTCGGCCTCGGAATTCTTTGATGTTCTGTATTTGAATTCGAACATTAATGTTCATTTGCGAAAATACTAGCCCATAAAGACGCCCACAGCCAGTCAGCTTCGATTGAAAATACTCATCGAAGGGCCGTTAAAGGAAAATTTACGAACATTGAAAGGTTGCAGGCTGCTTTTGTGGCGAGGGGGCTTGCCCCCGTTCGACGGCGAAGCCGTCGCAGGTTGGGGCTATGAATGTGCCTGTCTGAACTCGGCTGAATGGTTTTAGGGCCGCTTCGCAGCCCAACGGGGGCAAGCCCCCTCGCCACAGGGGAGCGGTGTGCTTAAACGACTTCCAGTCGAACCTTGTGCTGGTTCAACAACTGCGCCAGCGCCGGGGAGGGCTGCTGATCGGTGACCAGGCAGTCGACCAGGCTGATCGGCCCCAGGCGAATCATGGCGTTGCGCCCGAACTTGCTGGAGTCGGCCGCGAGGATCACTTGCCGGGCATTGGCGATGATCGCCTGGGATACCCGCACTTCCTGATAGTCGAAGTCCAGCAGGCTGCCGTCTTCATCGATGCCGCTGATGCCGACCAGGGCGAAATCGACCTTGAACTGATTGATGAAGTCGACACTGGCCTGACCCACCACGCCACCGTCGCGCCGCACGTTGCCGCCAGTGAGCAGGACATCGAAATCGTCCTTGGCGCTGAGCATGGAGGCGACGTGCAGGTTGTTGGTGATGATCTTCAGGTGACTGTGGTTGAGCAGTGCCCGGGCAATGGATTCGGTGGTCGTGCCGATGTTGATGAACAGCGAGGCATGGTCGGGAATCTGCGCGGCAATGGCTTCGCCGATACGCTGTTTTTCATCGCGCATCTGATCGGCGCGCATGGCGTAGGCGGTGTTTTCAACGCTGGAGTCGTAAGCCGCGCCGCCGTGGTAGCGACGCAACAAATTGGCTTCCGCGAGCTGATTGATGTCGCGGCGAATGGTCTGCGGGGTAACTACGAACAGCGTGGCCATTTCCTCGATGCTGACATAGCCGCGTTCGCGGACCAGTTCGAGGATTTGCTGCTGACGGGGAGGCAGATTCATGGGGCGTCCTTTGGGCTGCCGTGCAAAATTTGCCCATGATGCCGCAGGAATCTGCTCCCGACCAGTTACATACAGATACGAGCCTGCGTCTTGGCTTATTCAGTCTCGTCTTCAGCCGCCCAATCGCGGGTACGGCTGACCGCTTTTTTCCACCCCGCGTAGAGTTTTTCCTTCGCCGTTTCATCCAGCGTCGGCTCGAACTTGCGTTCGATCACTGCCTTGCCGCGCAACTCTTCCAGGCTGCCCCAGAAGCCACAGGCCAGACCTGCCAGGTAAGCTGCACCCAGTGCCGTGGTTTCGCGCATTTGCGGACGCTCGACCTGCGTGCCGAGGATGTCGGCCTGGAACTGCATCAGGAAATTGTTCGCCACCGCGCCGCCGTCCACGCGCAGGGCCTTGAGGCGTTCGCCGGAGTCCTGTTGCATGGCGTCGAGCACGTCGCGAGTCTGGTAGGCAATCGATTCCAGCGCTGCGCGAATGATGTGATCTACGCGCACGCCGCGGGTCAGGCCGAACAAGGCGCCACGGGCGTACGGGTCCCAGTAGGGAGCACCAAGGCCGGTGAAGGCCGGCACCAGGTACACACCGTTGCTGTCCTTGACCTTGTTGGCGAAGTATTCGGTGTCGTGGGCGTCGTTGATGATCTTCAGTTCGTCACGCAGCCATTGCACGGTGGAGCCGCCGTTGAACACCGCGCCTTCCAGCGCGTAGGCCACTTCGCCACGTGGGCCGCAGGCGATGGTGGTGAGCATGCCGTGTTGGGACTTAACGGCTTTGTCGCCGGTGTTCATCAGCAGGAAGCAACCAGTGCCGTAGGTGTTTTTCGCCTGGCCTGGTTCGACGCACATCTGGCCGAACAGGGCGGCTTGCTGGTCGCCAGCGATGCCCCCGATGGCGATACCGCTTTTGGTGTGGCCGTAGATTTCCGAAGAAGACTTCACCTGCGGGAGCATCTCACGCGGGATGTCGAGGACCTCCAGCATCTTCGCGTCCCACACCAGGGTGTGGATGTTGAAGAGCATGGTGCGCGACGCGTTGGTGTAGTCGGTGACATGCACCTTGCCACCGGTGAATTTCCAGATCAGCCAGCTGTCGACGGTGCCGAACAACAGCTCACCGTTGCGAGCGCGTTCGCGGCTGCCTTCGACGTTGTCGAGGATCCACTTGAGCTTGGTGCCGGAGAAGTACGGGTCGGTGACCAGGCCGGTGGTGTCGCTGATGTATTGCTCGTGGCCATCACGCTTGAGCTGCTGGCAGATCTCGGTGCTGCGTCGGCACTGCCAGACGATGGCGTTGTAGATCGGGCGGCCGGTGTTCTTGTCCCAGACCACGGTGGTTTCGCGCTGGTTGGTGATACCGATGGCCGCCACCTGGTCGTGGTGCAGGCCGGCTTGTGCCAGGGCCTCGACCATCACGGCGCTTTGGGTCGCGAAGATTTCCATCGGATCGTGTTCGACCCAGCCGGCTTGCGGGTAATGCTGTGCGAACTCCCGTTGGGCGGTGCAGACCACGTTCGCGTCGCGGTCGAAAATGATCGCGCGGGAGCTGGTCGTACCCTGATCGAGGGCAATGATGTAGTTCTTATTCTGTGTGTCGGTCATGTCGATTGCCTTGGACGAAATAAGGGAGTGAGGTCTGGCGCGCGATCAAAGGGCAGGGGCACGCGCCAACGGTATCAAGAAGTTCTGGGTTTGCCGTCAATGGCAGCTGTTGCATCCTTTGTAGCAGGTACGGCGCTGGGCAGATGGCGGGCAATCAGCCCGCGATAGGCGGCAGCCCCGAGGCAGGCACCGACAATCGGTGCAAAAACAGGAATCAGGAAATACGGGATATCGCGTCCGCCAGTGAAGGAAATTTCACCCCAGCCAGCGAAGAAAGTCATCAGTTTAGGGCCGAAGTCCCGCGCAGGGTTCATGGCAAAACCGGTCAGCGGTCCCATCGAGCTACCGATCACCGCAATCAACAGGCCGATCAACAGCGGTGCCAGCGGGCCTTTGGGCAGGCCATTGTTGTCATCGGTCAGGGACATGATCACGCCCATCAGAATGGCCGTGATGATCACCTCGACCAGAAATGCCTGGGCGGTGGTCAGCACCGGGTTCGGGAAGGTGGAGAACACGGAGGCCAATTCGAGGCTGGCTTGAGTGCCGCGAACCATATGGTGCGTTTGTTCGAATTCGAAGAATAGATTGCTGTAGAGCGTGTAAACCAACAGCGCTCCACAGAAGGCACCCGCCACTTGGGCGAGTATGTAGAAAGGCAATTTACGTTTTTCGAAGTCCGCGAAAATGCTCAGGGCAATGCTGACGGCAGGGTTCAGATGAGCCCCGGAAACCCCAGCGGTAAGGTAGATCGCCATGCTGACGCCGACGCCCCAGATAATGCTGATTTCCCACAAGCCAAAACTGGCACCCGCGACCTTGAGCGCGGCAACGCAACCTGTACCAAAAAAGATCAGCAGCGCCGTACCCAGAAACTCGGCCATGCATTGGCTCGAGAGCGACGGTTGTTGTAAAGCAGTTGTCATTGAAACCTCATTTTTTTTGTTGTCTGGCGCTTTTTCCATCATGGTCGGAGCGCGGTTTTCGCCGAGGCAGGATCCCCATCCTGGTCGCGGTTTACTGCTGGGTGCAGCGGTAGGACGTTTCGTACAGTTTCATAAACGAAAAAATATAGACAAGAAACGCTGCTGTCAAAGGTCGAAAGTGAACCATCGGTCACAAAGAAACTATTCGCTGTATGAATGACCGGGTTGTTGAGGAATGGGGTGGCCAGGCAATGGCGTCATGAATGCGCCGCTGTAGAGCCTTTTAATGATCAATGTCCTAGAATCGGGCGCAGTATTTTTCTTCTGCCGCCCAGTCTGGAGCTGTCATGACCCCCGCATTGGATTTGTTGAAAAAGGTTCGGGCCGAACATCGCGTACACAGTTACGAACATGACCCCAAGGCCGCCTCCTACGGATTGGAAGCGGCGGAAAAACTCGGGCTCGATCCGGCGCAGGTGTTCAAGACCTTGCTGGCGGCCAGCGAAAAGGGCGAGTTGCTGGTGGCCGTGGTGCCGGTTGTCGGCAGCCTGGACTTGAAAGGACTGGCCCACGCCGCGGGCGTGAAAAAGGTCGAAATGGCCGACCCGGCGGCAGCGCAGCGCTCTACCGGCTATCTGTTGGGCGGGATCAGTCCGCTGGGGCAGAAAAAGCGCTTGCGTACCTTCATTGATAATTCGGCCCAGCCCTTCGCCAGCATTTTTGTCAGTGCGGGGCGGCGTGGGCTGGAAGTCGAACTGGCACCGGCGGTGCTGGCCGAGCACACCCAGGCCAGATTTGCCGATATCGGCCGTGCGTGAACATCATCGGAGTCCGCGCAGCGCTGTATGGTGAAAATCAGCCTGCTCTGTCACTGGTGCCGGTTTGGTCAGCACGGCATGCTCGACGGTCTGACAAAGGGAGAAGCTTATGCAACTGGAGTTTCATCAGGTCGACGCGTTCAGCAATCAGCCATTTAGCGGCAATCCGGCGATGGTCTATCGGCTCGACACATGGCTCGCCGATGAGTTGATGCAAAAGATTGCCGCCGAACACAACCTCGCCGAAACAGCGTTTGTCGTGCGTGAAGGGCAGGGCTGGCACATCCGTTGGTTTACGCCGACCACCGAGGTGCCATTGTGCGGTCACGCGACGCTGGCTAGCGCTCATGTGCTGTTCGAGATTTATAAGGAGCCCGTCGAGCGACTGGACTTCACCTGCAAATCCGGCCCGTTGGGCGTGACCCGTGAAGGTGGGCGACTGTGGCTGGATTTCCCGGCGATCACTGCATCGCCGGTGAACGTGATCTCGGACATCGAGCGTGCACTGGGCGTGAAGGCTGTTGAGGTACTGGCTTCAAATGAGCTGTTTGTGGTGCTGGAGTCGGAGCAAGCCGTGCTCGACTGCAAGCCGGACATGGTGGCCCTGGCGAAACTGCCATGGCTGGGTGCCATCGTGACGGCGCGGGGCGAGCAGCACGATTTCGTTTCCCGCTACTTCGCCCCGGCAATCGGCATCAATGAAGACCCGGTGACCGGATCGACCCATTGCCTTCTGATTCCGTACTGGTCAAAGCGTTTGGCCAAATCGAGCCTGACGGCTTTTCAGCGTTCGGCGCGGGGCGGGGAATTGTTCTGCCAACTGGAAGGCGATCGGGTGAGGATCGGCGGCAATGCGACCCTGGTTGCCAGTGGCACGCTGATGCTGGGATAACGCAAACCGAGCGTAGGAGCGAGCTTGCTCGCGAAAAACGTCTGGATAACGCGTTCATTCCGGTTGCACGCGTTATCGTTGTCGTCCATCGCGAGCAAGCTCGCTCCTACAGAGGGGGTATCAGTTGGCCGTGCTGTAGCGCCGGACACCTGATTCAACAGCTGGAATCTGCGCCGCCGTGCTGCCGGACGCCTGGAACAGCACCAGGTGTTCAGCCGCGACACGAATACCCACCTCCGCCCCAATCTGACGATCGACATGGCTCGGGAAGATCGCCTCCAGCTGTGCGCCTGTCGGCAGTTGCAAGCGATACAGGGTCGATGCACCCAGGAACGTCTTGCCGGCAATTCGCGCCTTCAGTGCGCTGTCCGGGGCATAGACGATATCGTCCGGGCGCAGCAACACGTCCACGGCGCCACCTACCGGCCAGGTGTAGGCCCGATTGCCGCGCAACTCACCCAGTTCGGTTTGCACCGATTCGGGGCTGCTCAACTGACCGCGAATGAAATAGCCCTGGCCGATGAAGCTCGCGACAAAAGGTGTCAGGGGTTCGTGATACAGGTTGTAGGGCGTATCCCACTGTTCCAGGCGACCTTCCTTGAACACACCAACGTGGTCGCTGACCGCGAAGGCTTCTTCCTGGTCGTGAGTCACCAGAATCGCGCTGGTGCCACGGGCCTTGAGGATGTCGCGTACTTCATGGCTGAGCTTGCGGCGCAATTCGCCATCAAGGTTGGAGAAGGGTTCGTCGAGCAACAGCAGTTGCGGTTCCGGCGCCAGGGCACGGGCCAGTGCGACACGTTGCTGCTGACCTCCTGAAAGCTCGTGGGGGAAACGCTTGCCGAGATTCTTCAGGTTGACCAGTTCCAGCAGCTCTTCGGTCACGCGATCCTTTTGCGGATGCTTGCGAATGCCGAAGGCGATGTTGTCGGCCACGCTCAAATGCGGAAACAGCGCGTAGTCCTGGAACACCATGCCGATGCGACGTTTCTCCGGCGCAAGGGTGAAACCGGCGCTGGAGATGGTCTCGCCAGCCAGCTGGATTTCGCCTTCGTGCACCGGTTCGAAACCGGCAATCGCCCTCAGGGTGGTGGTCTTGCCGCAACCCGACGAGCCCAGCAGGCAACCGATGTCGCCTGCGTTCAGGTGCAGGTTGAGGTTCTGCACCACGCGCTGGTCTTGATAGCCGCAGGCGAGGTTGCGCAGGTTAAGCAGTAATGGCTGGCTCATGCGTGGTGATACGCCGGTTCGACGAGGAACTCGAGCAGGGCTTTTTGCGCGTGCAGACGGTTTTCGGCTTGATCCCAGGCCACCGAGCGCTTGTCATCGAGCAGGTCGATGCTGATTTCCTCGCCGCGGTGCGCTGGCAGGCAGTGCATGAACAGCACGTCTTCAGCGGCCAGGTCGAGCAGGGCGCGGTTGACCTGATACGGAGCGAACAGTTGCAGACGCTTGGCGGTTTCCTCTTCCTGGCCCATGGAGGTCCAGACGTCGGTGCTCACCAGATGTGCACCACGCACGGCTTCCTTCGGATCGCGAACGATGGTGACCCGATCACCGGCCTTGGCCAGGAACACCGGGTTGGGTTCATAGCCTTCCGGGCAGGCAACGCGCAACTGGAAGTCGAACTGGATCGCCGCTTCTATATAGCTGTTGCACATGTTGTTGCCGTCGCCAATCCAGGCCACGGTCTTGCCCTGGATGGCGCCGCGGTGTTCGAGGAAGGTCTGCATGTCGGCCAGCAACTGGCACGGGTGCAGGTCATCGGACAGGCCGTTGATCACCGGTACGCGGGAGTTGGCGGCGAATTCGGTCAGGTTGCTGTGGGCAAAGGTACGGATCATCACTGCATCGAGCATGCTCGACATGACGATGGCGCAGTCGCCGATCGGCTCGCCACGACCCAGTTGGGTGTCACGTGGCGACAGGAAGATCGCCTGCCCGCCGAGCTGGATCATGCCGGCCTCGAAGGAGATCCGGGTACGGGTCGAGGATTTCTCGAAAATCATTCCCAGGACGCGGTTTTTCAGAGGCTCGAACAGTACGCCGCGGTTACGCAGGTCTTTGAGCTCAACGCCTCGACGGATCACGCTGACCAGCTCTTCGGGCGTGCAATCCATCAGGGAGAGAAAGTGCCTTGCGCTCATCATTGACTACCTTTTGCTACAAACCGCAGATGCTCAAAGCCTTGTTTAACGGAACAACGGGCGAGACCTGCGGCGTAAGCCGCACGGGGCGACGAAATAGGGGAAGGCGCGATCTTATAATTAAATGTCGCGTCTTACCAATAGGGCTACAGTTTTTAGGGAGTTTCAGAGGTGCTACGGGTTTACCGAGGTAGCGCTTTTGAAGCCTGTTTCCTGATAGCGGCGGTTCATTTGTACACCGGCCCCTCGGGGCTTGGCAATCAGGCGCGGCGGCAATGGTGCGCTGACAGTCGGTTTTTGACTTGTCATTCATCAGCGCCGGACTTGATGTGCACTGGCGCCTGATCGGCGAGCAGACCGGCGCGCATGGACCCCACGGACCGATTGAAACCCTTCAGGAAATTCAGTTGCAGACGCCGCCCAGGCTGCCTTCGAACTGAACTCGGACGGCCATCGGCTGGCCTGATAACCCTCGATTCACAAGACGAACGTCGCTGGCGTGTCGGCGGCTCTGGCGCCATAGTTTTGTTTCCGCGGCCTACGTTGCCCGCCCATAACAAGACAGAGACTGGCCATGACCAAGACTCTCCATCACCGTGCTTGCCATTTGTGCGAAGCCATCTGTGGCCTGACCATCGAAACCACCAGGGGCGAAGGCGGTAACGTCCAGATCACTTCGATCAAGGGCGACCCCCAGGATACGTTCAGTCGTGGGCACATCTGCCCCAAGGCCGTGGCGTTGCAAGACATTCAGAACGATCCGGATCGCCTGCATCAGCCGATGCAGCGGGTGGGCAATGAATGGCAGCCCATCGAGTGGGAAGCGGCATTCAATCTGGTCGCCGAACGCCTCGCTGCCATTCAGGCGCATCACGGGCAAAACGCCGTGGCGGTCTATCAGGGCAACCCGAGCGTGCACAATTACGGGTTGATGACCCACAGCAATTACTTCCTCGGCCTGTTGAAAACCCGCAACCGGTTTTCCGCGACGTCGGTCGATCAATTGCCCCATCACCTGACCAGTCATTTGATGTACGGCCACGGTCTGCTGCTGCCGATCCCGGACATCGACCACACCGATTTCATGCTGATCCTGGGCGGCAATCCACTGGCTTCGAACGGCAGCATCATGACCGTGCCGGATGTGGAGAAACGCTTGAAGGCGATACAGGCCCGGGGTGGCAAGGTGGTGGTGGTCGATCCGCGCCGTAGTGAAACGGCGGCGATTGCCGACCAGCATCTGTTCGTACGCCCGGGCGGTGATGCAGCGCTGTTGTTCGGCCTGCTCAATACCTTGTTCGCTGAAGGTCTGACCCGCGACAGCCATCTGCCGGTGGACGGCCTGGAGGACGTACGGGAGGCCGTCGCACCGTTCACTGCCGAGGCCATGAGTCCGTTGTGCGCCGTACCGGCCGAACAGATCCGCCAGTTGGCGCGGGACTTCGCCGCGGCACCGAGTGCAGTCTGCTATGGCCGCATGGGCGTTTCGACCCAGGCCTTCGGTACTCTGTGCCATTGGGTGGTGCAATTGATCAACCTGGTCACCGGCAATCTCGATCGAGTGGGTGGTGCCTTGTGCACCGAGCCAGCAGTGGACCTGGTGGCGTCGACCTCGGGCGGGCATTTCAATCTGTGGCAGAGCCGGGTTTCCGGGCGCCCGGAGTACGCCGGAGAACTACCTGTCTCGGCGCTGGCCGAAGAGATGCTCACTGAAGGGGAAGGGCAAGTCCGCGCGCTGATCACCGTGGCGGGCAATCCGGTGTTGTCCACACCCAATGGCCGACAACTCGAACAGGCGCTGGACGGGCTGGAGTTCATGGTCAGTATCGACCTGTACATCAATGAAACCACGCGTTACGCCGACCTGATCCTGCCGTCCACATCGGCGCTGGAAAACGACCATTACGACACCACGTTCAACCTGTTCGCGGTGCGCAACGTCAGCCGTTTCAACCGCGCCATCCTCGCCAAACCCCAGGGTGCATTGCACGACTGGGAGATTTTCGTCGGCCTGGCCAAGGCATTTGCCGTCAGGACCGGCAAAGAACTGAAGCCCACCATCGCTCCAGCGCAAATGATCGATCTCGGCTTGCGCATGGGAATGTACGGCGACAATTCAGAGCACAAGCTGTCGCTGGCGACTTTGTTCGATCATCCCCATGGCGTCGATCTGGGCGCGCTCAAGCCTAACCTGACGCCACGCCTGAAGACTGCCAATCAACGCATCCAGGCCGCGCCTGCGGCGATTCTCGCTGACCTGGCGCGCTTTGCAGCCTTGAAGGCGCCGGCCGCCGACGAGTTGTTGATGATTGGCCGCCGGCATGTACGCAGCAACAATTCATGGATGCATAACTATCATCGGTTGGTAAAGGGCAAGCCACGTCACCAGTTGCTGATGCATCCGGACGATCTGGCTAGTCGCGGGCTCAGCGACGGACAGCGTGTTCGGGTCAGTTCGCGGGTGGGTGTGATCGAAGTCGAAGTGCTTGGCAGTCTGGACATGATGAAAGGCGTGGTCAGCCTGCCTCACGGCTGGGGGCACGCGCGGCCGGGCGTGCAAATGTCGATTGCCAGCAGTCAACCGGGCTCCAGCGCCAACGACCTGACCGACGAACGCCAGATTGACGAACTGTCGGGAAATGCCGCGCTCAATGGTGTGCCGGTGATCGTGGTGGCGGCGTGAATCAGTCAGACGGAGAGACCGAGCAGGGCGCTCGGCTTTCCGTTACAATGCGCCACCGTGCCGACCCATGAGTCGGAAAGTTCAGCCGAGGTGCTCCATGGATATCATCGAAACGATTAAAGAGCAGATTGCCAACAACACCATTCTGCTTTACATGAAAGGCTCGCCGAATGCCCCGCAGTGCGGCTTCTCCGCGAAAGCCGCGCAGGCCGTGATGGCGTGTGGCGAAAAGTTTGCGTACGTGGACATCCTGCAGAACCCGGAAATCCGCGCCAACCTGCCAAAATACGCCAACTGGCCAACCTTCCCACAGCTGTGGGTTGCCGGTGAACTGGTCGGCGGTAGCGACATCATGACTGAAATGGCTGCTGACGGTTCGCTGCAGAGCCTGATCAAGGACGCCGCCGCCAAGGCTGCTGCTCCAAAGACCGAAGCCTGATTCGCTTCCTGTAGGAGCGAGCTCGCTCGCGATGGACTAAAGAACGCCGCTGGGTGTCAGGCTCCCAGCGTTATCGTTAACGTCCATCGCGAGCAAGCTCGCTCCTACAAGAGCAGGCAATAAAAAGCCCCGCCACTCGAAAGAGGGCGGGGCTTTTTATTGCATCGAGATTAATGGCGTAGAACTTACTCGTCTTCGCCCATCTGCGATTGCAGATAGTTCTCAAGGCCCACTTTATCGATCAGGCCCAGTTGGGTTTCCAGCCAGTCGATATGTTCTTCTTCGGACTCGAGGATATCTTCAAGCAGCTCGCGGCTACCGAAGTCGCCAACTTTTTCGCAATGCGCGATAGCCACTTTGAGATCGGCATGGCCGGTTTTCTCGATACGCAGGTCACACTCAAGCATTTCCTTGGTGTGCTCGCCGATGTGCAGCTTGCCAAGGTCCTGGACATTCGGCAGGCCTTCAAGGAACAGGATGCGCTTGATCAGCTTGTCCGCGTGCTTCATCTCGTCGATGGATTCGTGGTACTCGTGCTTGCCGAGCTTGTTCAGGCCCCAATCTTCATACATGCGCGCATGCAGGAAGTATTGATTGATCGCGACCAGCTCATTGGCGAGGATCTTGTTGAGATGCTGGATGACTGTAACGTCGCCTTTCATGATGGGGTCCTGCCCTGTATTAGCTGTCAATAGAGCAGAGTTTGAGCCTCGTATTTAATAGTGTCAAACCTAAGTTATTGAAACTTAAATGAAAATTAATCGGAATAAGAATGTTTGTGTTCCGCGTCTAGAGCATAACTAGTTGATTTTGAGGCATAAAAAAACCGGACATATGTCCGGTTCTTTGAAATTCGATGTTTAAGCCGCGGTAAATTCTGCTGGATAAGGAATTGCAGCCTGGGCCGTTTGCAGTTTGGTCAGGGTCTCGCGGACCACTTCCTTGGCGAGGCAGGCACATTTGCCGCACTGGCTCGCAACGCCGGTGGCCACACGGACTTCCTTGTAGCTGCAGCATCCTTCATAGATCGCATCGCGGATTTGACCGTCGGTGACGCCAGTGCAGAGGCAAACATACATAGGGAAGGACCGTCGCTGATTGTGACTCAATTGCGATGGATCTTAATGTTAACGAGAATGATTGTCAAAGTGGTTTCAGAGCACTTTTCGTCATAAACGGGTATGGCTGACGAACGGTCTACCTGGCAAATCGGTGATCCAAAACCGGCGGGGATTTCATCGTACGGGGAAAAAACAGCTAAGCCAGCTCAAACACGCGGTGTATGATGGCCGGTCTTTTGCGACCGGGGATCGTGTCACAGGGCTGTCGCCTCAGGGTGGCAGGCTGATGCGAACCCTGTTTCTCACGCTATTACACCAGGAGATATCCAATGAGCGTACTCGTAGGCAAACAAGCCCCTGACTTCACCGTACCGGCCGTACTCGGCAATGGCGAGATCGTTGACAGCTTCACCCTGTCCTCGGCGATCAAAGGCAAATACGGCCTGGTGTTCTTCTATCCACTGGACTTCACCTTCGTTTGCCCGTCCGAGCTGATCGCTCTGGACAACCGCATGTCTGACTTCAAGGCACGCAACGTTGAAGTGATCGCTGTTTCGATCGACTCGCACTTCACCCACAACGCATGGCGCAACACTCCAGTGAACAATGGCGGTATCGGCCAGGTTCGCTACACCATGGCTGCCGACATCAAGCAGGACATCATGAAGGCCTACGACGTTCAGTCCGCTGATGGCGTGGCTTTCCGTGGCGCGTTCCTGATCGACGACAAAGGCGTTGTCCGCTCGCAGATCGTCAACGACCTGCCGCTGGGCCGTAACATGGAAGAGCTGATCCGTCTGGTCGACGCTCTGCAATTCCACGAAGAGCACGGCGAAGTCTGCCCTGCCAACTGGAAAAAAGGCGACAAAGGCATGAACGCTTCGCCAGAAGGCGTTGCTGCTTACCTGACCGAGCACGCTGCCGCTCTGTAAGGCGTTCCAGGTATAAAAAAACCGGCCTTCGAGGCCGGTTTTTTTATGTGCTGAAGTCCCTGTAGGAGCGAGCTTGCTCCGGGCGGCGTTCCGACGATGGAATCATGAACACCGCGGGGAACCAGGCTCCCCGCGTTATCGTTCACGACCATCGCGAGCAAGCTCGCTCCCACATTGATTCGTGAGTGCACTCAGTCGCCGAAATCTTCCCAACCACCCATCTGCTTCCAGCGATTGACGATGCCGCAGAACAGCTCTGCCGTCTTCTCGGTGTCGTAGCGAGCCGAGTGAGCCTCGCGACCGTCGAAGTCGATGTCCGCTGCCTGGCACGCCTTGGCCAACACGGTTTGGCCGTAAGCGAGACCGGCCAGCGTTGCGGTATCGAAGCTGGAGAACGGATGGAACGGATTGCGCTTCATGTCCAGCCGCGCAACCGCCGCATTCAGGAAGCCCAGGTCGAAACTGCTGTTATGCCCGACCAGGATCGCCCGTTTGCAACCGTTGGCCTTGAGGGCCTTGCGCACGCCGCGGAAGATATCGTTCAGGGCAGACTCTTCACTCACCGCCATGCGCAGCGGGTGATCGAGCTTGATCCCGGTGAATTCCAGGGCTGCCGCTTCGATGTTCGCGCCTTCGAACGGCTCGACACGGAAAAAGTAGGTGTGATCCGGGTAAACAAAACCCTTTTCATCCATGGCGATGGTGGTCGCGGCGATCTCCAGCAGGGCATCGGTGGCCGAGTTGAAGCCACCGGTCTCTACATCGACGACAACCGGCAGGTAACCACGAAACCTTGCCGCCATTGGATGACGAGGGCCGCCTCCGCCGCCATTGCCTTCCAGTTCGTCGTCGAAATGGTCTTCACTCACGCGTGTTCCTCCAGCAGGCGCCAGCGCAGTTTTTCACCGGCGCGCAGCGGGATAACGGTCAGCTCGCCAAACGGCAGGCTGGTCGGGGCGGTCCACTCTTCGCGGACCAGGGTGATGCGATCGGTGTTGGCCGGCAGACCATAGAAGCGAGGGCCGTTGAGGCTGGCGAAGGCCTCGAGCTTGTCCAGCGCATTGCGCTGTTCGAAGGCTTCGGCGTACATCTCGATCGCCGCATAGGCGGTGTAGCAACCGGCGCAGCCGCAGGCCGCTTCCTTGGCATGCTGGGCGTGGGGGGCCGAGTCGGTGCCGAGGAAGAACTTGTCGCTGCCCCTGGTGGCCGCGTCGAGCAGGGCTTCCTGGTGGGTATTGCGCTTGAGGATCGGCAGGCAATAGAAGTGCGGCCGAATCCCGCCCACCAGCATGTGGTTGCGGTTGTACAACAGGTGATGCGCGGTAATGGTCGCGCCCACGTTGGCCGAAGCCGAGTTGACGAACTGCACGGCGTCCGCGGTGGTGATGTGTTCGAAGACCACTTTGAGGGTCGGGAAGCGCTCGACCACACGACGCAAGTGCTCGTCGATGAAGATTTTTTCTCGGTCGAACACGTCGACATCGCCCCGGGTGACTTCACCGTGGACCAACAACGGCATCCCGACTTCGGCCATGGCCTCGAGTGCAGGGAAGATTTTGTCGATGCTGGTGACGCCAGAATCCGAGTTGGTGGTCGCGCCGGCCGGGTACAGCTTGGCGGCGTGAATGAATCCGCTGGCCTTGGCCTCGCGAATTTCTTCAGGCTGGGTGCGGTCGGTCAGGTACAGGACCATCAGTGGCTCGAACAGGCTGCCGGTCGGGCGGGCAGCGAGAATCCGCTGCCGATAGCCGTCGGCTTCGGCCGCATTGCGTACCGGTGGAACCAGGTTGGGCATGATGATGGCGCGGCCAAAGGTGCGCGCGACATCCGCGACGGTATTGGTCAGCACGGCACCATCGCGAAGATGAATATGCCAGTCGTCGGGACGCAGCAGGGTCAGGCGGTCGGACATGAGGGGATTCCAGGCGGGTCAAACTCAAGGGAATGCTACCGGAAAAGACTCTTGCAGGCACTCGCTATCAAGTTTTGCAGGAAGCTTCCGATATCCAACAGGTATGCCGTAAACATGTGTGTGTCGGTCTTTTCGTTGTAGAAGCCAGTGGAGCCTCCCGTGCGCCAGCGTTATTTAGCCTTGCTCAGTGTGTTTGCCAGCCTTCCGGCCATGGCGCTCACTTTCCAGACACGTCTGGAGAACATTGAGTGGACGGTCGAAGGCGACAAGTTCGAATGCCGCCTGACTCAGCCGGTTACCGATTTCGGTTCGGGCGAGTTCGTGCGTCGTGCCGGCGAGCAGGCGACTTTCCGTCTGAAAGCCTACAACCCGATGATCGGCGGTGGTTCGGCCACCTTGCTGGCCGCTGCCGCGCCGTGGCAGCCGGGCCGTGACGATATCAACCTGGGCACGGTGAGAATCGGCAGTGGCAACGTATTGTTCAATAGCTCACAGGTTCAGGCCGGGCGTCTGATTAGTGGCCTGATGGACGGTCGCAGCCCGGTCGTTCGACATTCCTCGGGGGATGGGCGGGTGTCGGAAGTACGCTTGTTGCCGGTCAGGTTCACCAAGGCGTTTGCCGACTACCAGGGTTGCGTGGCGAAACTGTTGCCACAGAATTTCGAACAGGTGAAGCAATCGGAAATCGGCTTCCCCGGCGGCGGAATCGAACTCGACAGCGCCGCAAAAGCCAAACTGCAGGTAATGCTGGAGTACATGAAGGCCGATCCGACGGTCAATCACATCGAGCTCGACGGTCACTCCGACAACAGCGGCAATCGCCTGACCAACCGCGACCTGTCGCGGCGCCGAGCCCTGGCAGTGATGGAGTTCTTCAAGGCCAACGGCATCCAGGAATCGCAAATCACCCTGCGTTTCCATGGCGAGCGTTATCCGGTGGCGCCTAACACCAACAACACCAACCGCGCGAAGAACCGTCGAGTAGCAGTGCGCCTGGAGCGCGGAGCACCCGCGGAACAAGTCGCCCCGCAAGCGACGAAAGCGGCCACTTCGGCCACTTCCTGACCCGGCTGTAATCGTCGCGCCCTCGACATAATCTGTCGCTTCGTCGTCATAAGCTGTCGCGCCACTGTAAATTATTCTGCATGAGCGGTAGACTTCCCGGCTTTCCGTAGAACCCCGTGGAGTGATGGCATGGCGGACGTAAACAAGGTCGTTCTGGCGTATTCCGGCGGCCTGGACACTTCGGTGATCCTCAAGTGGCTGCAGGATACTTATAACTGTGAAGTAGTGACCTTCACCGCTGACCTGGGTCAGGGCGAAGAGGTCGAACCTGCACGCGCCAAGGCTCAGGCCATGGGCGTCAAAGAGATCTACATCGACGACTTGCGCGAAGAGTTCGTGCGCGATTTCGTTTTCCCGATGTTCCGCGCCAACACCGTTTACGAAGGCGAGTACCTGCTGGGTACTTCCATCGCTCGTCCGCTGATCGCCAAGCGCCTGATCGAAATTGCCAACGAAACCGGTGCAGACGCCATTTCCCATGGCGCCACCGGCAAGGGTAACGACCAGGTTCGTTTCGAGCTCGGTGCGTACGCCTTGAAGCCAGGTGTGAAAGTGATCGCTCCTTGGCGCGAGTGGGACCTGCTGTCCCGTGAAAAGCTGATGGATTACGCCGCGAAGCACGCGATTCCGATCGAGCGCCACGGCAAGAAGAAGTCCCCGTACTCCATGGATGCCAACCTGCTGCACATCTCCTATGAAGGCGGCGTGCTGGAAGACACCTGGACCGAGCACGAAGAAGACATGTGGCGCTGGACCGTTTCCCCGGAAAACGCTCCAGACAAGCCGCAGTACCTGGAACTGACCTACCGCAACGGCGACATCGTCGCGCTGGACGGCGTCGAAATGACTCCGGCCACCGTGCTGGCGACCCTGAACCGTATCGGTGGTGAGCACGGTATCGGCCGTCTCGACATCGTCGAGAACCGCTACGTGGGCATGAAGTCCCGTGGCTGCTACGAAACCCCTGGCGGCACCATCATGCTGCGTGCCCACCGTGCGATCGAATCGATCACCCTGGACCGCGAAGTGGCTCACCTCAAGGACGAGCTGATGCCCAAGTACGCCAGCCTGATCTATACCGGCTACTGGTGGAGCCCTGAGCGTCTGATGCTGCAACAGATGATCGATGCGTCCCAGGTCAACGTGAACGGCGTTGTGCGCCTGAAACTGTACAAGGGCAATGTGATCGTCACTGGCCGCAAGTCCGACGACTCGCTGTTCGACGCCAACATCGCTACCTTCGAAGAAGATGGCGGCGCGTACAACCAGGCGGATGCCGCGGGCTTCATCAAGCTCAACGCCCTGCGCATGCGCATTGCGGCGAACAAAGGCCGGAAGCTGTTCTGAGACCTTTGATATCGTGATGGATACCTGACCTCGTCCTCGACGAGGTCAGGTACCTGAAAACGGAGTGTGATACCAGTTACTGTGTTGTCGGGTGTTTTCGTTTCCGCTGATGATTTACTGTTTTTCTCCTTCTCGATGGCCTGACCTGTACTACAGGTTGCTGTTCGCCGGTTGCCCGGCGTGATCGATGACCGACAATCTGTGCGAGTCCGGATTGTAGGCCACATAAAAGGCGGCACCGCGTTTGCTGGCCTGCTTTGTATGTCCAAGCGCACTGGCTTTCAGTAATTTCTCCGAAACGGCACAAGTGACAAACAGAATCACGTACGCCGTCTTTTCCCGTGGCCTCTGGATTTTTTCCAGCAGCGCTCCAAACTCGACCTCTTCGCTCATCCAGCGTACATCAACGATGTACAGGTCTTTTACCGGTTCCGGTAACTGAAGGTGATGCTGAACAGAGACAGTGGTTTGCAGACCAATCCCGGTTGGCGGGTCCTGTGCGCCACAGGGCGTTCGGGCTGACCGCCAGTCATTCGCTGACGTTTCCAGTGTGGGGTTTTCAGGTGGTTTTGCGGACGCTTTTTTTTCCGAGCGCCCAACATCATCCATGACCTTCATGAAGTGCTTTCCCTTTTCAAAATCGGAGGGTGCATAAAGTGATTTATAGTTGAAGTTGAGTGTCGCGAAGAAAAGCAAAAGTAAATAAAACGGAAAGCTGATCAGGAACCAGACGTAGAGTTCTCTTTCCTCCTGATCAAGGAAGGGTAGAGAGACGGCTGCCGACGTTTCAGAGAGCGCTGCGAATATCGCGATAATTGTCATTGGGTTGGTGATTCGTTTTTTTATCATATTCTGTACTCATGCTGGGTTGTCTGTTCTCGAGTGGTTTATGAAGTTGGTTCGATGTGATGCCTATTGTAGTGATTATGATTGTCTGCTGGTTTTTAACAGGTTTTTATTTGTTTGCTGTATTGCTCTTCGGTTTCTTGAATTTTTGGCGTGTTTTAATGATTGCTCAAAAAATATTATTTGCTGTAAGAGTAATTGGATGCGAAGTGTGTGATATTTCTGGTGTGAGTGTTGTGTGCGAAAATATCAGTTACGTTTTAGCGGAAAGGTAGGGGCTAGTGTTTGTCAGGGCGCGATCGGATCAAGCTGGCTCTCGAAAAAATCTGGTCGTAAATCGACACAGGTGGCTGCTGGAAAGTGCGACACACTGACGCTGATACAGTTTTAAATTCATTCTGTTCGAGGGATTTTTGTAGGAGGAATCCGTGTTGTTTGTAGGGGATGTCTCTTGGTGTGGGTGGCCGGGAGGGGCGACATGCCATGGGTGAAACGACTAGGCTATTGTGCGGGCTCTAAAAATTCGAACAGCGAAAATTGGACTTGCCCATGAATAAAGTGCTGATCGTGGATGATCACCCCGTCATTCGTCTTGCGGTACGTATGCTAATGGAGCGTCATGGCTACGAAGTTATTGCAGAAACCGATAATGGTGTGGACGCACTGCAACTAGCCCGAGAACTTATGCCGGACATTGTCATTCTGGATATCGGGATTCCGAAGCTGGACGGGTTGGAAGTTATCGCGCGTTTGTCTTCGACTTCAATGCCGATGAAAGTGCTGATTTTGACTTCCCAGGCGCCGGGACATTTTTCGATGCGTTGCATGCAATCCGGTGCAGCCGGTTATGTCTGCAAACAACAAGATCTCACGGAGTTGCTCAGTGCAATAAAGGCCGTTTTGTCAGGCTACAGTTACTTTCCTAATCAAGCCTTGCATACCGTACGATGCAGTTTGGGGAATGCCAGTGAGGCCGATATGGTCGATCGATTGTCGGGGCGGGAAATGATGGTCCTGCAGCAGTTGGCCCGAGGAAAGACCAATAAAGAGATTGCCGATGGGATGTTTCTCAGCAATAAAACAGTCAGTACTTACAAGACCCGCCTGTTGCTCAAGCTGAATGCGCGGTCTCTGGTCGATCTGATCGAACTGGCACAACGCAATGGTCTGGTGTGATGGCATAACTGCGCGACAAGGGGCGCCTATCGGGGTACGGCACTTAGCAAAAAAAAGCCTCCGTTTCGGGAGGCTTTCAGGTGTCATAAATCAAAATCGTAATCGGCCAATTGCTTTTGCAGTCGGCGCTCCTCCAGCAGGTTGTCGATGGTGCGGCGTTTGCTCAGATTAGTTTTCGCTACTTCAACCACCGGTTCAGCGTCATCGGTTTCGGCGGTGGTGAAATCGTCTTCTACGTCTAATTGCTCTTTGCCAGTACTCATTTAGTTGCTCCAGGCTAAGAAGGCCTTTGGCGCCCCTTATATCGACATTCTCCCGGCGGGTAAAAAAGATTTTTTCAATCGACAAATCAATAAACCCAATAGCGCCTCAATCGTCGGAGGTTTTGTGCTTGTATTCGCACAAGTCCTCGATCCGGCAGCTTCCGCATCGGGGCTTGCGGGCCAGGCAAACATAGCGACCATGAAGGATCAGCCAGTGATGGGAGTCGAGCAGGTACTCCCTGGGCACGAATTTCATCAGTTTTTTCTCGACTTCCACCACATTCTTGCCGGGAGCAATGCCAGTCCGGTTGCTGACCCTGAAAATATGCGTGTCGACGGCCATGGTCAGCTGACGGAATGCCGTATTGAGTACCACATTGGCGGTCTTGCGGCCGACGCCGGGCAGTGCTTCCAGCTCTTCGCGGGTTTGTGGGACCTCGCCGGCGTGACGCTCGACCAGCAAACGGCAGGTTTCGATCACGTTTTTCGCTTTGCTGTTGTACAGCCCGATGGTCTTGATGTACTCCGACAGCCCTTCGACACCCAGGGCATGCATCGCTGCCGGGGTATTGGCGACCGGGAAAAGCCTGGCTGTGGCCTTGTTGACGCCGACATCGGTGGACTGCGCCGAGAGAATCACGGCAATCAGTAATTCGAAGGGGGAGGAATAGGCCAGTTCGGTCTTTGGTTCCGGGTTGTCCTCGTGCAGTCGGCGGAAGATTTCCAGACGTTTTGCGGCATTCATGGGCGGTGCGTTTCCTCGAAGGCAATCAATGTGTGGGCGTCGGGCGCCAGGCCTGCCAGGCGGCGATCATGAGTCCGAGCAGGATGAACCCGCCAGGGACCAGTGTGGTCAGGCGCAGCCCGCCGTCAGCCACCAGCACCCAGCCATGCCAGTCAGTTTGCGTTGCACCGAACAGCCACGATAGATGGTTTCCAAGTGTTCCGTTGCCGATGAGTTCGCGCAGCAGGCCCAGCGTGATCATCAGCGTGGCAAACAGGCTATTGAGTCGCAGGCGTTGACGCCAATCGCTCTGAAAGACCCCGGTGTGTTCCAGTACAACGCATTGCAAGGCGATCAAGGCTCCATAAATCCCCAGATGCTGCTGCCATTGCAGCGACCAGGCTTGTGCCATGAGTTCCGCGCAACTGGTGAGGGTGGCTGCCAACAGGATACTGGCCAGCATACGGGTCGCCGGGACCAGTCGAGATCGCAGGGCACCCATGGCCAGACCGAACAACTGAGTCACCACCATGAACATCAGGCACAGGCCAACTGCAGTCATCAGCGAGTGGGTGACGCCGATCAGTGGCGTCAGCATCAAGGCGTTGCGCAGAGTCGATGAGTTATCCATGGGCAGGGATTCCGAGCAATTGTTGCCGGTGTTCATCGAAGTAGCGCAAGGCATCGTGGACGGCATTGATCACCGCTCTTGAGGTGATGGTTGCGCCTGCGATCTGATCGAACTGTCCCTGATCCTTTTTCAGCGCCCAGCCGCTGTCACCGGGTTCTGTTCGAGACTTGCCGGAAAAAACCTGGAGCCAGGCATTGGGCCAGTCGGCGATCCGAGCCCCCAGTCCAGGTGTTTCCGACTGTTTGAGGGTTTTGACGCCCAGCAACCTGCCATTGGCGTCGACTGCGATCAACAGGTCGATGGCACCGGCGTAGCCAAGGGTTTGACTGCGCAGCAAGACCGCGACGGGCTGATCGGCCCGGGTCGCCAGATAACCACCCAGCAAGGTGCTGTTGGTCAGTGCGATCGCTTCTATCGTTATGGGGTGTTCGAGTGGTTGATTGTCGTAGCTGTCCGGCGCGATCAGGTCCAGCAGGTTACGGCTGTCGATCAGGCGCTGTTCGGCTGCAATGCGTGGCGCGCTGCCGAGTTGTACGAAGTACGTCACGCCAAGGCCCAGTGCGGCCAAAAGCACCACAAGCGCGATGCTTGATGTCCGGTTCATGGCGCCTCCGGCTGTTGCCTGGCCGCCACGAACCGCTCCAGCGCCGGCACGCACAGGTTCATCAACAGCACAGCGAAGGCGATGCCGTCCGGGTAGCCACCCCAGGTACGAATCAGATAAGTGAGAAGCCCAACACCAGCGCCGAACAACAGTTTCGCGCCAGGGCTTCTGGCGCCGGACACCGGTTCGGTGATGATGAAGAACGCACCCAGCATGGTCGCGCCGGTCAGCAGATGAAACAACGGCGAGCCATGGGAGTCGGAGCCCGAGCCGTTCCAGCACAACAGGCTGATGATGAACAGGCTGGCCAGCATGCCGACCGGTGCATGCCAGCTGATCACCCTTCGTTGCAGGAGAAACGCTCCACCCGCCACAAAGGCCAGGTTCACCCATTCCACCCCCCGGCCGCCAAAGTGGCCGAATGCCGGGTTGCCGGCAAACAGTTCATCCATGGTCAGGCTTTTGTTGATCCGCAGACTGTCCAGTGCCGTGGCCTGCACCCACGCATCCGGCACATGGCCGATGCCAAACACGTGCTGCAGGCCGCTCAACAGATCCATGCCATGGGGCAATGGCCAATGGGTCATTGGTTGGGGAAAGGTCACCAGTACCAGAGCCAAGCCAAGCATCGCCGGGTTGAAGGGATTCGAACCGACGCCACCATACAAGTGCTTGCCGAACACCATCGCAGAAGCGGCAGCACTGAGGGTCAGCCACCATGGGCAGTAAGGCGGCAGTGCCAGAGCCAGCAATGTGGCACTGACCAGCGCGCTACCGTCACTCAAAGTTGGCCCCGGCGGCTGCTTGCGCCATTGCACGACGGCGGCCTCGACGGCCAACGCGGCAGTGGCCGCCAGAAGCAGATTGATCAACACACCCCAGCCGTACAGCCAGAACGCCGCCAGGATTCCCGGCAGCGTGGCCAACAGCACCAGTTTCATCGCCTGTTGCAGGCGATCATCCACCGCGTCAAGGGCTGGCATGGGCGTCCACCAGGCGTTCGGCTTCACCGAGTGCGCGTTCCAGGGCTTCGATTTGTTCCGCTGGTGCTTCGTTGGCCTGAGCCTTCTTGAGTTCGGCGCGGCGCATGGCCAACTGGATCTTGGCCCGTTTCAGATCGGCATCATTTGACGACGCAGCCGCGACCGTCGGTGCAGGGGAAGGTGGAGCGGCGCTTTCCAGTTGCGCCAGGTTTTGTTCGGCGGCTTCGAACTGTTGTTGCAGTGCGATCAACTGCGATTGCTGTTCGAAGGTCGGCGGATGCCCGAAGGCCTTCAGCGATTTGTGCAACTGCGCCCGACTCATCGCCACCTCGATCTTGGCCTTTTTCAGCGCGGCATCGGCATTGGCGGTTTTCTGTGCGCGGACGCGCTCGAGGGCTGCCTGCACCGGGTCGGCTGTCGTCTCGGCAGGTTGTGCGGCTCGCTGCCTTGCCTGGCGCTCGGCGATTTTCTGTTGCTCCTCACGCTGCAAGCGGGCATTGCGTTGTTCGAAGCGGCGCCGTGCGTGATCGCGCTTGAGGTTGCGGGCCTGCCGCGCCTGCGGTGTGAGGGCCAGGCCCCCGACAACAGGCAGTACAGTGTTCGGCTGCAGTGGGCGCATTTCGATGCAGTCCACCGGGCACGGTGCCACGCAGAGATCGCAACCGGTGCACTCATCAATGATCACCGTGTGCATCAGCTTGGCCGCGCCGACGATGGCATCGATCGGGCAGGCCTGAATGCACTTGGTGCAACCAATGCACTCGGCCTCGCGGATATAGGCGATCTGCGCAGGTGCCGAGCCGCGAGTGATATCCAACTCCAGCACCGGCACCTTCAGCAGTTCAGCCAGGGCCGCGATGGTTTCGTTGCCTCCGGGAGGGCACTTGTTGATCGGCTCACCGCTGGCTATGCCTTCGGCATACGGCTTGCACCCGGGGTGCCCGCACTTGCCGCATTGGGTTTGCGGCAAGAGTGCGTCGATGCATTGAATCAGACTCATGTTTTGATCAGTCCGCTGAATCCGAGAAAAGCCACTGCGATCAGGCCGGCACCAATCAGGTCGATCGGCAAGCCGCGAAAGGGCAGGGGAACATCGTTGTCGGCCGTGCGTTCACGCAAATCAGTGAACAGGCTCAACACCAGCCAGAAGCCCAACCCTGCACCGAGGCTCAAGGCAGTGGCGTGAAAAAAACCCTTGTCTTCCTGAGCATTGAGCAGGGCCACGCCGAGTACGCCAGCATTGCCCAGCAGCAACGGCCAGAGGCCTTCGAATGGTAGTGTCGAAAACAACCGCGCCAGCAACTTCAGCAACGGGCTGATCAGCAGCACGCTCAATGGCAGAAACACAAACAGACGCAGCGGCGTCAATTGTAGTGGCACCAGCATCCATTGATAGAGCGCGTAGCCGAGCATGCCCACGACCAGCATCAGGCATGTCGTCGCAATGCCCAGGGCATGTACCTGACGACGCTGACCGGCCAACAGTGGATCGACGGCCAATGGCCATTGCAACACGAGGTTGTTGATCAGGGCAGCGCTGATAAGCGTAAGCAGGATTTCGGTCATTGTTCGTGCCGACAAGAACGGTAGTTTTTGTAGGAGCGAGCTTGGTCCGGGCGGCGTTCCGGCGATGGACTCAAGGGCGCTGCGTTCAACCTGTGGACACGCATAATCGTTAACGACCATCGCGAACGAGCTCGCTCCTACAGGAGATGGTCTAAAAAGCTTAGGCATTATCCGGCAAGGCGGGAGGGTGGGCCAGACATGAAAATCCCACAGCCGCGCCAGGCACGACTGTGGGATCGATTTGCCGCAGACCTTACTTGATGCGCTGGCCAGGCTTGGCGCCGCTGTCAGGGCTGAGCAGGTAGATTTCTTCTCCGCCAGGGCCTGCCGCCATCACCATGCCTTCGGAGATACCAAACTTCATTTTCCGTGGCTTGAGGTTGGCGATCATCATGGTCAGGCGCCCATCGAGCTTGGACGGGTCCGGGTAAGCGCTCTTGATCCCGGAGAACACGTTGCGTTGCTCGTCACCGATATCCAGGGTCAGGCGCAACAGCTTGTCGGCACCTTCCACGTGTTCAGCCTTGACGATCAGCGCGACACGCAGGTCGACAGCGGCAAAGGTGTCGAACTCGATTTCCGGCGACAGCGGATCCTTGGCCAGTTCGCCATTGCCGGCAGGTGCGGCTTCGCCAGTGTCGGTCTGGCTGGCGGTCAGGTCTTCTTTCGAGGCGTCGGTCATGGCTTGCACTTTTACCGGGTCGATGCGGGTCATCAGCGGCTTGAACTCGTTCAGCTGGTGATTGCCGAGCAAGGTCGCGTGATCGTTCCAGGTCAGCGGCGCGACGTTGAGGAACGCCTCGGCGTCGGCGGCCAGCAGCGGCAGCACCGGCTTGAGGAAGATCACCAGTTGGCGGAACAGGTTGACGCCTGTGGCGCAGATGGCCTGGACTTCATCCTGTTTGCCTTCCTGTTTGTTCAACGACCACGGCGCCTTGTCGGCGATCCAGGCGTTGGCGCGGTCGGCCAGGCCCATGATCTCGCGCATGGCACGGGCAAAGTCGCGGGCTTCATAGGCGTCGGCGATACCTGGCGCGGCGGCCAGGAAGGCTTCGGTCAGTTCAGGCGCGGCGTTGGTGTCGACCATTACGCCGGCATTGCCCTTGTTGATGAAACCGGCACAACGGCTGGCGATGTTGACGACCTTGCCCACCAGGTCGGAGTTGACCTTCTGCACGAAGTCTTCGAGGTTCAGATCGAGGTCATCAACGCCACGGCCCAGCTTGGCCGCGTAGTAATAGCGCAGGTATTCCGGCGACAGGTGGTCCAGGTAGGTCCGGGCCTTGATGAAGGTGCCGCGGGACTTGGACATTTTCTGACCGTTGACAGTCAGGTAGCCGTGCACGTTGATGCCGGTCGGCTTGCGGTAGCCCGCGCCCTCGAGCATGGCTGGCCAGAACAGGGCGTGGAAGTTGACGATGTCCTTGCCGATGAAGTGGTACAGCTCGGCGGTGGAGTCCTTGCCCCAGAACGCGTCGAAGTCCAGCTCCGGCGTGCGGTTGCACAGGTTCTTGAAGCTGGCCATGTAACCGATCGGCGCATCCAGCCACACGTAGAAGTACTTGCCCGGCTCGTCGGGGATTTCAAAACCGAAATACGGTGCATCGCGGGAGATGTCCCACTGTTGCAGGCCGGCATCCAGCCATTCGGCGATCTTGTTGGCGACGGCATCCTGCAGGGTGCCGCTGCGGGTCCAGGTTTGCAGCATTTGCTGGAAGTCTGGCAGCTTGAAGAAGAAGTGCTGGGAATCCTTGAGCACCGGTGTGGCGCCGGAGATCGCCGACTTCGGATCCTTCAGGTCGGTCGGTGCGTAGGTCGCACCGCATTTTTCGCAGTTGTCGCCGTACTGGTCTTCGGTGCCGCATTTCGGGCAGGTGCCCTTGATGAAGCGGTCGGCCAGGAACATTTTCTTTTCCGGGTCGAAGTACTGGGTGATCGAACGCGTGGCGATGTGCCCGGCGTCACGCAGCTTCAGGTAGATCTGGCTCGACAGCTCACGGTTTTCTTCGGCGTGAGTGGAGTGGAAATTGTCGAAGTCCACCAGGAAGTCGGCAAAGTCGGCGCTGTGTTCAGCCTGGACGTTGGCGATCAGTTGTTCCGGGGTGATGCCTTCCTTTTCCGCGCGCAGCATGATCGCCGAACCGTGGGCGTCGTCGGCGCAGACATAGATGCATTGATTGCCGCGGTGCTTCTGGAAGCGCACCCACATATCGGTCTGGATGTATTCCAGCATATGGCCGAGGTGAATCGAACCATTGGCATAGGGCAGGGCGCTGGTGACGAGGATCTTGCGTGGCTCGGACATGGGGCTCGGCTACTTGATGAAACGGAGGTCGGCCACTATAAAGCGCCGGCGCATATTTTTCACCCTGTGAGCCTGTTTCCGGATGCATAGCTGGTGAAAACTGTGGCGAGGGGGCTCGCCCCCGTTCGACTGCGCAGCAGTCGTAATAAGGCTGATGCGATCCAATTGTCGGAACCGGGCTGCCGGGATTGGGGCGGCTTCGCCACCCAACGGGGGCAAGCCCCCTCGCCACATGAATGCCTTCGCAACAAATGGTCTACAGGCATGCCGCCTCGGGCGCAGAACAGGTACGATACCCACTATCTTTTCCAGTCCTGTTTTCGGAGTTGCCCATGAGCGCCGTCAATCGCGCAGCGGTGGAAGCCGTCCTTCGCCAATACACCGACCCTTACCTGAACCAGGACCCGGTCAGCGCCGGGTGCGTGCGCAACATCGAGATTCAGGGCGACCGCGTCAGCGTTCAGCTTGAATTGGGTTACGCCGCCGGTCTGTTCAAGAGTGGCTGGGCGCAGATGCTGGAAATGGCCATTCAGGGGCTGGATGGCGTGGCAAGTGCCAAGGTCGAAATCACCAGCGTGATCGCCGCGCACAAGGCTCAGGCGCAGATTCCCGGCTTGGCGAACGTGAAAAACGTGGTGGCCGTGGCGTCCGGCAAGGGCGGCGTGGGCAAATCCACCACGGCGGCCAACCTGGCCCTGGCTCTGGCCCGGGAAGGCGCCAAGGTCGGGATTCTCGATGCGGACATCTACGGCCCGAGCCAGGGCATCATGTTCGGCATACCCGAGCGTACCCGGCCCGAGGTCAAGGATCAGAAATGGTTCGTTCCGCTCAAGTCCCATGGCGTCGAAGTGATGTCCATGGCTTTCCTCACCGACGACAACACGCCGATGGTCTGGCGCGGGCCGATGGTTTCGGGCGCCCTGTTGCAACTGGTCACCCAGACCGCGTGGGGTGACCTGGATTACCTGGTCATCGACATGCCGCCAGGCACCGGTGACATCCAGTTGACCCTGGCGCAGAAAGTGCCAGTGGCCGGTGCGGTGATCGTGACCACCCCGCAGGACCTGGCATTGCTGGACGCACGCAAGGGCGTGGAAATGTTCCGCAAGGTCAACATCCCGGTGCTGGGCGTGGTGGAGAACATGGCCGTGCACATCTGCTCCAACTGCGGACATGCCGAGCATCTGTTTGGCGAAGGCGGTGGTGTGAAACTGGCTAATCAGTATGGCGTTGAACTGCTGGCTTCGCTGCCGCTGTCGATGGTCATCCGCGAGCAGGCCGATGGCGGCAAGCCAACAGTGATCGCCGAGCCTGATAGCCAGATTGCGATGGTTTACCAGGAACTGGCCCGCCATGTCGGCGCGCGGATCGTGTTGCAGGAAGCGTTGACGCCTGCGATGCCGAACATCAGCGTCAGCGACGACTAATAAGCTGAAATACGAATCCCTGTAGGAGCGAGCCTGCTCGCGAAGGTGCATCATTCGACACCGCGGTGCCTGACACACCTTCGCGAGCAGGCTCGCTCCTACAGTTGTTCTTTGTCGCGTCTTAGATCCGCAACCCGCCATCCATCTCCAGAATCCGACCGGTGTAATAGTCGTTCTCGAAGATGTAAGCCGCCGAATGGGCGATTTCCTCAGGCTTGCCCATGCGCTTGAGCGGGATCCCCGCAGTCATCTTCTCCAGCGCTTCAGGCTTCATGCCCAGGGTCATTTCGGTTTCGATGAAGCCCGGTGCAATGCCGGCGACGCGAATGCCGTAGCGTGCCAGCTCCTTGGCCCAGGTCACGGTCGCCGCAGCAACACCGGCCTTGGCGGCGGAGTAGTTGGTCTGACCGACGTTGCCGGCGCGGGAAATCGACGAGATATTGATGATCGCGCCAGTGTTGTTCAGCTCGACCATTTTCGCCGCGACTTCACGGGTGCACAGGAACACGCCGGTCAGGTTGACGTCGATGACGGCCTGCCACTGGGCCAGGCTCATCTTGGTCATTTCGCCATCCTTGACCTTGAGCAACAGGCCGTCGCGCAGGATCCCGGCGTTGTTGATCAAGCCATGGATCGCGCCGAAGTCTTCAGCGACCTGGGCAACCATGTGGGTCACTTGCTCTTCGTTGGCCACGTTGCACAGGTAGGCGCGGGCCTCGACACCTTGGGCCTTGCAGGCCGCGACGGCGTCGTCGAGTTTTTCCTGGTTCAGGTCCACCAGCGCGAGTTTCGCGCCCAGGCCTGCGAAATACTCGGCCATGGAGCGGCCTAAACCCTGGCAACCGCCAGTGATAATGATTACTTTGTCAGTGAGTTGCATTCGCATGCCCCGGTAGCAGGTCTGAGTGGTTTCCTTTAGAGAGCCTCTCGATCTGCGCCTGACCTGGCTTGGCTGCACATGAGAACTGCCCCCGATGGCGTGCTGGGACTTTCGCCAGCAGCTCGTCCGTTTTTCTGACGGATTCTATTTAAGGAGTCATAAATTGAGCGTTGAAGCGGCTAAGCATGCACGAGAATTGCTTCTCAAGGAATACCGTGGGGTGCTCTCGACGCACTCCAAATCAATGCCCGGTTTTCCGTTCGGTTCCGTGGTTCCGTACTGCCTGGACGAGCAGGGCCGGCCGCTGATCCTGATCAGCCGCATCGCCCAGCACACTCATAATCTGCAAAAAGATCCGAAATGCTCGCTCTTTGTCGGCGAACGTGGTGCCGAAGATGTCCAGGCCGTTGGTCGACTGACTTACCTGGCTGAGGCGCAGCAGCTCGAAGACGAAGCCGCCATCGACGCGGCCTCCGAGCGTTACTACCGCTACTTCCCGGAGTCGAAGGGTTATCACAAGGCCCACGATTTCGATTTCTGGGTGCTTGAGCCTGTACGCCACCGTTACATCGGCGGTTTTGGCGCGATTCATTGGGTCAACGAGCTGACCCTGGCCAACCCATTCGCCGGCAAGGCCGAAGTGAGCATGGTCGAGCACATGAACGCCGATCACGCCAAGGCCATCGCCCATTACGTCGATCTGGCCGGGCTGCCGAAAAACGTGCCGGCGCAAATGGTCGGCATCGATTGCGAAGGCATGCACCTGCGCATCGGTCAAAGTCTGTACTGGTTACCGTTCCAAGCGCCTTGTAATACGCCGACACAAGTTCGCGAAGCCTTGGTTTCTCTGGCTCACGCCGATCATTGGCCGAAAAATGAAGTGGCCGACGCTTGAATTCACGAAACGGCGACGTCATCTAAGGTGAACTGGCAAGGCATTCTTGCGTTGAGGAACCATTTGATGCGCCCTTTTTTGTTGCTCTTTCTGCTGTTCCCGGTGTTGGAGCTGTTCGTATTCGTCAAGGTGGCAGGGTCCATCGGGTTCTTCCCGGCCCTGCTGCTGATCATTCTCGGCTCGATGTTCGGCGTGTTTGTGCTGCGCATCGCCGGCCTGGCCACGGCCCTGCGTGCCCGTGAAAGCCTGAGCCGCGGCGAACTGCCGGCCCAGACCATGCTCGAAGGCCTGATGCTGGCATTGGCCGGTGGTCTGCTGATTCTTCCGGGCTTCATCAGCGATGTGATCGGCCTGTTCATGCTGCTGCCGTTCAGTCGTCGCCTGCTGGCCAATAAAATGCGCCAGCGCGCCGAAGAGCAGGCGATGCGTCAGCGAGCGTTCGCCGACGACCTACAGGCCCGTGGCGGCCCGGCGCCTCGCGAGCCGCTGGGCCGCGAGCCCAACGTGATCGAAGGCGAGTTCGAACACCGCGATACCAAGTAATACGCACATCGACACGGCACCTTCGGGTGCCGTGTTCGTTTGCGGGGCATCGACCTGAAAAATTTTTCATCGCCGCCCTTGTAATAAGCTTATGCGCCCTTATGTAACGGTCACCGCAAGGTTTCTGGCGAACAAGCCAGACAGACTTCCGCGGTTCGCTTGACGAACCGCAACCGGCACCGCCGGCCTTTGTTAAACCCGCCGGGACTACACCGGCCGATGAAAACCACAATTAGGAGAGATCGACAATGAAGCTTCGTCCTCTGCATGACCGCGTCGTCATCCGTCGCAGCGAAGAAGAAAAGAAAACCGCTGGCGGTATCGTCCTGCCAGGTTCGGCTGCTGAAAAAGCCAACAGCGGCGAAATCCTCGCTGTAGGCACCGGCCGCGTACTGGAAAACGGTGAAGTGCGTGCACTGTCCGTGAAAGTGGGCGACAAGGTTGTGTTCGGTCCTTACTCCGGCAGCAACACTGTGAAAGTCGACGGCGAAGACCTGCTGGTAATGAGCGAGAACGAAATTCTCGCCGTTATCGAAGGCTGATACCCCCGTTCATTTTCCCGCTACTACAAAGTATTTAAGGAATATCGATCATGGCTGCTAAAGAAGTTCTGTTTGGCGATTCCGCCCGTAAAAAAATGCTCAAGGGCGTCAACGTCCTGGCTGACGCAGTAAAAGCGACCCTGGGCCCGAAAGGCCGTAACGTGATCATCGAGAAGAGCTTCGGCGCTCCGACCATCACCAAGGACGGCGTTTCCGTAGCAAAAGAAATCGAACTGGAAGACCGTTTCGAAAACATGGGCGCGCAGCTGGTCAAAGACGTTGCCTCCCGTGCCAACGATGACGCTGGTGACGGTACTACCACCGCTACCGTTCTGGCTCAGTCGATCGTCAACGAAGGCCTGAAAGCCGTCGCTGCCGGCATGAACCCGATGGACCTCAAGCGCGGCATCGACAAGGCGACCATCGCCATCGTCAAAGAGCTGAAAAACCTGTCCAAGCCATGCGCTGACACCAAGGCTATCGCCCAGGTCGGCACCATCTCGGCCAACTCCGACAACTCCATCGGCGACATCATTGCCGAAGCCATGGAAAAAGTCGGTAAAGAAGGCGTGATCACCGTTGAAGAAGGCTCGGGCCTGGAAAACGAACTGTCGGTTGTTGAAGGCATGCAGTTCGACCGTGGCTACCTGTCCCCGTACTTCGTCAACAAGCCAGAGACCATGGTCGCTGAGCTGGACGGCCCGCTGATCCTGCTGGTCGACAAGAAAATCTCGAACATCCGCGAAATGCTGCCAGTGCTGGAAGCCGTTGCCAAAGCCGGCCGTCCACTGCTGATCGTGGCCGAAGACGTTGAAGGCGAAGCCCTGGCGACTCTGGTTGTGAACAACATGCGTGGCATCGTTAAAGTCGCAGCCGTCAAGGCTCCAGGCTTCGGCGATCGTCGCAAGGCCATGCTGCAGGACATCGCCGTTCTGACCGGCGGTACCGTTATCTCCGAAGAGATCGGCCTGAGCCTGGAAAGCGCAACCCTGGAAAACCTGGGCAGCGCCAAGCGCGTGACCCTGTCCAAGGAAAACACCATCATCGTTGACGGTGCTGGCGTACACGGCGACATCGAAGCACGCATCACTCAGATCCGTGCTCAGGTTGCCGAAACTTCCTCGGACTACGACCGTGAAAAACTGCAAGAGCGTCTGGCCAAGCTGTCCGGCGGCGTTGCAGTGATCAAGGTTGGCGCTGGTTCCGAAGTTGAAATGAAAGAGAAGAAAGCCCGCGTTGAAGACGCCCTGCACGCTACTCGTGCAGCCGTTGAAGAAGGCGTGGTACCTGGCGGTGGCGTTGCGCTGATCCGCGCTCTGCAAACCCTGAACGATCTGAAAGGCGACAACGCTGATCAGGACGTAGGTATCGCTGTTCTGCGTCGTGCCGTTGAAGCACCGCTGCGTCAGATCGCTGCCAACAGCGGTGACGAGCCAAGCGTTGTGGTCAACGAAGTCAAGAACGGCAAAGGTAACTTCGGTTACAACGCTGCGACTGGCGAATACGGCGACATGATCGAAATGGGTATCCTGGATCCGACCAAGGTCACCCGTTCCGCGCTGCAAGCTGCATCGTCGATCGGCGGTCTGATCCTGACCACCGAAGCCGCTGTTGCTGATGCACCGAAGAAAGAAGGTGCAGCTGGCGGCGGTATGCCAGACATGGGCGGTATGGGCGGCATGGGCGGCATGATGTAAGCCAGCCTTACCCCTGTACGAAAAAACCCCGTCTGCGAAAGCAGGCGGGGTTTTTTATTGCCTTCAATTTGGGGTTGGCTGGAGATTGCGTCGCGCCCATCGCGGGCAAGCCACGCTCCCACAGGATCTGCATCGTCTCTGTGGGAGCGTGGCTTGCCCGCGAAGGCGTCAGGTCAGGCGCTGACAGGTTCTGCACTTGCCTCGCGATCCGCCCTCAAGGCCGGTCGATACAGAACGTAGTAATACGACCCCAAACAAATCAGCCAGCAGAACACCGCCGTCCACACGTTGTGCGAGAAGAAGTGCGCGCCCTGCATCATCCGCCCGATGGAGAACACCGAGCCGAGGGCAAAGGCGAAGACCAACGCTGCGCGAGCCATGCGCGGGCGACGGTCACGCAGTACGAAAAACAGGGCAAACAGGGTGAAGCCGGTGGCCGCATGGCCGCCGGGCCAGCAACGCCCTGGTTTATCGGTGTGCGGGCGAGGACTCAACAGTTCGCTGTAGGTCTCGTGACCGCCGAACTGTTCGAGGCTCCATGGGCATTGCACCGCGGTCACTGCTTTCATGGGCGTGACAAAGGAAGTCGCCAGGCCCAGGGACAATACCAGGCAACCCAGTTCCCGCTTGAGCGGTTTGAGCCTGGCCATGAAGAACGAAGCGATGAAACCGAGGATGGCAAACACCGAGAAGGCGATGACCACTTGCTTGGCGCGATCGTGCAGGATGTCCTCGAGGAAGTAACTGTGGCGTCCGATGAACTCCCCGGTGACCGGGTCGTAAAACAGCTTGGCCAGGTCCATGTCCAGACTGGTCAATTCGAGCAATACCAGAATGATCGCAGCTACGGCGGGGACTCCAAGGCACACCCAGAAATTGAGCGGACGAGGGGCAGGGCGGGCAAGGGTCGAAACCATGCTAGTTCCTTGATCAGTGAAATGTTCTCAAATGCGCAGCCGCGCAGAGTTTGAACCCGATTCTGTCGCCAGCATGTGAATCGCCGGTGAAAAACTCGTTAAGGCTGTAATCGGTCAATTTCCGCGCTTTTGCGCTTCACTCAGTCCTAGCCCTGAGCGGAACTTCGCCTTAAGCTGCGCGGGCCACGACGGCCGTTACTGTGGACGGAGAGATACCCATGCGAATTCTATTGGTTGAAGACAACCGCGATATCCTGGCCAACCTGGCCGATTACCTGGGGCTCAAAGGCTATACCGTCGATTGCGCTCAGGATGGTCTGTCGGGCCTGCACCTGGCGGCCACCGAGCACTACGATTTGATCGTGCTCGATATCATGTTGCCCGGCATCGATGGCTACACCCTGTGCAAGCGCCTGCGCGAGGATGCTCGCCGCGAAACGCCGGTGATCATGCTCACGGCCCGCGATCAGCTGGATGACCGTCTGCAGGGCTTCAAGTCCGGCGCCGATGACTATCTGATTAAACCGTTCGCCCTGTCTGAGCTGGCGGCGCGGATCGAAGCGGTCATGCGCCGAACCCAGGGCGGCGGGCGGCGGACCTTGCAGGTCGGCGACCTGAGCTACGACCTCGACACACTGGAAGTCACTCGCGAAGGCCGGTTGCTGAAACTCAACCCGGTCGGCCTGAAGTTGCTGGCCGTGTTGATGCAGAAAAGCCCTCATGTGTTGCGCCGTGAAATTCTTGAAGAAGCGCTCTGGGGCGACGACTGCCCGGACAGCGACAGCCTGCGCAGTCATGTCCACCAACTGCGCCAGGTGATCGACAAGCCGTTCGCCAAACCATTACTGCAAACCGTGCACGGTGTGGGGTATCGCCTGGCCGAGGGCCGTGATGGAGTTTAAGCAGAGCCTTGCTCAACGCATCATCATTGCCTTTGCGCTGATGAGCGCACTGGTGGCGGGTGCCTTTGCCATGGGCATCGTGGCGACCGTGCACCTGGTGGAGGAAAAACTGATTTCGGCCGGTCTGGGCGGCGATTTGCAGCGCCTGTTGCTGATGGACAATGTCACGGACTGGAGCCACCGACCCGAACCGGACCAATTGTTCTACTTCAGCAACGGGCCTGGCGATTTCAATTTGCCCAAGGATTTGCGGCATCTGGAGCCGGGTTTCCACGAAGTGTTCCGCGAAAACCTGTCGTACCACGCCATGGTCGAAATCGTCGACGGCCGACGTTACGTGCTGTTGCAGGACCAGAGCGATTTTGAAGAGCGCGAGCGGGTGCTGTTTGCCGTGGTGCTGGTGGGTTTCGTACTGAGCCTGGCACTGGCTGTATTTCTCGGCTGGGTGCTGGCACGCAAGGTCATGGCGCCGGTGGTACGGCTGGCCCGCCAGGTGCGCCATCGCGATCAACTGCTGGGTTTGGCTCCTCCCTTGGCTCCGGATTATGCCGCCGACGAAGTGGGCGAGCTGGCCGTGGCCTTCGACGCCACCCTCGGGCGCTTGCGTCAGGCCCTGACCCGCGAGCGTTTGTTCACCAGCGACGTCAGCCACGAATTGCGTACGCCCCTGATGATCCTGGCCAGTTCCTGCGAGTTGTTGCTGGAAAACCCAGGTCTCGATCAGCGCGGTCGCGCCCAGGTCGAGCGCATTGCCCGGGCATGTGAAGAAATGCGTGAGCTGGTGCAAACCTTCCTGATGCTGGCCCGCGCCAAGCGCGAAGACAACAGCATGTCGCCGCAGCAGCCCTTGGGCCAGGTAGCCGAGGGCCTGGTCGGTCTGTGGCGCGGCCCCATTGAAAGCAAAGGGTTGAAACTGATCTTCGAACCGGGCAACCCTGAGGCCAAGGGCTACAATGCGACGCTCCTGCACGCGGTGATGGGTAACTTGCTGCGCAACGCCTTGCACTACACAGAACGGGGCTTCATCCGCCTGAGCCTGACGGGCACGGGATTTCTGGTCGAAGACAGCGGTGTGGGCATTCCCGAAGAAAAACGCGAGGCGATGTTCGAACCCTTCGTTCGGGGCACTGAAAAACGCGGGGAAGGCTTGGGCCTGGGGCTTTCACTGGTGCAGCGGATTTGTGAAAACCAGGGCTGGAGCGTCAGCCTGACTACGATGGAGCCCAGTGGCTGCCGTTTTCAGGTGGAGCTGTCCCGAACTTGATCTGTTAAGTCAGGCGTCCAGCAAACCCTGTCAACTCCGTAAAACCCTGTAATATTTCAGGTTTTCCCATAACGATATTTTCACAAATGGATGACCAGACGCCGACACTACAAAATCTAAGGTAGCTGCTATCAGAAGTTCAGGAGACCTGATGATGGACGGCCCGATCAAGCTCGATTTTTCCGAAAAGTACGACGATCAACACGCGCAACGCTATTTGCGCAAACACCAGGAAGGTCTCGGCCGTCGATTGTCCCACTGGCGTGACGAACAACTGGCGCGCAAGGCACTGGCCCTGGTTGGCGAGCCTGGTCTGGTCCTCGATTTGCCTTGTGGTGCAGGGCGCTTTTGGCCCTTGTTGGCGGAAAAATCCAACCGTGTGATCATCGGTGCCGATAACTCGCCGTCCATGCTGAAGGTCGCAACCCAGGCGCAACCTGCCGATGTGGTGAAGCGGGTACAACCCTTGCACACATCTGTATTCGACATCGCCTTGCCGGACAACGCCGTCGACAGCATTTTTTGCATGCGTTTGCTCCACCACGTCGGTGAAGCCAAGCATCGCATGGCTATTTTGCGTGAATTCGAGCGGGTTTCCCGCGACAGCGTGATCCTTTCGCTGTGGGTCGATGGCAACTTCAAGGCCTGGAAACGCAAGCGTTCGGAGAAAACCCGTGGGCAGGAAGGTTACCAAAACCGGTTTGTGTTACCGGCCGCTACCGTAGAGAAGGAATTTGAGCAGGCGGGTTTCCGAATCCAGGAACAACTGGACTTTTTGCCGCTCTATGCCATGTGGCGAGTTTACGTATTACGCAAGAGGTAACAGGATGGCAGTGCAGTGTGCAGCAGAAACGGAAGTCGTTCCCCAGGACCGCTTCGATTACTTTTGGAATCAGCGCGGTGAATGGGTAGAAGAACCCAACGTCCGTCGCGGCGGGGAAAGCGGCGTTCAACGCCTGATGGGCAGTGATGGTCAACTGCTCTACGTCAAGCGCCAGACCGGGCATATCCATCGTAGCTTGCAGCACCCTTTCGGGCGGCCGACGGTCATGCGCGAGCATGCTGCGCTCACCGGTGTGACCGCGCTTGGCGTACGGGTTCCGGAAATCGTTTTCTGTGGCGCACAGCGCGATCCTGTGCACAAGTGGCGTGCCTTGCTGGTCACCAAGTCGCTGGACGGCTTCGAGGAAATCGATCGCTGGTACGCCGGTGGCGGTCGCGAGCGTCATGGTGAAGCCATAAACGAACGAGTGCTCAAGGACCTGGCTGAAAACCTGGCTCGCATGCATAAGGGCCGCTGGCAGCACGGATGTATTTACGACAAGCACGTATTCGTTCGCGTGACCGGTGAGGGCGAGACGGCCAAGGTCGAAGTGGCCCTGATCGATCTGGAGAAATGCCGACAGCGTTTGACGGCCCATCGCGCAGCTGTCCATGACATGAAGCAATTGCGTCGCCACTCGTCGTTCAGCGACGCAGACTGGGAAAAACTCATCTACTTTTATGAGACGGCGTTTGGCAGCGCTATCAAGGGTTTATAGCGATGAAACTCGAAATTGCACGAGGTTTGTTTCTGGTAGGAGCCTTGGCAGTTGCATCGATCGCGATGGCAACCTGGGAGCAACCACGCCCCCAGGTTCTCAGCTCGATAAACGCAGAAGAACATTGTCCGTTGCCACGGATTGCCAAGGCATCCGTGGCCACTCGACCCGATCATGACTTGTTGCTGTTCATGTTCGGACTTTCTCAGGGATTGAGGCCGCAGAGTTGAACCGATTGAAGCCAAAATGAAAGGCCTCGCTGATGCGAGGCCTTTTTTTGTTGCCCTGACTTCGGGCTCCCACAGGTTTTTCTGCATCAGGGTTTATCCGGCTTGGCCAGCAAGGTGTAGACGCAAGGCAATACAAACAAGGTGAACAGTGTGCCGATCGACATGCCGGTCGCGATGACCGTGCCGATGTCGAACCGGCTGACCGCGCCAGCACCGCTGGCGATGATCAATGGCACCATGCCGAACACCATTGCCGCCGTGGTCATCAAGACCGGACGCAGCCGGATGGCCGCTGCTTCCTCCACCGCTTCCCGTGCGGTCAGGCCCTTGTCCTTGCGTAACTGGTTGGCGAACTCGACGATCAGAATGCCGTGCTTGCTGATCAGCCCGATCAAGGTCACCAGCCCGACCTGGGTATAGATGTTCATGCTCGACCAGCCCAGGAACAGCGGAATCAATGCACCGCAGATAGACAGGGGCACGGTGACCAGGATCACCAGCGGGTCGCGGAAGCTTTCGAACTGGGCCGCCAGCACCAGGAAAATGATCGCCAGCGCCAGGGCAAAGGTGACCCACAGGGCACTGCCTTCCTGAACGTACTGCCTCGATGCGCCGGCGTAGTCGAAGGCAAAACCGGCGGGTGCCTCTTCCCGGGCGATCTGGCGCACGAGGTCGATGGCTTCCCCCATGCTCACCAGCGGCACGCCGGACAGGATGGCCGAGTTGAGTTGCTGGAACTGGTTCAGCTGTCTCGGTCGGGCACGGTCGGTGACGGTGATCAGGGTCGACAACGCCAACAGTTCACCCTTGGTGTTTTTCACGTAGTAATTGTTCAGCCAGTCCGGATTGTCACGGAACGGCCGCTCGACCTGGGCAATGACCTTGTAGCTGCGACCTTCAATGGTGAATCGGTTGATCTCGCCTTCACCCAGCAGGGTCGCCAGGGTTCCCCCCAGGTCCTGCATGGAAACCCCCATCTGCGCAGCCTTGGCGCGGTCGATATCCACCACCACTTCCGGCTTGTCGAAGGCCAGGTCAACGTGGACAAACGCAAACTTGCCGGATTCCTTCGCACGTTTTTTTACCCGGTCGACCACCTGCAGCAGCAATTCGTAATCGTTGGCGGAGTTGATGACGAACTGGAACGGCACGCCTTCGCCGGTGCCCGGCAGCGACGGCAGGTTGAAGCCGAAGATCTGCAGCCCCGGGATCTTTTCCAGTTTGGCTTGCACCTCGGGCAGGATCGCCATTTGCGTTCGACTGCGATCGTCCCATGGCTTGAGCAGGAAACCGCCGATGCCCGATTGCACGCCGTTGAAACCGTTGATCTGGAACGACGAGTAGTACTCGGGAAACGCCTTGAAGATCGAGACGAACTCGTCGGTGTAGGTGTTCAGGTAGTCGAGGTTGGTCGGTTGCGGGGCGTTGGCAATCATGAAAATGATGCCCTGGTCCTCATCCGGCGCCAGTTCCGATTTGGTGAAGTTGAGAAGGACCGGAATCAGGCACAACACGATCACGGCGAACACCAGCACCACCGGCCGGGTGTTGAGGGTGCCATGAAGCAGGCTCTGGTAGCGGCGCTTGAGGCGTTCGAAAATCATGTCCAAGCGATGGGCCAGGCCGCTGGGGTTCTCGTCGTGACGCAGCAGAAACGCACACATCATCGGCGACAGGGTCAGGGCGACGATACCGGAAATCACCACCGCGCCGGCCAGGGTCAGGGCGAACTCCTTGAACAGCGCCCCGGTCAGGCCGGTCAGGAAGCCGATCGGTGCATACACCGCCGCCAGGGTGATGGTCATCGAAACCACCGGCATGGCGATTTCCCGGGCGCCTTCAATGGCGGCCTCGAGCGGTGTCTTGCCTTCCTCGATGTGACGGTGAATGTTTTCCACCACCACGATGGCATCGTCCACCACCAGGCCGATGGCCAATACCATCGCCAGCAGGGTGAGCAGGTTGATCGAGTACCCCATCATCTGCATGAAGAACATGACGCCGATCATCGACAGCGGGATGGTCACCACCGGGATCACCACCGAGCGCAGGGCACCGAGGAACAGGAACACCACCACAATCACGATCAGCACCGCTTCGAACAGGGTCTTCACCACTTCGTCGATCGAGGCCTGGATGAACAGAGTGGCGTCGTAGGCGATTTCACCTTTCAGGTTCGGCGGTAGCTGGGCCTGCAGGTCCGGCATGATCTTGCGCACTTCCTTGATCACTTCCAGCGGGTTGGCGCCGGGCGTCGCCTTGATGCCGATGTACACCGACGGGGTGCCACCGAACGAGCTGATGGAGTCGTAGTTCTCCGCACCCATTTCCACGCGCGCCACATCCCGCAGCAACACTCGGCTGTCGCCATCGACCTTGAGCGGAATCGTCCCGAAGGCTTCGGCGGACTTGAGTTCGGTATTGGCGTTGATGCTGGTGACCACGTATTCGCCCTTCACTTCGCCTGCGGCAGAGAGGAAGTTGTACTGGCGCACCGCATTGGTCACATCGCTGGCACTGAGGCCGAAACCCGCCAGCTTCATCGGGTCCAGCCACAGGCGCATGGCAAATACCTGGTTACCGAGGATCTCGGCTTCGGCCATGCCGGGCAAGGTCGCCAGCTTGGGCTGGATCACCCGTGACAGGTAATCGGTAATCTGCGGGTTGCTCAACTCCTTGCTGAAGTAGCTGATGTACATCAGCACTGACGCATCGGCCGATTCTTTGCTCAGCACCGGGTCTTCAGCGTCCTGGGGCAGCTGGTTCTTGACCTCGTTGGCCTTGGCCAGCAGTTCGGTAAACAGACGGTCGCTATTGGCGCCGACGCGCGCGTAGATCGAGATCACCGAGAAATTCTGGCGACTGACCGAGGTCATGTAGTCGATGCCCTCGGCGCTGGCCAGGCTTTGCTGCATCGGTTGGGTGATGTAACCCTGGATGGTCTCGGCGTTGGCCCCGGGGTAGGCGGTGGTCACCGTGATCAGGGCGTTTTCCATTTGCGGGTACTGGCGTAGCGGCAGCTTGCTCCAGGCCTGAAAGCCCAGCAGTACAATCAACAGACTGACCACGGTAGCGAGAACCGGACGGCGGATGAACGGGTCGGTAAAAGCCATGGGAATTCCTTGATCAGTCCGCGCGTGGCTGGCTGTTCTGCCCGGCCAGGGTCTTGTCGTCGCTGATGGCAATGCGTGAGCCGTTATCCAGTTTGAGCTGGCCGGCGGTCACCACTTTCTCGCCGCTCTGCACGCCTTTGGTGATCATCACTTGCCCATCGCGGCGTTCGCCGGTCTCGACAAACCGCCGTTCGGCGATCAGCACCGGTTGGCCCTTGTCGTCCTTTACCAGGCTGCCATCCTCGGCTTTCTTTGGTACGGCCACATACACCGAGTTGCCGTAGAGCGTGTAGGTAATCGCGCTTTCCGGCACCACGATGCGCGGTTGCGGGTCGGGCAGGAGCACCTGGAGGCTGGCGAACATGCCTGGCATCAACTTGCCGTCGGGGTTGGCCAGGGTGGCGCGGACCTGCACGTTACGTGTGCTGTTCTCGACTTTAGGGTTGATTGCACTGATGGTGCCGGGGTACTCCACGGTCGGATACGCCGCGACAATGACCTGCACTGGCTGGCCGAGCGCAATCTTCGGCACCGACTGCTCGGGCACAAAAAAGTCGACATACAGGCTACTGAGGTCTTGCAGGGTGGCGATCATGGTGCCACTGGCCATGTAGTCGCCAACGTCCACCTGACGAATGCCAATGGTGCCGCTGAACGGCGCGATGATGCTTTTTTTGCCGAGCGCAGCCTTGAGTTGATTGACCGTGGCCTTGCTCTTTTTCAGCACCGCCGAAAGTCGGTCGAATTCGCCTTTGGAAATGGCCTGGCTGCCGACCAGTTGGCTACCGCGACCGTAATCAAGCTGTGCCAACCCGAGGTCGGCCAGAGCAGTTTCCAGCAGGGCACTTTCAACGGCGCTGTCGAGGCGCAGGAGTGGTTGGCCGGCCTTGACCTTCTGCCCCGACTCGAACTGGAGATCGATGACGGTGCCATCGGTCTCCAGGCTCAGGTCCACCCCCTGCAATGCCTTGAGCGTGCCAACGGTAGGCAGGCGGGCTTGCCATGGGCGCTCGGTGGCGGTGGCCACGGCAACGCTGACGGCGGGTCTGGGCACAGAGAAGCCTTGAACCATCGTATAGATCGAGAAGGCTTTGTACGCGGCCAGGACCAGCACAATCAATAGAACCACACCCAACATGATCAGCATGCGGCGACGCAGCATATTCCAGTTCCTTGGAGAAAATCAGGTGAGACAGCAGGGAACATTACCGCGAGTGTAGAGGGTAAATCCAACTGCCGTTTTTACAGGTAGTGAGGTATTAGAGGGGTGAAAGCCTGAAAAGATTCGCCGTCTCGGTTCTCGCCTGCGGGGTGTACGTCATCCCGATGCAGGCGCGGCCCAGGCCGGCGATCTTTTCAATGATTCAGGCCATCAGATGCAGATGGTTGTCCCAGAGCCCTGCGGGTAGCTCCAGCGGTTTTGCAACGAGGTTTGTCTGGCGGCAATCGTAGTAGCGGCAGCGCCCCTGTCCCGAGGTCACGACAAAACCATCGGCCACGGCACCGACCCCGGCGCAATCGGGCAGTGGCGCGTCCAGGCGTACTTCACCGCTGTCCAGGTCCCAGATGAAAAAGCGGTTGCCCCGCGGTGCGGTCAACGCCACCAGGCGCAAGTCGCTGTGTATTGCGACGCTGGCGGTGTAGTGTCCCATGGCCTGCAACTGGTGCTCGGGTACCGGGAACGCGACGAAGGGCTGACCGGGGCGCTTGATCGCCAGCAACTCCGACGACTCGTGGGCTGCACCCATGAACTGCTGGCTGGCGACGATGGTGCCGTCGCTGGCGATGGCCAGATGACGCACGCTGTTCATCTGCTGGGCGAGGGTTTCCTTGCTCAGCAGGGTGCCGTCGCGGTGCATCAGGACCAGGCTCGGTTCCATGGCGCTGAGGTTCATCTCCACCCGGCTTTCGGCCTCGGTGCGAATCCCGCCGTTGGCCACCACCAGGGTTTCGCCATCGGGCATCCACGACACCTGATGCGGACCGAGGCCGTGGGTGGAAATCTCACCACTGTGCACCAGCCGTTCGCCTTCGAACTTATACACGCCGAGCAGGCCGCGCCCCGGATCGGAGGTGTCGTTTTCCGTGGCGTACAGCCAGTCGCCGCTGTGGTGAATGACCGCGTGCCCGTAGAAGTGCCGGTTCGGCTGTGACACCACGGTTTGCAGGAGCGCGCCGTCGCGCAGGTCGATCAGGTAGCTCTCGGTGCCCGGACGGCGAGCGACGAACAGCGCAATCGGCTGTGTCGGGTGGTTGATGATGTCGTGGCAACGCTGGCCGACCCGGGTGGCGAACACTTGGGTGCCATCGAGCCGATAACCGACGGCGTAATGCTGGCCGTCGGTGTCGTCCCGTGCCGAAAGCAACAACGGACTCCTGTCCTTTTGCTTGAACAGCTTCCAGCCGCCCAGCGTCACTGCACCCAGCAGCAAACTACCTAATGTCAGAACCTGGCGTCGCAGCATGGAACCGGCCCTCATCAGTCACCGTCGTTGGCGTTGAAGCCCAGCTGGATGCCCAGTGCCTTGGCCAGATCGGCCTCGTGCAGGCGATGGACGACGTTGAGACTGTCATACAGCTCGTTGAGTTGCTGGCGGCCAGCCTCGTCATTGAGCATGTCGGTCAGCGAGCGCTGGTTGCCGGCGAACAGTTTCAGCGAGGCGGCATAGGCTGCATCGATCTTGTCGGCCAACGGCTTCTGCTCGCTCGGCAACAGGCCGCGCAGGCCTTTGTTATCCACACCTTCCCACACGGTCCTGGCGGCCGCGAGGCTGGCTTCGAGGCTGGTCAGGGACGCCTGGCTGCGCCATGCATCGGCCTGGAACGGTTGCGGCACGCCCTTGCTCTGGCGGCCCATCGGCGTGCCGAGTTTTTTCTTCAGGGTGTCGATGGCGGTGACTTGCACGCGCAGCAGATCGGCGATCGCCTCATGGGAGTCCGCGTAGCGCTGGTTCGGGAACTTGCTCATTTGCGCGAGCATGCCGTCGGTGTTGTTCCAGGTTTGCAGAATTTCTTCGGCCAATTGCTTCTGGCGTTCGCCGATGGCGACCAGCAGCGGGCAGTATTTGCTCTTCTGCTCAGCGTTGGCCACGTCAGGCTTGCTGTCGAACAGGATGTATTCGTAGGCCGAGAGCCCCTGTACCACGACGCTGGACTTGGCCAGGGCGGCGGCATCGATTTGCGGCTGGGCGGTGATCAGTTGCTCGACCTGACGGCCAACCAGGTTTTTCTTGTCCGGCCAGAACTGGACTTGCCACGAACGGTTGCCTTCGGCCAACGGTCCGATCAGCAATGGTTGCAGCTCGGCCCAGGCTTTTTGCGCATGCAGGAAGTCGGCACGGGCGGTTTCCAGGGTTTCCTTGCCTTCGCAGTAGGCGAGGGCGCTGACCGCCAATTGACGGTCGGCCTCAACCCAGCGGGTGTAGGTCGGCAGGATCACCGACTTGGCAATGGCCGCCGACGTGACCGCTTGCGGGTCCTGGGGCGAGCAGGCGCCCAGGGCGAGGGCGGCAAGGCTGGTGAACAACAGTTTGGGACGGAACATGTCGGGCTCCCGCGAGTGGAATGCGTGTTAAAGGGAATTCAGGAACGCCAGCAACGCAGCGCGTTGCTCGGCATTGAAAGACAAAACCTGTTGTTGCGCCGCAGTCGCCTCGCCGCCATGCCAGAGCACGGCTTCGAGCAGGTTGCGGGCGCGGCCGTCGTGCAGGAACTGGGTGTGGCCGCTGACCGCCTGTGTCAGGCCGATGCCCCATAACGGCGGGGTGCGCCATTCGCGGCCGCTGGCCTGGAATTCGCTACGGTTGTCGGCCAGGCCGTCGCCCATGTCATGCAGCAGCAGATCGCTGTACGGGCGAATCACTTGATTGGCCAGTTCAGGTTCGGCGGCGTTGGCGGCGGTGGTGTATTTCGGTGTGTGACAGGACTGGCAACCGGCCTGATAAAACAGGGTCTTGCCGGCCAGTACTTCAGGGGCGTTGACGTCACGGCGGGCCGGTACGGCAAGGTTGCGGCTGTAGAACAGCACCAGGCGCAGGATGTTGTCGCTGACTTCCGGCTCGCCATCGGGGCCGTTGCCACTGGGTGCCTGTTTGCAGGCCGTTTGCGCGTCCGTGCAGTCATCAAGGGGTCTAAGGCTGGTTGTGAGCCCCATATCTCCCGAAAACGCGTGGACATTCTGTTGATTGAGGTTCGGTTGTCCGGCTTTCCAGCCAAATCGTCCCAGAACGGTCTTTTTCAGAGCGTCATCCCAGACCCGGTTCGGTCGCCCGCTGATGCCGTTGTTCGCCTTGGCCTGTGCCTCGGCGTTGGCCAGGATCGCCTCCTCGGGGATCGCTTCGAGCAGGCCCAGGCCAATCATTGGCGGCGCCACGCGGGCCGAGAAACGGGTGTCGGGGTGCATCGGGCCGTAACCCAGCTGGGTGATGTTCAGGCTCGGTTTGCGTAACTCGACTTCGGTGCCGTCCTTGAAGCGCACCGGCACGGGGGTGTAATCGACCCGCACTTTGCCTTCGGGGGCCACGCCGGGTACGGACATGTCCTGGAACTGGCCGCCGTAGACGGGCTCCGGCACCACGCCGAGCTGTTCGATGACCTTGGCATACGCCGGGGCGTCGGGAATCGACAGGCGTACCAGCATCGACACCGCGTTCACATCGTCGGGCGTCGGCGGATGGCCGCGGCCGTCCTTGATGTGGCAGCCCTGGCAGGCATTGGTGTTGAACAGTGGACCGAGACCATCGCGAGCGGTCGTCGTCGACGGGGCGATCACCCAAGGGCTGCGGAAGAAGCTGTTGCCGACACTGAAATCCACACGCCGTGATGGCGGCAGGTTCGCCGAGGGCATGGAAAACGAGTTCTGATCGGTCTTGCGCACCGTCGCACTGCCGCCGGAGCGGGCTTCACCGGGTTCGGCCCGGGTGAATTTCGGGGCGTCATCGCAGGCACTCAGGCCCAGGGCCAGAAACAGTGCGGACAAGCGAAGAGGCAGCGGGGGCATCAGACATCCTGCAAGACGAGCAAAACAAGGGCGCAAAGTCTAACAGGGGATGGGAATTTGAATAAGAGGAATTATCGTTTGCTTGATGTGGGGCAAGAGTCTATCTGCAAACCACGATCCCCTGTGTAGGAGCGAGCTTGCTCGCGATGGACGTGAACGGTGACGCGTGCTGACTGGAAAAATGCGTTGCCTTCAAATTCATCGCGAGCAAGCTCGCTCCTACAGGGGGGGCACATCCGGGCAGACAAGAAAAAGGCGACCCGAAGGTCGCCTTTTTCATTCAGCCAGCGTTGATCAGAACTCGTGATCAGCGTTGTCCGGGTTCAGGTCGTTGATGCCCAGTTTGCCAGCGGCGGCTTCGATCGAACCGGTCTGCTTGACCAGGGAAGCGATGGCGTCACGGACGATCTGGTTGCCTGCGGTGTTGCCGGCAGCGATCAACTGGTCGTAGTGCTCGCCCTTGTTGGCGTGGTCGACCATGACCTGAAGCTTGGCTTCAGTGGCGGCCAGGTCGTCCTTGAGCGCGGTGTCGGCAGCCGGGTCGGCTTTGGCCACCAGGGACGACAGGCTGGCGCCGGTCATTTTGGTGCCATCGACGCGAGTGTATTCACCCAGGTACACGTTACGAATGCCCTTGGCATCGTAGAAGTGCGAGTTGTGGGTGTTGTCGCTGAAGCAATCCTGTTCGTCTTCCGGGGAGTTGGCTTCCAGGGAAACCTTCATGCGCTCGCCCGCCAGTTCGCCCAGGGACAGGCTGCCCATGCCGAACAGCATTTTGCGCAGGCCGGTTTCAGCCGGTTCTGCTTCCAGGGTGGCGCGGTAGTTGTCGGCCACGTTCGGCTTCCAGTTACCGACCATTTCTTCCAGATCGCTGACCAGCAGCTGGGTCACGGACTTCAGGTAGGCACGACGACGATCATTGTGACCGCCGGTAGCGCCTTTGCCTTCCAGGTAGTCCGAAGCCGGACGGTTGCCGGCGCCAGGGCCGGTGCCGTTCAGGTCCTGGCCCCAGAGCAGGAATTCGATGGCGTGGTAGCCAGTGGCGACGTTGGCCTCGGAACCGCCCAGCTCGTTCAGGCTGGCGAGTTTTTCCGGGGTGATGTCTTTGACATCGACCTTGTCTTCGCCGATCTGCACTTGAGTGTTGGCGATGATGTTGGCAGTGGCACCCGGGTTGCCCAGGGCGTGTTCATAGGATTTGTCGACGTAGTCGATCAGGCCTTCGTCCAGCGGCCAAGAGTTCAGCTGACCTTCCCAGTCGTCAACGATGGTGTTGCCGAAACGGAACACTTCGCTCTGCAGGTAAGGCACGCGAGCGGCAACCCAGGCAGCCTTGGCGGCTTTGAGGGTGTCGGCGTTCGGCTTGGCGAGGAAGGCGTCTACGGCGGTTTGCAGGGTCTTCGCGGTGGATTCGGCATCGCTGTAAACGGCGAAAACGATGTCGGCGTAATGGGCGACAACGGCTTTGGCGGCAGCTTCGTCGACCTTACCGGCAGCGGCAGGCGCAGTGGCTGGAGCAGCCGGGGCAGCTGCAGTGCTGGCAGCTGGCGCGGCAGCTTTTTCTTGGTCTTTACCTTCGCCGCAACCGGCGAGGGAAATAGCGATGGCCAACAGACTGGCGGTAGCCAGAGGCATACGAATCATGGCGAACATCCTGCTTCGATAGGGGTGGAGTCGTGCTATGCACACGCAAAACTGCGACATAATGCAAATCTTTCGCATTATGTGTAAAGGGTTGTACCTGTAAATATTTCTTATTCACAGAGCGAGGCTTGCAACCCTCACTGTAGGAGCGAGCGCGCTCGCGATGATCTTGAGAGCAACGCGCCCATCCAGGATGAACGCGTTATCGTTCACGACCATCGCGAGCAGGCTCGCTCCTACAGGAGGTTACAAGATAGCGGCATTACTGCGTTGGGCCTGCTTCAGGTACAGACCCAGTTCCCGTGCCGGCAACGGTTTGCTGTAGTGATAGCCCTGACCTTCGTGGCAGCCTTCGGAAATGATGTAGGCCTCTTGCTCGGCGGTTTCCACGCCCTCGGCAATCACCTGCATGCCCAGGCTTTTGCCCAGCTGGATGATGGCGCGAACGATGGTCGCATCGTCGTCGTCATCGAGCAGGTCCTGGACGAAGCTCTTGTCGATCTTGATCTTGTCCAGAGGCAGGCTCTTGAGATAGCTCAAGGACGAATAGCCGGTTCCGAAATCGTCGATGGCGATCAGCGCGCCGGAGCGGCGCAGGCTGAGCAAGTGCTGGGCCGCGGTGCTGATGTCTTCCATCAGGCCGGTTTCGGTGACTTCCAGCTCCAGGCTGCGCGGTGGCAGGCGGTACATCTGCAGCAGGTTGTTGACCACCCGTGGCAGTTCGGCGTGGTGCAATTGAACCGTAGACAGGTTCACCGCCATGCGCAGGTCGGAGAAGCCCTGGTCATGCCACTCGCGTAGTTGTTTGCAGGCCTGGTCCAGCACCCATTCGCCGATGGCGATGATGGTGCCGTTCTGTTCGGCCAGCGGGATGAACAGGTCCGGCGGCACCATACCGTGCTCGGGGTGTTGCCAGCGAATCAGGGCTTCGACGCCCACCACGCGGTTGTCGCGGTAGCTGATCTGCGGTTGATAGACGAGGTAGAACTGATTGCGGATCAACGCATCGCGCAGGTCTTTTTCCAGCTCGCGGCGGCGACGCATTTCGGTATCGACGCTGGCGATATAGAACTGATAGCGGTTGCGCGAACGGGTCTTGGCCAGCGTCATGGTCTGCTCGGCCTTTTGCAGCAACTTCTCGGTGCTGTTGCCGTCCTCGGGGAACAGGGTGATGCCGATAGTGGCGCGCAGGCGGATCTCCTGATGATCGAGGGCAAACGCCGCTTCCAGGTCATCGAGAATGCTTTGCGCCAGCTCGGCGGCTTCGTAGGGCTGCTCGATATCGGCCTGGACAAGGGCGAACTGGTCGCCGCCGAGGCGGGCAAGGGCGCCCAGGCGACCGCTATGACCGCGCAGGCGATCGGCCAGGGCCAGCAGCAACTGGTCGCCGGTCTGGTAGCTGAACTGCTCGTTGATGCCCTTGAAGTCATCGAGGCCGACACACAACACCGCGACCCGGCGCTGCAATTTGCCGGCGTCGATGAGGATCTTGTCCAGTTGCTGCTGCAATTGCTGCCGGTTCGGCAGCCCCGTCAGGAAATCGTACTGGGACATGCGCACCAGGCTGTTTTCCGCTTCGTGGCGCAGATGGGTATTGCGTTCGATGGATTCGAGCAACTGGTTGGCGGTGTTGATCCAGATGCCCAGTTCGTTGTTCTCGTGGCCCTTGAGCAGCGGAATCTTGTGTTCGCTGGGACGATCCGGATTGATTTCCGTGAGGTGCTCGATGATCCGCGACAGCGGCTTGGTCAGCAGCCAGTGGTAGACCAGGTACAACACCAGTCCCATGGCGAGTGCGCGCAGGACGCCGGAAATGAAGATGATCACCGAGCTGACAATGAACCCTTGGCCGTAGGTGGCGGTATCGAGGGTGATGCTCAGGTCACCGTAATACTCACTGTAGGGCCCGCGACCGACCAGTTGGGTGGTGAAGGTGCGTTCCTTGCCAAGAATCAGGTCGGTCAGCCAGCGGCTGTGGGAGTGCTGCAATTCGCGGGTTTTTTGCGCGAGCATGGCTTCGTTGGGATGGCCGATGGAGGCCTTGCGGACGGCGGCGTCCTGAAACAGGCCTTCGATCACCTGCATGCCCATTTCCCGGTCCAGGCTGTAGACGGCCTGGGTCGAGGGGTCGCGAAACATGTCGAGGATGCGTTCGGCATCGCTGGCGACGGCCTGGCGTGTTTTATAGGCATCGAACACAATCTGCGCGCAGCTCAAGACCACGCCGACGATCAATGCCGACAGGAGTACGACCCGGAGCAACTTCACCGACAAGCTGTTCTTGAGTTCCAGCTTCAAAGGGTTATTCCTTGTTCCGTGCGGGTAGCATCAAGTTGCCATGAGTATTGGCAATCCCGTGATGGCAGTCAAAGGGACAATCATCCTTGGGGGATTTTGCCTGCTGCTTGGCCGATTTGCAGTTGACCTGGCGAGTTAGCCTATTAGTACTGTGTCGGTTGTCGAGTCCTTCAACTTGAGGGGCGGGATGGAGATATTTTCCTTTTGTTTGATGTTAGTCGGCGTGGGCGGGGGAGCAAGGGGCTGGAGGCTGGTTTCATCTTGGGAAATTGGCTTCGTCCGGGTTTTTTTGGGGGGGCATATCCATTGCTGCGGTAACGGCAGCTGGCGGTTTCGCCCTTACGGCGAGTCCCTTTTGTCAAACGACACAAAAGGAACCAAAAAGTCTCGCCCCGAACGTACGGCCCCTCGCCAGGGCTCGGGGTTCCTTCGCTCCGGCATTCATCCGGGGGCATCGCCCTCCGGTTGGCTTCGCTGGCACCTACATGCGATGTGTTCGACTGCGTCGAACGGCGCTGCGCGCCAATCCCCGGATGAACACCTCCACTCAGCCTGCCGAGGGGGCGGGTGGATCAAGATCAAAAGCTGCAGGCGAGCTAACGCTCGGCCTGTTGAGTGGTGAGAAGCGATGCGGTGATGCGGGATGCTCTGCTTTTTGCTCTTCTGTGGGAGCGAGCTTGCTCGCGATGGACGTCAACGATAACGCGGGCTGACTGGTTGATCGCGTTGTTCAGACGTTTTTCGCGAGCAAGCTCGCTCCTACAGGGATCTTCAGTGGCCACAAGTCCCGACTGAAAACCGGGGACCCAATGTGAGTGAGTCATACCCATGTGTGGCCAGGGATGCTTCGCGTTACGTTTTGGGCGTTAGCGCGGTGTAGGAAAGCGCCAGAAGTTTCCCACGCAGTTTTCAGGTTGTCCGTCGGAAGCGGGCTGAATAACCTTTGGTGATCGCTGAAATGCTTCAGCGATCGGGCGTGAGAACCCGCAAGAGAGTGTTAATCCAGCGCCAGTACCACCATAATTGCCGCCAGCTTATCCGCTGCCAGCAATGCTTTATGGCGGCTGTGTGCGGGCAGACCTCGGTCTGGCCGGATTGCTCTCTTGCCGGTTTCTCACTCCGCACATAGCTGCCACCTCTTCGCTCGCGTGAGAAACGGCGAGAGATGGCTCCAATCGATAAGGAGCATATTTTGGATAAGTTAATCCCCGATCCCCCCTGCAACACCACCAAACCCTACAGCCCTCGCACCATGTTCATGATCGTCCCCGACATGGACACTGAAAGCCTGCTTGCCCACGCTTGTGAATCACTGGCTTCAGCCAATGTCATGGCGAGTGATTTCGCTACCTGCCTGGCTGGCCCCCAGCGCAACACGGCGCTGGCCATTTCGCAGATTGTCATGTTGGCGGAGCTGGCGGTGAATCGTGCGCTGGATAACCTCGATCCGCAGTAGTTGGCCGACTGACTGCTTTATGGTTCTTCGCGAGCAGGCTCGCTCCCACTGGCTCGGGGGGGTGATCTGTGGGAGCGAGCCTGCTCGCGAAGACGGCGGGACAATCACCACCGTCCCTTTGCTCATATTCCTTCCATAAAAAAACCCGGCAAAAGCCGGGTTTTTTGTCTGGCATCGAGCTTAAGCGGTGAAGGTTTTGCCTTCGAACTGCTCAGCCACGAATTTCCAGTTGACCAGGTTCCAGAACGCTTCGACGTACTTCGGACGCAGGTTGCGGTAGTCGATGTAGTAAGCGTGTTCCCAGACGTCGCAGGTCAGCAGCGGGGTGTCGCCGTTGGTCAGCGGGTTGCCGGCGCCGATGGTGCTGGCCAGGGCCAGGGAACCGTCAGCCTTCTTCACCAGCCAGCCCCAACCGGAACCGAAGGTGCCGATGGAAGTCTTGCTGAATTCTTCCTTGAACTTGTCGAACGAACCGAAGGCCGCGTTGATGGCTTCAGCCAGTGCGCCGGTTGGTTGACCGCCAGCGTTTGGCGCCAGGCAGTTCCAGTAGAAAGTGTGGTTCCAGACCTGAGCGGCGTTGTTGAAGATACCGCCCGAGGAAGTCTTGACGATTTCTTCCAGGGTCTTGCCTTCGAACTCGGTGCCTGGCACCAGGTTGTTCAGGTTCACGACGTAGGTGTTGTGGTGCTTGTCGTGGTGGAACTCCAGGGTTTCCTTGGAGATGTGCGGCTGCAGGGCATCGTGTGCGTACGGCAGTGGCGGCAATTCGAAAGCCATGATGATTCTCCTAATCAGGTCAGTTGCGGTGAGCGCAAGGCCGATCACGGGCGGCCAGACAAGCGCCGGGGAGTTTGTACTCTTTGCGGCGCAGGGAGTCGGATCATAGCACCGGGGGGGCGGCATAACCACGCAACAACTGTGTGGAATAGAGGTTCCGCCAATCAGATGGCCGCGATCAGCTGCAGCGCTACGGCAAACATCATCACCGCCACCAACAGATCGAGAATTCGCCAGGTGCCGGGCCGGGCGAGCCACGGTGCCAGCCATGCCGCACCGAGGGCCAGGGTGAAGAACCACAGCAGCGAGGCACTGGCCGCGCCGACGACATAAGCGCCGGGCTCGGTTTGTTGGGCGCCCAGGGAGCCGATCAGCAAAACGGTGTCCAGATAGACGTGCGGGTTGAGCAAGGTCACCGCCAGCGCACTGAGCATGACCGCCCGCAGCGAGCGTACGGTCTGGCCTTCGCCCTGCTCAAGGCTCTGCTTCGAAAAGGCCCGGCGCAGCGCCTGGCTGCCGTACCACAACAGGAACGCTGCGCCGCCCCAGCGTGCGATGGCCAACAGCGTCGGGTTCTGCGCCAGTACGGTCGCCAGGCCGAACACTCCGGCGGCCACCAACAGGGCATCGCAGGCCACGCAGAGTGCCGCCACCGGCAGGTGATGTTCACGCCGCAGGCTTTGCGCCAGGACAAACGCATTCTGGGTGCCGATCGCCATGATCAGGCCGAAGGCCACGAGCAGCCCGTTCACATAACTTTGCCACATGATTTTTTACTCCGCGTTGGCTGCCAGATCCCGCAGCACTTGCAGGGCACGGTCGGCGTCGGCCTGGCCGACGAACAAATGGTCGTGGTAGTAGCCGGCAATCACGTTGCAGCTGATTCCGGCTTTGCCCAGTGCCGTGGCGAACGCGGCGGTCAGGCCGACCGCTTCGAGGGCCGAATGTACGTTCAAGGTGATCCAGGCGGCGATGTAGTCGAAGCTGAATCCGGCTGTTTCGGCGTGGGAACGCTCGAGAATTACGGTCAGGCCTTCCTGCTCGCGGAAGCTGCCGACAATCTCCAGATCCGCAGGCAATTTACCGTCGCGCAGGGTGCAGAACACGTATTCGCCAGCGTTGAGTTGCGGGCTCATGCTGCGCAGCAGCGTTGCCAATGAAGTTTCGCCAGCCATGTGGGTGATCCTTGTTCAAGAGTTCTTGCTGGTCATTGTCCTTGTGAAGGTTGTATAAGAAAAACCAATCTTGCTGATCGCTCATTAGGAAAACTGATGTTCGACTATAAATTGCTTTCTGCCCTGGCCGCCGTGGTCGAACAGGCCGGTTTTGAACGGGCGGCCCAGGTACTGGGCTTGTCGCAATCGGCGATTTCCCAGCGTATCAAGCTGCTGGAAGCGCGGGTTGGTCAGCCGGTGCTGGTGCGGGCCACGCCGCCAACGCCGACGGAAATCGGTCGACGGCTGCTCAACCACGTGCAGCAGGTGCGATTGCTTGAACGGGATTTGCAAAGCCTGGTGCCGGCGCTGGATGAAGAGGGCCTGCCGGAACGCCTGCGCATCGCCCTGAATGCCGACAGCCTGGCCACTTGGTGGGCGCAGGCCGTGGGGGCGTTTTGCGCCGAACAGCATCTGCTGATGGATCTGGTGGTCGAAGACCAGACCGTCGGCCTCAAGCGCATGCGCGCCGGTGAAGTGGCGGCTTGTGTCTGCGCCAGCGAGCGGCCGGTGGCGGGTGCGCGCAGCGTGTTGCTGGGGGCCATGCGTTACCGTGCGCTGGCCAGCCCCGCCTTTATTGCCCGGCATTTTCCGCAGGGCGTACGCGCCGATCAGTTGGCCCGAACCCCGGCGCTGGTATTTGGCCCGGACGATTTCCTGCAGCATCGCTACCTTGCGTCCCTCGGCGTCGAGGGTGGATTCGAACACCATTTGTGCCCGTCCTCCGAAGGTTTTATCCGCTTGGCGGAAGCCGGTCTGGGCTGGGGGCTGGTTCCGGAACTGCAGGTGCACGAGCAACTGCAAAGGGGTGTATTGCAGGAGCTGCTGCCAGATAAGCCGATCGATGTGCCGCTGTACTGGCATCATTGGCGTAATGGCGGCCAGCTGCTGGGGCTGCTCACCGATCAATTGGTCAGCGCATCGAAGCAATGGCTGGTGCCCTTGGACTGACGCGCAGCGTCAAGACCTCACGTAATACGCAAAACGAAATATTCGGAGCAATTCATGAAGATTCTGGTTACCGGCGCAAGCGGCTTCATCGGCGGGCGCTTTGCGCGTTTTGCCCTGGAGCAGGGCCTGGACGTGCGGGTCAACGGTCGCCGGGCCGAGAGCGTGGAGCATCTGGTACGCCGGGGAGCCGAGTTCATCCAGGGTGACTTGAGCGACCCGGAACTGGCGCGCGAGCTGTGCTCGGACGTCGAGGCCGTGGTGCATTGCGCCGGTGCTGTTGGATTATGGGGACGTTATCAAGACTTCCATCAGGGCAACGTCCAGGTCACCGAGAACGTGGTCGAAGCCTGCTTGAAGCAACGGGTTCGGCGGCTGGTGCATTTGTCGTCGCCGTCGATCTACTTCGATGGTCGCGATCATCTGGGCCTGACGGAAGAACAGGTGCCCAAGCGCTTCAAACACCCTTACGCCGCCACCAAGTACCTGGCCGAGCAAAAAGTCTTCGGTGCCCAGGAGTTCGGTCTCGAAACCCTGGCCCTGCGCCCGCGTTTCGTCACCGGGGCCGGCGACATGAGCATCTTCCCGCGCCTGTTGAACATGCAGCGCAAGGGGCGCCTGGCGATCATCGGCAACGGTCTGAACAAAGTTGATTTCACCAGCGTGCAAAACCTCAACGAGGCGTTGCTCAGCAGTTTGCTGGCCAGCGGTTCTGCGCTGGGCAAGGCTTACAACATCAGCAACGGCACGCCGATTCCCCTGTGGGATGTGGTCAATTACGTCATGCGCAACATGGAAGTCCCACAGGTCACCCGCTACCGTTCCTACGGCCTGGCCTACAGCGTGGCGGCGCTCAACGAGGGCGTGTGCAAGTTGTGGCCGGGGCGTCCCGAACCGACGCTGTCGCGTCTGGGCATGCAGGTCATGAACAAAAATTTCACCCTGGACATCAGCCGCGCGCGGCATTATCTGGATTACGATCCCAAGGTCAGCCTCTGGACGGCGCTCGATGAATTCTGTGGCTGGTGGAAGGCCCAGGCTGTTCGCTGACGCTCGAACAACGACCCCCGACTGAACCGGATTCGGGCTTGGGGGTCAATGGTTGCGGCTGTGGGGTTTATACTGCGCGGCATAAAGCCATTATGTGATTCACTAAGGTTGATTCAATGTCCATGCGAAACGATGCCAACGACGACTTCGATGATGTACCGAGCCTGCGTGCAGACGTTCTCGATGACGACTTTGCGCCCCCCGCCCGCACGGTCGTGCATTCGCGCACGACGCCGGTGGTGAAGGTCAAGGCGGCGAGTACCGGTGCCTTGTGGGCGTTGATCGGGGCGTTGTTCTTTGCGTTCACGGGCCTGGCCTGGTGGAGCTTTCAGCAGATCTCCCTGATGGAACAGCAACTGGTGGCGACCCAGGAAAGCTTCGCGCGAATCAGTGAGGAAGCGGCAGGGCGCCTGCAGGATATTTCCGGAAAGGTTGTTGCCAGCCAGACCAGTGTCAACACCGACAGCGAGGCCTTGAAGCTGCAAATCCGCCAGCTGGAAAGCAAGCTCCAGGACCAGAACGCCCAGCAGCAAGGTGTTGCCGGCCAGGCCTCGGACCTGGACAAGCGACTGGCACAAATGACCGCGCAAACCACCGAGCTGGACAAGCGCCTGGCGCAATTGAATACCCAGAACACCGAACATCAGACGGCCAATACCCAGTTGCAGGCCCAGGTCAAAGCATTGAGTGCTGAATTGGCCACCCTGAAAAGTGCCCCGTCGGACGCTGAAAAACTCGATGCACAACTGAAGAGCCTGGGCGCCGATATCACCGCGCTGAAGAAACAAGGCAACCCAAGCGCTGCTATCGAGCGTCTCGAGCAAGACATGATCGTGCTCAAGAGCGAGCAGGACAACCGTCCAGCGGTCACGCAGGGCTCGACCAATACCGCCGAGTTCGATGCATTCCGCAGCCAGGTCACCCGCAACATCAATACCCTTCAGGCGCAGATCCAGAACCTTCAGCAGCAACTGCGCGCCCGGCAGTAATCCGAACAGTTGTGGCGAGGGAGCTTGCCCCCGATGGGTGGCGAAGCCGCCCCAAATCCATTCGCCGCGGTTCACCAGATCAACCGCGGTGCCTGATTTTCGACTGCTGCGCAGCCGGACGGGGGCAAGCCCCCTCGCCACAAAAGCCTATGACCCTGTTCTGGCGAATATTCGTACATATCCCATTGCCGTCTACGCTCTTGAAACACCATCAGGAACGAGGGATGCGCAATGGGGTTTCTGCATAGGTTTACCTTGCTGTGCGGCATGTTTTTGTTGTGCCTGGGCCAGGCGCAAGCCGCCGGGACGGAAAAGGACGACAGCAAGGCGGCCATTGCCCTACTGGAAAAAGCCCTGGCCTACTACCACCAGAATGGCGACAAGGCGTTGGCGGCGTTCAGTCGACAGGGTGAGTTTGTCGACAAGGACCGTTATGTCTTTGTGCTCGACACCAAGGGCGTGATGCTCGCCAGTGGCGGGCCGTCGTCGGCGCTGATTGGCCGGGACGTGTCGCAAGTGCTTGGACCGGATCTGCAGAAAGCTTTCAAGGACGCCCTGAAGGTGCCGGAGGGCAATGGCATTCAGCAGGCGGAATATCGCTGGCAGAACTGGAATGACGGCAAGGTCGAGCGCAAGCATGTCTACTACCAGCGCGTTGGGCAGCGGATTCTGGCGGTCGGTTATTACCTGCCACGGGCCTCCGCCGAACAGGCCATGACCTTGCTGAACAAAGCGGCAACCGATCTGGCCAAGGACGAAAAGGGCACCCTGACGGCGATCAATTCCCTCAAGGGCGGCTACCTGCAGGATGACCTGTATGTGTTTGTTGTCGACCTGGATACTCAGCGTTACGTGGCCCACGGCACCAACCTGCGGCTGATCAATACCGACTTCAGCAAGATCGTGGACCCGGAAGGCAAACCGGTGGGCGAGCCGATTCTGGCGTTGATGGCCCAGCAGGATTACGGCGAATACGAATACCGCTGGAAAAACCCGGTGACGGGCAAAGTCGAGAACAAGCATGCCTACCTGAAGAAGGTCGGACATTTTCTGGTGGCTGTCGGGTATTACAGCCCTTGATAGCCTTCGCGATGTAGGAGCGAGCTTGCTCGCGAAGGTCGTAAACGATAACGCGTAAAACCAGATGCCCAGCGGCGCCCTTGGATTTTTTCGCGAGCAAGCTCGCTCCTGCAGATATCTAGCGAACCTTGTCCTCGCGCCCGCGCAGCAACATGTTCGGCATGGCAATCGCCGCCGCCAGCCCAAGCAATGAAACGGCCGCGCTGACCGTCAGCAAATGCCGGAATGTCAGTGACAATTCGGCACGCAGGGTGTTCTGCGCCTCACCCGGCGCGGCATTCAAACCGTCCAGCAATACATTTCCCGAGCTGCCTTCGGCAATCAGAGACGAACCGGCCAGGTGCGCGAAACTCGAATCCTGCAACAACGCCAACAGCAGCGCCGACATCAACGCCACACCCACGGCACCACCCAGCGAACGGAACAGGTTGGTGGTGCTGGTGGCTACACCGATGTCCCGCTGGTCCACCGAGTTCTGCGTGCCGACCAATGACGTCGGGAACTGCATGCCCGAGGATATCCCGCAGAGCAGCATGAACAGACTGCTCACGACGAACGCCTGCGGCGGGCTGAACGCCATGCCGATAATCGAGACAGGCATCAGCGCCGCACCGGTAAGGATCATCGGTTTGTAGCGTCCGGTGACCGAGGTGCGGCGGCCTGCGAAATACGCGCCAATCGGCAAACCCATGGCCAGGGGCAGCAGGTGCAGGGCGGCGCTGTCGGCACCGGCGCCGGTGACGCTCTGAAAGCGCAGCGGCATCAACACAATCAGCGAGATGGCCTGGAAACTGGTGAAGAAAATCGTGCACCAGCACAGGATCGCATTGCGGTTGGCGAACAGATGCATGGGCAACAACGGTTCTCGCGCCCGTCGCTCGTGGACGACGAACAGCCCCAGCACCAGCACCGCACAAGCGAGCAGCGCCAACACCTCGGCACTGCGCCACGAATGGCCCTGGCCGACCTGGGTGATGCCCAGCAACAATGCTGTCAGCCCGATGATCATCAACACGGTGCCCAGGTAGTCGATGATCGGTTTGCGTTGCGGAATCGGCAGGCCCACCAGCGTGCGATAGGCGACCAGCCAGGCGCCCAGGCCCAGTGGCAGGTTGATCAGGAACACCCAGCGCCAGGACAGGTATTCGGTCATGTAACCACCGAGCACCGGGCCGGCCACGCTGGCCACTGCATACATGCTGCTGAAATAGCCCTGATACCGGCCGCGCTCCCGTGGCGGCACGATGTCACCGATGATCGCCTGGCTCACCGAAATCATCCCGCCGGCCCCGATGCCCTGGAAGATTCGCGCCAGTACCAGTTGTTCCATGCTCTGTGCCATGCCGCAGAACACCGACGCCAGGGTGAACAGGCCCATGCCGAACAGCATCAGCTTGCGCCGCCCGTACAAGTCGCCCAGTTTGCCGTAGATCGGCACCGCCACGGTCATGGCCACCATGTAGCCGGAAATCACCCAGGCCAGCAGGCTGACGTCCTTGAATTGCGCGGAAATGGCCGGCATCGAAACGGCGACGATGGTCTGGTCCAACGCACCGAGAAAGATCGCCAGCATCAGGGCGATCAGCACGCTGCGAATGGCCGGTTTGGGCGTTTCAGGCTGATGGAGATTGGTCACGGGAAAACCTGCGGGCAGTGATTGACCCGCAAGAGGCAAGGCGAGCGGGGATGCTCGCCAGTGTAAGTCGATAGGAAGCTATTCGATAGCCTCATAAGGAAGCCCGACGTAGTTTTCTGCAATGGTTTTGCGACCCGCCTGCGAATCGACAAAATAGTCCAGTTCCGACTCGGCAATGCGTTGGCTAAAGGCATCGTGATCATCAAAGCGGTGCAGCATCGAGGTCATCCACCAGGAAAAACGCTCGGCTTTCCACACCCGGCGCAGGCAGATTTCCGAGTATTTCTCCAGCAGATCAAGGCGATCGTCGCGGTAAACCTTGACCAGGATGTTGAACAGCGTGCTGACGTCACTGGCCGCCAGGTTCAGGCCCTTGGCCCCGGTGGGCGGGACAATGTGCGCGGCATCACCGACGAGGAACATCCGCCCGTACTGCATGGGTTCGACGACGAAGCTGCGCAGCGGCGCGATGCTTTTCTCGATGGACGGGCCGGTTACCAGTTTTTGCGCAAGATCGACCGGCAGGCGGTTTTTGAGCTCGTCCCAGAAGCGTTGATCGGACCAATCCTCGACATTTTCCTCTGCGGGCACTTGCAGGTAATAACGGGTGCGCGTCGGCGAGCGCATGCTGCACAGGGCGAAACCGCGCTCATGGCGGGCATAGACCAGCTCATCGTGGACCGGTGGGGTATCGGCCAGAATCCCCAGCCAGCCGAAGGGATAGATCCGTTCGAAGATTTTCAGGCTGTCGGCGGGAATCGATTGTCGCGCCACACCGTGGAAGCCGTCGCAACCGGCGATGTAGTCGCAGTCAAGTCGATACGGCTCGCCGTCCTTCTCAAAAGTGACAAACGCTTCATCGGTTTTCATGCCGTGGGGAACGACGTTGCTGGCCTGGTAAATCGTCTGCGCGCCCACCTCCCGACGAGCGGCCATCAGGTCACGGGTGACCTCGGTCTGGCCGTAGATCATCACCGTCTTGCCGCCGGTCAACGCTTGCAGATCGATGTGTACCTGGTGCCCGTCGAGGGCCAGTTCGAAGCCACCATGGACCAGTCCCTCGGCGTCCATGCGCTGACTCACGCCGGCCTGACGCAACAGCTCTACCATGCCTTGTTCAAGCACGCCGGCGCGGATTCGGCCGAGTACATAATCGGGGGTTTGACGTTCGAGAACGATGTTGTCGATGCCGGCGTTGTGCAGCAATTGGCCGAGCAGCAAGCCTGAGGGGCCAGCACCGATAATGGCAACTTGGGTTTTCAGTGTTTTCATTGTTCTTATGACTCGCAAGCTCCACACGACCTGGGCCGGTGAATGATTTTTATGGATCGAGTGCTTGCATTTTTCCCTTGCGAGTCTGTCAATTGAAGGTGAAAACTGAGCCGATAGCTGTACATTCTGCCAATCGGTGCGATTATCGCCCCAGATCAACCCCGAGGCCTGGATTGAAGTGATGAACAAGCCTGACCTGCCTTCGATTCCGGTGTTCAAGCTCTACGGTGAAAGCCTGGATTGGCCGACCCCGGACTTGCTGCACTGTGAAACCATTTCCAAACGCAGTCGCGAACATCATTGGGAAATCAAACCTCACCGCCACGCTGACTTGTGCCAGTTGCTCTTCGTATTCAAAGGTCAGGCCGAGCTTGAAATCGAAGGCAAGCGAACGCAACTGGTGGAGCCGGCAATTCAGATCCTGCCACCGCTGTCGGTGCACGGCTTTCGTTTTTCCGAGGACGTGGAAGGGTTTGTCGTAACCCTGGCTGCGCCGCTGATCGCCCACCTGCAGATGCAGTTGGGGCAATCGGTCAATGCCCTGGCCCAGTCCGAAAGCTACCCGGCAGGCAAGGACGCCGAGTACCTCAACAGCCTGTTCAGCGCCTTGCAGAACGAATACACCAGCCATCAACCGGCGCGGGAAATGCTCATGCATTCGCTGGTCAGCGTGATCGTGGTGTGGGTCAGTCGCCAGGTGATCCAGCGTCGCACCGCCATGGCGCGACCGCAGCGGGCCCGGGAATACCTCAACGGCTTTATTCAACTGGTGGAAGAGACGTATCGCCAGCACGTCAAGGTCGAGGATCTGGCACACCGGCTGGGGATTTCCGTGTCCCACCTCAACGGCACCTGCCGTGAGCTGGCGGGGCAACCGGCGTTGCAGATAATGCACGAACGGCAATTGCTGGAGGCCAAGCGTTTGCTGACCTACACCAGCATGACCATTTATGAAATGTCCGACGTGTTGGGGTTTTCCGATCCGACCAACTTCACGCGCCTGTTCCGGCGTCGAGTGGGGATTTCGCCAAAGGCGTTCCGCGACCGCTTGAAGGCCGATCAGGACAACGAAGCCTGACCCCCTTCGTTACCGGAGGGCGTTGAGGGTGGCGTTGTGGGGGATGCAGCGCTCGAAGTTGCAGCTCGCGGCTTCACGGGGCAGGTTGCGCAGTTGCTCGACGCGCCAGGCCGCAGCGCCATACAGCCCGAGCGTGACCGCACAGGTGATGAAAATCGCGAGGTATCTTCTTGTTCTGATGTTCATGGCGTTGACCTCTGAACGAATACCTTTCGGTACTACTTTGAGCATAGGTCAGCGCCGGTGAGTTACCAGCAATAGCGCGGTATTCAGAACACTGATCCCCCCTGCGGGAGCGAGCTTGCTCGCGATAGCGGTGGATCAGTCGACATCATTGTTGAATGTTCGGTAGCCATCGCGAGCAAGCTCGCTCCCACAGGGCTTCCATTTACAACCCGATGTCCCATTCCGGTTCTTGCGGAAACCTCACCACCAGAAAATCCAGCAAGCTGCGCAACGCCGCCGGCATGTGCTTGCGCGAGGCATACACCGCATACACGTTCATTTGCCGGGGTTCGGCCGTCGGCAGCAGGCGAATCAACTCGCCGCTGTGGATGTGCACGCCGGCCTGGTAGGTGGGCAGCATCGCCACCCCGGCGCCGGCTATCGTTGCGCGCAGCAGTGTGCTGGCCTCGTTGGCGCTGATGTTGCCTTGCACCGGTACTGAAACCTGCTCGCCATCCTGTTCGAAATGCCACAGGCTTTTGCCGAAGTAGGAGTGGGTCAGGCAATTGTGCAGGCTCAAGTCCTCGACCCGTTGCGGCGCCGGGTGCTCGCGCAAGTAAGCGGGGGACGCGCAGATCACCGAGCGGCAAACCGTCAGGCGGCGGGCGATCAGGTTCGGGTCCAGGTCGTTGCTGGTACGGATCGCCAGGTCGATGCGCTCATCCACCAGGTTCACGGTGCGGTCGAGCATCTGCATGTCGATGCTGACGCCGGGGTAGCGTCGGACATAGGCGGCCATGGCGTCGGCCAATTGCGCCTGGCCGAAGGAGGTGCTGACGCTGATTCGCAGCAGGCCGCGGGGTGCGTCATCCGGTTCGCTGACGGCGGCTTGCATGTCGGTGGATAAATCGAGCATCTGCCGACAGCGGGGCAGGATCTCGGTGCCGGCGGCGGTGAGGCTCAACTTGCGTGTGGTGCGATGCATCAGGCGCGCGCCGACCCAGTCTTCCAGCTCCGCCAGATACCGCGACACCACCGGCCGTGACAGCTCCAGATGATCGGCGGCGGCCGACTGGCTGCCGAGGTCGACCACCGTGACGAACACACGCATTGCTTGAAGACGATCCATGATTTGCCCGCTTTCAGAAACAAACTATGTTCAAGCATCGCATTTTTTGTACCGAGTCAGGCAACTAAGCTCTGTTCCTCTGTGTAGGAGCGAGCTTGCTCGCGATGGTCGTTAACGATAACGCGGGATACCGGTTATACGCGGCGCCTTCAAGTCCATCGCGAGCAGGCTCGCTCCTACAAAAGGCATCGCCAAACATGGCATCGGGATCACGGAGCAACAGATGATCGGTTTCACCTCACTTAAGCGAGTTTTGCTGGCCACCACCTTCGGTTTTGCCGCCCACGCCAGCGCCTCGACCCTGACGCTGGATGTCTACAACCCCGGCGAAAAAGCCATCTTCCCGGTGACCTCGGTGTTGGTCAGTGGCGAGAAAGAAGCGATCCTGGTGGATGCGCAATTCGGCAAATCCCAGGCCGAACAGGTAGTGGAAAAAATCCGCGCCAGCGGCAAGCAGTTGACCACCATCTACATCAGCCACGGTGACCCGGACTACTACTTCGGCCTCGATACCCTTACGGCCGCATTCCCCAAGGCCAAGGTCCTCGCCTCGCAGCCGACCGTCGACCACATCAAGCACACCGTCGAGGGCAAACTGGCATTCTGGGGCCCGAAAATGGGGGCCGACGTGCCTGTAAAAACCATCGTGCCGGACGTGCTCAAGGGTGACAGCCTGATCCTCGAAGGGCAGAAGTTGCAGGTGGTGGGTCTTGAGGGCCCGCAGCCGGATCGCAGCTTTGTGTGGATTCCATCGATCAAGGCCGTGGTTGGTGGTGTCGTGGTGGCGCAAAACATCCACGTGTGGATGGCTGACACGCAAACTCCGCAGTCCCATGCCGATTGGCTGACTACGCTGCATGCCATTGAAACCCTGAAACCGCAGACCGTGGTGCCGGGTCATTACCTTGGCGAGAGCGATCGCTCACTGACGGCCGTGCAGTTCACCGCCGCCTACATCAAGGCCTTCGACGAAGAAACCGCCAAGGCCAAGGATGCTGCCGCGCTGATCGCCGCGATGAAAAAACGCTTCCCGACCCTGGGCGATGAAAGCTCCCTGGAGCTGAGTGCCAAGGTCGCGAAGGGCGAGATGAAGTGGTAACCGGAAGTACATGAAGCTGAAGCAAGTTTTGAGATGAAATTGATTACCTGTGGCGAGGGGGCAAGCCCCCTCGCCACAAAGGTCAGCGCAATTTGATACCGATACTTTCAAGCCAACTGGAGAACGTCATGAGCAAAATCGCAATCATCGGTGCCACCGGTCGTGCCGGTAGCCAAGTGCTGGAAGAAGCCCTGCGGCGCGGCCACAGCGTTACTGCCATTGCCCGCGACACATCGAAAATAGACGTGCGTGAAGGTGTGGTCAGCAAGGAAGTCGATGCCCTTGATGCCGCTGCGTTGCAAGCTGCGATTGCGGGCCATGACGTAGTCATCAGCGCCGCACATTTCGCGACCCTGCCTGCCAGTGCAGTCGTTGGCCCGGTGAAAAAAGCCGGGGTTAAACGTTTGCTGGTAGTGGGCGGGGCGGGTTCGCTGCTATTGCCCGATGGCGCTCGAGTGATCGATAGCGAAGGTTTCCCTGAGGCTTACAAGGCAGAGGCCAGCGCCGGTGCCGAATTCCTCGCAAACCTGCGTGAAGAGCGGGATCTGGACTGGACCTTCCTGTCGCCATCGGCCGAATTTGTCGAGGGCGAGCGCACCGGGAAATTCCGCACCGGCCAGGATGATTTGCTGGTGAGCAGCGCAGGGCGCAGCTGGATCACGTTTGCCGATTATGCGATTGCGATGCTCGATGAAGTGGAAACGCCGAAGCATTCTCGACTGCGGTTTACTGTCGGTTATTGAGGTCACTGATCTCCTGTAGGAGCGAGCTCGCTCGCGATGATCGCCAACGATAACGCTGGGAACCTGATACCCCGCGGCGTTCTCAGGTTCATCGCGAGCAAGCTCGCTCCCACAGGGTGGTGCACCAGGATTTTGCGGTTTTACCGCGATTGCGCCTGCTCCACCAACCACCCCATCAATTCACGCAACTTCGGTGAAGGCCCGGGTTTTTCCGGGAACACCAGGTAATACGCCAGTCCCGTTGTCACTTTCAAATCGAATGGCATGACCAGCCGCCCGGCGTTCAGGTCATCGCCGATCAGCGACCAGTCGCCAATCGCCACACCCGTTCCCTGGGACGCCATCGACATCGCCAGGTCCAGTGTTTCGAAGTGCTGGCCCTTGCCGACATTGGTCAAATGCACATCCGCGGCTTTCAACCAGGCTTTCCAGTCCCGTTCATCGCGGGTCGGGTGCAGCAACAGGTGTTGTTGCAGATCGGCCGGAGTCTGCAGGGGCATGGGGCCTTCGAGCATCGGTCTGGAACACACCGGCGTGAGTTGTTCGTCGAAGAGTTTTTGCGACATCAATGAATCATCCGGCGGTGCGCCGTACATCACCGCCGCATCGAATTGCTCGCGATGAAAATCCACCCCGTGCTTGACCGTGGTGGTCAGTTCCACCGGCACGTCCGGGCGTTCCCTTTGCCATTGCAACAGACGCGGCAGCAACCAGCGCATGACGCAGGTCGGTGCCTTGAGTTGCAGGGTTTCACGCTTCTCGCCGATCTGTTCAACGGCCTCGTCGATCAGGCCGAAAATCTGCTGGACCCGTGGCAGCCATTCCCGTCCCTCGGCTGTCAGGTCCAGGCCTCGGGCCAGGCGGATGAACAGTTCATAACCCAGATGATCTTCCAGCCCGGCGATCTGCCGACTCACCGCGCCCTGGGTGATGTGCAGCTGTTCGGCGGCCCGGGTGAAATTGCAGCACTGCGCGGTTATCAGAAAAGTGTGCAGCGCCGGCAGGGGAGGCAGTCGTTTCATTGGGATCCAAGGTATGACGTGAGGACATGGCTAGTATGACTTTTTATCCATTGTTGCGGCTACCTGTCGCCCGTTCCAATGAGGCCATTCCCGGGCCTGCGAATCCATCATAAACACAGCGCACGCCCGGCGTCTCAAACGAACAAAAAGGGCAAAGACATGGCGACGTGCGGCGAAGTATTGGTCAAGTTACTCGAAAACTACGGGGTCGAGCAGGTGTTCGGCATTCCAGGGGTGCATACCGTGGAGCTGTATCGCGGGCTGGCCCGTTCGAGCATCAACCACGTCACGCCGCGCCATGAACAGGGCGCCGGCTTCATGGCCGATGGCTACGCCCGCACCAGCGGCAAACCGGGTGTGTGCTTCATCATCACCGGCCCTGGCATGACCAACATCACCACCGCCATGGGCCAGGCCTACGCCGATTCGATCCCGATGCTGGTGATTTCCAGCGTGCAATCGCGCAGCCAGTTGGGCGGTGGTCGCGGCAAGCTGCATGAACTGCCGAACCAGGGCGCACTGTGTGCCGGTGTCGCGGCGTTCTCCCACACCCTGATGTCGGCGTCGGAATTGCCGGGTGTGCTGGCTCGCGCCTTTGCACTGTTCCAGGCTGGCCGTCCGCGTCCGGTGCACATTGAAATTCCGCTGGATGTTCTGGTTGAAGAAGCCGACGACTTGCTCGCCAGCCTGCCGGTCAATATCGACCGCGCCGGTGCTTCGCCGAGCGCCGTGTCACGCATGGCCGAATTGCTGGCCGACGCCAAGCGTCCGCTGATTCTCGCCGGTGGCGGCGCCATCGACGCGGCCGTCGAGCTGACTGAGCTGGCCGAACTGCTGGCCGCGCCGGTCGCCCTGACCATCAATGCCAAGGGCATGCTCGCCTCCGGCCACCCGCTGCTGATCGGCTCGACCCAGAGCCTGGTCGCCACCCGTGCGCTGGTCGCCGAGGCCGACGTGGTACTGGCCATCGGCACTGAACTGGCCGAGACCGACTACGACGTGACCTTCGCCGGTGGCTTCGAAATTCCTGGCAAGTTGCTGCGCGTCGATATCGACCCGGACCAGACCGTGCGCAACTACCCGCCGCACGTGGCGCTGGTGGCCGACTCGCGCAACGCCGCCCAGGCTTTGCTCAGTGCCCTGTCGCACAAATCCCTGGCCGAGCGTCGCAACGATTGGGGACAAGTACGTGCCGCCCGTCTGCGTGAAGACCTGGCCGCAACCTGGGACGCACCGACCCTGGCCCAGACCCGCTTCCTCGAAACCGTGCTGCAGGAACTGCCAGACGCAGTGTTCGTCGGCGATTCGACCCAGCCGGTGTACACCGGCAACCTGACGTTCAACCCGGAGCGTCCGCGTCGCTGGTTCAACTCGTCCACCGGTTACGGCACCCTCGGCTACGCCTTGCCGGCGGCGATTGGCGCCTGGCTGGGTGGCCGCGTCGAAGGTGGCGCGCGTCCTCCGGTGGTGTGCCTGATCGGCGACGGTGGCCTGCAGTTCACCTTGCCGGAACTGGCCAGTGCCGTTGAAGCGCGCACCCCGGTCATCGTGCTGCTGTGGAATAACCAGGGCTACGAAGAGATCAAAAAATACATGGTCAATCGCGCCATCGAGCCGGTGGGCGTGGACATCTACACCCCGGACTTCATCGGTGTGGCCAAGGCATTGGGTTGCGCCGCCGAAGCGGTCAGCAGTGTCGAGCAATTGCGCGGCGCATTGCGGGTGGCTACCGATCGCCAGGGCCCGACCCTGATTGAAATCGATCAGGCCGAATGGATGCAGGCGGTGTCGAAATGAGCTTCCCGACGACTCTGGATGGCCTGTACATCAACGGCCAATGGTCGGCCGGCAACGAACACCTGCGTGTGATCAACCCGGCGACCGAAGCTCTGTTGACCACCGTCAATGGCGGCGACGAGCGCGCGGTTGATCAAGCCGTGAACGCAGCGACCCAGGCGTTCGCCGACTGGTCGAAAACCACGGGCGCCGAACGCGGTGCGATCCTGCGCAAAATCGCCACGGGCGTGCAGGCCAATCGTGAAAAGCTGATGCACTTGCAGTCGAGCAACAACGGCAAGCCGCAATTCGAAGCCGCGATCGACGTCGATGACGTGATCGCCACGTTCGAGTATTACGCCGGTCTGGCCGAAGGCCTGGATGCCAAACAAGACAGCGCGGTAGAGCTGCCGACCGACGACTTCAGCGCTCGCCTGCGCCGCGAGCCGTGCGGTGTGGTCGGCCTGATCGTGCCGTGGAATTTCCCGATGGTCACCACCGCGTGGAAACTCGCCCCTGCCCTGGCCGCCGGTTGCTGCGTGGTGCTCAAGCCTTCGGAAGTGACGCCGCTGCCGGAACTGGAGCTGGCCGCGATCATCGCTGAAGCCGGTGTGCCGGCGGGTGTCTTTAACCTGGTGTGCGGCACCGGCCTGGCCGTTGGCGCTCCGCTGTCGGCAGACACGCGCATCGCCAAGGTGTCGTTCACCGGCAGCAATGCCGTTGGCGTGCAGGTCATGCAACGGGCGGCGGAAACCGTCAAAGGCGTGAGCCTGGAGCTGGGCGGCAAATCTTCGCTGTTGGTGCTGGCCGATGCCGATCTCGAACTGGCGGTGGAAGTGGCCTGTGGCGGTGGTTTCTTCAACGCCGGGCAGATGTGCTCCGCCACCAGCCGCGTGCTGGTCGCCGATGAACTGGCCGATGAATTCCTGAACCGAGTGAAGGCCCGTGCCGAAGCCATCCGCGTGGCCGACCCGTTCGACCCGAACGTGGAAATGGGCGCACTGGTCAATCAGGCGCAATACCAGCGCGTGCTCGGTCACATCGATCGCGGTTTGAGTGCCGGTGCCAAGCTGGTTTGCGGTGGCAATCGCCCGGCCGACCTGCCGCGCGGATATTTTTTGCAGCCGACGGTGTTCACCGATGTGCCCCTCGACAGTGCGTTGTGGAATGAAGAGATTTTCGGCCCGGTGATCTGCGTGCGCCGTTTCGCCTCCGAGGCCGAAGCGATTGCCCTGGCCAACGACAGTCAGTTTGGCCTGGTCGCCAGTGTGGTGACGCGCAATGCACAGACCGCCGACCGCGTCGCCAACGCTTTGCAGGCGGGGCTTGTGTGGATCAACGCGCCGCAGGTGATCTTCCCGCAGACCGCCTGGGGCGGCTACAAGCAGAGCAGCATCGGCCGCGAATTGGGGCCATGGGGCTTGCAGGCTTTCCAGGAAATCAAACACGTGATCCGGGCCGTCTGACGCCTGGCACTGTGTAGGAGCGAGCTTGCTCGCGATGGACGCATGGACGACACGGGCTGTCTGATGCCCCGCATTATCGTTGACGTCCATCGCGAGCAAGCTCGCTCCCACAAGGAAAAGGAGGCATGCGCTGGCGTCATGGCTTCAATGAGTTTTTATCGATAGTCAGGTGTTTTACGCGACCTCAGGATGAACTTGCCGGCTCAGTCAAGCCCCGAAAATACGAGGGATAACGCTGGTCCGGTCGCGCGGATGCAACAGTTTCGACCTGCCTCATACCTACAAAAACAAAGGGAGTCCGTAATGGGCGAGCATGATCTGAACAGACGTCAATTCATCAAGACCGTAGGCGTAGCCTCGGTTGCAGCGGCAGCCATGAGCATGCCGTTCATCAAGGCCAATGCCAGCGACACACGCTTTGCCGGCAAGACCCTTCGTCTGCTGACCTGGTCCGATGACACCGGCCTGGCCGCACTGCGCAACATCGCCGCGACGTTCGAAGACAAGTACGGCTGCAAGGTCATCGCTGACCGCACCGGCAGTACCTCGGAAATGGTCGCCAAACTCAAGGCCGGCGGTGATCGTCCGCAGTACGACATCATCACCCTGGCAGGCGTTGGCGCCGAAGGTCTGGCCGCTGCCAACCTGCTGGAAAAACCCGACCTCAACCGCATTCCCAACCTCGTCGATGTACCGGAGAAATACCGCACCGGCGCCAATGGCCACGGTATCGGTTACCTGCTGTGGTGCAACAGCCTGGTCTACAGCACCCGCACTCAGAAAGAAGCCCCGACCAGCTACGCCTCCCTGTGGGATGCCGACGCGGCGCCGAACATCTTCCTGCCGCCGCCGAACTGGACCGAGGCCATGGACCTGATCATCATCGCCGCCAAACTGGCCGGTGGTGACGAACACAACATCGAGCCTGGCTTCAAGAAGCTCGCCGAGCTGAAGGATCGTGTGGTGACCCTGGGTGAAAACCCGAACCAGATCGCCGAACTGTTCCGCACCGGTTCCCTGGACATGGGCGGCCTGTACGCACCAGCCTTCTTCCCGAAACAGATCCGTGATCCGAACTACGGCCTGGGCGCCACATTCGGCATGAAGGAAGGTTTCTACACCGACCTGATGCTGTCGGTGATGCCGAAGAACCGTCCGGGCGATACCGACATGGCCTACGCCTTCATCAACCACTCTCTGGACCCGCTGGTGCAGGGCAAGATGGCTGAAGACATCTACAACGGCCCGGTCAACGCCAAGGCGATCATTTCCGCCGAAGCACGCAAGAGCCCGTACATCCTCACGCCGGAGCAGATTGCCGAGAAGGCGATCATGCACGACAACGCCTTCCTGGCCAGCGTGCATGACCAATGGATTCGTCGTTACACGGAAATCTTTTCTTCCTGATCTGTAGGAGCGAGCTTGCTCGCGATGGACGTTAACGATTACGAGGGTTGCCTGAATGAACGTGGCGCCCTCACTTCCTTCGCGAGCGAGCTCGCTCCTACAGGGGATCGGGGTTCACACCCCGAGTCCGTGTGCCATTGATCCTCCATTGACGAGACCCTTTGCTATGGAACACCAACCTCTGACTCATCCGCTGAGTGCCGCCCCCGTGCGCGCCGCTCGGGGTGTTTCGCCGACCGCGCGCGCCTGGCTTTTCCTCACGCCGTCGATGCTGTTTCTCGGCGTTTTGATTGCCGCGAGCCTGCTGGTACTGCGCATGAGCGTGGGCACCAAAGGCGCGGAATGGTCCGGGTTCAGCCTGGCCAGTTACGCCCAGTTGCTGGAACCCTATTACCTCAAGTCGCTGATGCTGACCCTGCGCCTGGCGCTGATCAGCGCGGTGATCGCAGTGATTCTGGCGATCCCGGTGGCCTACACCATGTCGCGCCTGACCTCGCCGTTCGTGCGACGGATCTTCCTGGCGGCGGTGTTGCTGCCATTGCTGGTCAACCTGCTGCTGCAAAGCTACGGCTGGCTGGTGATCCTCGGCCCTGGCGGCATGCTCAACCAGGCACTGATGGGCCTGGGCCTGATCAAGCGCCCGATCATGCTGTTGTACAACCAGAACGGCGTGTTGATGGGCCTGGTGCAAACCGCCTTCCCGCTGGCCGTGTTGCCGATTGCCAGCGCCATGCGCGGTGTCGCCCGCAGCTACGAAGAAGCTGCCGCCACCCTGGGCGCGAGTCGCTTCCAAGTGTTCCGCCAGGTGGTATTGCCGATGAGTCTGCCGGGGATCATTACCGGTGCGACCCTGGTGTTCGCCTACAACGCCAGCAGTTTCGTGGTGCCCTTGCTGCTCGGAGGTCGGCGCGTGCCGATGCTGGCGGTGATGGTGCATGACCAGATCGCCCCGCTGATGAACTGGCCCGCCGCATCCGCTGCCGGCGTGGTGCTGATCGTCACCACCCTCGCGATCATGACCTTGTCCGAATACATCACTGGCCGTCGTCGGCGCATGCTGGAGGCTTCCCAATGAGCACCCTGACCAAAAAGCGTTATGGGCTGTTGCCCGGCGAGACCGGCAAGTTTGCCGGCATCCTTTCCGGCTTCATCCTGCTGCTGGCGGTACTGCCGATCCTGACCATGATCGTCATGTCGTTCAGCGGCGCGTCGAACCTCGACTTCCCGCCGAGCAGCTACAGCCTGCAATGGTACAAGGCCGCCTGGCACACCTTCGTGTCGCCGGACGCCAGTGACGTCCTGAGCCTCGGCCAGGCCATGTCTACCAGCCTGCTGGTGTCGTGCCTGACCATGATTTTCGCCACGATCATCGCGGTGCCGGCGGCCTACGCGCTGACCCGTTGCGAGTTCCGCGGCAAGGCGGTGGCGCTGCAACTGATGTCGTTGCCGCTGGTGTTTCCGATGGTGGTGTTGGGCCTGGCGTTGCTGCTGGTGTTCGACAGCCTGCCGTTCCACATGACCACCTCGCGCCTGGTGATTGCCCACGTGATCCTCGCGTTGCCATTCGTGGTGAAGAACTGCACGGCGGCGATGCTCTCCATCGGCAGCGAAGTCGAAGAGGCCGCGCAAATGCTCGGTGCTTCACCGCTGCGGGCGATTGTCGATGTGGTGGTGCCGTTGATGAAGTCGGGGATCCTGGCGGGCATGCTGCTGGCGTTCATCGTCTCGTTCAACGAATTCACCGTGACCTATTTCCTCTACACCATCGACGTCATGACCGTGCCGATCTGGATGTACAGCCGCACCGTGTCTTCGCTCGACCCAACCGTTTTTTCGTTTGCCGTGCTGATCGTGCTGATCGACTTCGTCCTCATCTGGGCGCTGGAGAAGCTGGTTGGTGAAGGTGGCGTTTCGTTCTGATTTCTTGAGGTGATTCTTATGTCTGGTCTGATTCTGGAAAACGTCGAGAAACATTACGGCTCGGCCTGCGCGGTAAAGGATGTAAACCTGCATTTGCCCGAGGGCAAACTGGTGTGTTTCCTCGGTCCTTCGGGCTGTGGCAAAACCACCTTGCTGCGCATGATTGCCGGGCTGGAAACCCTGAGCGGTGGCGAGATTCGCCTGGACGGTGAGGACATCGGCCACACCCCGGCGCATCTGCGTAATTTCGGCATGGTGTTCCAGTCGCTCGCGCTGTTCCCGCACATGACGGTGGGGGAGAACATCGCCTATCCGCTGAAACTGCGTGGCGTCAGCAAGGCTGACCAGCAGGCGCGGGTGGTGGAATTGCTGGAACTGATCCAGCTGCAAGCGATGATCAATCGTCCGGTGGCCAAGCTGTCCGGCGGCCAACGCCAGCGCGTGGCGATTGCCCGGGCGATTGCCAATCACCCGAAAATCCTCCTGCTCGACGAACCTCTGTCAGCGCTGGATGCCAAGCTGCGCGAGTCGATGCAGGTGGAAATCCGCCAACTGCAACAACGCCTGAACATCACCACCATCATGGTGACCCACGACCAGCGCGAGGCCATGACCATGGCCGATATCGTGGTCGTATTGGGTGAGCACAAGGTGCAGCAGGTGGGCACGCCGATCGAGATCTATCGTCACCCGGCCAACGAGTTCGTCGCGGACTTCATCGGCTCGGGCAACATCTTCCCGGCCACGGTGCTGGGTAACGGCAAGGTCAGTTTGCCGGGCGGCGATGCGCTGCAAGTACCGATCTGCAGCAGCATCGTGGTCGGTGAAAAGGTGAAGATGCTGATTCGCCCGGAAGACCTGCAACTGTCCGCACCCCAGGCGACCGCGGGCAACCGCTTGCTGGGCAAGGTGACGTTCGTGCGCGATATCGGCGCGACCATCGAGACCACGGTGGAGTGTTCCGGGGTGTCGTTTACCGCGCTGAGCACGCCATGTCAGGGCTTTGGCCTGAGCGTTGGTCATCCAGTGTCGGTGACCTTGCCGGTGGAGGCATGCCGGGTACTGGGCGCCTGATCCGGATTTGATATTGGCCTCGCTGGCCTCATCGCGAGCAAGCTCGCTCCCACACTGGATCGGTGTACACCGGACCCTGTGGGAGCGAGCTTGCTCGCGATGGGGTCGGCACAACAAACACAAATTCTGGATCAGACTGACAACCGCAATCGCGCCAGATCCCGCAATGGCGGCGCCCCGAACAACCGGCTGTACTCCCGGCTGAACTGCGACGGACTCTCATACCCGACCCGATACCCCGCCGCCGAAGCCTCCAGCCCTTCGGCGAGCATCAGCCGCCGTGCTTCCTGCAGGCGCAACTGCTTCTGATACTGCAACGGACTCATCGCCGTCATCGCCTTGAAGCGGTGATGCAGCGTCGACACGCTCAGGTTCACTTCCTTGGCCAATTCATCAATGCGCAACGGCTGTTCGAAATTGCCGTTGAGCCATTTGATCGCCTGGCTGATGCGATGGCTCTGACTGTTGGCGATGGCGATTTCGTACAGCCGATGCCCCTGTTTACTGCGCAACAGGCGATAGAGGATCTCCCGGCGAATCAGCGGCGCGAGCATGGCGATGTCTTTTGGCGTGTCCAGTAATCGTGCCAGGCGCAGCACGGCGTCGAGCATCGCGGTGTCGAGTTTTTCGACATAGAGCCCGCGCCCGGTCGGCCGGGTGGGCACGCCGAGGGGGCCGGCGTCAGCGATCAGTGCGGTGATTTCCGTCGGGTCGATGTCCAGGCGCAAGGCCAGGATCGGTTCCTCAGGCGAGACATCCACCACTCGTCCACTGAGCGGCATCGAGACCGAGACCACCAGGTAGTTCAGCGGGTCGTAGTTGAAGTATTCGTTGGCCAGCTGAACTTCCTTGCGCCCCTGGGCCATGATGCACAGCGCCGGTTGCGCGAGCACCGGGGCGAACTCGTGGGACTGACTGTGGCGGGACATGAACAGCGAGCCGATGGCCGTGGCATAACTGCCATCTTCGGCGGTGTTGCGGCGGATGATGGCCGCCAGTTCCGCGCGCTGCTTTTCCATGTCGGTGTCCAGCGGGGCTTGAAAGTGATCGAGCGACGACATGCGAGGCATCCTCGGCAAGGCATGAAGGGAGTGGTGCAGAGCATAAGTTTGTGCAAGCGACAGCGGTAGACACATCCTGCCGGATGCTTGCCTGATTCTGCCTGGGGGCGACCGGCGGTGTAGCCAATAGAGCCTTGTGCCGCAAGAACTTGCTTGAAACTCGTATGGCAGAACCGTGACAGGGTTTTACAGCTTGTTACAGGCTGGCGATGAAGTTTCGCAGGATTGTGCAACGCGCCGGCAGGAATCGACTAACGAGACAGGCGTCGCGGCCCTTAACCTTTGATCCTGTCGCAGCCCGTCCCCCGGCTGCCACGCGACTCCCCGGGAGGGTTGAACATGTCCACGCAGATCCCCGTCAGTCATATGGCCTTCATTCGAGCGCGCGCCGGGCGCTCGGAGGAACTCGGTGTGCGCCTCAGCGCCCTGATCGAACCGTCCCGCGCAGCGCCAGGCTGCCTGTGCTTTGCCTTGCAGCATTCGCAATGCGATCCGGAGCTGTGGCTGGTGTCCGGTTTCTGGAGCAATCAACAGGCCATGACCGCGTACTTCAGCACGCCGGCGATGGAGATTTTTGCCGAGCTGGTGCAGGAGCTGGTGGTCAACAGTCTGGATTTCCACACCTTCAAGGATGTCTCGGCGGCGCAGGCCCTGGGGCAGTCAGCAGTGGCGGTACACAAACTGGCCGGTTGAGGGTTTAATGACGGCATTCTCAACCAGCCAGGATTCGCGACATGGCACGTAAAGCCTTTGAACACTTTGAAGCTGTTTCCGCTGTAGTACCGGGCGAGGGTGGTTACCACGCCGCTATCGCCGTCAAAGCGCTGGGTGGTTCCGGCGCCCCGCGTTTTCACAAAGTGCTGGAAGGGCAGATCTTCAAGACCGCCCATGACGCCGACCTGGCAGCGGCCAAAGAGCTGACCCACCTCAAGGACGTCAAAGAAGACGCCGACCTGCTCTGGTGATCACTTCACCGCCCCCGGGCGGTACATCTTGAACAACGCCTCAGGCCCCAGCTGGAAGTAATCCGCCGGCCCGCCGCCGCGCAGAATCGGTTCTGCCGCGGCGGTGTCGTATACCCCGTCCTTCAACAGCCATTTGGCGATATGCACGGCGACCACTTCGCCGAGGATCAGCCAGCTCGGCACCACGTTGCCGTCCGCCCGTTGCAACTGAATGATCTGCGTGACCTTGCACTCGAAGGACACCGGGCTCTCTGCCACCCGTGGCACCTGAATGACCTTCGAGGCAGCGGTCGTCAGCCCGGCCAATTCGAATTCGTTGACCTCAGGCCCGACCATGGCGCAGCTCTGGTTCATCTGCTCGGCCAGCGGCCGCGTGGCCAGGTTCCAGGCGAACTCGCCGGTCTGTTCGATGTTGTTCAGGCTGTCTTTGCGCCCGACGCTGGAAAACCCAATGATCGGCGGAATGTAGTTGAAGGCATTGAAGAAACTGTAGGGCGCCAGGTTCAGGTGGCCCTCGGCATCCTGTGAAGAGATCCAGCCAATGGGGCGCGGGCCGACGATAGCGTTGAACGGATCGTGGGGCAGGCCGTGGCCGTTGGCGGGTTCGTAGAAGTGGATGTCGTCAGGCATTGGAGAGAATTTCCGGAGCGGGCTGGAGGCGCTCATGGTGCAAGCACGCGCCGCAGATTTCCAGCCCGACCTCACCCCCTTTAGGAGCGAGCTTGCTCGCGATGGTCGTTAACGATTACGCGTGTTCCCTGGCTGAACGCGGCGGGCTTGAGTCCATCGCGAGCAAGCTCGCTCCTACAGGTTTTGAAGCCGGATCAGCCGATAGCTTCAGCGCTACCGGTTTTATCGAAGCCGTCAGAAGCATAGGTGCCCGAGTGGCTGCGTTCGATGGCGGCGCTGGCGCCGGAGCCGTAAGAGGCCGAGCCGGTTTTGTCGTAGCCATCGGCGGCGAACGTGTTGGCGGCCAGTACGGAAAGGGCCAGGGCAAGGATCAGTTTGGTCTTCATGGTAGTGACTCCCGTCTCGTTGGCGTTTAGTGGAAAAAAGCCAAGACGCCAGATATATCGATTAATTTTCGCAATTAAATCCTTCTACTTATCGATTAATTGGATGTTAAGGCCGTCAGGCTTTTTCGCTTTCAAGGACTGAGTGAGCGCATCGCAATGAATCGATCAGGCCGTTAAAGGTTGGGCGGCGAGCATTAACGCGTGATTAATCGGCTCTTTTACCTGGGTGACGGATTTTTCATGAAGCCCTTGTCCATTTTTCAGTGTGGCATCGCCGAGCCTGGGTTTGGCTGTCATGACTATGCTGGCTTGATACCGAGTCGGCTCCATTCGCGAGCAAGCCCGCTCCCACATTTAACCGGGTTGTTCCAGAAGGAACGCGGTCGAATGTGGGAGCGGGCTTGCTCGCGAAGAGGCCGGTACAGCCAGCTTCGATCTATCTGTCAGTCAGTGACGATCCGCGAATGCTTGCGGGTGTCTTTCATGGTGATGTACACCAGCAACGACACGGCAATACACGCGGTGACATACCAGTAGTAACCCGTCTCCATGCCGATGCTCTTGAACCACAGCGCGATGTATTCGGCGGTGCCGCCGAAGATCGATACGGTCAGTGCGTACGGCAGGCCCACGCCCAGGGCGCGGATTTCGGTCGGGAACAGTTCGGCTTTCACCACGGCGTTGATCGAGGTGTAGCCGCTGACGATGATCAGCGCCGCCATGATCAGGAAGAACGCGCCCCACCAGGTCGTAATGGTGTGCAGGGTGGTCAGGATCGGTACGGTGAACAGCGTGCCCAGGATGCCGAAGGCAATCAGGATCGGCCGACGACCGATTTTATCCGACAGCCCACCGATGATCGGTTGCAGGCACATGAACAGGAACAACGTGGCAGCGGAAATGGTGGTGGAGTCGGAAATGCTCATACCGACGGTATTCACCAGGTATTTCTGCATGTAGGTGGTGTAGGTGTAGAACGCCAGCGTACCGCCCATGGTCAGGCCGACCACGGTCATCAGTTCCTTGGGGTGACGCATCAAGGTGCGCATCGCGCTTTCCTTGGCTTTTTCTTTCTTGGTGAAAGACTCGGTTTCTTCCATGCCACGACGCAGGTACAGCGCAACCACGGCACACAGCGCGCCGATGGCGAACGGGATGCGCCAGCCCCAGGCGTAGAGCTCCTCGGTGGTCAGGAAGTTCTGCAGGACAATCAGCACCGCCAAAGCGATGAGCTGACCGGAGATCAGGGTCACGTACTGGAAGCTGGAGTAGAAGCCGCGACGCTCCTTGGTCGCCATCTCGCTGAGGTAAGTGGCGGAGGTGCCGTATTCGCCACCCACCGACAGGCCTTGCAGCAAGCGCGCGAACACCAGCAGGATCGGCGCACCGATGCCGATGACTTCATAACTCGGGCTCAGGGCAATCAGCAGCGAGCCAAAGCACATCAGGTACACCGAGGCCATCAGGGCCTTTTTGCGCCCGACCTTGTCGGCATACAGACCCATCAGCCAGCCACCGATCGGACGCATCAGGAAGCCCACGGCGAAGATCGCGGCGGTGTTGAGCAGTTGGGCGGTGGTGTCGCCTTTGGGGAAGAAGGTCTTGGCGAAGTACAGGGAGAAGGCGGCGTAGACGTACCAGTCGTACCACTCGACCATGTTGCCAACGGAGCCGCTGAAGATCGACTTGATGCGGCTGGAAGTGGTTCTTTCTTTGACCGGCGCGGCAGCCGACCCAAGCGGCAGGGAGTTGGAGTTATCCATTGAAGGATCCTTCATTTAATTGTTTTTGTGGAGCGCGATGAAACGCAGCCTGCCAGGGCTATAGCAGGAGCTGTGCCAACGGGGAGAGGGCCGGTTTAGAGGGGGTAGAGTGTTTCAGTGAGCGGAAATCCGCTTATTCGTAGCAGGTGATGGGCGGAAAATTGCTTACGGTTTGGTTGGTTGCTTTGCCTGTACAGGCCTCATCGCGAGCAAGCTCGCTCCCACAATGTTTGGCGTACACAGATCCACTGTGGGAGCGAGCTTGCTCGCGATGGGGCCAGGGCAGACACCACAAAAATCAGGCCTCGGGCAAAAACATCTCCCGGCTCAACCCATGCCGCTGCATCTTTTCATTGAAGGTCCGGCGCGGCAGTTGCAGTTCTTCGAGCACCGCTTTCACATCGCCCTTGTGCCGGGTCAATGCCGCACGCAGGCATTGCGCTTCGAACGCTTCCTGCTGAGCCGCCAGTGACTGGCCGGGCTCGATGCCCAAGGGCTCCGGTTCACCGAGCCCCAATACCTGACGCTCGGCGACATTCGCCAATTCGCGCACGTTGCCTGGCCAGTCGTGGCTCAGCAGATGACTCAACTGGGCGCCGCTCAACGGTGGAAATTTGCGTCCCAGGCGTTCGGCGGCGTTTTGGGCAAAGGATTCGAACAACAGGGGTATGTCTTCACGGCGTTCGCGCAAGGGCGGCAGGCGTAGCTCAGCAACGTTCAAGCGATAGGCCAGGTCTTCGCGAAAGCGTCCGGCCCGCGCTTCGTCGAGCAGGTCCGGCTTGGTCGCGGCAATGATGCGCAAATCCACGCGGATACTCTGGTTCGAGCCCAGCCGTTCAAGCTTTTGCTCCTGCAACACCCGCAGCAGTTTCACCTGCTGGGCCAACGGCATGCTTTCGATTTCATCGAGAAACAGTGTGCCGCCGTCGGCGTATTCGAGCTTGCCGATGCGCTTGCCGGACGCCCCGGTGAACGCGCCGCTTTCGTGACCGAACAGCTCGGCCTCGAACAATTGCTCGGGGATGGCCGCGCAGTTGAGTGCGACAAAGGGCTTGTCGGCCCGCGGCCCGAAGTCGTGCAGGCAACGCGCGACCAGTTCCTTGCCGCTACCGGTTTCGCCGCGAATCAGCACGTTGACCGGCAGTGCTGCCAGGTCCAAAACTTGCCGACGCAGGGTCTGCAGACCCCGGGACACGCCGAGCAGCGTGGCATCCAGTTTGGCGCGGTTGTCCGCCTGTTCGTGCAGCGCGCGGTTTTCCAGCACCAGCCGGCGTTTGTCGAGGGCGCGGCGCAGGCTGCCGAGCAGGGTTTCCGGGCTGAAGGGTTTTTCGAGGAAGTCGTAGGCGCCGTCGCGCATGGCTTCGACGGCCATCGGTACATCGCCGTGACCGGTCAGCAGGATCACCGGCAAATCGGCATCCCGGCGCTGCACCTCGGCCAGCAGTTCGAGGCCGGTCATGCCGGGCATGCGCACATCGCTGAGAATCACCCCGGCAAAATGCCTGGGCAATTGCGCCAGGCAGTCATCGGCGCGACTGAACAACTGCACCTCGAAACCCGACAGGCTCAACCATTGCTCGACGGCACTGCGGATGCTGCTTTCGTCGTCGACCACGATCACTGAGTTCAGCATGGTTCATGCACCTCCAGGTCGATGGGCAAGGTCACGGTGAACACGGCACCTTTGTCATGATTGTCGGCACTCAAGCGCCCGCCGGATTCGTGAACGATGGCAAACGATACGGCCAAACCGATCCCCAGGCCATCGCCCACCGGTTTGGTGGTGAAGAACGGATCGAAGACCTTGGACAGGTTCTCTTCGGCGATACCGCCGCCGTTGTCGATCACACTCAGGCGCCATAGTTGTTCGTCGGCTTCGAGGCGGATTTCCAGGCGTTTGCAGGGCTTGTCCTGCATTGCATCGAGGGCATTGCGCAGCAGATTGATCAGCACCTGTTCCAGGCGAATCGCATCGCCACGCACCCAGGCCGGGCGGGTCAGATGCAGCACGGTGCTGACCTGTTCGTCGCGCAGCCGGGTGTCGAGCAGTTGCAGCGACTGATCCACCACCGCCGCCAGGTCCAGGCGTTCGCGCAAACCGCTGGGGCTCTTGCGGGCGAAGGTTTTCAGGTGGCCGGTGAGGGCCGCCATGCGGGTGAGCATTTCATCCACCGGCTTGAGCGCCTTGTAGGCGTCGTCGACGCGGCCGTTGTCGAGCAGCAGGCGCAAGGTCGCCAGCTGCATGCGCTGGGCGGTGAGCGGCTGGTTGATCTCATGGGCCAGGGCGGCGGACATCTGCCCCAGCGCCGCGAGTTTGGCCGACTGCACCAGACCTTCCTGGGCGGTGCGCAGGTCGCGGGTACGCTCTTCTACAAGCTGTTCGAGTTCTTCGCGACTGCGCTGACGCAGTTTGGCCAAGCGCCAGCGCTGGTTGAGAAACAGCAGCAGGAACACCAGGGTCAGCCATAGCCCGGCCGCGGCGAGGGCAGCATTGCGGCTGTCTTCGAAGGCGACTTGTGGGCGCCGCAGCAGGTGCAGGGTCCAGCCCTCGGTATTCAGCGGCAGGGATTCCCACAGGTAATCCGCCTTGCCGTCGGGGCCGTCGACCCGAGCCAGGTCGCTGTTATCGTCGAAGCGCCGCAACGATTGAAACTCAAGCGGCGTCAGCGGCTGCTTGTCGTACTGGCGGGTGGTCTTGAGTTCGGCATGATCGCTGTCGCTCAGCGGCTTGAGCAGGCGATAGCGCCAGCCCGGCTGGTTGGCGATGAAGATTATTCCACGTGCGTCGCTGACCAGCAGTGTGTCGCTGCCTTGGCGCCACTCGCGTTCCAGTTCGGGGAACTCCAGTTTCACCACCATGGCGCCGAGGAACTGGCCATCGTCATCGCTGACCGCGCTGGAGAGGAAGTAGCCGGGAATTCCGCTGGTCACCCCCACGGCGTAAAAGCGCCCGGTGCCCTGGGTGCGGGTCTGGTTGAAATAGGGACGGAAACCGTAGTTGTGGCCGACATAACTGCTGGGCAAACGCCAGTTGCTCGCCGCTACGGCGAGGCCGGTGTGATCGAGCAGTTCCAGGGTCGATGATTGGGCGGCACCGTTGATTTTTTCCAGTTTGCGGTTCAATGCGTCCTGCTGTTCGGAACTGACCTTGCCCTTGAGCGCCGAGCGCAGCTCCGGGTCCAGCGCCAGCACCGCGGGCAGGGCGCGGTAACGTTCGATCAGGGTATGCAGGGACGTGGCATACAGCGCCAGTTGCTGATTGGCGCGAGCCGCGTCTTCGACCATTGACTGGCGCACGGTGTGGCGCATAGCCAGGGTGGCCGCGATGGCAGCACCGGCAATGATCAATACGGTATAGAGCGCCAGGCGCAGGGATCGAGATGACTCAAACATGCAGGGCTTACACAAGGAATACGGAGGGGTCGCACGATAACATGAGCGACTTGGCCCTTGTAGGAGCGAGCCTGCTCGCGATGGAAGTCAACGATAACGCGGGGCACCAGACAGCCCGTGTCGTCCATGCGTCCTTCGCGAGCGGGCTCGCTCCTGCAGGGGTATGGCTTGGCAATAAAAAAGGCGACAGGGATAACCCTGTCGCCTTTTCTGGAGCAGTCCAAGCGCTTACTGCACTTCTACCGCCAGGCTTTCACTGATCTTTTTCTGCCAGATGGCAGGACCGGTGATGTGTACCGACTCACCTTTGCTGTCGACGGCAACAGTCACAGGCATGTCTTTCACGTCGAACTCGTAGATCGCTTCCATGCCCAGTTCGGCGAAAGCCACCACGCGGGATTTCTTGATCGCTTGCGCTACAAGGTAAGCCGCGCCGCCGACTGCCATCAGGTAGACGGCCTTGTGGTCCTTGATCGCGTCGATTGCGGTCGGGCCGCGCTCGGATTTGCCGATCATGCCCAGCAGGCCGGTTTGGTCGAGGATCTGACGGGTGAACTTGTCCATCCGCGTGGCGGTGGTAGGACCGGCCGGGCCAACCACTTCGTCACCGACCGGATCGACCGGGCCGACGTAGTAGATGAAGCGACCCTTGAGGTCCACCGGCAGGGTTTCTCCCTTGTTCAGCATCTCGACCATGCGCTTGTGCGCAGCGTCGCGGCCGGTGAGCATCTTGCCGTTGAGCAGGACGGTTTCGCCCGGCTTCCAGCTCTGCACTTCTTCCGGGGTCAGGGTGTCGAGGTTGACACGACGGGCCGACGGGCCGGCTTCCCAAACGATTTCCGGGTAGGCGTCCAGCGGTGGCGCTTCCAGCGAAGCAGGGCCGGAACCGTCGAGCACGAAGTGTGCGTGACGGGTGGCGGCGCAGTTCGGGATCATGCACACCGGCAGCGAAGCGGCGTGAGTCGGGTAGTCCATGATCTTCACGTCGAGCACGGTGGTCAGGCCACCCAGGCCCTGGGCGCCGATGCCCAGTTGGTTGACCTTCTCGAACAGCTCCAGGCGCATTTCTTCAATGCGGTTCTGTGGGCCGCGGGCCTTCAGCTCGTGAATGTCGATGGATTCCATCAACACTTCCTTGGCCATGACGGCAGCTTTCTCGGCGGTGCCGCCGATGCCGATGCCGAGCATGCCCGGTGGGCACCAGCCGGCGCCCATTTCCGGAACTGTCTTGAGCACCCAGTCGACGATCGAGTCGGACGGGTTGAGCATGGCCATCTTCGACTTGTTCTCGGAGCCGCCGCCCTTGGCTGCCACGTCCACTTCCACGGTGTTACCCGGAACGATGGAGTAGTGGATGACCGCCGGGGTGTTGTCCTTGGTGTTCTTGCGAGCGCCCGCCGGGTCGGCGAGGATCGAAGCACGCAGGACGTTTTCCGGCAGGTTGTAGGCGCGACGTACGCCTTCGTTGATCATGTCGTCCAGGCCCATGGTGGCGCCATCCCAGCGCACGTCCATGCCGACACGCACGAACACGGTGACGATACCGGTGTCCTGGCAGATCGGGCGGTGGCCGGTGGCGCACATGCGCGAGTTGATCAGGATCTGTGCCATCGAGTCGCGGGCCGCTGGCGATTCTTCGCGCAGGTAGGCCTCGTGCATCGCCTGGATGAAATCCACGGGGTGGTAGTAGGAAATGAACTGCAGGGCGTCGGCAACGCTCTGAATCAGGTCGTCTTGCTTGATCACGGTCATGAGTCGCGCTCCTCTAAAAGACGGGAACATTCAATAAGGTGCTTGCAGCTTGGGTGCATCGGTCGGTTGCAAGCACCTTTCAAGGCACGCCGGGCAAGCTGGCGCGACGCTAAAAAGGCGCGGCAGTATACCGCGCCTCGCGGACAGGCACACGCGCCGGCAGTCAATCGTTGGTCGCATAGAAGCAGCTGCAAGCGGCAAGTGTGAAGCTGCAAGAGGAGTGCGTGGCTTTTGTGGCGAGGGGGCTTGCCCCTGTTCGGTTGCGAAGCAGCCGCAATACCGGTGAAAACAATCCGCCTGACACAACGACCTGTCTGTTACCGGGACTGCTCTGCAGTCCAACGGGGCGATGCGGCGGTCCGACAAGCCCCCTCGCCACAGGGTCGCGCAAGGCTCGACCGTCGATCCCGAAAATTGAATGGTCATTTATCGGCCACGCCACTAAAGTGACATTCGGTCTGTAGAGTAGGACGCTCTGTCAGTCTCCTTTCATTTGGTGAATCAACGATTGACCCAAAACGCCATCCAGCGCCTGTTGCTCAAACGTTTCGCCCTCGCGGCCGGCACCTATGCCCTGGCATTGCTGTTGCTGTGGCTGGCGTTTTTTACCGGTCACTACAACGCGCCGCTTTCCAGTGTCGCCATCGGCAGCGCACTGGTAGTGATCAGTCAGGCCATCCTGTTCGCGGTGTTCTACAGCGGCTGCAACCTGCGCTTCACCGACCCCAGCCTGACCGAGGCACAAGTGTTGCTGGGGCTGGGTTGGCAAACCTGGCTGATTGCCCATCTGGACGAAGCCCGGGGCGCGTTTCTGGTGTTTTACGTGCTGATCCTGCTGTTCGGCCTGTTCCATCTGTCTCGCCGGTCTTTAGTACGATGCGCGCTGCTGGTGTTTTTGAGTTTCAGTGCGATCACGCTGTGGGAGGGCTACCACTTCCAGCTGCCTGACCCGGCCATGGCGGTGTTGCAGGTCTGTGTGCTGTTCATCGTGCTGGTGTGGCTGGTGCTGTATGCCCGCTATGTCCAGGCCTCGCGACAACGCATGCGCCAGCGGCGTTTTGCCTTGCAGGCGCACCAGGACACGTTGCGCGGGATGATGCGCCAGCTCGAAGACCTGGTGGCCACCGACGAGCTCACGGGCCTGTTCAATCGTCGGCATTTCCTGCGCCTGGCGTCACGCGAGCTGAACGCCATGGACGCCGGTGTCGTGCATGGCCTGGCACTGATCGACCTCGACCATTTCAAACGCATCAACGACCTGCACGGTCATGCTGCCGGCGATCAGGTGCTGCAAGCCTTTGCCGGCGTTGCCAGCGCGTGCCTGCGTGACGGTGACGTACTGGCTCGCTACGGTGGCGAAGAGTTCGTGGTGCTGCTGCCCGATTGCGATGCCGACAGTCTGACTTCGTGCTGCGAACGGCTGCGCATCGCGTTCACCGATGTCGAGCTGATTGGTCTGAATGTACGCAACCTCAGCCTGTCCGCCGGCATGACCCTGCTGGAATTGGGTGACGACCTCGATGATGCGTTGCAGCAGGCCGATCAGGCGCTCTATCGCGCCAAGCGTGACGGCCGCAACCGATGCGCGGCAGCGTGGGAGAACGTCGATGCCTGAGCTGCGGGTCGGCGAGCGCCATTGGTCGGTGGCGGCGGGCAGCAATCTGCTCGATGCACTGAATCAGAACGGTGTGCCAGTGCCTTACAGTTGCCGCGCCGGCAGTTGTCATGCGTGCCTGGTGCAGTGTGTGCGGGGCCTGCCGAACGACAGCCGCCCCGATGCCTTGAGTGCGCAGCAGCGTGAACAAGGCTGGCGGCTGGCGTGCCAGTGCCAGGTGGTCGAGGACTTGCAGGTGCACGCCTTCGACCCGCAAACCGATGGTCATCCGGCCGAAGTCGCGGCGGTCGATTGGCTGACTACCACGGTGCTGCGCTTGCGGGTAATCCCCCAGCGACCGTTGCGTTATAGCGCCGGGCAGCACCTGGTGTTGTGGGCGGGCAGCGTGGCGCGGCCGTATTCCCTCGCCAGCCTGCCGCAGGAAGACCGTTTTCTGGAGTTTCATCTCGATTGCCGCACGCCCGGGGAATTCAGCGATGCCGCCAGGCAAATGCGCATCGGCGATCCGATCCGTCTCGGTGAACTGCGCGGCGGTGCCTTGCATTATGACCCTGACTGGCACGCCCGGCCGTTGTGGTTGATGGCGGCCGGCACCGGATTGGGGCCATTGTTTGGTGTCTTGCGCGAAGCATTGCGCCAGGATCATCAAGGCACCATCCGCGTCATCCACCTGGCCCATGATACCGATGAGCACTACCTGGCCAAACCCCTGCACGCCATGGCAACCAGCCGTCCGAACCTGAGTGTCGAACTGTGGACCCCGGCCGAGTTGCCAGCGGCTTTGGCGCAACTGCGGCTTGTTTCCCGGCAAACCCTGGCCTTACTCTGCGGAGGCCCCGACAGTGTCGACGCCTTTGCCCGGCGCCTGTACCTGGCGGGATTGCCGCGCAATCAACTGCTGGCCGATGTGTTCCTGCCCCGTGGTTGAGCGCTGACTTTTCAGACGCGAGACCTGCCATGACCGATGCCATCCAAGTTGAACGCGAACGCGGCCTGTTGACCCTGCGCCTGAATCGCCCGGACAAGAAAAACGCCCTGACCCGCGCCATGTACAGCCACTTGGCCGAGGCGCTGAAACAGGCCGACAGCGACCCCAATATCAACGCCGTGTTGATCACCGGCTCTGCCGAATGCTTCACCGCCGGCAACGACATCGCCGATTTCATCCAGCAACCGCCGAACAGCCTCGACAGTCCGGTGTTCCATTTCATGCTCAACTTGCTCGAATGCCGCAAACCGGTGATCGCCGCCGTGGCCGGAGCGGCGGTGGGCATTGGTACGACCATGTTGCTGCATTGCGACCTGGTGTACGTCAGCCGCGACGCCCGCCTGCGCATGCCGTTCGTCAACCTTGGTCTTTGCCCGGAGTTCGGTTCCAGCCTGATCCTGCCGCGTCTGCTCGGGCAGGCCAAGGCGGCGGAGTTGTTGCTGCTCGGTGAAGGTTTCAATGGGGAGCAGGCTGCCGCGTGGGGTATTGCGTCCGAAGCCTTGGGCAGTGGCGAAGAAACCTTGGCCAGGGCGCGGGAGATGGCGTTGCGATTCGAGTCGCTGCCGCCGGAAGCAGTGCGTATCAGCAAGCAATTGATGAAAGCGCCGGACCGGGAGCTGTTGCGCAAGGTGATTGAAGAGGAGGGTGCGTTGTTTACCCAGCGGCTGCGGTCGCCGGAGGCGTTGGCGGCGTTGACGGGGTTCATCAAGCGGCATTGAATCTTTCGCTGACTGGGCCGGCCCCATCGCGAGCAAGCTCGCTCCCACAATGGTTTGGTGTACACAATTCTACTGTGGGAGCGAGCTTGCTCGCGATGAGGCCAGCCTGAACAACACAACTATCGGATCAGAATGCAAAAAGCCCCGCCATTCACATGGCGGGGCTTTCGTTTTTCAGCATGCGGTCACTCAGACCATCGGGTCGCCAACGTGCAGGATCTTCATGCCGTTGGTGCCACCGGTAGTGTGGTAGCTGTCGCCTTTGGTCAGGATGACCCAGTCGCCTTTCTGTACCACGCCGCGCTTGACCAGCTCGTCGATAGCCTTTTGGCTGACTTCGTTCGGCGCCAGCGAAGCCGGGTCGAACGGGATGGTGTACACGCCACGGAACATTGCCGCGCGAGCCTGGGCTTCGCGGTGCGGGGTGAACGCGTAGATCGGCACCGAGGAGCGGATGCGCGACATGATCAGCGGGGTGTAGCCACTTTCGGTCAAGGCGATGATCGCCTTCACGCCCGGGAAGTGGTTGGCGGTGTACATGGTCGCCAGCGCGATGCTTTCGTCGCAGCGCTGGAATTCCTTGCCGATGCGGTGGCTGGAGGTCTTGCTGGTCGGGTGCTTTTCGGCACCGACGCAGATACGCGCCATGGCCTGAACGGCTTCCAGCGGGTACAGGCCAGCGGCGCTTTCGGCCGAGAGCATCACGGCATCGGTGTAGTCGAGCACGGCGTTGGCTACGTCGGACACTTCGGCGCGGGTCGGCATCGGGTTCTGGATCATCGACTCCATCATCTGGGTCGCCACGATCACCGCCTTGTTGTGGCGGCGTGCGTGCAGAATGATTTTCTTCTGGATGCCCACCAACTCGGCGTCGCCGATTTCCACACCCAGGTCACCACGGGCAACCATCACCGCGTCGGACGCCTTGATCAGGCCGTCGAGGGTTTCGTCGTCGGCCACGGCTTCGGCGCGTTCGATCTTCGCCACCAGCCAGGCAGTGCCGCCGGCCTCGTCGCGCAGTTGACGGGCGTACTCCATGTCGGCGGCGTCACGCGGGAAGGATACCGCGAGGTAGTCGACTTCCATTTCCGCGGCGAGCTTGATGTCGGCCTTGTCTTTTTCAGTCAGGGCCGGAGCGGTCAGGCCGCCACCGCGACGGTTGATGCCTTTGTGGTCGGACAGCGGGCCGCCGATGGTCACGGTGCAGTTCAGTTCGGTGGCGGTGGCGGTATCGACGCGCATCACCACGCGACCGTCGTCGAGCAGCAGCTCGTCGCCCACACCGCAGTCCTTGACCAGGTCCGGGTAGTCGATGCCGACCACTTGCTGGTTGCCTTCGGTCAGAGGATGGCTGGTGGAGAAGGTGAATTGATCACCGATCTTCAGCTCGATCTTCTTGTTGGCGAATTTGGCGATACGGATTTTCGGGCCTTGCAGGTCACCCAGCAGGGCGACGAAGCGGCCGTGCTTGGCAGCGAGGTCACGCACCAGCTTCGCGCGAGCCTTGTGCTCGTCGGGGGTGCCGTGGGAGAAGTTCAGGCGGGCGACGTCCAGGCCAGCCAGAATCAGCTGTTCGAGAACTTCCGGCGAGTTACTGGCCGGGCCAAGGGTGGCGACGATTTTGGTACGACGGACGGACATGCAAAGACTCCTGAGTTCAAGCGCTGAGTGAGGCTACTATGCTCCGAAGGTGTAGTCATTGTTCGTATGCACTACTTTTCGTGAAGAGCTTGGTTTTTTCGAAGAACCTGGTTATTGCCTTCTTTATAGAACCGCGCAACTTTGCATCCGGCAGCCTGAAGATTTCCGACCATGGGTCGATACAGCGTTCATGACAGGAGATTTTCCCATGCGTTGCGTACTCATTGCCGCCCTTGCCATCAGCGCCCTCAGCGTCACGGGCTGCACCCGTTGGTCGATGAACCATCATTTGAACAATGCCTACAAAGCCTATGACCGGGGCAATTGCGAGCAAGTCATGCTTGAACTGTCCAAGGTCGAGCGCGAAAGCCGGGCGCGACCTTATGTGTGGCCGGAAGCATCGATGATGCGCGGCCTTTGCCTGGAACGGCAGAAGATGTTTGTCGATGCGGCGCAGACGTATCAGTTCATCATCGCCTCGTACCCACAGAGCGAATACGCCTACCGCGCCCGAGCTCGTCTGGAAACCCTGCAAAGCCTGGGTCACTACCCGTTGCGCAGTGCCGCCGCGGCAAAATCCACGCAGTTCTGACGGCCGCAACCCTCTGATCGCTGGCTCCCCGGCGGTGGTGAGCTATAGTCCAGGGAACCGGTTTTAGAGCGTTGTCTCTGATGAACCGGGGCAACACCTGTGACCGGTACAAGCAAGACTCTGCGCTACAAGGACTGGCGCACCGGAAGCGGGGAGAGCGGGCAAAGACTCATGCATACCCGTTCCGAAGCAGTAGTGCGGCTCTGCTTAAGAGCCTTGCATAGCGAAATTGCACATGTTCACTGACCGCCGAATCGAGCGGCATCAACTGCCGTACTTCCTGAAAGTGTTCAACGGCATCACCGGCAAACCCATCGGCTACCTGGGCAATGTCTCCGAAGACGGGCTGATGTTGATCAGCCAGCTGCCGATGATGATCGGCGCGGACTTCAGCCTGCGCCTGAAAATTCCCGCCAGCGAAGGTGGTCTGCGAATCATCGACCTGCAGGCCTGTTGCCTGTGGTGCCACGAAGACGCGACCCCCCAACATTTCGACGCCGGGTTCAGCCTGCAACGGGCACCGCCGGAGTATGGGCAACTGGTAGAGGCGTTGAAGCAGTATTTCAGTTTTCTGCCGCTGCCGGCTTCGGCGTGAGATCAATGGGAACCTGGCTGTGAGTGATTGCCCAGGCTCAGAGTCCGGTTCTCTTCCAGCCCAGGTACCGAGTCACCAACTCTGCTCCCAACTCACCAGGCCGCGCATCCATCACCAATACGCCATGAGCGTTCAAGCGCTCATGGAGTTCGGCACGTGCATTCAGGTAGTCCACGGTCCCGCAATAGGCCAGCGCTTCGGGCAAAGTCTGCACCGGTGACTGACGCAGGGAGTCGAGCACGTCTTCGCGCAGGCTCGCGACCAGCACCTGATGCTGCTGGCTCAGACGGTGGACGGCCGGCAGCAATTCATCGTCGTCCTCTTCGCGCAGGTTGGTCACCAGCACCACCAGTGCCCGGCGTTTTTGCCGTGCCAGCAGTTGCGTGGCCGCGGCTTGATAGTCGGCGCTGCGCTGGCTGCTGTTCAAGTCATAGACGGTGTTGAGCAGGGTGTTGAGATGGCTGGTGCCTTTTACCGGCGCGAGGTAGCGCGGCTGTTCGCTGGCAAAAGTACTCAGGCCCACGGCGTCGCCCTGACGTAGAGCGACGTAGCTGAGCAACAAACAGGCGTTGAGGGCGTGATCGAAGTGCGACAGCTCATCATCCTGGCTGCGCATGTGCCGGCCGCAGTCGAGCATGAAAATGATTTGCTGATCGCGTTCGTCCTGATATTCCCGGGCAATCGGCGTGCGCTGGCGTGCGGTGGCTTTCCAGTCGATCTGGCGCAGGCTGTCGCCCTCGCGAAATTCGCGCAATTGATGGAATTCCAGTCCCAGGCCCCGCCGTTGTTTCTGGCGGACGCCAAGCTGGCTGAGCCAGTTGTCCACCGCCAGTAATTGCCCTTCATAGAGACGGGCGAAGTCGGGGTAGACGCGGGTGGCGTCGGGCAGGTCGAGCAAGCGTCTTTCCGACCAGAGGCCCAAGGGGCTTGGCAGGTTGATTTCGCAGTGTTCGAAGCTGAAGTGGCCGCGCTTGAGCGGGCGCAGGCGATAACCGGCCAGGCTGTGCTGGCCGGGTTGCAGCTCGACCGTCAGCGGCAGGTTTTCGAAGCTCAGGCCCGGTGGCACATGGTCGAAGACTTGTACCTTCAGCGGTTGCGCAAAGTCGTGTTCGACCGTCAGTTGCACCTCGCTCCATCGACCCAGCGCCAGGCTGCCGGGTATCTGGCGTTTCAGCCGGGGCGACGGCAGGCGCTTCACGCACACCGCATCCAGCAGTGCCAGGGCCAGCAGCGCCAGCAGCAACCCCCAGTTGATCGCCATGAGATTCGTCGGAACCGAGACCTCCAATGCCACCAAAGTGCCCGACACAATGGTGCAGGCCAGCAGGATCAACAGCCAGACGAGCACCAGGCGCGAGGGTTTCACAGGCGCGGCGCCGGCACTTGGTCGAGCAACTGCTGGAGCACCTGATCGACATCCAGACCCTCGATATCCAGCTCCGGCGCGATGCGCACACGATGGCGCAGCACGGCCAGGGCGCAGCCTTTGATGTCATCCGGAATCACGAACTCACCGCCGCGCAGCAGCGCCCGGGCCCGGGCACATCGCACCAGCGCGATGGATGCGCGTGGGCCGGCGCCGAGGATCAAACCAGGCCAGTTGCGGGTGGAACGGGCCAGGCGCACGGCGTAATCGAGCACCTGGTCGTCCAGTGCCAGGTCGCTGGCGATGCGTTGCAGGGCCAGTACATCCCTGGCCTGCAATAACGTGCGCATCGGTTGGACATCAAGCATGTCGGCCCGGGTCGAGCGGCTGACCTGACGCACCATGTCCAGCTCCTGCTCGGCGTCGGGGTAATCCATGCGCACCTTGAGCATGAAGCGGTCCAGTTCAGCCTCCGGCAGGGGGTAAGTGCCTTCCTGTTCGATCGGGTTTTGCGTGGCGAGCACCATGAACGGTTGCGCAATCGGCAATGCCTGGCCTTCGAGGGTGACTTGCCGTTCCTGCATGGCCTCGAGCAGCGCGGCCTGGGTTTTCGCAGGGGCACGGTTGATCTCGTCGGCCAGTAGCAGGTTGGTGAACAATGGCCCTTTGCGCAGTTTGAATTGCTCGGTCTGCAAGTCATATACGGCATGCCCGGTGACATCGCTGGGCATCAGGTCCGGGGTGAACTGGATGCGTGCGAACTCGCCGCCGAAGCAGCGGGCGAGGGCGCGCACCAACAGGGTCTTGCCCAAACCCGGCACGCCTTCGAGCAGCACGTGGCCGCCGGCGATCAGTGCCGTCAGGACGTCGTCGATCACGCTGTCCTGGCCAATCACCGCTTTTTGCAGTTCTTTGCGTACGGCCTGGGCCAGATGGCCGGCACGCTGACGCTGTTGAGCGGCATGGCTCGGTGCGTCGGGCCCGATCGGTTGACTCACGACTTCCGGAGCCTTGTTAACAGTTACATTTGTTTTATCTTCCATAAGTCAGTCACTTATCTAATCTAACTTTTTTCACGTATTTTTTTACGCGTGGAACGAGTGAGTGACTGCCAATCTGCCTCATTGCAAACCCATGGCAACCCTTCATTTGAGCGTTCGTCAGAGGTGGAGGTTAGTCTATGACGGTCAACTGCCGACATTACCTGCCTTGCTTGGGAGAATTTGGTTCGAAGAGTGAATCAAACGCTGCTGTCAGGTCTGCACGATAAGGTGCAGTAAAGCCTTGCCGTGTCGCGGCAGTCATTCGGCCATCCCGGAACCAAGGGTGATGCGAGCGAAAAGCATGGCTGGAGCTGCTTGAAACGTATCTGCCGCACCGGTATCAGGCGGCAACGGCGCATGTCGTAGATAGCAGGGACGGGTTCAGCCAGTGACAATTTCACAGCAGAGCAAGCCTGCAACACTCCTTCTGCCTACACAGAATTTAGCTGTGTTGCATCGACCGGTTGAATCCACAGCCGAAAGCTGCCGACCGTCAAGGGCTGCTACCGACCTGGAGCAGTCGGCGAACAGAATAATGGCAAATTAGTGGCTATGCTTGGTCTGCTGTCGAAGCTGATCAGGCAGTCCGGCAGGCTGCGCGGAAATGACCCGCAACGTGCCCTGTGTAACCCGACTATTCTGCATGAAGCATCCAGTTCAGGGGCGCAAATGCGCAACGACACCCGGGAGCTTCGCTCACGAAAACCAGCGTGAATCCAGAACAGAGAAAAAATTTGGCTAATGCTACGTGCGGTGTGTTCTCAGGTTCAGGTGGCGGCACAAAAGGTCAATTGGTTTCCGAATACCGCTTCTATTGGTCAATTTAGAAGGATTATGTTTGGAGATTGTGAAATGGATTTTTTCAGGAATAAAACCGCCGCAAAGCAAGCCATACCCACCAGTTCAAATAAGCCGCGCTCGACCAAATGGCACCGCATGTACTTTTTTCTTGCGGGATTCGACGTGCTGGTTGTTGTGCTGAGCGTGCTATTGAATCACCTGATCGTCGATACCTATCACCGCTCCATCAAGGCAAACCAGTCGTGGGTCCAACAGCTGTCGAGCTATTCAACGCTGGGCAGCCTGGCTTCCACAGTCAATGCGCCGGGCAATAATGTGTTCGATACACATAATGTTGAAGCCGAATCGCGGAACATGAATGAAGCCTTGCGCGCCTTCAACGAGCATTTGGCAATGGCCAAAAAACAGTTGGAAGTACGGATCGCCAATGAGGCTGAACACAGTGCAGATATACAGGCCTTTACCCTTGCATTGAAGGATGAGGTGGGTGCAGTTGATGCCGCGATGGTCGAAATGGTGAACGAGGCCTTGCTGATCTTTTCCTACTTCAGGGAGGGGCAGTCGGACAATGCCGGCAAACGCATGGCAACGATGGACAGGAAGTTTGCCCTGTTGCTCGCCTCACTCAGTACCGTGCGGGATCGCGTTGGCCTGATTCAAAGCAAGCTCCTGGAGGAGGAGCTTGAGTCGGTCGAAGAACTGCGCCGGGTCGAATACGCGATCATGGTGTTCGTGCTACTGATGGTCAGTGCGGCTGTTATCTACGGGGGCAAGATCAGGCGCGAAATGGAGTCGCAAGCAGCCGAAAGGGAAGGTTATCTGGCAGTGCTGCGCGAAAGCGAGAAGCAGGCCCGCCAGCAAGCATCGCTGCTGGACAAGGCCCAGGACGCCATTGTCGTTCACGGGATGGATAACCGCATCCTGTACTGGAACAAAAGTGCCGAGCGTCTCTACGGTCTGTCAAAGGAAGAGGCACTCGGCAAATCGGCACAGGAGTTGATCTACCAGGGTAGCGCCGCTTTCAATGCGGCCACTGACAGCCTGATAGAAACGGGTGACTGGGCGGACGAAGTTACACTTCGACGCCGGGATGGCTGCACCATCACGCTCGAAAGTCATCGAACCCTGGTGCGAGACGATGATGGCCAGCCGCAATCCGTTCTGTCGATCAATACTGACATCACCCACCGTAAGACCGCTGAGCAAGAGGTCCAGCGTTTGGCCTTCTACGATCAGTTGACCGGGCTGGCCAACAGGCGGCTCATGTTGGACCGGTTACAGCATCTGCTGGCGGGCAGCGCCCGTAGCCTGCATACGAACGGGATAATTCTCATTGACCTGGATAACTTCAAGGCACTGAACGACACGCTGGGGCATGACAGAGGCGACATGTTGCTGCAGCAAGTTGCTCTGCGCCTTTGCGGCTGCATACGCGAGAGCGACACCGTGGCTCGCCTGGGCGGAGACGAATTCGTCGTCCTGCTGGATGGCCTTAATGAGAATCCTCCAGAAGCAGCTATCCAGGCCAAGGCTATTGGCGAAAAGATTCTCAACTCTCTGAACATTTCCTACCAGTTGGATGGATATGAGCACCACAGCACCCCCAGCCTCGGCATTGCGCTGTTCCAGGGGCAACTGAGCACAGCGGACGATATTCTGAAGCGCGCTGACCTGGCGATGTATCGCGCCAAGGCGGCGGGCCGCAATACCATGCGCTTCTTCGATCCGGAAATGCAGGCGGTTGCCACGGCACGCGCCAGACTGGAAGTAGACTTGCGCCAAGGCTTGCAGGACAACGAATTCCTTCTTCATTACCAGCCGCAGGTGAATAGTGAGGGCCGTATCATTGGCGCAGAGGCACTGATGAGATGGCGGAATCCTGAGCGCGGAGTCGTGTTTCCAGGCGAGTTCATTCCATTGGCAGAGGAAACAGGGTTGATTCTGCCATTAGGCCGTTGGGCGCTGCAGGCAGCCTGCACTCAGCTGGTTGCCTGGGCAAAGCGTTCGGAAACCGCCCGACTGGGTATGGCTGTGAATGTCAGCGCCCGCCAGTTTCACCATCCGGACTTCGTCGAGGAGGTACTGCAAGTACTGAGATACACGGGGGCCGATCCGAAGAAATTGAAACTGGAACTGACCGAAGGCCTGCTGATAGAGGATATGGAAGGTACTGTCGCCAAAATGATCGAGTTGAAAGAGATCGGCATAGGCCTTTCGCTGGATGATTTCGGAACCGGCTACTCGTCACTGTCATACCTGAAGAGCCTTCCGCTGGATCAACTCAAGATCGATCAGTCCTTCATCAGAGATGTGCTGGTTGATCCCAACGACGCCGCCATCGCCTGCGCGATTGTGAGCCTGAGCCAGATATTGGGGCTTTCGGTGATTGCAGAAGGTGTGGAGACAGAAGCTCAGCGCATCTTTCTGGTCAAGCATGGCTGCCAGACCTACCAGGGATTCCTGTTTTCCCCGCCACTGCCAGCCGAACAATTTGAGGAGTATGTTCACGAAAGATTAATGGCGAGTACTGATTTCCCACGGACCAAGACTAAATCGCCATAACTTCGTAGGTGCCTGGGAACGTCCGCTTTCGACTATGGATTCAACCCAATGCGGACGATGAGAGGTCGACTCAAATGTGGCTCGCACCCGCAACTGCCGGAGGTAGCCTCGAACAGCTCGTAAGGGGCTGTCTTCTAATCCAATGGGAATCCAACACTTGTCAGGTGCCAGATCATAAGGCGTTCCTCAAGGTTTGCAGGTGGGCGACCTGGCGGCTGAATTCAACGCTGGAAAGCCGTTGTTTCGGCCGCGGGCTCATGGCCTGGCTGATGGCGCGTGTGGGTTGGCCGGTCAGGCGCGCGAGCACCAGCCATTGTTCGGCAACGCCGAGCTGTTCAAAACCGGGGTGACGACGCCGTACACGCCGCAGGATGTCTTGCTGCAAGGCTTGCAGCAGGCCGGCCTGACCGTTGCGGCGCAACAGGAAGTCGGCACTGGCGCGCAGGTGCTCCTGCAATTGCCGGCGTGCTTTCGGAGCCGCTTCCAGCAGCGGTCCCTGGCGCACGCCAAAGTGCCAGAAACCCAGGCCGATCAAGGCGAACAACGCGACCAGCGCCTGGGGGAAGTAACGCAGCAGCAACGTCAGCAGGCTGTCGTGATCGGTGTTGAAGATCAGCGTCACGCGGGTGTCGGCGGTCAGGTACCAGAGCAGCCAGGCGTTGTCGTACCGGTCGATGGCCGGGGTTTTCCACAGGTCGGCATCGGTGACCACGATGATCGAACCGAGCCCGTGGTTGAGTTGCATCATGTGCGTGGCCCTGGCGCTGTTGGCCCAGGCCAGGGCGAGGTTTTTCGGGTCTTCGAGATGGAACGCGGTATCGAAACCGACATAGGCCGGGGCGTCTTCGTCTTCCAGATAGAGCTTGGTCAGTTGCGGGTACGGATCGTCACCGACATCCGGCTGTGGGTCCTTGAGGTCTTTGCTCAAGGACTGGTGCAGTTGCACCCGGTCGAGCAGCAGGTCATTGCTATGGCCGAGTTTTTCATCCCACAGCGACTCGGCGACGAACAGAAGCCGCCCGCCGGCCCGGGTCCAGTTCATCACCTGGTCGATCTGCCGTGGGGTCATGTTGTAGCGTTCCCCGAGCAACAGCAGGCTGTGTTGATGCGGGTCGAGGCTGGGCAGGATATCGAGGCCATTGGCGTGGCCGACCTTCAGGCCTTGCTTGCGCAGGAACAACTCGGCCGCCAGATAAGGGTTGGCATTGGCTTCGGGGGAGGGGCCGTGATCGATTTCGGTCTGGTAGGGCGTCGCCTTGAGGTACAGATAAACACTCAACGCAGCCAGCAACACGGCCATCAACGCACCGGCTATCGAACCCCGGCGCCGACTCAACGGACAGCCTCCGGACCGAACAGAACACGCCAGCCGTTACACAGTTCCTGTTGCACTTGAGCGGGCGGCAGGCGATGCCCGTAGGCCATGTTTTGCCAGTGCCCGGTAAGGTTTTGGCTGTAGGCCAGCAAGGCCGGCTGCTGCAGTAGCTCGACACGCCGAAGCACCTGACCTTCGGTGTCGGCGGCCTTGAGCACGATATTGAAGTCGTGCAGCAGGCGGCTGAGCAGAGCGCGATAGAGCAAGCCAAGCGCTTCGCGTGGGTGGGCTTGCCAGAGGCTTTCGGCGTGGGCGGCGATGTCGGCGGGCAGGGATTCGGGCTTGAGGTCCAGGCCGAACGCCTGCTGCGGTAACGGTCGCGTGGCTTTGACATTGAGGGGCGGTCGTCGGCTGACGAACGCCTGCAGCCAGTCGCGATAGCGCCAGATCAACAGGCCGACGGCGCCAATGACGATGCCCCACAGTACGATTTCGATCAGTGTCGCCAATGCCCCGAAGCGTTGCCCCTCGAGCAGCTTCAACAGCGCCTTCAACCATTGTGGTGTCTTGCCGTCGTCCAAAGCTTCAGCATTCGGTTGCTCTTCGCCAAAGCGGTAGCGCGTGACCGATTCCCGGTTCTTGAAGGGCGCCTGTTCGAGGATCGCCTTGATGCTGTCCCTGGAGGCCTGACTGGTCAGGGGCTGGCCCAGCAGGCGCGGGCTGTCGGGTGAGAGGGCCGGTTCTGTGGCCCATGCGTTGTGGGTGGTTGGCATCAGCATAATCACGGCCATCAACAGGACAGCGCCTGCACTGACCAGGCGTTGGCGCATCCGGCGAAACACCAGTTCGATATCCCAGGCCTCCAGCACGGTGCGCCGGTTCAGGTACAGACTGAAACCGCAGGCGACATAGATCGGTTCCCAGGCCACCAGCACCAGTGCATAAAAGGCATTAGTCAGGTGTTCCAGCCAACGCCAGTCCTGGGTGGCCGCCGAGATCAGCGACTGCCAGCTCCAGTCGAGCGCGACCTGTTGTGGCAGCAGCAGGTAGAACAACACCATCAAGCCGACCCACAATGCGCCTTCCAGGTGCGCGCCGATGATCGTCAACCAGCGTGCGGAGCCGGCGTCTCGCTGCAACAGCACCTGTAGGCGTTGTTGCCGTTGCTGCCCGCCCAGTCCTTCGAGTTGCACCACCGGCATCACGAAACTGCGGGGCAAACTCAGGCGTCGCCAGGTCAGGCTGGCCAGCAATTGCGGCTTGAGCAGACGTGGCCATTGGCGCAGGGCCTGTTTGAGCGTGGGCGTTTCACCGAACATGGCTTTGGACAGGATGTATAGGGGAAGGCGTTCGAACGCCGGCTTCAGCCACCAGAAAATGAACACGGCGAGATCGGGCGAATCCCAGAGCCCCCAACTGAGCAGCGCGAAAACCGGCAAGGTGACCAAGGCCCAACTGGTCATCAACAGGCGTCGGTGGCGTTGGCTCAGCAGCACCCCCAGGTCCATGGCTTCCCAGGTCGAGCGGGGGCGAATCACCACCGTGGCGTCACTCAGGCGCATGGCGCTGACGTCCGGCAAACACGAGATAAACCACCACCAACAGCCAGAGCGCCGCGCCGACCAGATATTTGGTCTGGTGCGAAGGGCCGGTCATTGACGACCAATAGGCTTCGATAAACGCCGCGATCAACAGAAACAGCATGACCCCGCAGATCAGCAGCACGCTCTTGCGCGCAGCCAATCGCAAGGCCTCGGCCCGTGGCAGGCGCCCCGGGGCGACCAAGGCCCAGCCCAGCTTCAGACCGGCGGCACCGGCCAGGGCGATGGCGCTGAGTTCGAAAGCGCCATGGCCGATCACGAATGACCAAAAGGTTTGCCCGTAGCCGACGTAGGTCAGGTGCCCGGCCACCGCACCGATCATCAGGCCGTTGAAAATCAGGAAAAACACGCTGCCCAGACCGAACAGCAAACCACTGGCGAAGGTCTGAAAGGCAATGCCGATGTTGTGCATGATGTAGTAGCCGAACATCGCCCAGTCCTCACTGGCGGCTCGTTCCGCTGTGCGCCCGAGGTGACCGGCAACGGGGTCGTACATGCTTTGCATTTCGCTGACCTGCTCGGCGGGGATCAGGTTGTAGACCAGCGCCGGGTACAGGTACACCAGCAGCGCGAAACCGGCCAGGCTGCCAAAAAACATCAGGCTGGCGGCGAGGACAAAACGCCACTGTTCGCGCACCAGTCGCGGAAAGTCGGCCAGGATGAACGCCAGCACATTGGCCCCCAAATGGCTGCGATGACGGTAAAGCTGTTGGTGTCCGCGCAGCACCTGTTGCTGCAAGGAGTCGATCAGAAAACTGCTGTAGCCACGCTCCCGTGCCAGTGCCAGGTGTTGGCAGAGGCGTCGGTAGTCCTTCGGGAAACTGCCGGCGTCGGTAGCCTTGCCGTCCCGCTCCAACTGCTCGAGCAGATGGGCGAAATGATCCCATTCGGCCTTGTGCCGGCTTTCAAAAAGGCTTTGCTTCATGTCGGCCCCAACAACCCGCGGGCGATGCCGTTGAGCTCGGTCACTGCCTGCGGGGGTTCGACTTGCAAGGGGTGGGCGAGAATCGAAGCCAGTTCATTGACCCGCGCTTCGGAGAGTTCACCCTGGCGCTCGGCAAACCCGAGGATGGCCCGTTGCTCGGTGAGTGTCAGGACAAAGGCCGGGCGGCGGGGCCGGGCTTCGGGGAGCTGGGGGCGGGTGTGCGGTCGTTCGCGGTAGATCACCAGGGTCCCGGCGGCGATATCGCCGAGGCGCTTGAAGTGGGGATGTTGCAGGCAACTGATGGCCCCGAGGAAGTAACCGAACGGCAGCAGGTCGACAACGCGCAGCAGGTTGCGCAACAGCGACGCCGACCAGCCGACCGGGGTGCCATCGTCGTGCACCACCTGCAGGCCCATCCATTGCTTGCCCGGCGAGCGACCGTGATTCAGCACCTCGAACAGCACCATGTACCACCAGCTCACCACGAACAGCAGGATCGAGCCGAGCCCGGCTCCGAGTTTGCCGAGCATCGCCAGCACAATGAACAGCACGCCCAGGACCAGGCCGCGCAAACCAAGATCAATGGAGAATGCCAGCGCACGGACCATCAACCCGGCCGGGCGCAGTGGCAGGTCGACGCCCTCCGGCGTTTCAACCTGATACCGCGTATCCAGCGGCGGTGACAGCGGCGCATTCCGTGGCTGTGCTGTGGTCTCGAGCATGGGCAACCTGATGATGTGGCCTTATTCGGGATTGTGTATCCATTCGATGCTAGCAGCCTATTCGAGGGGCGGGGGCCGGGGGAAACGACATAACTATGCATTGCATGGTGAGTCGCGCAAGGTGCTTGAATGACAAGACTACTGGCCGGGGCGGGCGGTGAACGCCTAGACTTTGCCGATCTTCAGTTCAGGAATCGCCCGTGACCTCCATTTTCTGGTACGACTACGAAACCACTGGCATCAATCCCCGTAGTGACCGTCCGTTGCAAATGGCCGGCCTGCGCACCGACTTCGATCTCAATGAAATCGACGAGCCGGTCAATCTTTACTGCCAGCCCAGTGACGACATCCTGCCGCATCCTGCCGCCTGCGCGATCACGGGAATCACCCCCGGGCAACTGCAAGAGCACGGCTTGAGCGAAGCCGATTTCATGACCCGGGTGCATGCCCAACTCGCGGCGCCCGGTACCTGTGGTGCGGGGTATAACACCTTGCGTTTCGATGACGAGATGACCCGCTACAGCCTGTACCGAAACTTTTTCGACCCCTATGCGCGGGAGTGGCAGGGCGGCAATAGCCGCTGGGACCTGATCGATGTGGTGCGCGCCGCCTATGCCTTGCGTCCCGATGGCCTGGTCTGGCCGACCGATGACGAGGAGCGGGTCACGCTCAAGCTCGAACGCCTGACCGCTGCCAATGGCATCGATCATGGCAATGCCCACGAAGCACTGTCGGACGTTCGCGCGACGATCGCCCTGGCGCGCCTGATACGGGAAAAACAGCCAAAGCTGTACGACTGGTTATTTCAACTGCGCAGCAAGCAAAAAGTCATGGACCAGATACGCCTGCTGCAACCGCTGGTGCATGTTTCCGGACGTTTTTCGGCCGCTCGCAACTATGTGGGGGTGGTGTTGCCGCTGGCCTGGCACCCGAGCAACAAGAACGCCCTGATTGTCTGTGATCTGCACCTGGATCCCCAGGGCCTGCTCGACCTGGATGCCGAAAGTTTGCGCCAGCGCTTGTATACCCGCCGCGACGAACTGGCCGAAGGCGAGTTGCCGGTGCCGTTGAAGCTGATTCACATCAACAAGTGCCCGGTGGTGGCACCGTTGTCAGTACTTCGCCAGGAAGATCAGCAGCGTCTGGGGCTGGATATGGCGCTGTATCAGCAGAGGGTGTCGCAGCTCAATGACGCCCGGAAAGTTTGGCTGGATAAAATCCTGGCGATTTATGCCCGCGAAGACTTTTCCCAGAGCCAGGATCCGGAGCAACAGTTATACGATGGATTTATCGGTGATCGGGATCGACGATTGTGTGAACAAGTCAGGACCGTTGACCCGATGCAATTGGCACAAGAGCAGTGGCCTTTCGATGACGAACGTTTGCCTGAATTGCTGTTTCGATATCGCGCACGCAACTTTCCCGACACGTTGAATTCCGAAGAGCAAGAGCGCTGGCGAATATTCTGTCAGAAACGTTTGTCAGACCCTGAATGGGGTGCGCCAAATACCCTTGAAAGTTTTGTAGAAGCCGCGGCCCAATTGAGCGTTAGTGCTACTGCGTTTCAGCAGGGGGTGCTCGGTGAGTGGCAGGATTATGTCCAGGGACTGCGCCAGCGTTTGAGTCTTTGAAATCGAACATGCCAGGGCTTAAACGCCGAGCATAAATAACGCCAGCATTTGCTGGCGTTATTTTTTGTCACGGATCCATCTGCGACAAGCTCTGAGGCTTAGCCCAGCAGGGTAGCCCAGCCTTCCACCACGTCACCGCCCCACTTGGCTTTCCACTCTTTCAGAGTCTTGTGGTTGCCACCTTTGGTTTCGATGACTTCACCGTTGTGCGGGTTTTTGTATTGTTTAACTTTGCGAGCACGCTTGGTGCCGGTAGTTTTCACTGCACCGCCGCGTGGTGCCTTGGTTTTGGATTCTGGATCCAGCAGCGCGATGATGTCACGCAGGGACTTGGAGTATTCACCCATCAGGGTGCGCAGTTTGCCTTCGAATTCCAGCTCGGTTTGCAGTTTGTCGTCTTGGGACAGGTTCTTCAAACGGGCTTGCAGCTCTTTGATAGCTTCTTCGGTGGCGCGATATTCGTTGATCAAGGACATGTGGACTACCTTATGTTGTGCGCTGGATGGCAGGTGACAGTGCGGCAATAATAGTCACGGTGTTTCATCAAGTAAACATTTAAGGCAAGTTTATTCAATTTAATTGCCGGGGTTCTGGCGCGCATTGGTAGTGCGATTATTAGTGTGGTCCCGGTCTGTCAGATATACATAAATTAACAATTGGCCGGCACCGCAAGAGCATCTGTGCAAGCAGGCACTGCTGGTGTCCGCCCTGCCGCACTGACCTTCCGGCAGGGCGAAACGTCAACAATACTGCAGTTTTGTTGCGCAATCGCTAGAATGGCGGCCTTTGCGAAGTTCTGGAGTTCCCCCCTCATGCGCACTTTTCGTCTGGTGATTTCTTGCCCGGACCGTGTTGGCATCGTTGCCAAAGTCAGTAACTTTCTGGCATCACACAACGGCTGGATCACTGAAGCGAGCCATCACTCGGACAATCTCAGTGGCTGGTTCTTCATGCGTCACGAAATCCGTGCCGACTCCCTGCCATTTGGTATAGAAGCGTTTCGTGAAGCCTTTGCCCCGATCGCCGAAGAGTTCTCGATGGACTGGCGCATCACCGATACCGAGCAAAAGAAGCGCGTGGTCCTGATGGCCAGCCGCGAGTCGCACTGCCTGGCCGACTTGCTGCACCGCTGGCACAGCGATGAACTGGACTGTGAAATTTCCTGTGTGATTTCCAACCATGATGACTTGCGCAGCATGGTGGAGTGGCACGGTATTCCGTACTACCACGTCCCGGTCAATCCGCAGGACAAGCAGCCAGCCTTCACCGAGGTTTCGCGCCTGGTCAAGCAACACGATGCCGAAGTGGTGGTACTTGCCCGCTACATGCAGATCCTGCCGCCTGAGTTGTGCAGCGAGTATGCGCACAAGGTCATCAACATTCACCACAGCTTCCTGCCGTCGTTCGTCGGTGCCAAGCCGTACCACCAAGCCTCCCTGCGCGGCGTGAAGCTGATTGGCGCGACTTGCCACTATGTGACCGAAGAGCTGGATGCCGGCCCGATCATCGAGCAGGACGTGGTGCGCGTCAACCACAGCGACAGCATCGAAGACATGGTGCGTTTCGGCCGCGATGTCGAGAAAATGGTGTTGGCCCGTGGCTTGCGTTATCACCTGGAAGACCGCGTGCTGGTGCACGGCAACAAGACCGTCGTCTTCTGACAGACGTACGTCACAGTTGAAATTCGAAGGGCCTGGGCGTTCAATCGCTTCAGGCCCTTCGCCGTTTTTGCACCGAGGACATGACCATGGCCGATCCACTGGACAAAGCCACTTCCAAGGCTCCCGCCACGCTGGGCGAGGGTTGCCTGAGCCGCTACGACCCGGATGACATGGGGCCTGAAACCGGTACGGAGTTTCCCGACGCCGCGCAGTTGTGGGAACAGTTGCAGCAGGAGCCCGAGGACAAACCTAAGCCTGCCTGAGTTTCATCAACTTCTTCAGCAGCGGCCGACCCAGCATCAGCAGAAACACCGGCCCACCGACCAGTAAGTAGAAGTAATAGGTTACCGCCCGCCAAATCAGGATCGCCGCGGCTGCCGTGGACTTCCCGACCATGGGCGCCAGCAGCGCAGCGGACGTCAGCTCAGCCGCCCCGGCTCCGCCCGGCAGCAGGCTGAATTGCCCGGCGCTCAGTGCCAGCATCTGGATCAGAAAACTCCAGGCCCACTGCAAATCCGCGCCGAGCCCGCGCAACGCCAGGTACAGCACGCTGTAGCGCAGGCCCCAATGCACACAGGTCAGGGCGAATACCTTGATCAAGGTCTGCACGGGCAACTTCAACGTGTCGGTAAACGCCGCCAGAAACTGCAGGAGTTTGCGCGCCCAGCGCATTCGAGTGGTCGCTTTGACATTGAGTCGTGCGAGCCAACGACCACTCAGGCGAATCAATAATCGGTGATAGCGCGCCACCATGACGCAACTGACCAGGCCGCCGAACAGCGAAACGGCGCTGACCATCAGCATCCATTCCATGCGCTGGCTGAGGTGCTGGAACAGGGCATAAATCAGAATCCCGCTCAGGGCACAGAGGAAAAACAGCAAGTCGCTCAGTTGATCCATGGCAAACACCGCACTGCCCCTGGCCGGACGCACGCCATGACGCGCCAGCAAAGCCATGATCGTCAGAGGCCCGCCACTGCCGCCGGGCGTGGAGCAGTAGGCGAATTCGGCGGCCATCACCATGGCGAGGCTCCTGAGCCGGCCGACCTTGTCGCATTGATCCCCCAGCAATAGGCGCAAACGCAGAGTGTTCACCCCCCAGCACAACAGGATCATGCCGAACATGATCAGCAACCACGGCAGCGGAAAGGCGGTCAGCCGAGACCAGATTTCACTGCCACCCAACAGTAATGGAATCAGCACTGCCGCGAGCAGACCGACGAGCAACAGCAGTGCGCGACTCATGCGGCACGGCCCAGTCGGCCGTTTTGCATCGCCAGCCAGTGGGCCTTGGTCATTGGCACCCGTCCGTTGTCGAGCTGGCGCTCAAGAGTTTTTAGCCAGTATCGGCGCGAGAACTCATGGCGCATGTCCACCGGGTGCAGGCCCAGGCGAATCACCGGAGCGTGCTGCCAGCGCTGTTCACGCCGGTCGCTGACGAGCTTCGACACACCCCGGCGCCAGGCACTGCGCGCACTCCAGACCAGCCCCGGCGCCTCGAGCGCGGTGAAATCCGGTAGCCGGTATAAATGTTGCGAGTCGCTGGTGTAACTCAGCGGCAATTGGCGCAATGCCTGGCGAGTGCCTTGGCTCATCAGCCAGGCCGGGGCGACGAACCCTTCCAGCGGCCAGTCATGGCGGTGGAACATCTCGATGCCCGAACGCAGGCGGGCGAGGGCGTCTTCCTGCGACAAACGATAAAACTCGCCTTCGTGGGTGTAGACCCGACGCATGAACCAGTCGCTGGGATTGATGGTCATCGGCCCGTCGTCGTAATGGAAATAGCCATGCAGTGCCAGTTCGTCGCCCCGGGCGACCCTGGCACTGAGCTGGCGGCAAAACTGCGGATGGGCGTCCAGGTTGTTGTGTTTGTGCAAATCCGGCACCACCAGCCAGGTGATCGGTACGCCACCCAAAGCGTCGACGGCTTTGACGAACGGCTGGTAATCGGCCCAGGTGGGCGGCGCCACGTCGTGCAGTACCAGCAGTAAAGCGGGACTGTTCATGGGCTCAACCATTGGCTGTCAGCGGCCATTGGCTGCCGAGCACGGCGTGGTAGTGGCGCAGCAAACTGGTGACCACCGTGTCCCAGGCATAATGTCGTTCGACATGTAATCGCGCCTGTTGGCCCAGCGCCACGCTGCCCGAGCCGAACAGTTCTCGAACAGCGGTGGCCATCGCGGCGGGATTGTTCGGCGCACAGAGCAGGCCGCAGTCCTCGGTGACGATTTCTTCGAAAGCCCCGGCCGCCACGGCTACCACCGGAATACCGCTGGCCATGGCTTCGAGTATCACTAGGCCGAAGGTTTCCTGATCGCCAGCGTGGAGCAAGGCGTCGGCGCTGGCCATCAGGCGGGCCACCTGCGCCGCCGGGCAGAACTCGTCGATCACCGTCACGTTGGAGGGCACGGCCGTGGGCATCGACGACCCAACCAGCAGCAGGTGATAGCGTCGGCCCAGGCGTTTCATGCAGTCGAGCAGCACCGGCAGGTTTTTTTCCTTGGAACCGCGCCCGGCAAAGATCAAGAGGTGGGTGTTTTCGTCCAGACCCAGTTCGGCCCGCAGCCCGGGGTCTCTGGCATCGGGATTGAAGGTTTGCAGGTCAACGCCGAGCGGCTGCACGAAGACATTCCTGACCCCAAGCCCGGTGAGTTTGTCGGCCATGACCCGGCTGGGCGCCAGGACCCGGTCGAAGTTGCCGTAGAGCTTGCTGACATAGGCCTCGACGTTGTTGGTCACCCAGTTGCCCATGCGGTTGCTGACCAGCAGGGGCAGGTCCGAGTGATAAAAACCGATGATCGGCACATCGAGTTGGCGCCGCGCATCCAGCGCCGCCCAAGCGGTGAGGTAGGGGTCGCCGACTTCGATCAGGTCGGGTTGCAAGTCTTGCAGGACATTGCGCCAGGGCGCCAGACGCAGAGGAAAGCGATAGCCCTTGCCGAAGGGCAGAGCAGGGGCGGGAACTGTGAAGATGCCATCCTGCTCTCCAAAGGACGATCCGGGGATCAGCAAACTGTGGCGAATGCCTGGCTTGATGCCCAGGCGACGGTGCTTGGCATCCAGATAAGTGCGCACGCCTCCGCTGGCAGGGGCGTAGAACATGGTGATGTCCGCGATATGCACGATGAACGATCCTCCGGTCCTGTTACTCCTTTGGTTGACCTATATGAAGGATAGATGTTCGGTTGGGGTTGTGCGGGAGGGATGTCGGCGGGGGGATGTATCGTTTGGCAGGCCGCTATCGCGAGCAGGCTCGCTCCCACAGGAATCTTTGTCGCACTATAGATCTACTGTGGGAGCGAGCTTGCTCGCGATGAGGCCGGTGAGGTTGCCTTAGATCCTGAAGCTACCTACCAACTGCTTCAACCGCGCCGCCTGCTGCTCAAGGTCCGAGCACGCGCGCAATGTCGATTGCAGGTTTTCCACACCTTCCTGGTTCAGCGTGTTGATTTCGGTGATGTCGACGTTGATCGACTCCACTACGGCGGTCTGTTCTTCGGTCGCGGTGGCCACCGACTGGTTCATGCCGTCGATTTCACCGATACGCAGCGTCACGCTGTTCAGGCGCTCACCCGCAAGGTTGGCGATTTCCACGCTGTCCTGGCTGTGGCGCTGACTGTCGCTCATGGTGCTGACCGATTCCCGGGCGCCAACCTGCAGCTCCTCGATCATGGTTTGCACCTGTTGCGCCGATTCCTGCGTGCGATGTGCCAGGTTGCGCACTTCGTCCGCCACCACGGCAAATCCACGACCGGCTTCACCGGCGCGTGCGGCTTCAATGGCGGCGTTGAGCGCCAGCAAGTTGGTTTGCTGGGAAATGCTGGTGATCACTTCGAGAATCTGCCCGATGTTCACCGTTTTACTGTTCAGCGATTCGATGTTGGAACTCGACGCACTGAGCATGCTCGACAATTGATTCATCGCCACGATACTGCGGTCCACCACTTGCTGGCCGTCTTCGGCCAGGCTGCGGGCATCGCTGGCCTGGCTCGAAGCCTGAGCGGCGTTACGGGCAATTTCCTGGGCGGCGGCGCCGAGCTGGTTGATTGCGGCCGCGACGCTGCTGGTGCGCGAGGCTTGCTGGTCGGAGTTGAACATCGACGAATTGGAAGCGGCCACTACGCGCAATGCCACTTCGTTGACTTGCCCGGTGGCCGAAGACACTTCGCGGATCGAGCCGTGAATGCGCTCGACGAAACGGTTGAACGCGGTGCCCAGAGTGCCGAATTCGTCATTGTTCTGGATGGTCAGGCGCTTGGTCAGGTCGCCTTCGCCGTCGGCGATGTCGGCCATGGCGCGGGTCATGACGTGCAACGGCTGGGTCAGGATGCGAATCAGCATGCCGAGCAGGGCGATGATGATGGCCACGGCGATGATGGTCGCAACCACAGCCGAGGTGCGGAATTCGCTGAGCATCGAGTAGGCTTTTTCCTTATCGACCGACAGACCGATGTACCAGTTGACCGATGACAAGCCTTTGATCGGGGTGAAGGTCACGATGCGGGTTTTGCCGTCGACCAGGATTTCGCTCATGGCGCTGCTGATGGCCGGCGTGTCTTGCGGGTAGACATCCTTGAGCGTCTTCATCGCCAGCGCTTTGTCGGGATGTACCAGGATCTTGCCGTCGGAGCTGACCAGGAACGCATAACCCATGCCGTCGAAATCCAGCTTGCCAAGGCTGTCGGCGATCACCTGCAAACTCAGGTCGCCACCGACCACGCCGATGTTCTGGCCGTCCTTGATAACGCTGTCGACAATGGAAATCACCAGTTGGCCGGAGGCCAGATCAATATAAGGCTCGGTCAATGCCGAACCGCTGCTGCCTTGCGCGCTCTTGTACCAGGGACGTGCACGCGGGTCGTAGCCATCGGGCATCTTGCTGTCCGGGCGAATGATGAAAGAACCATCCTTGCTGCCGAGGTAGGCGCCCATGAAGGTCGAGGTCACGGCTTTTTGTACAAGCAGGCTGGAAACGTTGTCGGCATCGGGGTTGAGCGCAACAGTTTGTGACAGGTTTTCAATCAGCAGGCTGCGCCCGTTCAACCAGGTCTGGATATTGTTGGCGGTCACTGCGCCCATTTCCTGCAGATAATTTTCCAGGTCTTGGCGGATGGCGTTGCGCTGCAAGTAGTCGTTGTACAGCGTAAAGGAGGCGAAGGCGGCAATCACAATGAGGGCGGCAGCAAGCAGGATTTTATGGCTGAAACGCAGATTTTTGTTCATGGCTTGGGGTTCCGCTAAGGTCTTAATGTCCAGCGCGTGCTTTTATAAAGGGACGCACGACGGGCAAGGTTGAAAGCAAGTGAATTTTCCGACTCTCCTTAGGGAAATTTCCGACCAGATCGTGTCTGACTGCTTTGTCGTTATCTCTATCGGCCGTGTAGGACCAAAGATTAATCATGGGTGACCAAATGCCTGACTCATTGCAACTCGTTATCGGCGCCGATCCAGAAGGGCAGCCGACTGCCCAGGCCATGCGCCTGGCGAACCGCCACGGATTGATCGCGGGCGCGACCGGCACCGGCAAGACCGTCACTTTGCAACGAATGGCCGAAGCTTTCAGCGATGCCGGCGTGGCGGTGTTCGCCGCGGACATCAAGGGTGACCTGTGCGGCCTCGGCGCCGCCGGCAATCCCCAGGGCAAGATCGCCGAGCGGATTGCCGGGATGCCCTGGCTCAACCACAAGCCTCAGGCTTATCCGGTGACGTTGTGGGACATACACGGTCAGTCCGGTCATCCTTTACGCACAACCTTGAGTGAAATGGGGCCGCTGCTGCTGGGCAGTCTGCTGGAGCTGACTGACAGTCAGCAGTCGGCGCTGTACGCCGCGTTCAAGGTGGCGGACCGCGAAGGCCTGTTGTTGCTTGATCTCAAGGACCTGAAGGCATTGCTCAATCACCTGCGGGACAACCCCCAGTTGCTGGGCGACGATGCGGCATTGATGACCACCGGCTCCAGCCAGGCATTGCTGCGACGTCTGGCGACCCTGGAGCAACAGGGCGCCGAAGCCTTGTTCGGCGAGCCGGCTCTGCAACTCGAAGACATCCTCCAGCCTTCGGCGGACGGGCGCGGTCGCATTCATTTGCTGGATGCCAGTCGTCTGGTGCATGAAGCGCCGAAAGTCTACGCGACGTTCCTGCTGTGGCTGCTGGCAGAGCTGTTCGAACAGTTGCCGGAGCGTGGCGATGCCGACAAGCCGTTGCTGGCGCTGTTCTTCGACGAGGCTCACTTGTTGTTTAACGGTACGCCCCAGGCATTGCGTGATCGTCTGGAGCAAGTCGTGAGGCTGATTCGTTCGAAAGGCGTAGGGGTGTATTTCGTCACCCAGTCGCCGGGAGACCTGCCGGATGATGTGCTGGCGCAGTTGGGCTTGCGCATCCAGCACGGTCTGCGTGCGTTCACCGCCAAGGAACAGAAGTCCCTGCGCGCGGTGGCCGAGGGTTTCCGGCCGAACCCAGCGTTTGATGCGTTGTCGGTGCTGACCGAGCTCGGGATCGGGGAGGCGCTGGTCGGCACCCTGCAGGAAAAAGGCACGCCGGAAATGGTCCGGCGGGTGCTGGTGGCACCGCCGCAATCGCGGATCGGGCCTTTGACCGGTGCAGAACGCACAGCGTTGATTGCCGGTTCGCCATTGCAGGGGCGTTATGACAAGCCGATTGACCGTGACTCGGCCTATGAGGTGCTGATGGGACGCAAGGGCCTGGCGCCTGAGCCTGAAGCGGTACCGGGCAAACCAACAGCTGAAGAACCGAGTTTCACCGAGCAGGCCGGGGAATTTCTCGGCACGGCGGCCGGCCAGGCGTTGAAATCAGCAATGCGTCAGGCGGCCAACCAGCTTGGGCGACAGCTGGTGCGCGGGTTGATGGGGTCATTACTGGGCGGCAGTAAACGCCGTTGAATCCATCCTGAGTGGGCACAGTAAATGTGGGAGCGGGCTTGCTCGCGAATGCGGTGTTTCATTCAACGAAAATGTTGACTGGTAAACCCATTCGCGAGCAAGCCCGCTCCCACATTAGTCCGTTGTCAGGTCCTGGTTTTGGCGTGCGCCGCCAGTCGCTCCAGCGCTGCCCGCAAATTCGGGTCGCTGATCCCATCGGCCGTGGCCTGGATGGTCGCTGCCGCGTCGTTGGACAAATCCATGGTATGCCCGGCCGCACCTTGCTGAACGGTCGGCGGTTGAACTTTGAACAGGATCCGGGTCAGATTGGCGAACTCGTCAAACATCTGCAATTGCCGTTGCAAACGCTTTTGCTGGTAACGCAGGCGGGTTGCCCAATGACCGTCGGTGACAATCAGCAACAAACTGCCTTCGCGCCAGGAAGCCACGTGGCAATGCTCGCGAGCGGCGGGTTGCAATTGGCTTTCGAGCAAACGTTGCAGATGACCCAGGCGTTGAGCGTGGCCGAGAATGGCCTTCAGCGGCTTGGCTTCGCGTAGTAGAACGGCAGGTACTTTGGCCGTAAGTGGGCGAAATGCCATGATCAGACACCTGAAGTAACAGAGGCGCCATGGTAGCAGAAAGCACCGAGTGCACCCGCCCATTGCTTTTGTGGGCGCTTTACCCATTAAATCAACAACTAACTTCTGCCTTGAACGGCTTGAAGTTGAGCAAAACGCCCTTATTTTAAGTGAGCCCCGTCAAAGCGCTGTGCCAGCATCGTGGAATATCGCCACTTTCCTCTCCATCGTTTCCGGGTAGAATGCTCGTTCGCATGCGGCCATGAGGGCTGCACGGGCGACTCACGGGGCCGCCCTCCATCCCTTTAGTGTGGAAGATCCTGCCGATATGTTTGCGCCTTTGTTAAAGAAACTTTTTGGAAGCAAGAACGAGCGTGAAGTCAAACGCATGCTCAAGACGGTGCAACTCGTCAATGCCTTCGAAGAGCAAATGGTGGCCCTTTCGGACGATCAATTGCGTGCCAAGACAAGCGAGTTCAAGGCCCGCATCGCCAAAGGGGAATCCCTCGACAAACTGCTGCCAGAAGCCTTTGCGGTCGCCCGCGAAGCCGGCAAGCGTGTCATGGGCATGCGCCACTTCGATGTCCAGCTGATCGGCGGCATGACCTTGCATGAAGGCATGATCGCGGAAATGCGTACCGGTGAAGGCAAGACCCTGGTGGCAACACTGGGCGTTTACCTCAACGCGCTGTCCGGCAACGGCGTGCACGTTGTGACGGTGAACGACTACCTGGCCCGCCGTGACGCCAACTGGATGCGCCCGCTGTATGAATTCCTCGGCCTGACGGTCGGCGTTGTCACGCCGTTCCAGCCGCCGGAAGAGAAGCGCGCTGCCTACGCCGCCGACATCACCTACGGCACCAACAACGAATTCGGTTTCGATTACCTGCGCGACAACATGGCGTTCAGCATGGAAGAAAAATTCCAGCGCGAACTCAATTTTGCCGTGATCGACGAAGTCGACTCCATCCTCATCGACGAAGCCCGTACCCCGCTGATCATCTCCGGTCAGGCCGAAGACAGCTCCAAGCTGTACATCGAGGTCAACAAGCTGATCCCGCAGCTCAAGCTGCACGTTGAAGAAGTCGAAGGCGAAGTGACCCAGGCCGGTCACTTCACCGTCGACGAGAAGACCCGTCAGGTCGAACTCAACGAAGCCGGTCACCAGTACGTCGAAGAAACGCTGACCCGCATCGGCCTGCTGGCTGAAGGCGAGAGCCTGTACTCGGCCCACAACCTGAGCCTGCTGACTCACGTTTACGCCGGCCTGCGCGCGCACAAGCTGTTCCATCGCAACGTCGAATACATCGTGCAGGACGGTCAGGTCGTACTGGTCGACGAGCACACCGGCCGTACCATGCCGGGCCGCCGCTTGTCCGAAGGCCTGCACCAGGCCATCGAAGCCAAGGAAAACCTGAACATCCAGGCCGAAAGCCAGACGCTGGCGTCGACCACTTTCCAGAACTACTTCCGTCTGTACAACAAACTGTCCGGCATGACCGGTACGGCCGACACCGAAGCGTTCGAGTTCCACCAGATCTATGGCCTGCAGGTCATGGTGATTCCACCGAACAAGCCGCTGGCCCGTAAGGACTACAACGACCTGGTGTTCCTGACCGCCGACGAGAAATACGCGGCAATCGTGGCCGACATCAAGGAAAGCATGGCCGCGGGCCGTCCGGTCCTGGTCGGTACCGCCACCATCGAAACCTCCGAGCACATGTCCAGCCTGCTCGTGAAGGAAGGCATCGAACACAAGGTCCTGAACGCCAAGTTCCACGAAAAGGAAGCCGAGATCATTGCCCAGGCCGGTCGTCCGGGCGCGCTGACCATCGCCACCAACATGGCCGGTCGTGGTACCGACATCCTGTTGGGTGGTAACTGGGAAGTGGAAGTGGCTTCCCTGGAAAACCCGACCCCTGAGCAGATTGCCCAGATCAAGGCCGACTGGCAGAAACGTCACCAGCAAGTGCTCGAATCGGGCGGTTTGCAGGTGATCGCCTCCGAGCGCCATGAATCGCGCCGTATCGACAACCAGTTGCGTGGTCGTGCCGGTCGTCAGGGCGACGCCGGTTCCAGCCGTTTCTACCTGTCGCTGGAAGACAGCCTGATGCGCATCTTCGCCTCTGACCGGGTGAAGAACTTCATGAAGGCCCTGGGCATGCAGCCTGGCGAAGCGATCGAGCACCGCATGGTGACCAACGCTATCGAAAAGGCCCAGCGCAAGGTTGAAGGCCGCAACTTCGACATTCGCAAGCAACTGCTCGAGTTCGACGACGTCAACAACGAACAGCGTAAAGTGATCTATCACATGCGTAACACGTTGCTGGCCGCCGACAACATCGGTGAGACCATCGCTGACTTCCGTCAGGACGTGCTCGAGGCCACCGTCAGCGCGCACATTCCTCCACAATCGCTGCCTGAGCAGTGGGACGTGGCCGGTCTGGAAGCCGCATTGCAGAGCGATTTCGGTGTGGCGCTGCCGATCCAGCAGTGGCTCGACGAAGACGACCACCTGTACGAAGAAACCCTGCGCGAGAAACTGATGCAGGAACTGATCGCGGCGTACAACGAGAAAGAAGACCAGGCGGGCGCCGAAGCGCTGCGCACCTTCGAGAAGCAAATCGTTCTGCGCGTACTGGACGACCTGTGGAAAGACCACCTGTCGACCATGGATCACCTGCGCCACGGTATCCACTTGCGTGGCTATGCCCAGAAGAACCCGAAGCAGGAATACAAGCGCGAGTCCTTCACCCTGTTCTCCGAATTGCTGGATTCGATCAAGCGCGATTCGATCCGTGTGCTGTCCCACGTTCAGGTTCGTCGCGAAGACCCGATCGAAGAGGAGCAGCGCCTGCGTCAGGAAGCCGAGGCATTGGCCGCTCGCATGCAGTTCCTGCATGAAGAGGCTCCAGGCCTGGAGCAACCGGAAGCGTTGGGCGAAGAGATTGACGTTGCTCTCGCTGCTGCACCGGTTCGCAACGAGCAGAAGCTGGGTCGCAACGAGTTGTGCTACTGCGGTTCGGGCAAGAAGTTCAAGCATTGCCACGGGCAGATTCAGTAAAACCCGTTTCAATCGCTGAAATACCCGCGCCGCGACCGGCTTCTGCCGTCGCGGCGTTTTACCATTCGAACCACCGTTCTGCTGAAACGGTGCTGACATCATTTATAAAGGAGCGCATTCATGGCTGTTGGTCTTGGTCCTTTGCCAACGTTGCACCCGGTTGCCGGTTTTGAACTCGGTATCGCCTCGGCTGGCATCAAGCGCCCGGGGCGCAAGGATGTTGTGGTCATGCGCTGTGTTGAGGGCTCCACGGTTGCCGGCGTGTTCACCCTGAACGCCTTTTGCGCCGCACCGGTGATCCTGGCCAAGCAACGCGTACAAGGCGCTGTGCGTTACCTGTTGACCAACACCGGCAATGCCAACGCTGGCACGGGCGAACCGGGCCTGGCCGCCGCCGAGCGCACTTGCGCGAAACTGGCCGAGTTGACCGGTGTCGATGCCAGCCAGGTGCTGCCGTATTCCACCGGTGTGATCGGCGAGCCGCTGCCGGTCGAGAAAATCGAAGGCGCGCTGCAAGCGGCCCTCGATGACCTGTCGATCCACAACTGGGAAGCTGCCGCCACGGGCATCATGACCACTGACACCCTGCCAAAGGGCGCCAGTCGTCAGTTCCAGCACGACGGTGTGACCATCACCGTTACCGGCATCAGCAAAGGCGCCGGCATGATTCGCCCGAACATGGCGACCATGCTCGGCTACATCGCCACCGACGCCAAAGTCTCCCGCGACGTGCTGCAAAACCTGATGCTCGATGGCGCCAACAAGTCGTTCAACCGCATCACCATCGACGGTGATACCTCGACCAACGACTGCTGCATGCTGATCGCCACCGGTCAGGCTGCGCTGCCGGAAATCACCCTCGCCGAAGGCGAACTGTTTGCCAAGCTCAAGCAAGCGGTGTTCGAAGTGTGCATGGACGTAGCCCAGGCCATCGTTCGCGACGGTGAAGGCGCGACCAAATTCGTCACTGTTGAAGTCAATGGTGGCGGCAACCACCAGGAATGCCTGGACGTCGGTTACACCGTGGCTCACTCGCCGCTGATCAAGACCGCGCTCTTCGCTTCCGACCCGAACTGGGGCCGCATCCTTGCCGCCGTCGGCCGTGCCGGGGTACCGAACCTGGACGTGAGCAAGATCGACGTGTTCCTCGGCGACGTGTGCATCGCCAGCCGTGGCGCGCGCGCGGCGACCTACACCGAAGCCCAGGGCGCGGCGGTGATGCAGCAGGAAGAAATCACCATCCGTATCGAGTTGGGTCGTGGCGATTGCAGCGAAACCATCTGGACTACCGACCTGTCCCACGAGTACGTGAAGATCAACGCCGAGTACCGTACGTAAGATCGAGTCGCCCCTATCGCGAGCAGGCTCGCTCCCACATTGGATTTGTGTACACCTCGAACCACTGTGGGAGCGAGCCTGCTCGCGATGGCGATCTGTCAGTCGCTAGCTAGACTGGCCTGTCTCCCTCATCCCAAAGGTCCCGAACATGAGCCTGCACCTGATCATCGGCGACAAACTGCATTCCTCCTGGTCCCTGCGCGGGGCTCTGGCCCTCGATCTGGCTGGCGCCTCCTACACCGAAGAACTGATCAAACTGAACCAGCCGGACACCCGCGAGCGTCTGCTCAAGCATTCTCCGACCGGCAAGGTCCCGCTGCTGAAAACCGAACACGGAACCATCGCCGACTCCCTGGCGATTGCTGAATACCTGGCAGAACAGTTCCCCGACGCGAACCTGTGGCCCAAAGACACTGCCGCCCGTGCCCAGGCGCGTTCGGCGTGCGCGCAGATGCACAGTGGCTTTTTCGCCATGCGCGGCAACATGCCGTTCGACCTGGGCCATGACGCAGCGCTGTCGCCGGTCCCGGCCGATGTCCAGGCGGACATCGAGCGCATGTCAGCGTTGTGGGCCGAGTGTCGTGTCGCTGCGACCGAGAGCGGTCCGTACTTGTTTGGCCGCATCACGTTGGCCGACGCGTTCTTTGCACCCATCGCCGTGCGCCTGCGCACCTATCGGGTGAAACTGTCCGTGGCTGATGAAGCCTATGTTGAAACCCTCTACCAATGGCCAGCGTTCCAGGCCTGGCAGAAGGCCGGACTGGAGGAAATCGAGCGGTGAAACGAGTTCATGTAGCCGCCGCCGTTATCCGTGATAACAACGGCAAGATCCTTATCGCCCGCCGTGCCGATACCCAGCACCAGGGTGGCCTGTGGGAGTTTCCCGGGGGCAAGGTCGAGGCCGACGAGTCGGTCGAAACCGCACTGGCCCGCGAACTCCATGAGGAACTGGGCATCGTGGTCGGCGCGGCGCGCCCGCTGATCAAGGTCCGGCACGATTACCCGGACAAGCAGGTGTTGCTGGATGTCTGGGAAGTCTCGGCGTTTAGCGGCGAGCCCCACGGTGCCGAGGGACAGCCGCTGGCCTGGGTGACACCCCGCGACCTGTCGGATTATGAGTTCCCTGAAGCCAACCGGCCGATCGTCGCGGCCGCACGGTTACCCGAGCAGTACTTGATCACCCCGGAAGACCTGGAAACCCCCGCGTTGCTGCGTGGTATTCAGAAGGCCATTGCCGGCGGCGTCAAGCTGATCCAGTTGCGTGCACCGAACGGCTACGACCCGAAATACCGCGACCTGGCAGTGGATGCTGTGGGGTTGTGTGCCGGCAAGGCGCAATTGATGATCAAGGGGCCGTTCGAATGGCTGGGCGACTTCCCGTCCGCCGGTTGGCACATTACCGCGGCGCAACTGCGCAAATACGCAGCGGCTGGCCGACCGCTACCGGCATCGCGCTGGCTGGCGGCGTCTTGCCATAACGCTGAAGAGTTGGCGCTGGCCGAACAGATGGGAGTGGATTTCGTGACCCTGTCGCCGGTTCAACCGACCCTGACTCACCCTGGTGCCGAGCCGTTGGGTTGGGAGCAGGCATCGAGCCTGATCGAGGGCTTCAGCAAGCCGGTGTTCCTGCTTGGTGGTGTAGGTCCGTCGGAGGTCGAGAAAGCCTGGGCTGCGGGTGCGCAGGGGGTGGCGGGGATTCGGGCGTTTTGGCCTGAGGCTTGATTCTGTGCTGTAGCTTCCGACGCCATCGCGAGCAAGCTCGCTCCCACAGGTTTTGTGAACGCCACAAGTCCACTGTGGGAGCGAGCTCGCTCGCGATGAGGGCCTGACAGGCGCCGATTAAACCTCAGGCTTCGCCGCAGGCTGCCAAAGTATCTCCGCCACTCCCTGACGCTTGGCAATCAGCCGCGCCACCACAAACAACAAATCCGACAACCGATTGATGTACGCCAGGCCAACTCCGGCCAACGGTTCAATCGCGTTGAGCTGCTGACATCGCCGTTCTGCGCTGCGCGCCAGGCTGCGGCAGACATGGGCCTGGGCAATCAGCGTCGAGCCGCCGGGCAAGATGAAGTTTTCCAGCGGCCCCAGCTCTTCATTCCACAGATCAATCGCCGCTTCCAGTCGTTCGATTTCCGCTGCATTCAACGCCTGATACACCGGCATCGCCAGTTCGCCACCCAGATCAAATAACCGATGCTGGCAGGGGGCCAATACCTCGATCACTTCGTTCAGGTCCGGAAACTGACCCGTTTGCGCTGCCAACCCGGCCAGCAACACGCCCACCTGACTGTTCAGCGTATCGACTTCGCCAATGGCCTCGATCCGCGGGTGATCCTTGGGCACGCGACGACCATCGCCCAGCCCGGTCTCGCCTTTGTCGCCAGTGCGGGTGTAAATCTTCGACAAACGAAAGCCCATGGTTACCTCGATAGCAGATTGAGTTGTTGCGAGACAGGCGGCGTGCTCGCCAGGGGCAGGCGCAAGGTGAAGCAGGTGCCTTGGCCAAGCGTCGATTGCACTTCCATCTGCCCTTTGTGGTTATTGGTGACGATGAAGTACGACACCGACAGGCCAAGCCCGGTGCCCTGGCCGATTTCCTTGGTGGTGAAGAATGGTTCGAAGGTCCGTTTGCGCACGCTTTCGCTCATGCCGATGCCGTTGTCCTCGACCTGAATTTCCGCCCATGGCGGATTGAGCCTGGTGCGCAGAATGATCCGTCCAGGCTCGCTGTCATCTTCGCGCTGGTGGATGGCTTGCGCAGCGTTTTTCAACAGGTTGAGCAGCACTTGCTCCAGTTCGTTGGCGGTGCCGGGGACCGGTCCCAACGCGGGATCGAACTGACGAATGATGGCCTGGCCCTTGAAGTCGAAGCCGATCGCCAGGTCAAAATCGTTACCGGCGATCTCCACCGCCTGGTCGATCAGGGCGGGCAGGTCGCAGGGGGCCATCTGGCGGGTGCTGCGACGACTGAAGCTGAGCATGTGGGTGACGATTTTCGCCGCCCGGGCACCTGCCTGCTGGATGCCGTCGAGCAACTGTGGCACCTCGCGAACTTGCAGGTACTGGTTGACCGTCGTCAGTTCGATGCCGGCCTGTTCAGCCACTTCGAGGTTCTTCGGCAAATCGGGTGACAGGCGTCGGCGAATGTTTTGCACGTTGTGCAGGATCGCGCCCAGCGGGTTGTTGATCTCATGGGCCATGCCGGCGGCCAGACCACCCACCGAAAGCATTTTCTCCGACTGCACCATCATCTCTTCCAGGGACAGGCGCTGGGTGATGTCATCGATCCGGATTACCACGCCACGCCCGGCACCGCCCATCAGCGGGTAGAAAGTCAGGGCGTAGTGGCGGGGCTCATCGTCCTTGAGCCAGGTGACACGTTCGATCTTGGCCACCGTATGCTGCTCGACCGTTTCCTTGAGTTGCGGCAAGAACGGCTTGAGCGGTTCGAAGGCGAGGAAGATAGGCTGGTTCAGGGCTTCATCGAGACGCGTGCCGGACAGGGCACTGGCCTCCTGGTTCCATTGCGTCACGTAGAGCTGTTCGTCGAGTGCGATCAGCGCCGACGGCATGGAGTCGATGATGCTGTTGAGGTAGTTCTGGAAACCGGTGAGCTTTTTCTCGATCTTGCTGCGCACCTGGACTTCGAGCTCCAGTTTGCGGTTGGTATGGCGGGTTTCCTCTGCCAGACCCTGGGCCTGGTCGTAGGCTGCCTGGGAGTCGTCCCTGGCCCGCTTGAGTTGCTGCTCCCTGGCCTCGATCCGCGAAAGCATGGTATTGAACGCCTCGGCGAGGCTGCCGATTTCATCGTGGTTTCCGCGCGAAGCACGCAGTGCATAGTTTTCTTCACGGGTTACCTGCCGGGACAATTCCTCGAGTTGGTGGATCGGCCGGGTAATCAAGCGCTTGATCTGGCGGGCAATGATCAGCCACAGCAGCACGCTGAAGATCAGAATCCCCAGGCTGGCCGTCAGGGTCCCGGTGTAGAACGCCACTGGCAGTTCGCTCGTGGCCACCAACAACAGGTGCCCTGGTGCCGCACCGGTGCGGGCCAGGGGGATGACCTGGTTGGTACGAAACTCGGTGGCCTGCCAGTCTTCGATATGCCGGAAACGCTTCGGCAGTTCCAGGTTGTCGCCATGCTGCAATTGCGCCAATCGCTCACCCTTTCCGTCATACAGGGCCGCCGCGCGCAACGGCGAATAGCTGTTGAGTTCATTGAGCAGGCGCTCGGCGCTTTGCGGTGACGCCAGCGCTTCGGAGGCCAGGCTCGGGTTGGATATCAGGCGGCCGATGGTCTGCAGAGCCTGGGGCGCCATGCTTTCCTGGGAGATGTAGTAGGCGGCACTGATAAAGGTCAGGTTGGCAACCAGCAGGACGGTGACCATCAGTACCAGCAGGGCGGCCAGCAGTTTCTGGCCGACGGGCAGGTTTTCAAGGCGCTGGCGCAATGGCATCGGATTCATCGCAGACAAGGAACAAGTGGCCAGCGTAGCCGCTGCTCAGTCGCTGGGCAATCCAAGGCTTTGCAGGCGAGCGATCAACCTTGCCTCAAGTTGATTGAGGTGAGGCAGGTTCAGTTGATGACGCCCGGCCACTTTGCAGGCGTAACCGAGCAGGTAGCTGATTTCCGTGCGGCGCTGGCTCGTGACGTCCTGATGCATCGAGGAGTAGTTGGCGGCGGTGGCGTGAATCACTCGTTCGACTTCCTGCTGCAGGTTTTCGGCGGCTGCCGGCTGACCACAACGCTCAAGCAACTCCGCCAGTTCGCCGCACAGGGTGGCGACCTCACATTGATGTTGCTGCAAACCGCCGTTGCGGCAATCGTGCAGCACCGTCAGCGGATTGATCGCACAGTTGAGGGCGAGTTTGCGCCACAGCCTGGTCAGAATCTCCGTGCTCCACTCGTGGGGAATGCCGGCCGCGCTCAGGTCATCAAGCCAGATCGGCGCCACCGGATGGCTCGCATCCCCCAGCCAGGTGAAGCCATGCCCGGCAAACACCACGCGCCAATCGCCATCGCGGAAGGCGCCTTCTGTGCTCGAGGCATAGATGCAGCGTGCCTGAGGAACCTGTGCGGCTACCGCGTCCTGACTGCCCAGGCCATTTTGCAGCAGGATCAGTTCGGCGCCTGGGGCCAGGCGTGGCGCCAATCGAGCCACCGCACTTTCGGTATCGTAGGCTTTGCACGCCACCAGCAGGCGGTGGATCGGTTGCGGGTTGTCGGCTGTCTCGGCGGGCACGGCATAGTGTTGCGCCTCACCGTGTTCCACCAGTGTCAATCCACCGGCAGTCTCATAGGCCTGCAGTCTCGCGATGTCCCGCAGGATCAGCCTGACCGGCACGCCAGCCCGTGCCAGACGTGTCGTCCATAATGTGCCGAGGCTGCCAGCGCCCAATACATGCCAGGTGGTGGACATCAGCTTTTTGCTCTGTTTAAGGCGTGCATCGGCAGCTCACAGTGAATGATGGGAAAGACCCGTTATAATCAGCGCGGATTTTAACCGCAAGCCAGGCGTGCTCCATCGGTGCGCCTTTATATTTGGAGAGATTACATGCCGTCGTTCGACGTGGTATCCGAACTGGACAAACACGAAGTCACCAACGCGGTCGAGAACGCCGTCAAGGAACTCGATCGTCGTTATGACCTGAAAGGCAAAGGCAGCTTCGAGTTCAAGGAAAAAGACCTGACCGTCAACCTGACCGCCGAAGCGGATTTCCAGCTTGAAGCGATGATTGAGATCCTCAAGCTGGCGCTGGTCAAGCGCAAAATCGACGTGCAGTGCCTTGAAGTCAAGGACGCGTTCGCGTCGGGCAAGCTGATGAAGCAGGACGCCGTCCTCAAGGAAGGCATCGACAAGGAGCTGGCGAAGAAAATCGTCGCTCATGTCAAAGACGCCAAGCTCAAGGTCCAGGCGGCCATTCAGGGCGAGCAGGTTCGCATCACCGGCAAAAAGCGTGATGACCTGCAAGAAGCCATTGCAGTGCTGCGGGCCAAGGAATTCGGCATGCCGCTGCAGTTCAACAACTTCCGCGACTGATCTTGAAAGCGGGAACCTCCTGGCGTTTGCGACGTCGGAGGCCCCAGCAACGGCAGAAACGATTGAGCCCGTCGCGGTTGGATCTTTCTGCCGCTTTTTTACGCATGCCGGGTAGCCGGAAAACAGGAGAATGTAGATGGACTTAAATGCCGAGGTAGACAATCTGGTCAAGGTATCCCAAAGCTGGATCCCGATGATCATGGAATACGGCAGCCGTGTACTGCTGGCGGTCATCACCCTGGCCATCGGCTGGTGGCTGATCAACAAGGTCACGAAAAAGCTCGGCGGCCTGATTGCATTACGTAATGCCGACCTGGCGCTGCAAGGCTTTATCAGCAGTCTGGCGAACATCATCCTCAAGATCCTGCTGGTCGTTAGCGTGGCCTCGATGATCGGTGTGGAAACCACTTCGTTTGTGGCGGCGATTGGTGCGGCAGGCCTGGCCATTGGCCTGGCCTTGCAGGGCAGCCTGGCGAACTTCGCCGGTGGCGTGCTGATTTTGCTGTTCCGTCCGTTTCGCATCGGCGACTGGATCGAGGCTCAGGGTATCGCCGGTACTGTCGACAGCATCCAGATTTTCCATACCGTACTGCGTACTGGTGACAACAAGACCATCATCGTGCCGAACGGCAATCTGTCGAATGGCATCATCACTAACACAAACCGTCAGCCGACTCGTAAAGTCGTGTTTGATGTAGGCGTTGATTACGAAGCGGACCTTCAGAAAGCCCGTGAAGTTTTACTGGAATTGGCCAGGGACCCGCGAGTATTGACAGATCCGGAACCACAGGCAGTTGTTTCTACCCTGGGTGACAGTTCGATCACGCTTTCGCTTCGTGTCTGGGTAAAGACTGCCGATTACTGGGATGTGTTGTTCATGTTCAACGAACTATCCCGTGATCGCCTGAGAGAGGCCGGCATTGATATTCCATTTCCACAGCGGGTTATTCGTGTGGTTCAGGAGTCTGCGGTGCAGTGACAGGTCATTTGAACAATGTCTGACTCTTTGGTCAGGCATGTTCTGTAAGGGGCAGGTCGTTAAAGCAGTCAAGCGACAGCCAACAAAAAGGCCCATCCGAAGATGGGCCTTTTGTTTTGTTACCGCAAACTAACTGGATGCGATTACAAAACCGACAGCGGGTAGTCGACGATGAAACGGAACTCTTTCACGTCGCCTTCGCCTTGGTCGGCGTTAGCGAAGTGCCATGCCTGACGAATACGGAAGGACAGGTCTTTTGCCGGGCCAGTCTGAACAACGTACTTGGCTTCGAAGTTGGTTTCGTTGTGCTTGCCATCTGCACCGTACAGACCAGCGTAAGCGCTGTTGGCTGGAGTGTTGGTGCCGTCGATGTCCCAACCTTTAACGTAACGGGTCATGAAGCTCAGACCTGGAACGCCGTACTCGGCCATTTTCAGGTCGTAACGAACCTGGGCAGACTTCTCGTTCGGAGCGTTGAAGTCAGAGTACTGGATGGAGTTGGCGAGGAAGATCGAGTCACCGCCGCGGTTGTTCTTGCCAATACCGATGTAGTCGAACGGAGTGTCACCGTTGACCTTCTGGAAGCCCAGGGTAATGGTGTGTGCTTTCAGGAACGAGAAAGCAGCCGCCAGGGAGAACGTGGTGTTGCTGATATCGCCGACTTTGGCATCGCCAGTGTCTTTGGTGTTGTAGATGTTACCGTCCAGGTTCAGCGACTCGGAGTCGGTGAACGGGATGGTGTAGTTCAGGTTGGCGTAGTACTGGTTCCAGATGTCTTCCAGCTTGGCGCCGTACAGCGATGCGCTCAGGTTTTCGGTGAAACCGTACTTGCCGCCGAAGTAGTCGATCTTGTTGGCGGAAACGCCGGCGTAGTTTGCAAACAGGTCGCCGTCACGGGCGTTTTTGTCCTGGCTGCTACCCGAGTAGAAGTGACCGGCCTCGAGGTCAAGGTCTTTGATCTCGCTGCTCTGCAGTTGGATACCGCTGGCAGTTTGCGGCAGGATACGGGAGCCGCCCACAGCGAACACTGGGGAAGTGCTTGGCTGCATGTCGCCGACTTTCAGCTCGGTTTTGGAAACGCGGAATTTAACGGCGCCACCGGCTTTACCCTGGCTGTCGTTGACATCGCGAGAACCGTTGGCGTTAACGGTGTCGCTACGGCTCATGTTGCCGCTACCGCTAGTGCCGTCACCACCGTCCAGCTTGATTGCCAGGTAACCGTACGCATCAACGCCGACACCGATCAGGCCTTGGGTGTAACCGGAGCTGTAGTTAGCCCAGATGCCCTGGGTCCAGTCTTTCTGGTCACGGCCACCGTCTTTGTTATCACGGTTGAAGTAGTAGTTGCGAACCAGCAAGTTCAGCGTGCTGTCTTCAACAAAACCTTTGGCTTCAGCCTGGTCACTTACGAAAGGGGCGGCCGTAGCCAATTGGGTACTGGCTGCTGCTGCAACTGCCAGTGCGATCATGCTCCACTTCATCACGCGCATCGTGATTTGCTCCTTTGGTTTTAGAAGAGTACTGCCGTCCCACCTGTTTTATTATCTGGGCGGCTCTTTCTTTTTGTGTCGGCGCAAACTTATATCACGCCGACAATGTTGGCGATACTTGCGCATCTAACCTTTCGCCTTCTTTACGACCCTGTCGCAAACAGCGTGGTAGATGTCGCAAATTTCCAGCTCCGACGCAACCGGGCGGACAACTTTAATGCTGTTTTTTGCGCCTTGTCGTCGGTAAAAAGAGTCCTGGTGAAACGTTTGAATCTCCATCGGGCTACCTTGCCACTGTTTTTTTTGCCTGAGGGCCTCCGCTTCCAGCGGGTGCGACTCGGGCGATGTTGGGTATGAATGCAACAAGCGTGCACAAAATCGTGTTTTTTCACGATTATTTTATAATTGACTGCCAGGTGCTGTAAAAACCTCATAAAACCGGGGGGTTCAAGCGCTTTTAGTTTGGGCTTGACGCCTTGCCTGACATCATGTTTCGGCCTTCTGGTCGACAGTCTGGCAACCAAAAATGTTACCGGTTCACCCCACCACTGAGTAAATGGCGGATGTCGAAGCGTTCAGCGTAGACCCACTGTGCGGTTTTGGTGCAAAAAATTTTAGCCCTGTACTGAATTCATCTCTGTTGGCCGCTTGCCTGTAGCGAACTTTTCCTTGTTGATCAGTCATTTCGGCGTTTGTTGCCTGTCGTTCGGTTCTGTAAAGGTGCGCGGCAGCGAAAATTGTCCCATTCGGGGGCGGCTGTCAGCTTTCCACTGGCGCTCGTGGCTTCGATGCAAGGTTCGCCGTGAAGCCTGCGCCGTTCGCAGGTATGCTGCCGTCCGGTCGCTTGGTGCGCTGTCCCTCTGGATGGGCGCTAAGCTGAAAATGATGGCCCGGCGGGAGTACGCGCAGTGTTCACTTTAGATCCACGACTTCAACAAGACACGTTACCGATCGGGGACTTTCCGCTCTGCCGGTTGCTGCTGTCCAACGATTCGAACTATCCCTGGTTCATCCTGGTACCTCGTCGCGAGGCTATCAGCGAGATATTTCAGTTGGATGTCGCAGAGCAGCAACAGCTTTGGCAGGAAACGACAGTGCTGTCGCAAGTGCTCAAGGACGCGTTCGATGCGGACAAGTTGAATGTGGCGGCGCTGGGCAATGTCGTGAGTCAGTTGCACATGCATGTGATTGTGCGCAAGCGCGAAGATGCCGCCTGGCCAGCGCCGGTTTGGGGTAAGCATCCGGCGAAACCCTACAGTTCGGAGCAGATCGCCGCGATTCGCGAACGTTTGCGCTTGATTTTGACCGATGAATTTACGTTTCTGGAGGGCTGAAGCATGAGCCTGGAAGAGCGCGTTACCGAGCTTGAAAGCCGTCTGGCGTTTCAGGATGACACCATCCAGGCGTTGAACGATGTGCTGGTGGCGCAGCAGCGGGTGGTCGAGCGCCTGCAGCTGCAAATGGCTGCGCTGCTCAAACGGCAGGAGGAAATGGTCGGGCAGTTCGAGTCATTCGAAGAAGAGGCGCCGCCGCCGCACTATTAAGAGCGTCGCAGGCATGAAAAAACCGCGTACAGCTCAGCTGTGCGCGGTTTTTTTTAGCCTTGAATCAGCGGCGCGGCAGTGCGGCGATCACATCTTCGGCTTGCAGGCCCTTGTCACGATTCATGACGGAGAACTCCACGCGCTGGCCTTCGACCAGGACACGGTGGCCTTCGCCGCGAATGGCCCGGAAGTGGACGAAGATATCGTCACCGGAGTCGCGGGAGATAAAGCCGAAGCCTTTGGATGTGTTGAACCACTTGACGGTGCCGGTATCGCGGTTGCTCATGTCGTAGCTTGGCGAGGTGGCGGCTGGTGACGACTTGTAGAAGCTGATGCCCAGGTGCAGGGTAACGGCGATCAGGGCTGCGACCAGGCTGAACAATACAGCGGGTTGACCGGCGATGACGGGCATCGGTGCGATCAGCGTCAGGGTCTGCAGGACCACGCTCAGAACCAGCAGGGCGCTGACCAGGTTTTGCAGTTGGTGACGCGGGCCTTTGTTCCAGTAAGGGATGACAGGCGCAAGTGTGAGGTTGAGCAGGCCGAAAAAGGCCAGGTACAGCGCGTCGGGTTGTTGCAGGTAAGGTAAGGCTTCGGATTGCAGGCTAGGGATGAAGGACAGCAGCAAGGCCGCTGCGCCTATCAACAGATGGACGATTTTCAACATTTTGATTAACTCACGTTAAGACAGCTCACAAGGAAGAGCTGATGGCGCACGGTTCGCTTCAAGATAATAAAGAGGCGTTGGACACGTACCCGGTATCAGCCTATGCGCCGAGCCCGGTAAAAATGGGCGCTGGCGACACGCTGTCTATTTAACAGCAAAGCCGCAGGCTACTCAAATCAGCGCGTCCGGCGGCACTTTTTGGGGGGGATTTGCCACGGGTTGCCCGAAGTTCCGGGGCTGCGGCACAACGGCGGGTTTTGTCAGGCGCCTTGAAGTGTTGTACGCGCTCTTCTTTCCTACGCCATTCCATTAGGTGCTTCTGAAGGGGGTATCGCTTCGCTGCGTGGGAAAATGTCCGGAGTAGGATGCTCTCCAGGGTCTGCCAAACGTTGTTGGCTTATCCTACGTCGAGGGTCATAAAGTCGGCTGGAAAAGACCTTTGCACTGCGTTTTTATAAGTCGACACACAGTTGCGCTTAAAGAAACCAGGATGGCAAAGGAGTGTCAGCGTTATGGTTTATGAAAGGCAGGAAGAGGGGCGATACGGTTCGCACAAGGATGTAAAGGTTGATCCGTTTGTTCGCGAGTTCGATATGGGGCTGGCGCAGCCCTTGTCCCGCTCCGTGCGATTGAATGGCTTCGCCACCTGTTTGCGGCTCGAGCAGGTTTATTGGGATATTTTGGGGGAGATGGCCCGGGTCAATGGTTGCTCGGTCAACAACCTGTTGTCTCATGTGGATCGCGAAGTTCACTTGCGTCACGGCGGGGTGAGGAACTTCAGTGGATTGGTGCGGGTTGTCTGTGTCGTGCACAGTCTCAAGGAAGGGGGTTGCATCGCCACGGCCTAGTCTGGGCGGCGAAAACAGCAGAGTGTCGGTCTGTGCAGTCTTACGGCTGCACAGGCCGCATTTAATGGATATAATCCCGCTCTTTGCCGCAAAACCCTGCGTTCGCGGTAGCAATCTGATCGCCGAGACAACCTCCATGCCGATGTACGATTATCAATGTGCTTCCTGTGGTCATCAGTTGGAAGCCATTCAAAAGATCAGCGATGCACCGCTGGTCGACTGCCCTGCCTGTCAGGCGCCAGAGCTTAAAAAGTTGCTGTCCATGCCGGGCTTCCGCCTCAGCGGCACGGGTTGGTACGAAACCGATTTCAAGACCGGTTCCAAGAAGAACCTGGCCGGCGGCGACAAAGCTGACTAAGGTCTGGAACCTGAGTTGAACGACACGCGTGCTCTTGCATCACCCGACGACTTTTTAAAAGGCGGGGCTGCTGTAGGATCTCCACCGAATTTCGAATTACGAGAAGTGAAACCACGACCATGATGCGCAGCCATTATTGCGGCCAACTGAACGAAAGCCTGGACGGCCAGGAAATTACCCTTTGCGGATGGGTCCACCGTCGCCGTGACCACGGTGGGGTGATTTTCCTCGATATCCGTGATCGTGATGGTCTGGCCCAGGTCGTGTTCGATCCTGACCGTGCTGAAACCTTCGCCGCTGCCGATCGCGTGCGCAGCGAGTACGTCGTGAAGATCACCGGCAAGGTTCGCCTGCGTCCGGCCGGCGCGACCAACGCCAACATGGCGTCGGGCATGATCGAAGTCCTGGGCTACGAGCTGGAAGTGCTGAACGAGTCGGAAACCCCGCCGTTCCCGCTGAACGAGTTCTCCGACGTCGGCGAAGAAACCCGCCTGCGCTATCGCTTCCTCGACCTGCGTCGCCCGGAAATGGCCGAGAAGCTGCGTCTGCGCTCGCGCATGACCACAAGCATCCGCCGCTTCCTGGACGAGAACGGCTTCCTCGACGTCGAGACGCCGATCCTGACCCGTGCCACCCCGGAAGGCGCACGCGACTACCTGGTGCCGAGCCGTACTCATGCCGGTTCGTTCTTCGCCTTGCCTCAATCGCCGCAGCTGTTCAAGCAACTGCTGATGGTGGCCGGCTTCGACCGTTACTACCAGATCGCCAAGTGCTTCCGTGACGAAGACCTGCGTGCCGACCGTCAGCCGGAATTCACCCAGATCGACATCGAGACCAGCTTCCTCGATGAAAAAGAGATCATGGGCCTGACCGAGCAAATGATCCGCAACCTGTTCAAGGAAGTGCTGGGCCTGGAATTCGGCGAGTTCCCGCACATGACCTTCGAAGAAGCCATGCGCCGCTACGGTTCCGACAAGCCAGACCTGCGTAACCCGCTGGAACTGGTGGACGTGGCCGATCAGCTCAAGGAAGTCGACTTCAAGGTGTTCAGCGGCCCGGCCAACGACCCGAAATGCCGTATCGCCGCCTTGCGCGTACCTGGCGGGGCGAGCATGCCGCGCAAGCAGATCGACGACTACACCAAGTTTGTCGGCATCTACGGTGCCAAGGGCCTGGCGTACATCAAGGTCAACGAGCGTGCCAAGGGCGTTGAAGGCCTGCAGTCGCCAATCGTGAAGAACATCCCTGAAGACAACCTCAACGTGATCCTCGATCGCGTCGGCGCGGTCGACGGCGATATCGTGTTCTTCGGCGCCGACAAGGCGAAGATCGTCAGCGAAGCCTTGGGCGCGCTGCGGATCAAGCTTGGCCACGACCTGGACCTGCTGACCTGCAAGTGGGCACCAATGTGGGTCGTCGACTTCCCGATGTTTGAAGAAAACGACGACGGCAGCTTCACCGCCTTGCACCACCCGTTCACCGCGCCGAAGTGCACCCCGCAAGAGCTGGAGGCCAACCCGGCTGGCGCTCTGTCCCGTGCCTACGACATGGTCTTGAACGGTACCGAACTGGGTGGCGGTTCGATCCGTATCCACCGTAAAGAGATGCAGCAGTCGGTGTTCCGTCTGTTGGGCATCAACGAAGCGGAACAGGAGGAGAAATTCGGCTTCCTGCTCGACGCCCTGAAATACGGCGCGCCACCGCACGGTGGCCTGGCCTTCGGTCTGGACCGTCTGGTCATGCTGATGACCGGCGCCCAGTCGATCCGTGAAGTGATCGCCTTCCCGAAAACCCAGAGCGCGGCGGATGTCATGACTCAGGCGCCGGGCCAGGTGGATGCCAAGGCATTGCGCGAGCTGCACATTCGTCTGCGCGAAACGCCTAAGGCCGAGTAAGGCTGACCTGAAGGGCGCATCTGTGGATGCGCCCTTTCCTTTATAGGCAGAGCAGTTCAAGATTTTTGTTTGCCGGCCGGCGCAATGCAGCGCGGCGGGCAATGTTTCAAAGAGAATTCGGAGCGAGTTATGGCAGGTCATTCCAAGTGGGCGAACATCAAGCACCGCAAAGAACGTCAGGATGCCAAGAGGGGCAAGATCTTTACCAAGTGGATTCGTGAGCTGACCGTAGCTGCCCGTCAGGGTGGTGGTGATCCAGGCTCCAATCCGCGTCTGCGCCTGGCCCTGGACAAGGCCCTGGGTGCGAACATGAGCCGCGACATCATCGATCGTGCCGTCGCCCGCGGAACCGGCGCTGCCGACACGGACGACGTGGTCGAACTGACCTACGAAGGTTACGGTCCGGGCGGCGTGGCGGTGATGGTCGAATGCATGACCGACAACCGTAATCGCACCGCAGCCGCTGTTCGTCACGCATTCAGCAAATGCGGTGGCAACCTGGGGACTGACGGTTCGGTGGCCTATCTGTTCGAGCGCAAGGGGCAGATCTCCTTCGCTGCCGGCGTTGACGAAGACGCACTGATGGAAGCCGCCATGGAAGCCGACGCCGATGACGTGGTGACCAACGAAGACGGTTCGATCGACGTTTTCACCTCGTTTGCCGGATTCTATTCCGTGCGTAACGCACTGGAAGCGGCGGGCTTCAAAGGTGACGACGCTGAAATCGTCATGTTGCCGACCACCAGCGCCGAGCTCGATCTGGAAGGCGCCGAGAAAGTCCTCAAGCTGATCGACATGCTCGAAGACCTGGATGACGTGCAAAACGTCTATTCCAACGCGGAGATTCCGGAGTCGGTGGCCGCGCAGCTCGGTTGAGAGCGCCGTCTTTGTAGGAGCGAGCTTGCTCGCGATAAACCTGAGAGCGACGCTGATTTCAAACGTTGCGTTATCGTTAAGGTCCATCGCGAGCGAGCTCGCTCCTACAGCGTGCGGTGTTCTGGCCGACGCGTTATTTCAATTTATCCGCAGGCGTTATGACTTTAATTCTTGGTATCGACCCCGGTTCGCGCATCACCGGTTACGGTGTGGTTCGCGATACCGGCCGTGGCTGTGAGTACGTCGCCTCCGGTTGTATCCGCACCGGTGCCGGCGAGTTGCATGAGCGACTGCAGATTGTCTACCGCGGGGTGCGGGAGATCATTCAGACTTACCACCCGGTGACCATGGGGATCGAAAAGGTGTTCATGGCCCGTAACGCCGATTCCGCCCTGAAACTGGGGCAGGCCCGTGGTGCCGCGATCGTGGCGGGAGCCGAGGAAAGCCTGGAAATTGCCGAATACACTGCAACCCAGGTCAAGCAGGCGGTCGTCGGTACCGGTGCGGCCAACAAGGAACAGGTGCAGATGATGGTCATGCACATGCTCAAACTCACCAGCAAACCGCAGATCGATGCTTCGGATGCCCTGGCCATTGCCATCTGCCACGCTCATACCCGTGCCAGTCTGTTGCCCCATGGTCTGGGAGCTGCACGCAGTCGTGGCGGGCGCCTGCGTCTCTGATAGCATCAGCAATCATTTTCATGGAGTGAGGGTATTCCGCCTGTGTTGTCGGCGGTATTCCTCGCTCTATCAGTCGCTGGCCATGAGCTGGCCAACGCTCAAGGATTTGTAACGTGATTGGACGTTTGCGCGGCACCCTGGCTGAGAAGCAGCCTCCCCATCTGATCCTGGATGTAAATGGCCTGGGCTATGAACTTGAAGTGCCCATGACGACCCTTTACCGCTTGCCGTCGGTCGGTGAGCCGCTAACCTTGCACACGCATTTGGTCGTGCGCGAAGACGCACAGTTACTCTATGGTTTTGTCGGCAAGCGTGAGCGCGATTTTTTTCGTGAATTGATCCGCCTCAATGGCGTCGGGCCGAAACTGGCCCTGGCCTTGATGTCGAGCCTGGAAGTCGACGAACTGGTTCGTTGTGTACAGTCACAGGACACGTCGGCGCTGACCAAGGTCCCGGGCGTCGGCAAGAAAACCGCCGAGCGTTTGCTGGTGGAACTCAAGGATCGCTTCAAGGCCTGGGAAACCGTACCGGCCATGTTCGCCCTGGTGCCGAACCAGCCGGATGGTCCGGCCCCGGTGAACACTGCCGAGACTGACGCCGTCAGCGCCTTGATTTCCCTGGGCTACAAGCCCCAGGAAGCGAGCAAGGCAGTGTCTGCGATCAAGGAGAAAGATTTGAGCAGTGAAGACATGATCCGCCGCGCCTTGAAGGGAATGATCTAAGTGATTGAAGCTGATCGTCTGATCGCTGCCACGCACAGTCCGCGTGAGCGCGAAGAAGTCCAGGACCGAGCCATTCGCCCGGTCAGCCTGGCCGAATACATTGGCCAACCGACCGTTCGCGAGCAGATGGAATTGTTCATTCAGGCTGCGCGCGGTCGTAATGAATCCCTGGATCACACGCTGATCTTCGGGCCGCCCGGCCTGGGCAAGACCACCCTCGCCAACATCATCGCCCAGGAAATGGGCGTATCGATCAAGAGCACCTCGGGGCCGGTGCTGGAGCGCCCCGGTGACCTGGCGGCGCTGTTGACCAACCTTGAACCCCACGATGTGCTGTTTATCGACGAGATCCATCGCCTGTCGCCCATCGTTGAAGAGGTGCTGTACCCGGCCATGGAGGATTTCCAGCTCGACATCATGATCGGCGAAGGTCCGGCCGCGCGTTCGATCAAGCTGGACCTGCCGCCGTTCACCCTGGTCGGCGCAACGACGCGGGCGGGGATGCTCACCAACCCGTTGCGTGACCGTTTCGGCATTGTTCAGCGTCTTGAGTTCTACAACAACGCCGACTTGTCGACGATTGTCAGTCGTTCGGCGAGTATCCTCGGTTTGCCGCTGGACCCGGAAGGCGCCTTCGAAATCGCCCGCCGTGCCCGTGGCACCCCACGAATCGCCAACCGTTTGCTGCGCCGGGTGCGCGACTTCGCCGAAGTTCGCGCCAAGGGGCATATCACCAAGCCGATTGCCGACCTGGCGCTGAACCTGCTGGATGTCGACGAACGTGGCTTCGATCACCAGGACCGGCGTCTGTTGTTGACCATGATCGAGAAATTCGACGGCGGGCCAGTCGGGGTCGACAGCCTGGCCGCCGCCATCAGTGAAGAGCGTCACACCATCGAAGACGTGCTGGAGCCTTACCTGATCCAGCAGGGTTACATCATGCGCACGCCACGGGGGCGGGTGGTGACGCGGCATGCCTACCTGCATTTCGGCTTAAACATTCCGTCACGATTGGGCGAAATGCCCGTGGTAGACGAGTTTCTTGAAGCCGCTGACGATTAATTAACATTGCGTGCTGATTTTTTCGGGCAATGTAGGGTCCCAGGACCGTACTTTCACGTGAAAGCCGCAGAACAATGAAAAACAGTTGCCATGCCGGATTGGCAACCTGAGGAGTAAGCACTAGAGTATGCGCGCGCAAAACGGGCTTGAGCCTTTCGCACATCGTTGTCGCGTTTATTACGAGGACACCGATGCGGGCGGCATCGTGTATTACGTTAATTACCTCAAGTTTATGGAACGGGCTCGAACCGAGCGGCTACGAGATCTGGGCTTTGCCCAATCGCAGCTGGCAGGGGAGGACCTGTTGTTCGTCGTGCATTCCAGCGAAGCGCGCTACCACGCGCCGGCGCGACTGGATGACGAACTGTTGGTAAGCGCTGAAGTAATCGAATTGAACCGTGCCAGCCTGCGCTTCAAGCAGCAGGTCAGGCGAGCAACGGATAATGCACTGCTCTGCGAAGGGCAGTTTCTGGTGGCCTGTGTGCGCACTGAAAGTTTAAAACCCCGGGCCATTCCCGAAGCTTTACGAGCGGCCTTTGCCGACGTGAGCGGCGCGGGTACACACTCAAAGCAGGAGATAAAGCGTGGAAGCTAACGTCGTCGACCATTCCTCCATGTGGAGCCTGGTCAGCAATGCCAGTATCGTGGTGCAACTGGTAATGCTGATCCTGGTAGCCGCATCGGTGACCTCGTGGATCATGATCTTTCAGCGCAGCAACCTGCTGCGCGCCGGTCGACGTGCCCTGGAGAGCTTTGAAGAGCGCTTCTGGTCAGGTATCGACCTGTCCAAGCTGTACCGTCAGGCCGGCAGCAATCCGGACCCTGATTCGGGTGTCGAACAAATCTTCCGTGCCGGTTTCAAGGAATTCTCCCGTCTGCGCCAGCAGTCAGGCGTTGACCCGGAAGCGGTCATGGAAGGCGTGGCGCGTGCCATGCGCGTTGCCATTTCCCGCGAAGAAGAAAAGCTTGAGCAGAGCCTGCCCTTCCTGGCCACCGTTGGCTCCGTCAGCCCGTACATCGGTCTGTTCGGTACCGTCTGGGGGATCATGAACTCCTTCCGCGGTCTGGCGACCGCCCAGCAAGCGACCCTGGCCACTGTGGCCCCGGGTATCGCCGAAGCACTGATTGCCACCGCGATCGGTCTGTTCGCTGCCATTCCAGCCGTTATCGCTTACAACCGTTTTGCTGCGCGCAGTGAAACCCTGCTGGGCCGCTACTACACCTTCGCCGACGAGTTCCAGGCGATCCTGCACCGCAAAGTGCACACCAGCGAAGAATAAGCAGGTAATTTCCAATGGCTTTAATCGCTCGAGCTCGCAAAAAGCGCAAGCCGGTCGCCGAGATGAACGTAGTGCCTTACATCGACGTGATGTTGGTACTGCTGGTCATCTTCATGGTGACCGCGCCGATGCTCAATCAGGGCGTGAAAGTTGATCTGCCCAAGGTTTCCAGCGAAGCCTTGCCGCAGGACAACAACACCCAGGTCCTGACCATTTCCATCAAATCCGACAAGACCTACTACTGGAACCTTGGTAGCGAAGTCGACACCGAAAAGCAGCAGGATCGGGCCATGACCCTGCCGCAGATGACTGACGCGGTGACCAAGATCATTCGCGTCGGTAACGAAGGCGGCAAGCGTACCCAGGTCTTCATTCGCGGCGACAAGAGTGTCGATTACGGCTCCGTCATGGGCGCCATGGGCGGGTTGCAGAAAGCCGGGGTCGGTAATGTTGGCTTGATTACCGAGGCGCCCTGATGCAGCAACAGCGAGAGCCGTCCGCCTCGGAAAGCTACTTCTGGCCTAGTGTCTGGGCGATTGGCTTGCACGTGCTGGTCTTCGGCATGCTGTTCGTCAGTTTTGCCTTTACCCCGGAACTGCCGCCGGCCAAGCCGATTGTCCAGGCGACCTTGTACCAGCTGAAATCGAAAAGTCGGGCCACCACCCAGACCAATCAGAAGATTGCCGGTGAGGCGCAGAAATCTGCTGCGCGTCAGACCGAAGTCGAGCAGATGGAACAGAAAAAGGTCGAGCAGGAAGCGGTGAAGGCTGCGGAACAAAAGAAAGAAGAGGCGGCTCAAAAGGCCGAAGAAGCCAAGAAGGCCGACGAGGCGAAGAAAGCGGACGAGGCGAAAAAGGCTGATGAAGCCAAGAAAGCCGACGATGCGAAGAAAACCGCGGAAGCCAAGAAGGCAGAAGAGAAACAATTGGCTGATATAGCCAAGAAGAAAGCCGAAGAAGAAGCCAAGAAAGCTGCGGAAGAAGAGGCCAAGAAAGCGGCCGCTGAAGAAGCCAAGAAAAAGATCGTCGAAGACGCGAAGAAGAAAGCCGCGGAAGACGCCAAGAAGAAAGCTGAAGCTGAAGAGGCGAAGAAGAAAGTCGCCGAGGAAGCGAAGAAGAAAGCTGCTGCCGATGCTGCGAAGAAGAAATCGCAGGACGCGGCGCGTAAATCCGCCGAAGACAAAAAGGCCCAGGCCCTGGCAGATTTGCTTTCAGACACGCCGCAGCGTCAGCAGGCCTTGGCCGATGAGCAGGGCGACGAAGTCGCCGGCAGTTTCGATGACCTGATTCGTGCGCGTGCAGCGGAAGGCTGGGCTCGTCCACCTTCGGCACGCAAAGGCATGACGGTCGTGTTGCAAATCGGCATGTTGCCGGACGGTACGGTGACTTCGGTCAGCGTGTCCAAGTCCAGTGGCGACGGTCCGTTTGACGCATCGGCTGTTGCAGCGGTGAAGAATATTGGACGTTTGACAGAAATGCAGGGAATGAAGCCGAGTGATTTCGCTCCGTATCGTTCATTCAAGATGACATTCACACCTGAGGATCTAGCCTTGTGAGAAACCTTCTTCGAGGAATGCTGGTCGTTATCTGCTGCATGGCAGGGATGGCGATGGCAGATGAGAAAAACATTCTGGTTACCAGCGGCAGCGATCGGGCGACCCCGATCGCAGTCGTGCCGTTCGGCTTCCAGGGCGGTAGCGTGCTGCCGGACGACATGGCGGAAATCATCGGTAACGACCTGCGCAACTCGGGTTACTACTCGCCGCTTCCAAAGCAGAACATGATCAGCCAGCCGAGCCAGGCCAGCGAAATCATCTTCCGTGACTTCAAGGCACTGGGCGCCCAGTACGTCATGGTCGGCAGCATTGTGCCGGCGGGCGGTCGCCTGCAGGTGCAATACGCACTGTTCAACGTGGCCACCGAGCAGCAAGTGCTGACCGGCAGCGTGTCCGGCGGCGTCGATCAGTTGCGCGACATGGCGCACTACATCTCCGACCAGTCGTTCGAAAAACTCACGGGTATCAAGGGTGCCTTCTCGACTCGCCTGCTGTACGTAACGGCCGAGCGTTTCTCCGAGAACAACACTCGATACACCCTGCAACGTTCGGACTACGACGGTGCTCGCGCCGTGACCCTGCTGCAGTCGCGCGAGCCGATCCTGTCACCGCGTTTCGCACCGGATGGCAAGCGCATCGCTTATGTCTCCTTCGAGCAGAAGCGTCCACGCATCTTCATGCAGAACATCGACACCGGTCGCCGTGAACAGATCACCAACTTCGAAGGCCTGAACGGTGCGCCAGCCTGGTCGCCGGACGGCAATCGCCTGGCGTTCGTACTGTCGAAAGACGGCAACCCGGACATCTATGTGATGAACCTGGGTTCGCGTCAGATCAGCCGTGTCACCAACGGTCCTGGCATCAACACCGAACCGTTCTGGGGCAAGGATGGCTCGACCATCTACTTCACGTCCGACCGTGGCGGCAAACCGCAGATCTACAAGACCAGTGCCGGTGGTGGCGGTGCCGAACGCGTGACTTTCGTCGGTAACTACAACGCCAACCCTAAACTGTCGGCTGATGAAAAGACGCTTGTCATGATTCACCGTCAGGATGGCTTCACCAATTTCAAGGTGGCGGCCCAGGATTTGCAGCGCGGTAGTGTAAAAATCCTCACTGATAGCACTCTGGACGAGTCGCCTACTGTTGCGCCCAACGGCACCATGGTAATCTACGCCACCCGCCAGCAGGGCCGGGGAGTCTTGATGCTCGTGTCCATCAATGGACGCGTAAGGCTCCCGCTTCCTACCGCACAAGGCGAAGTCAGAGAACCTTCCTGGTCCCCTTACCTGAACTGACGCGGCGCTATACGTTGTACTTAACACACTGGGGTTCATTAGGAGTTTCACGATGGAAATGCTGAAGTTTGGTAAATTTGCTGCGCTGGCACTGGCCATGGCTGTAGCTGTAGGTTGCTCGTCCAAAGGCGGCGACAATGCCGGTGAAGGCGCGGTAGATCCAAACGCTGGTTACGGCGCAAACACTGGTGCAGTTGACGGCTCCCTGAGCGAAGAAGCTGCTCTGCGCGCTATCACCACTTTCTACTTCGAATACGACAGCTCGGACCTGAAGCCAGAAGCCATGCGCGCTCTGGACGTTCACGCCAAAGACCTGAAAGCAAACGGCGCTCGCGTTGTTCTGGAAGGCAACACCGACGAACGTGGTACTCGTGAGTACAACATGGCACTGGGCGAGCGTCGTGCGAAAGCCGTTCAGCGCTACCTGGTACTGCAAGGTGTTTCCCCAGCTCAGCTGGAACTGGTTTCCTACGGCGAAGAGCGTCCAGTTGCTACCGGCAACGACGAGCAGTCCTGGGCTCAAAACCGTCGCGTCGAACTGCGTAAGTAATTCGTCATGCGAACGTGCCGTCGTGCTGTAACTGTTCTGGCTCTCAGCCTCGCGCCGCTTGCGGCGTGGGCTGCGGTTCCTGTGGTCGATAACGACTCCGGCTATAACAATAGCGGGAGCAGTTATCCGCCTGCAGGTTACGGTACGAACGGCGCCTATGCCGGGGGAGGGGTTTCGGCCCCTGTCTCGGCACAGGGCGAGCTGTTCAACCAACTGCAATCAATGCAGCAACAGATCGAGCGCCAGCAAGGTGCGATTGAAGTTCTGCAAAATGATGTAGCGCGCATGAAGCAGGAAAACCTGGAGCGATATCAGGATCTTGATCGGCGCATAGGAACCGGCGTTGCACCAGCCGCGACTCCTGAAAATTCTTCCACCGGTGGCGATTTGAACGCCCCCGGTGCAGCAGCTGGTGCAGGGGCAGCTGCCGCCCAGGCACCGGCCGCAGGTAGCGAACCGGCGGATCCGGCGAAGGAAAAGCTCTACTACGATGCTGCCTTCGACCTGATCAAAGCCAAGGATTTCGACAAGGCCAGTCAGGCTTTTGCCGCATTCCTGCGCAAATACCCGAACAGCCAGTACGCGGGCAACGCCCAATACTGGTTGGGCGAAGTGAACCTGGCCAAAGGCGATCTGCAAGGCGCAGGTCAGGCATTTGCCAAGGTTTCGCAGTTGTATCCCAAGCACGCCAAAGTGCCGGACTCGCTGTACAAGCTCGCTGATGTAGAGCGCCGCTTGGGGCATACCGACCGAGTCAAAGGCATTCTGCAGCAGGTGGTTTCCCAATATCCGGGCACTTCCGCCGCTCAGTTGGCCCAGCGCGATCTGCAAAAAATGTAAGCCTGCTTGACCCGTTTCAAAGAAACCCGCGCTTGTCGCGGGTTTTTTCGTTAGAATTCACGCCCTTTTTATGAAACACGCTTTTGGGGGCCTGCGCTTTGCCGGGGTTCCTTCAAGTGCCTGACGGAGGCGGACAGCCTGTTTAGCTGTTACGCCCGTGGCGACTATGCAAGACACATTGAGAATCACCGAAGTTTTCTACTCGTTGCAGGGTGAAACGCGGACTGCTGGCCTGCCCACTGTTTTTGTGCGCCTGACCGGTTGCCCTCTGCGTTGCCAATACTGCGACAGCGCCTACGCGTTCACCGGCGGGACCATTCGCACGCTCGACGACATCCTCGAGCAGGTCGCAGGATTTCGCCCGCGTTACGTCTGCGTCACGGGCGGCGAGCCCCTGGCACAGCCCAACGCCATTCCCTTGCTTAAGCGCTTGTGTGACGCCGGTTACGAAGTGTCACTGGAAACCAGTGGCTCCATCGATATCTCGGCAGTAGATTCCCGGGTCAGTCGCGTTGTCGACCTGAAAACCCCGGGTTCGAAGGAAGCACACCGCAACCGCTACGAAAACATCGAGCTGCTCACGCCCAACGATCAGGTGAAGTTTGTCATCTGCTCGCGAGAGGACTATGACTGGTCCGTTTCCAAGCTGATCCAATACGGTCTGGACCAGCGCGCCGGTGAAGTCCTGTTCTCGCCAAGTCACCATGATCTCAATGCCCGGGATCTGGCGGACTGGGTGGTGGCGGACAACCTGCCAGTGCGTTTGCAATTGCAGCTGCATAAATATCTATGGAATGACGAGCCGGGGCGCTGAAATGACTGAACAACTCAATACTGCTGAAAAACGTGCGGTCATCCTGCTGTCCGGTGGCCTGGACTCGGCGACCGTCGTGGCCATGGCGCGCGCCGAAGGCTACAGCTGCTACACCATGAGCTTCGACTACGGCCAGCGCTCTCACGCCGAACTGTACGCCGCCGAGCGTGTGGCGCGGGACCTGGGTGTGGTCGAGCACAAGGTGATCGGCCTGAACCTGAACGGCATGGGCGGCTCGGCCCTGACCGACAGCAGTATCGATATTCCAGAGGAGCTCGGTGAAGGCATTCCCGTGACTTACGTGCCTGCGCGTAACACGGTGTTCCTGTCCCTGGCCCTGGGCTGGGCAGAAGTACTCGGCGCACGGGACATCTTCATCGGCGTCAACGCCGTGGATTACTCCGGTTACCCGGACTGCCGTCCCGAGTTCATCGAGTCGTTCGAGCGCATGGCCAACCTGGCAACCAAAGCCGGTGTTGAAGGCAATGGCTTCCGTATTCAGGCACCGCTGCAAAACCTCAGCAAGGCGCAGATCGTCCAGGCGGGCGTGAAGCTTGGCGTGAACTACGGGCTGACCGTTTCCTGCTATCAGGCCGACGATGAAGGCCGTGCGTGCGGCAAGTGCGACAGCTGCCGACTGCGTGCGGAAGGCTTTGCAGCGGCCGGAATCAGCGATCCAACCCCTTATTTTTGATTTATTTCAAAATAGGTGTTGAATAGTCCTTAAAAATCAGTATTATACGCGCCACCACACAGCGGGTCGTTAGCTCAGTTGGTAGAGCAGTTGGCTTTTAACCAATTGGTCGTAGGTTCGAATCCCACACGACCCACCATTTTTGGCGGTTTAGAAAATCCGGAAGGCCCACGCAAGTGAGGATTTCCGGGTTTTTTTTTGCCCGCGATTCAGGTCCGCCGCGTTGCGGGCTGCTGCCCATGACGCAGATCAGAATCACCTTTTGCATCCATCGGATATTCTGTAGCCTTGCGCAGCTTCAACGCTATCCGTGCCTGATGAATACTCACTTTCCCGGCGGTACCCCGTAGGGTCCGGAGCCGGGTGTATACTCGACTTTCGCGCGAATGCGCCTGCAGGTCTTGCGAACATGACGCAAATTTCCGAACGCCTTCTGGTTCAAGCCCACCTCGACGCCAAACAGCCCAAGCCGCTGACTGCCGATGAAGAGGCTTATTACCGTGCTGCCATCGCTGCCGAGCTCAAGGCTCAGGACGCGGTGCTGGTGGCCCACTTCTATTGTGACCCTGTCATTCAGGCGCTGGCCGAAGAGACGGGCGGTTGTGTTTCCGACTCGCTGGAAATGGCCCGTTTCGGCAACGCCCATCCGGCCAAGACCGTGGTCGTCGCCGGCGTGAAGTTCATGGGTGAGACTGCCAAGATCCTCAACCCGGAAAAACGCGTGCTGATGCCGACGCTCGAAGCGACCTGTTCGCTCGACCTGGGTTGCCCTGTGGACGAGTTTTCCGCGTTCTGCGATCAGCACCCGGAGCGCACGGTGGTGGTGTACGCCAACACTTCGGCTGCGGTAAAAGCCCGAGCGGATTGGGTGGTGACTTCAAGCTGTGCACTGGAGATCGTCGAAAGCCTGATGGACAACGGCGAGACCATCATCTGGGGCCCGGACAAGCACCTGGGGACCTACATCCAGCGCCAGACCGGTGCCGACATGCTGCTGTGGGACGGTGCCTGCATCGTTCACGAAGAGTTCAAGTCCAAGCAGCTTGAAGACATGAAGGCGCTGTACCCGGATGCGGCGATTCTGGTGCACCCGGAGTCGCCGACCTCGGTGATCGAACTGGCGGACGCCGTGGGCTCCACCAGTCAGTTGATCGCGGCGGCACAGAGCCTGCCGAACAAGACGCTGATCGTTGCGACCGACCGCGGCATTTTCTACAAGATGCAGCAGTTGTGCCCGGACAAGGTCTTTATCGAAGCCCCAACGGCGGGTAACGGCGCGGCGTGCCGCAGTTGTGCACATTGCCCGTGGATGGCCATGAACACCCTTGAGCGCACGCTCAAGGCGTTGAAGGAAGGGGCGAACGAGATCTTTGTCGATCCGGCACTGATCCCGCAGGCGATCCGGCCGCTCAAGCGCATGCTCGATTTCACCCAGGCGGCGCGGATGAAGCTGGCCGGTAACGCCTGAGATCTTTCAACCAGGCCCAAAAAAACTGTGGGAGCGAGCTTGCTCGCGATAGCGGTGTATCAGTCACCATTGAAGTTGACTGACACCACGCCATCGCGAGCAAGCTCGCTCCCACAGTGGTTTCTGCGTCGGGAAATTATTTGGTCTTCTTCGGAATCCGCACCAGTTCGGTATTGGAGTAGATGTCATGCCAGCTGCGTTTCTGTTTGTCGAACAGCGACCAGAAGAATCCCAGGCCAACGCACAGCAACGAAGCAATCGAAACCACAAAGCGCAGCAGGGCCTGCCACAGGCTGATGGACGAGCCATCGGCATTCTGCACGCGGATGCACCAGACCTGCATGCCCAGGGTCTGACCGGACCAGGTCCAGAATTTGGCGAAGAAGCCGAACAGTACGAACAGCAGGACCGTGGAGAGCAGGGGATCGCCGTCCAGCGCCCCGGCTTCGGTAAGGGTGCGCATCCTTTCTTCGCCGATGATCGCCATCTGGATCATCTTGTAGATGCCGCTGGTGACGATCAGCAGGGCGGTGCACAGCAGGAAATCATAGAACATGGCTGCCAGGCGACGACCCAGGCCAGCGGCAGGAAAGTCGCCCTGGGGGGTAAGCAGGTGTTTCGACATGGCAGGCTCTCGGCGAAAAAGAAGCCATTTTACGGATTTACGCGCACAAAAAAGCCCCTGATGTCAGCATCAGGGGCTTTTTCGTTACAGAAGATTAGGCTTCTGCTTGTACTTCGTCAGCCTGCATGCCTTTCTGGCCCTGCACGGCGATGAAAGTCACTTTCTGGCCTTCTTTCAGGCTCTTGAAGCCGTTGCCCTGGATGGCGCGGAAATGCACGAACAGATCCGGACCGCTTTCAGGAGTGATAAAACCAAAACCTTTCTCGTCGTTAAACCACTTGACGGTACCGCTCTGACGTTGGGACATTTCTTATTTCCTTTGACGCAAAAATTAATGACAGTCTCCTTCTCATGAAAGAGTACTGGGGCTGGTTGCAGGAGAGTAAGAAGACGTCGAACGGGATGTAGCTAACTTGTAGGCTACTGCCCAGGTCACGATTCCAAGCGACCCATGCAAACACAGTGAACAAACTCTACGCCAACTACGGGAGAAAAAACAAGCCCCGTGTAGGCCCCGTATTTCCTCAGGTTGATGGCAAAGTAAGTCCACTAGTGGGGCCTTATTCACTAACCTTGTTCAATTGTTTTCGATCGTTATAAGCAAAGTTCATAATCGAAGCTTATAGCCAAACAATGCACTATTTTATGGCGGTTGCGTTACACATTAGTGCACCGTTAACGCAACCGCGTTACTTATAGGAACATTCAATCAGCCGCGATAGTAGCGTTGTGGAACAAATGGCATTTTGCTTACAAGCAAAGGCACCTTTTTCCCACGAACGATCGCCCAGACCGGTGTGTCCAGTGCGATGTAAGCGCTGTCGACGTAACCCATGGCTAGCGGGCCGCCCAGGGTTGGCCCGAAACCACCGCTGCAGACGCTGCCGATGATGTCACCGGCTTCGTTGACGATCTCGGCGCCTTCGCGCACGGGTGTACGTTCCTGTGGTAGCAGACCTACACGTTTGCGGCTCACGCCTGCCTGTTGCTGGGCGAATACGCTTTCGGCGCCAGGGAAACCGCCGGCCCGTGCGCCATCAGCGCGACGTGGCTTGGAGATCGCCCACAGCAGGCTCGCTTCGATCGGGGTGGTGTCAGTATTCATGTCGTGGCCGTACAGGCACAAACCCGCTTCCAGGCGCAGGGAGTCGCGGGCGCCCAGGCCGATGGCGGCCACTTCGGCTTCAGCGAGCAGGGCGCGAGCCAGGGCTTCGGCATTGGTGGCGGGTACGGAAATTTCGAAACCGTCTTCACCGGTGTAACCCGAACGGCTGACAAAGCAGTCCACGCCCAGCAGCTTCACGCGGGCGAACTGCATGAAAGTCATCTTCGCCACTTCAGGGGCCAGACGTGCAAGCACGGTCACTGCAGCCGGGCCTTGCAGGGCGAGCAGGGCGCGCTCTTCGAACAGCGGTTCGATCGTGCACTGGTCGCCAATGTGCTTGCGCAGGTGTGCCAGGTCCTGGTCCTTGCAGGCGGCGTTGACCACCAGGAACAGTTCGTCATTACCCAGGTTGGCGACCATCAGGTCATCGAGGATGCCGCCCGTCGCATTGGTGAACATCGCGTAGCGTTGCATGCCCACTGGCAGGTCGATGATGTCCACAGGCACCAGGGTTTCCAGGGCCTTGGCGGCATTGGCGCCGGTCAGGCGAATCTGGCCCATGTGCGAGACATCGAACAACCCCGCCTGGTCGCGGGTGTGCTGGTGTTCTTTCATCACGCCCAGCGGGTACTGCACGGGCATGTCGTAGCCGGCGAAGGGCACCATGCGGGCGCCGAGTTCGATGTGCAGTGCGTGCAACGGAGTTTTCAACAGTTGTTCGGTGGACATATTCAGCTCCTGAAAAAGGGTGCAGATGAGCGCGCATCAGCACTCGATAATGTTGACCGCCAAACCGCCACGGGCGGTTTCCTTGTATTTGCTTTTCATGTCGGCGCCGGTCTGGCGCATGGTGCGGATGACCTTGTCGAGGGAGACGAAGTGTTGTCCATCGCCGCGCAGCGCCATGCGCACCGCATTGATGGCCTTGACCGAGCCCATGGCGTTGCGCTCGATGCAAGGCACTTGCACCAGCCCGCCAATCGGGTCGCAGGTCAATCCGAGGTTGTGTTCCATGCCGATTTCCGCGGCGTTTTCCACTTGCTGCACGCTGCCGCCGAGTACTTCGCACAAGGCACCGGCGGCCATCGAGCAGGCGACGCCGACTTCACCCTGACAGCCGACTTCGGCGCCGGAGATCGAGGCGTTTTCCTTGTACAGAATGCCGATGGCCGCGGCGGTCAGCAGGAATCGCACCACGCCGTCGTCATTGGAGCCCGGGATAAAGCGCATGTAGTAGTGCAATACCGCTGGAATGATCCCCGCTGCACCATTGGTGGGTGCCGTTACGACGCGCCCACCGTTGGCGTTCTCCTCGTTGACGGCCAGGGCGTAGAGGTTGACCCAGTCCAGCACCGACAGGGGATCGCGCAACGACGATTCCGGGTTCTTGCACAATTGCCGATGCAGTGCGGCGGCCCGGCGCTTGACCTTCAGCCCGCCGGGCAGGATGCCTTCGTTGCGGCATCCGGCGGCGACGCAGTCCTGCATCACTTGCCAGATTTTCAGCAGGCCGGCGCGGGTTTCCGCTTCCGGACGCCAGGCGCTTTCGTTGGTCAACATCACTTGGCTGATGGACAGCCCGTATTTGACGCAATGACCGAGAAGATCCTTGGCGCTTTTGAACGGAAAGGTCAGGGGGGTGGCATCTTCGACGATGCGGTCGGCGCCGGCGGCGTCTTCATCGACCACAAAACCGCCGCCGACCGAGTAGTACTCGCGGCTGCGGATCTGCAGGCCCGCGGCGTCGAAGGCGCGGAAAATCATGCCATTGGGGTGATAGGCCAACGGTTTGCGAATCATCGCCAGGTGTTCTTTCTCGTTGAACGCAATGCTGTGTTCGCCGAGCAGGTTCAAGCGGCCGTTGCCGCGAATCTCTTGCAGGCGCGCGGTGACGGTCTCTGTATCCACGGTGTCCGGGTGTTCGCCTTCCAGGCCGAGCAGCACAGCCTTGTCACTGCCGTGGCCTTTGCCGGTGGCACCAAGCGAACCATACAGCTCGACTTTGACGCAGGTGGTGGCTTCAAGCAGGTTTTCGCGGCGCAAACCTTCGGCGAAGCGCGCAGCGGCACGCATCGGGCCGACGGTGTGGGAACTGGAGGGGCCGATGCCAATCTTGAACAGGTCGAACACGCTTAACGACATGGTGGTTCTCCGGTTTCTTGTTATAGGAATTCACGGAACATAAGACTTGGCACAGATCCCTGTGGGAGCGAGCTTGCTCGCGATAGCGGTCGTTCAGTCGACATCGATGGTGGCTGTCAGTCCGTCATCGCGAGCAAGCTCGCTCCCACAGGGTTGTGGGGTGTTCTGGAAATTGGGGGCGGATCAATCCGCCCCCTCATTCGTTTAAGCGTAGCTTTCGATCGACGGGCAGGCGCAGACCAGGTTGCGGTCGCCAAACACGTTGTCTACGCGACCGACCGGTGGCCAGTACTTGCCTTCGATCAGCGACGCAACCGGGTAAACCGCCTGCTCACGGCTGTACGGGTGCGACCACTCGCCGACCAGTTCCTTGGCGGTGTGCGGCGCGTTTTTCAGCGGGTTGTCGTCCTTGTCCAGCGTGCCATTTTCCACTGCGCGGATTTCTTCGCGGATGCGGATCATGGCGTCGCAGAAGCGGTCCAGTTCTTCCTTGGATTCGCTTTCGGTCGGCTCGATCATCAGCGTGCCGGCCACCGGGAACGACATGGTCGGGGCGTGGAAGCCGAAGTCGATCAGGCGCTTGGCGACGTCATCGACGCTGATGCCGCTGCTGTCTTTCAGTGGACGCAGGTCGAGGATGCACTCGTGCGCCACCAGGCCGTTGCTGCCGGTGTACAGCACTGGATAGTGCTCTTCCAGGCGACGGGAGATGTAGTTGGCATTGAGGATCGCCAGCTGCGAAGCACGCTTGAGGCCCGCGCCACCCATCATACGAATGTACATCCAGGTGATCGGCAGGATGCTCGCGCTGCCGAACGGTGCCGCGCAAACGGCGCCTTCCTTGCGCTCCATCTGTGCGTGGCCCGGCAGGAATGGCGCCAGGTGCGACTTCACGCCGATCGGGCCGACGCCCGGGCCGCCACCACCGTGGGGGATGCAGAAGGTCTTGTGCAGGTTCAGGTGCGAAACGTCGCCGCCGAACTTGCCCGGGGCGCAGAGGCCGACCATGGCGTTCATGTTGGCGCCGTCGATGTACACCTGGCCTCCGTTGTCATGAACAATGCCGCAGATTTCGCGGATCCCTTCTTCGAACACGCCGTGGGTCGACGGGTAGGTGATCATCAGCGCGGCGAGGTGTTCGCGGTGCTCGATGGCCTTGGCGCGCAGGTCTTCGATGTCGACGTTGCCACGGGCATCGCACGCGGTGACGACCACGCGCATGCCGGCCATTTGTGCGGTGGCCGGGTTGGTGCCGTGGGCCGACGACGGGATCAGGCAGATGTCGCGACGGTCTTCGCCACGGCTCTGGTGGTAGGCACGGATCGCCAGCAGACCTGCGTATTCACCCTGGGAGCCGGCGTTCGGTTGCAGGGACACCGAGTCATAACCGGTGGCGGCGCAGAGCATCGCTTCCAGCTCGTCGGTCAATTGCTGGTAGCCAGCGCTTTGCTCGGCCGGGGCGAATGGGTGCAGGGCACCGAACTCGGCCCAGGTCACCGGGATCATTTCGCTGGCGGCGTTGAGTTTCATGGTGCACGAACCCAGCGGGATCATGGTGCGGTCCAGCGCCAGGTCCTTGTCCGCCAGTTTGCGCAGGTAGCGCATCAGCTCGGTTTCCGAGTGATAGCGGTTGAACACCGGGTGGCTGAGGATCGGCGACTGACGCACCAGCGTGGCCGGGATGGCGCTCTGCACCGAGGCGGCGAGGGCGGCGAAGTCCGGCAGGGCCTTGCCGTCGGACAGCAGGCTCCACAGGGTTTCAACGTCGGCCTGAGTAGTGGTTTCGTCCAGGGACAGGCCCAGGCGCTCACCATCGACCACGCGCAGATTGATGCGCTGGGCGTGTGCCTTGTCGTGCAGGGCGGCGGTTTGCGCGCCGGCCTTCACCGTCAGGGTGTCGAAGAAGCTCGCCTGCTCGACGCTCAGGCCCAGTGCGCTCAAGCCTTTGGCCAGGATTGCAGTCAGGTGATGCACGCGATTGGCGATCTGCGTCAGGCCTTTCGGACCGTGGTACACGGCGTACATGCTGGCGATGTTTGCCAGCAGTACTTGTGCGGTGCAGATGTTGCTGGTGGCTTTCTCGCGACGGATGTGTTGCTCGCGGGTCTGCATGGCCAGGCGCAGGGCCGGGTTGCCGAAACGGTCTACCGAAACACCGACCAGGCGGCCCGGCATGTCACGCTTAAATGCGTCCTTGGTGGAGAAGTACGCCGCGTGTGGGCCACCGAAGCCCAGCGGCACGCCGAAGCGTTGTGCGCTGCCGATGGCCACGTCGGCGCCGAATTCGCCAGGCGCGGTCAGCACGGTCAGGGCCAGCAGGTCCGCAGCCACGGCAACGAGGGCGTTGGCAGCGTGGAAGCGTTCGGTCAGCTCGCGGTAATCGAACACGTCACCGTTGCTTGCCGGGTATTGCAGCAGAGCGCCGAAGAACGGCGTCACGTCGCTCAGTTCACGCTCGTCGCCCACCACCACGTCGATGCCCAGAGGCTCGGCACGGGTGCGCAGTACGTCGAGGGTTTGCGGGTGGCAATGCACGGAAGCGAAGAAGGCGTGGCTGCCTTTGTTCTTGCTCAGGCGTTTGCAGAAGGTCATGGCTTCGGCAGCGGCGGTGGCTTCGTCGAGCAGCGAGGCGTTGGCGATCGGCAGGCCGGTGAGGTCGCTGATCAGGGTCTGGAAGTTCAGCAGCGCTTCGAGACGACCCTGGGAAATTTCTGGCTGGTACGGGGTGTAGGCGGTGTACCAGGCCGGGTTTTCCAGCAGGTTGCGCAGGATCGGCGACGGCGTGTGGGTACCGTAGTAACCCTGGCCGATGAAGGTCTTGAACAGCTGGTTTTTAGTCGCGATGGACTTGATCAAGGCCAGGGCATCGGCTTCGCTCAAGCCGTCTTCCAGGCCGAGGACACTGGTGCCCTTGATGCTGTCGGGAATCACGCTGGCGCTCAGGGCTTCCAAGGAGTCGAAACCGAGGCTGTTGAGCATGGCTTGCTCGTCACCGGCGCACGGGCCGATGTGACGGGCGATGAATTCGTTGGCGGTAGTCAAATTGATCTGGGTCATGTCAGTGCTCCTCAGGCTTCGGCTTGGGCTTTGATCAGGCGGTCGTAGGCGTCCTGATCCAGCAGTTGGCCGACAGCGGCGGCGTCGCTTGGTTTGAAACGGAAGAACCAGCCTTCGCCCAGCGGATCTTCGTTGACCAGTTCAGGGCTGCTGTCGAGCGCCGGGTTCACTTCCAGCACTTCGCCGTCCAGCGGCATGTACACGCCGCTTGCAGCCTTTACCGATTCCACGGTGGCGGCTTCGGCGCCTTTGTCGTAGGACTGCAGCTCAGGCAGTTGAACGAAAACCACGTCGCCCAGGGCGTTCTGTGCGAAAGCGGTGATGCCGACCGTGACGCTGCCGTCAGCTTCGGTGCGCAGCCATTCGTGATCTTCAGTAAAACGCAACTCGCTCATGGAAACTCCTAAGGGGCCAGACTCGTCTGGTGGACGCGATTGAAGGCTTGGGCATTGCCCAGGTTATGGAGGACTACATAGCAAGAACGCGGCCAACGTTGTTTTTATTGTTATTGATCAATGATTTAGGTGGTTTCGACAAACACTGAAATTCACTCGTTGTAGCGAAATCGATACGGTATATGTCAAGGATAAAAGCCGAGGTGGATCAAAGCCTTGCACGGCCGTGATCGGAGAGGGGTGTAGCGATATCGTTCCGCTGTAGCGCTTTCAGTACAGGTGGAGGTCGTTTTTGGCGCGATTTCCCACCGGACACAAAACCTGTGGGAGCGAGCTTGCTCGCGATGAGGGAGTATCAGCCGACACAAACGTTGAATGTAATACCGCCATCGCGAGCAAGCTCGCTCCCACAGGTTTGTTCGGTGTCAGGCCTCAGGCCTTGCTCGGAATCCCGTACTTGCGCAACCGATGGGCAATTGCCGTGTGGGAGGTTTGCAGCCGGGTCGCGAGTTGCCGGGTCGAGGGGTAGCTGGCGTAGAGTTTTTCCAGCAGGGTTTTCTCGAACTCGTCCATGGCCTGTTCCAGGCTGTCGACGTCATGATCGCCTTGGCGGGCTACCGAGGTGCCGGCGATGTCGAGGTCGCCGATGTCCACCAGGCTGCTTTCGCAGATTGCCGCGGCGCGGAAGATCACGTTCTGCAATTGCCGCACGTTGCCTGGCCAGCGGTTGCCCAGCAGCGCCGGGTAAGTGCCCGGCGCCAGGCGACAGACCGGTCGCTGGATCTGCGCACAGGCCTGCTGCATGAAGTAGCGGGCCAGCAGCAGGATGTCCTGGCCGCGTTCGCGCAGGGGCGGCACTTCGACGTTGAGGACGTTGAGGCGATAGAACAGGTCCTCGCGGAACAGGCCTTCGCTGACCATTTTTTCCAGGTCACGGTGGGTGGCGCTGAGGATCCGTACGTTGACCTTGACCTCACGGTCACCGCCGACCCGGCGAAAACTGCCGTCGTTGAGGAAACGCAGCAATTTGGCCTGCAAGTACGGCGACATCTCGCCGATTTCATCGAGAAACACCGTGCCCTGGTTGGCCAACTCCATCAGTCCCGGCTTACCCCCTCGTTGTGCGCCGGTGAAGGCGCCGGGGGCGTAGCCGAACAGTTCACTTTCGGCGAGGTTCTCCGGCAATGCCGCGCAGTTCAACGCCAGAAACGGTGCGCTGTGCCGGGCGCTGATGGCGTGGCAGGCGCGGGCCACCAGTTCCTTGCCGGTGCCGGTTTCGCCCTGTATCAGCAACGGTGCATCGAGGGCCGCCACCCGCTGGGCGCGCGCCTTGAGGGTGCGGATCACCGGGGACTCGCCGAGCAGGGCATCGAAACCTTCGGCGTGGTCATGGTGCAGCGCGGAAAGGCGTTCGCCGATGCGGTTCGGTTGGTATAGGGTCAGCAGGGCGCCGGCGTCGGTGATCGGCGTGGCGTCGAGCAACAGGGTCTGGCCGTTGACGGTGATTTCCCGCAGCGGCAGGCGAAAGCCGTGTTCGAGCAGGGCGTCGAGCAAGGCCGGGTCGGCAAACAGGTCGGCCACGCTTTCACCATCCGGTTCGCGGCCGTACAGGGCGATCAGGGCCGGGTTGGCCAGCAGCACCTTGCCGTCACTGTCCAGTGCCAGTACCGGGTCGGTCATGGCTGCGAGCAAGGCGTCGAGCTGCAGGTGTCGGCGCTGTCCGGGCAGGATGTCGACCACCGTCACCGCTTGCACGCCACGCACGCTGAACAGGGCATCACGCAGTTCCTCGAGAACTTGCGGGCTCAGCGTCGGGGCGTCGATATAAACATTGGGCGGGACCATTTCCACCGCATCCAGGTTCAGATTGCGCCCGCCGAGCAGGGCCAGGACTTCCTGGGTGATACCGACGCGGTCGATGAAGCTGACGTGGATACGCATGGGGCGGTCTTGGGTTCTGCAGTGCGAAGGGTGGCAAGTATGCCTTGGGGCGGGCTAATGGTGAAATCCTGCGCGGACTTCAATTGAGCGAACGCCCCCTGTGGGAGCGAGCTTGCTCGCGATGGCGGTGTGTCAGTCAACATCAATGGTGGATGACAGGCCGCTATCGCGAGCAAGCTCGCTCCCACAGGGATCGGTGGTGTTCACAGAGTCCGGGGTTATTCCAGGTGCTCGGGTTTGACCGGGTCGCCCGATTTCATGTTCAGTTGTACCCGCACGTCCTCGAACATCGCGTCGTAATGCTTGTGGATCGAACCGATGTTGCTATGGGTTTTCGGGATGCCGTGCTTCTCGGCAATCTTGGTGACGTTGCTGGCGAAGTTGTAGGCCATGTCCTTGGGCAGGAAGAACGTCTCGCTCATGTCCTTGCCCTGGATGCGGCCGTGCATCTTGAACTGCATCCCCTTGCCTTCCTTGGGGTCCTGGGCGATTTCATAGTCGATGCAGATGTTGTAGCTGACGTCATCCTTGTTCAGCGCGTGTCGCTCGATGTGCAGGTGACCCGGCTCGAACGTTGCCATTGTTGACTCTCCTTCAAAAGATCTTGAATCAGGGCCGGCCCCAGGCCTGCCCCGCCGTTTCGTTTACTGATAGCTGATGCCCGGTGTCGCCGTACTGATGCGCGTACCGGCCTTGCCCTGGACGATCGCTTCGATGTCCGAGAGCGAGCCGATCACTGCGACTTTCCCAGTATGGCGCGCGAATTCGCAGGCTGCCTGCACCTTCGGTCCCATGGAGCCGGCGGCGAAGCCGAGTTTTTCCATTTCGTCGGGGTGGGCCTGGGCGATGGCTTTCTGCGTGGGTTTGCCAAAGTCGATGAAGGCGGCGTTGACGTCGGTGGCGATCACCAGCAGATCGGCTTCAAGCTGTTCGGCCAGCAGCGCCGAGCACAGGTCCTTGTCGATGACCGCTTCGACGCCCTCGAGTTTGCCGGGGGAGGTATACATGGTCGGAATACCGCCACCACCGGCGCAGATCACGATGCTGCTTTTTTCCAGCAGCCATTTGATCGGACGGATTTCGAAGATGCGTTTCGGTTTCGGGCTGGCGACCACGCGACGGTATTTGTCGCCGTCCGGGGCAATGGCCCAGCCTTTCTCGGCGGCGAGTGCTTCGGCCTCTTCCTTGGTATAGACAGGGCCGATGGGTTTGGTCGGGTTCTTGAAGGCCGGGTCATTGGCATCGACTTCGACCTGGGTTAGCAAGGTCGCGAAGGGCACTTCGAAGTCCAGCAGATTGCCCAGTTCCTGTTCGATGATGTAGCCGATCATGCCTTCGGTTTCGGCACCGAGCACATCCAGCGGATAAGGCGAAACCGAGGTGTAGGCCGCCGCCTGCAATGACAGCAGGCCGACTTGAGGGCCATTGCCATGGGCGATGACCAGTTGGTTGCCGGGATGGATCTTGGCGATCTGTTCGGTGGCGATCCGGATGTTGGCGCGCTGGTTGTCAGCGGTCATGGGTTCGCCCCGGCGGAGCAGGGCATTACCGCCCAGAGCAACGACGATACGCATGGTGCTAGTCCTTCTAAAAGAGAAGTAAACGGGCGACTCGGTCTGTCGATGGAACCCGATCCTGTGGGAGCGAGCTTGCTCGCGATGGGATCGCCTCGGTTTGTCAGATGCACCGCGGCGCTGCCATCGCAGGCGAGCCAGCTCCCACATTGACCGTGTTCCGTCAGTGGGAGCCAGTCAGCCGTTATAGATCAGCCAGCGTTGACACCAGAATCGCCTTGATGGTGTGCATGCGGTTTTCCGCTTGCTCGAAGGCGATGCAGGCCGGCGACTCGAACACGTCATCGGTCACTTCGATGCCGTTGCTCAGGTACGGGTACTGCTCGGCAATCTGCTTGCCGACTTTGGTATCACAGTTGTGGAACGCCGGCAGGCAGTGCATGAACTTGGTGCGCGGGTTACCGGTGGCTTTCATCAGTTCGGCGTTGACCTGGTACGGCAGCAGTTGCTGGATGCGTTCGGCCCAGGCTTCAACCGGCTCGCCCATCGACACCCAGACGTCGGTGTGGATGAAGTCCACACCCTTGACCGCCGCTTTCGGGTCTTCGGTGAGAGTAATGCGCGCACCGCTTTCTTCGCCGTACTGTTTGCAGCGCGCCACCAGGTCGTCCGCCGGCCACAGGGCTTTTGGCGCACAGATGCGCACGTCCATGCCGAGCTTGGCGCCGATCAGCAGCAGGGAGTTGCCCATGTTGTTGCGCGCATCGCCCAAGTAGGCGTAGCTGATCTCGTGGATCGGCTTGTCGGCGTGCTCACGCATGGTCAGCACGTCGGCGATCATTTGCGTCGGGTGATATTCGTCGGTCAAGCCGTTGAACACCGGTACGCCGGCGTACTTTGCCAGTTCCTCGACGATTTCCTGCTTGAAGCCACGGTACTCGATGGCGTCGTACATACGCCCGAGCACACGGGCGGTGTCCTTCATGCTTTCCTTGTGGCCGATCTGCGAGGAGTTCGGGTCGATGTAGGTGACGTTGGCGCCCTGGTCATAGGCTGCTACTTCAAACGCGCAGCGGGTGCGGGTCGAGGTTTTTTCGAAGATCAGCGCGATGTTGTTGCCCTTGAGATGCTGCTGTTCGGTGCCGGTGTACTTGGCACGCTTGAGGTCGCGGGACAGGTCGAGCAGGTAGCGCAATTCGCGAGGGGTGTGGTGTTCCAGGCTCAGCAGATTGCGGTTATGGATATTGAACGCCATTTTGGATCTCCTAAGGTGTCGGTAATCCCCTTGACCTGCGCATGCCCTTGGGTAGAGGGCAGCGCGGTCCAAGGCAATAGGTTAGTAGTCAATCGGGTCGCGGATGATCGGGCAGGTCATGCAATGGCCGCCGCCCCGTCCCCGGCCGAGTTCGCCGGCGCTGATGGTGATCACTTCCACACCGGCCTTGCGCAGCAGGGTGTTGGTGTAGGTATTGCGGTCGTAGCCGATGACCACGCCTGGCTCCACGGCCACTACGTTGTTGCCGTCGTCCCATTGCTCGCGTTCGGCGGCGAAGCTGTTGCCGCCGGTTTCCACCACGCGCAACGCTTTGAGGTTCAGGGCCTGGGCCACGGTGTCGAGGAAGCTGGTTTCTTCGCGGCGGATATCGATGCCGCCAGCCTTGCTTTCATCGGGACGCAGGGTGAAGGCGACAATCTGGTTCACCACTTCCGGGAAGATCGTGACGAGGTCGCGATCACAGAAGCTGAACACGGTGTCCAGGTGCATCGCCGCGCGGGATTTCGGCAGGCCGGCGACGATCACTTTCTCCACGGCTTTGTTTTTGAACAGGTTCACCGCCAGTTGGGCAATGGCCTGGCGCGACGAGCGTTCGCCCATGCCGATCAAGACCACGCCGTTGCCGATCGGCATCACATCACCACCCTCAAGGGTGGAGTTACCGTGGTCCAGGTCCGGGTCGCCGTACCAGATCTCGAAATCTGCTTTGGTGAACTCGGGGTGGAATTTGTAGATGGCGGTGGTCAGCAGGGTTTCCTGACGACGTGCCGGCCAGTACATCGGGTTGAGGGTGACGCCACCGTAAATCCAGCAGGTGGTGTCGCGGGTGAACTGGGTGTTGGGCAGCGGTGGCAGGATGAAGCTGGAGTTGCCGAGGAAGTCGCGGAACATCTCGATGGCCTTGCCACCGAAACTGGAGGGCAAATCATCGCCCGAGACGCCGCCGATCAGGAACTCGGCGATGTGACGCGGTTCCAGGCTGCGCAGCCACGAAGAGGTTTCATTGATCAGGCCAAGGCCCACCGAGTTGGCGGTAACCTTGCGCTCCAGAATCCAGTCCAGGGCTTCGGGGATGGCGACGATGTCGGTCAGCAGGTTGTGCATTTCCAGCACATCGATGTTGCGTTCGCGCATCTTGGTAACGAAGTCGAAGTGGTCGCGCTTGGCCTGGGCCACCCACAGCACATCATCGAACAGCAGTTCATCGCAGTTGTTCGGGGTCAGCCGCTGATGGGCCAGGCCTGGGGAGCAAACCATGACTTTGCGCAGTTTGCCGGCCTCAGAATGGACGCCGTACTTAACTTTTTCCGTGGTCATTACAGTGATCCTCCAGATGACAAAAACAGGGGTTTTACAGAGTCAGGAAGCCGTCATAGAGACCGTAGGCCGCCACCATGGCGCCGACGACCACCGTAGCGAAAATCAGCTTCTCGACGTTGGTGAAAACCGGTTTGTTGATTTCCAGCTTGGCCTTGGCGAACAAGATCACACCGGGGGCGTAGAGCAGGGCGGACAGCAGCAGGTACTTGATGCCGCCGGCGTACAACAGCCAGACCGCGTAGATCAGGGCCACGGCGCCGATGATGAGATCCTTCTGCCGCTCGCCCGCGGCGCCTTCGTAGCTTTCGCCGCGCACCGCCAGCAGCAAGGCGTAGGCTGCCGACCACAGGTAAGGCACCAGAATCATCGAGGTGGCGAGGTAGATCAGCGACAGGTAAGTGCTGGCCGAGAACAACGTGATGATCAGGAAAACCTGCACCATGGCGTTGGTCAGCCACAGGGCGTTGACCGGTACATGGTTGGCGTTTTCCTTGCGCAGAAACTCCGGCATGGTGTGGTCCTTGGCGGCGGCGAACATGATCTCCGCGCACAGCAGCACCCACGACAGCAACGCCCCCAGCAACGAGATGATCAAACCGACGCTGATCAGCACCGCACCCCAGTGACCGACCACGTGCTCCAGCACGGCGGCCATCGACGGATTCTGCAGTTTGGCCAGTTCCGGCTGGGTCATGATCCCCAGCGACAGCACGTTGACCAGGACCAAAAACAGCAGCACGGTGACGAAGCCGATCACGGTGGCCTTACCCACGTCGCTGCGTTTTTCCGCCCGGGCCGAAAAGATGCTCGCGCCTTCGATGCCGATGAACACCCACACGGTGACCAGCATCATCTTGCGCACCTGGTCCATCACGCTGCCCAGGTCCGGGTTCTTCAGGCCCCAGATGTCGGCGGTGAAGATGTCCAGTTTGAAGGCGAACAACGCAATCAACATGAACAGCAGCAGCGGCACGATCTTGGCGACAGTGGTCACCAGGTTGATGAACGCTGCTTCCTTGATTCCTCGCAGTACGAGGAAATGTACCGCCCACAGCAGCACCGAGGCGCCGATCACGGCAGCGGGGGTATTCCCCTCCCCAAATATCGGAAAGAAGTAGCCGAGGGTGCTGAACAAAAGTACGAAGTAGCCGACGTTGCCCAGCCAGGCACTGATCCAGTACCCCCAGGCGGACGAGAAGCCCATGTAGTCGCCGAACCCGGCCTTGGCGTAGGCGTAAACCCCGCCATCAAGATCGGGTTTGCGGTTGGCCAGGGTCTGGAACACGAACGCCAGGGTCAACATGCCGACGGCGGTGATCGCCCAACCGATCAGAATGGCGCCGACATCCGCGCTGGCCGCCATGTTTTGTGGCAAGGAAAATATCCCGCCACCAATCATCGAACCCACGACTAACGCAACCAGCGCGCCGAGTTTCAGTTTTCCGGGAGCTTCAGACATTGCATGACTCCAATGCAGGAGAAGAGAGGCAACAGACTAATTCCGTTGACTGCTCAATCAGCTGACTTAGATCACTAAATGAGAGCGCTCCCAGTTTGTTGGCGGAGTGCCATCATTTGCGGTGTTTATGTCTGTAATGCCTGTTCTAGAGCCTTTTGCAGTTTGTTTTGGCACTTTTTGTATTTGTTTCGAATTATGACGCTAGTTGGGGTTTCCGAATTTGCAAGTTTTGTTCATGGGTTTTTTGTACAGAGTCGATGTATTAAAAGTGTGTATAAAACAAATGAATATATCGGTGCCAAAATAGCCATTTTGTGCAAGTAAAAAAGAGGCTGGTTGGCGTTATCCAATAAACGTTATTACTCTTCATCAGTTTAGTTAGCGCCCGTTATCTGACGATCTCGTGGCCGTTGCCGCCCACCAACGAAAAATGGAGATGCAACGATGTCGCAATCACCGAACAAGCTTCGCCTGAGCGCGCTGATCGCGCTGGTGGTGGGGTCGATGATCGGCGGCGGGATTTTTTCCCTGCCGCAGAACATGGCGGCCAGGGCCGATGCCGGGGCGATCCTGATCGGTTGGGCAATCACCGCCGTCGGCATGTTGACCCTGGCGTTCGTGTTCCAGACCCTGGCCAATCGCAAGCCGGAGCTGGACTCCGGGGTGTACGCCTATGCCAAGGCCGGGTTCGGCGATTACATGGGTTTTTCTTCGGCATGGGGCTACTGGATCAGCGCCTGGCTGGGCAACGTCGGCTACTTCGTGCTGCTATTCAGCACCCTCGGTTATTTCGTTCCGGTGTTTGGCGAAGGCAATACGCCGATCGCCATCGCCTGCGCTTCGGTGCTGCTCTGGACCGTGCATTTTGTGGTGATGCGCGGGATCAAGGAGGCGGCGTTCATCAATCAAGTGACCACCGTGGCCAAGATCGTGCCGCTGATCATGTTCATCGTGATCGCCGCCGTGGCGTTCAAGGCGGATATCTTCACCGCCGACATCTGGGGGCGCAACAACCCGGAATTCGGCAGCGTGATGGATCAGGTTCGGCACATGATGCTGGTCACCGTGTTCGTGTTCATCGGTATCGAGGGGGCCAGTGTCTATTCGGCCCGGGCGGAGAAACGTTCCGACGTGGGCCGGGCGACGGTGATCGGGTTCATTGGGGTATTGGCACTGCTAGTGCTGGTGAACGTGCTGTCGCTGGGCATCATGACCCAGCCGCAACTGGCGAAACTGCAGAACCCCTCGCTGGCGGCAGTGCTTGAACATATCGTCGGCCCCTGGGGCGCGTTGCTGATCAGCGTCGGCCTGGCGATCTCGCTGTTGGGGGCCTTGTTGTCCTGGGCGTTGCTGTGCGCCGAAATCCTGTTCGCCACGGCGAAAGACAAGACCATGCCGGCATTCCTGACCAAGGAAAACGCCAACCATGTGCCGGTCAATGCGATGTGGCTGACCAACTCGATGATCCAGTTGTTCCTGCTGATCACCCTGTTTTCCGCCGGCACCTACACCAGCCTGATTTACCTGGCGTCCTCGATGATTCTGGTGCCGTACCTGTGGTCGGCGGCCTATGCGGTGTTGTTGTGCGCACGGGGTGAAACCTATCAACAGGCACCCGCCGAGCGGGTCAAGGACCTGCTCATTGGTGGCATCGCTCTGGGCTACGCGGTGTGGTTGCTGTATGCCGGCGGCCTGAAGTATTTGCTGCTGTCGGCGCTGCTGTATGCGCCGGGTGTGATCCTGTTCGCCAAGGCTCGTAATGAGCAGGGCAAGCCACTGTTCACGGTTGTCGAGAAAGGTATTTTCACCTGTGTCATCGGTGGTGCGGGGCTGGCGGCTTACGGGTTGTACAGCGGGTTGCTCAGTCTGTGAGGTTGTTGCTGGCGTACCAGCCGCCCTATGACTGGCCGGCGCTCCTGGGGTTCTTGTCGGCGCGGGCGATCGTGGGCCTGGAAAGGGTGGTCGAGGGTGTGTACTCGCGCAGCATCGACCTGGATGGCGTTCACGGTACGTTTTCGATCCAGCCTGCTACATCCGATGCACTTGAGCTGACCCTGGACTTTCCGGAGGCTGCGGCCGTGCCTGAGATCGTTGCGCGAGTGCGGCGAATGTTCGACCTGGATGCCGACCTGTCCACGATTCACCGGCACCTGGCGGTTGATCCGCTGATGGCGCGGTTGATTGCCGAACGCCCGGGCCTGCGCGTACCCGGGGCGTGGGACGGGCTGGAGCTGGCGATCCGCGCGGTACTGGGGCAGCAGATTACGGTGGCGGCGGCGATCCGCCTGGCGGGGAAACTGGTAGCGCAGTACGGCACGCCGTTGAGTTCAGCGCTACCGGGATTGACCCATGCTTTTCCCCGGGCCAGCGTTTTGGCGGGCGCAGATCTGGCAGCGCTGGGCATGCCGAAAAGCCGAGGCCGGACCCTGTCGGATGTGGCTCAGGCACTGCTCGATGATCCGCGATTGTTTGAGCCCGGCCGGGAGGGGGGCGTAGCGCGGTTGCTGGCGTTGTACGGGATTGGTGACTGGACGGCGCAATACATTGCCTTGCGACAGTTGCGGGAGATGGATGGCTTTCCCAATGGTGATGTCGGGCTGATCAATGCGTTGGCGGCGCTGGAGGGGGGGCCGGTGACAGCCAGGCAACTGTTGCAGCGGGCTGAAGGGTGGCGACCGTATCGAGGGTATGCGGCACAGGTGCTGTGGACTTCCTTGAGTCGGGCGGACTGAGCTGATCCGGGATTTGTGCTGCTGTTTCTGGCGCTATCGCGAGCAAGCTCGCTCCCACAGTTGATCGCGGTCTCTCGGAAGGTCTCGGTCACCTGTGGGAGCGAGCTTGCTCGCGATGGCGATATGACTGTCACCACCACTGTGCGGGATGTGAACCCAGTTCAGTCGCGGGCAAGGTCCATTGCAGAGGCGTTCCTGTGATCTTCAGAGGCGCCTGCAACCGATGCGCCGGTCCCCAGGGTGTCTGCTCCACCATCAACCCCTGATCCTGCTCATCTTCCGCACGTAACGCTTCACTCGTCCCCGCCCCATGCTCGATCAACAACTTCGCCGTACGCGCCAACGACAATCGCGCCGAACCCCCGATACCGTCGCTCAACCGCTGCGCCAACAACCGGATCGCACTGGCCGCCATCAGATACCCGGTGGCGTGATCGAGGGCCTGCACCGGCAATGGCGTCGGTTTGTCCGACTGCTTCCAGCGCATGCCCGCTTCGGCAATGCCACTGCTCATCTGCACCAGGCTGTCGAAGCCCCGCCGATTTTGCCAGGGGCCGCTCCAGCCATAGGCGTTTAGACAAACATCGATCAGGTCCGGGTTCAGTTGCCGGCGCTCATACATGCCCAGTCCAAGTCGTTCCAGTGCATCGGCACGATAACCATGAAGCAGAATGTCGGCGTCCTTGAGCAGACATTCGAATACGGCACGGTCGGACTTGTCGTTCAGATCAAGACGCGCGCAGCGTTTTCCCAAGGTGACTTCCGGCACCACTCCAGGTTCGTTCCAGGTCGGCGGATCGATGCGCAGGACATCGGCGCCCAGGCCTGCCAGAAAGCGACTGGCGATGGGGCCGGCCAGTACCCGGGTCAAGTCCAGCACCTTGATGCCAGCCAGTGGTCGAGCCACAGAACCTGTCCACGGTTGGCGGCTCTGGCTTGGGTGGTTGGCGAATTGAATCAAGGGTTCGGCGTTTACTGCCTGGCCTTGAGGATGGACCTGCCATTGTTCCCAGGTGCGCATTTCGGCGGCACAGCCACCGGCATCGACCACAGCCTGCTCCAGATCGCTTTTCGCCCACCGAGCCACTTTGTCGGCCATCGCTGCGCGGTCGGTACAGGCACCGAGCACGCTTTCGGCAGCGGCGCGGTGATGGGGCGCGTTGGTGTGCAGGCGAATCCAGCCATCGCGGGTGGCGTAGTCACCCGCGATCGGGTCCCACAACGGCGGAACGCTCCAGCCAAGCGGGCGAATCGAGGTTGCGAACCAGAATGACGCCAGGCGTCGGTCAACTTCAAGGTCGGGCAGGCGCCCGGTTTGTTGGTGCAGCAGTTCGCTGGCAGCCTGGCCGGCGACGGCCATGCTGGCGCAGGCCAGATCAGTGACGGCAAACGCCGAGGGTAGGGCGCCACTGGACGTGAATGGAATCGGGGTGTGAGGCAAACCGAGTGCGGCTTGAATGGACGTGAGCAGATCAGTCATCAAAGGCCCTCCGGAGCGAGAGCCCGATCATAGTTCAAAAAAATCCAGGTCAGATGAAATCCCTGTGGGAGCGAGCTTGCTCGCGATAGCGGACTGTCAGTCGACATCAATGTTGAATGTCAGTGCGTCATCGCGAGCAAGCTCGCTCCCACAGGGGATCTTCGGTAGGTTCTTTAAACGCGGAACTGATCCATCAACTTCATCTGATGGGTGGTCAGGGAGTTGAGCTGGCTGCTGATCTGCGCCGATTCGGTGGCCTGGCTGGTCAGGGTTTCGGTGACGGTGCGGATCGCCGAGACGTTGCGGTTGACCTCTTCGGCGACGGCGCTTTGCTGTTCGGCGGCGCTGGCGATTTGCAGGTTCATATCGCTGATCACGGTGACTGCATCGCTGATCTTGCCCAAGGCCTGGACGGCCTGCTGGATCTGCCCGGCGTTGCTGTGGGCCTGGGTCTGGCTTGAGTGCATGGTGGCGACCACGCCGCGGGTGCCGCTCTGGATGCGTTCGATCACCAGGCGAATTTCTTCCACCGAGTCCTGGGTGCGTTTGGCCAGGTTGCGCACTTCATCGGCGACCACCGCAAAACCACGACCGCTTTCACCGGCACGGGCGGCTTCGATGGCGGCGTTTAGCGCCAACAGGTTGGTTTGTTCGGCGATGCTGCGAATCACCTCCAGCACCGAACCGATCTGCTCGCTGTTGACCGCGAGGGCTTCGACTTCGGTCACGGCCTTGCTGACTTCTTCGGCCAGTTGATTGATGTCGCGGGTGCTGCGCTCGATGATTTGCATGCCGTCGCGGGCCGACTGGTCGGCACCTTTCGCCGCGTTGGCCGCGTTCGAGGCGCTGTTGGCGACATCGTGGGCGGTGGCGCTCATTTCGTTGGACGCGGTGGCGACCTGGTCGATTTCGCGGAACTGCACCTGCATGCCTTCACTGGTCTGGCGGGCGATTTCCGAAGACTGGTCGGCCGTGCCACGGGCATCGGTGATGCTTTGCTTGATCTGTGCGATGGTCGGTTGCAGCTTGTCGAGGAAGCGGTTGAACCAGCTCACCAGTTCGCCCAACTCGTCCTTCTTGCTGTAGTGCAGGCGCTGGGTCAGGTCGCCGTCGCCACTGGCAATCGCCTTGAGCATGTCGGCCACGCTGTTGATCGGGCGGGTCACGCCGGACGCGGTAAGCCACATCAGCAGCAGACCGATCACACCGGCAATCACTGCCACCGACAGTGCCTTGATCGTGCCGCTGTGTTGGGCATCGTCGAGTACCGCTTGCAGTTTCACTGAGTCGGCCAGCAGCACTTGTTTGGGCAGGTCGATCACCACGGCCCAGGCCTTGGCATCGGCAATCGGGCTGACCGGGTACACCGCGCGGATCAGGTCGCCTTGCTGGAGGATCTTCGGCGCGCCACTAGCAAGCAACTGCAGGATGTCCTTGCCATCGCCGCCCAAGGTGTCGCCGATGTTCTTGCCGACTTTGCCGGCGTCGACACTGTAGGCGGCCAGCACGCCAGTGCCGGAAACGATGAGCATGTGCCCGGCACTGTTGAACAGGTCGCGCTGGGAGTCGACTGCCGCCGCTTGCAGGGCGTCGAGGGCGATGTCGATGCCGACCACGCCGATGGACTTGCCATCTACCAGCAGCGGTACGGAAATGGTGGTCATCAACATTTCCTTGTTGCCGACGGTATCGGCATACGGGTCGAGCAGGCAGATGCGCTTGCTGTCCCGCGGGCAGGTGTACCAGACGTTGTACGGCGTGCCGCTGAGGTTCAGGGTGGTTTTGGTCATGTCTTCTTCGACCATGATCGTGTTCAGCGACTCACCCCCGGCGCGGCTCCAGTACGTGGCGAAACGGCCGATCTCGTTGGACTGGCGGGCGGCGTCATTGACGAATTCGCTGTCCTTGCCGTCCAGCCCATTGGGTTCGAACGCCAGCCAAATGCCCAGTACTTTGCTGTTGCGCTCGAAGGCGGTTTTCAGACTCTGGTTCAACTCTTCTCGCAAGACGCCGGGCTCGAGGGTGCGTTTGGCGGCCAGGTTGCGCATGTCCTGGATCTGGTCCGCGAGGGCGGTCACCACCGTCAGGGTTTCACCGAACGTCTTCTGCACCCGCACCGCCTGCTCGGCGGCCTTGGCCTGGAGCAGGTCCTGCACGCTGGCGGTAAGCATTCTGCTGCTGGAATCGCTGACCAGATCATCGTTCTGATTGGTCTGGTAGATGTTCATACCCACTATCAAGGCGACTACGCCCAGCAGGCACAGACCGGACAGCAGGACGATTTTCAGGCGAATGGACAGTGAGTCGAACATAGGGCGAGCTCGCGAATGGATGAAGTGTTGGCTGTGGGCCGTTGTGGCTCACTCGCTAAATCCATTTAGCGCCGATCAATGCACATCGGCGTGGCGAAGAGGTTACATGAGGGGTAACCCGACGAGCGGTAGTTGTTGAACGTTTGCGCAGAAAAATGTGCCGAAAATGGGGATAAAAAGAGGAAAAAGCGCGGGGTGAATTCAGGGGGCATCAGGGACGCCGGTCTCGAAGCGCCTGAATGAAACTCACAAAATACATATGTACCGCTTCTCATAAACGGCAGGACGTTTCAATGCAGATGCCACCTCGGTGGAACACTTCCGGAAGCTTTGGCTTTCGGCATCTGACAGAAAATAATGAGAAGACTTTATGTGGATTACTTGCTTTAAAAGGACCGGGTTGCGCTCGGTGTTGTTGATTTGGGGGATGTTGTTGGCGGCAGGCGCGGCTCCTGCCATGTCTTTTCTGAACTCGGCAGCTATTTCGGGTATTGCCTCTCAAATTCCCTCGGCGGCCACGGTACTGCCGGACAAGCTGAACACCCTCAAGGAAAGTCTGGCTGACGAAACGGATGTGAAGCAATACAGCTTCATGGCGGTGCGGGGGCAGGATGTGTGGATCCGTGCGAGCGGGACGAAAGGCGGGCCATTGACGCTGGAATACAATCGCGATGGAAACTGGGCCGTAATCCCTTGGGGTACACCCTTAACGGTTTCTGGTTTGCAGCCGAATCAGGAAGTTCAGGTTCGCATCTCGAAGAAACCGTCCGCCCCGTTCGTGGCGGGTGATATCTACACGCTTGAGTTTGGTTCTGCACCTTACTACGCCGACAGTCGCGTCCGGGGCGATGCCGGTGAGCTGCCGCTGTACTGGGCGACCACGCAGGCCTACAGAGTCCTGAACTGGTCGGTCCGATTGAGGGATTCGACAGGGCAGCCGCTCGAAGGCGCTAAAGCTACCTTGATATTGAACAAGGGGGGGGATGACGAAAGGTTCGACCTTATAACGGACAGCACTGGTAGCGCCGCGCAAGCCCTTGAGTTGGGCAGGTGCTATGGCCAGTTGAAGTCTGATCCTTTCTGGACCAGCAGTGGCAAGTATCGCTATAAGTGGGAGGTCGAATACAACCTGGGATATTGGTCGATTCAGGTTCAAGACAAAGAGGCGTCGGGGGTGGGCGGTCACAACGTGCCGAACGTTTCATTCGCTCAGATATGCTATCAAAACATGTTGCATAACTAGATCCGGCATATTCCCGGCAATGCGGTGATGTACACCGCTTTGCCGGGCTTTTTTTCAAACGATCAGGCCTCGATGTGCAGTCCCTGCTTTCTCTCGCTCGGGTCCTTTTCGGCTTTTTTATGCAATTGATCCAGCCAGGAGTCTGAACTTCCCAGGTCCAGCGCACCTTTGTTCAGCAATAATCCATAGTCAATCATGTTGTGGAAGTTGCTCAGGTCCAGTTTCACCTTGCCCTCGAACTGTGGCTTATCCAGTTGAATCAACTCGATTACGGTCTTGGCGTGCTTGAAGCTCAGGGGTTGCAAGCCTTTGGCCTCGTTCAACAGGGTATTCAATATTTCCTCATCCCTGGCAGTCAGGGTGTCGGGGGGCGAAGTGACTTTCAACTGACCGTCTTCGGCCACGGTGAAGCCCATTACGTTATGGGCCAGGCCAGACCATTTGTTTTGCAGGTCTTTTTTGAAGTCGGAGTAAATCTCATCCATTTTTTTGAGCATCAAATTTGCCTGGAATTCATGATGCCTAATCATTGAATATCTAAAGCTTTCAATCAGGGGAGGTAGGTCATAGAACCCGTTAATTGATTCGAGCTCATTCAAAAGCTCCTCCACCTCATCCAGTTTTTCGCTACTGAGATTTCTAGGCTCACTTCGAGGAGCTCGGAGTTTCTCTATGGTCAGCTTTAACCTGTCATCCATTACCGGAGTGTCGACTTTCTCAAGCTGGGCTTTTTCCGGGCTCGCCTTCACTGTTTGCGGATACGGAATTTGAAAAGATGCAGCGTCACTTACATTCATGTCAGCTTCTCATTGTGTGGGTTCATGGTGCTTAACGGCCAAACCCGGTCATGGATGACCTGATAAACACGTAGGAGAAGTCCGAACAGGAAGTAGGTACTTTCAAGCATGCCGTTGTCGGCTGTCACAGGGCGGTTTGAAGAGGTTTCAGGTGACTTGCGGCAGTGATTCCGGTCGTGACCAGATCCACAGATTGCCCAGCCCCATCCCGGCAATCGCCAGATAGATCGGCCAACCGTGATCGAGCACCACCAACATGAGACCGGCACATAACAGCATGCTGACAGTGGCGCTGACTTTTGCCCGGCGCGCGATGATCTTGCCGTTGCGCCAGTTATGGAGGATGGGGCCGAACAGCCGGTGGTTTTCCAGCCAGGCACTCAGGCGCGGCGAACTGCGGGTCGCGGCCCAGGCGGCCAGCAGGATGAACTCGGTGGTTGGCAGGCCGGGTATGACGATGGCGATCAGGCCGATGCCCAGGCTGACATAGGCCAGCAGGCCGAAGAGGAGGCGGGAGAGTCTGGAGGAGGCTGGCATGGGCTCAAGGCAACATGTGAGGCTGATCGAAATCTTACGGATTTGCTTCGCTCCTTGTGGGAGCGAGCTTGCTCGCGATAGGGGGGTATCAGTCGACAGTAATGCTGTCTGGAATACCGTCATCGCGAGCAAGCTCGCTCCCACAGGGGAATGTGGTATGTCAGGCGACTTCCGGAGCGCTGGCGTAAGCCCGCTCCAGCAACACGGTAAAACGGTTGAACGCGTCGATAGCGCCTTTTTCCACTTCGGCTTCTTCCTGGGCGCTGAATGCCAGGCCGTCCAGGGTTTTGACGAAGCTCTTCCAGCCTTCAGCGCGGCCGCCGGCCGGTTCGCCGAGGTGACGGGCGCCGAAGGTTTCGCTCAGGCCAAGGCCCACGGCACGCTTGATGAGGAACGCCGCGCCGAGCTTCGAGCCTTCGGAGACGAAGATCCAGCCCAGGGCCTCGGCCTTGGTCGGGTTCTTCAGTGCACCGGCGACAGGTGCCGGCACGTCGGTGTCCAGGTCCGCGAGGTCGGCCCTGGCTGCATCGGCACGACAGCGGGCCGGCAGGTCCGGGACGATGGCGGTCAGTTCGGTATCGTTGTACAGCGACACCAGTTCCGACTGGAACAGGTACTGCGCCACCACGAAACGGGCGAAATTGGCCGGGGTTTCAAACGGGGCATGAGCCTTGACCAGGGCATCGAGCTTGCTGTGCGGCTCGTGGGTGATCTGGTTCAAACGTTGCGAACGCAGGTTGGGGCGTTGTTCGGTGGCCTGGGTAGTCATGGCAATTCCTTGGAGAAAGAAGAGGCGCTTGGTAACGAGACGAACAGGAAGGCGCCTGACAGTAAAAAATCCTCACCGGGCGGCTTGATGAAACCGCCAGGCGAGATGAGCGGATCAGATATCCCAGATCAGGTTGACCGCAAAGTTGCGACCCGGCTGGGTCAGACGGTCGAGGTTGGCCGGTTGGGTCACCGAGGCTTCGCCGACGCTGTCGTAGCCGCGCACGTCATCCCACAGCCAGTACTTCTTGTCGGTGAGGTTGTAGACGCCGCCGCTGACGGTCACGTCGTCGGTCACCTTGTAGAACGCGCTCAGGTCCAGAATGCCGAAACCGGGCGTCTTGAACTGGGTGCTGGTGCCGTCCGGGGTTTTGAAACTGGTGCTGTCGACGCGGTCTTTCTTTTTCACCAGCGTCCAACTGAGCAAGCCGCCGTAGGTGTCCTGGTCGTAGCCGAGGCCGAATACGCCGGTCAACGGGTTGACGCTGTTGAGCGGCTCGCCGTTGTCGTCGTTGCGACCGTAGGCATAGGCCACCGAGCCCTGGGTGTAGAGGCCTTGCGGCGCGCCGAAGGCGTCCAGGTTCAGGCGTCCCTTGACCTCGGCACCCTTGATGGTGGCGTGCTTGATGTTGTTGCTCTGGAACGTGGTCTCGGTGTAGCCCGGAGTGATGGCGTTCTCGTTAATGAAGTCGCGGTATTTGTTGTAGAACACCGCCACGTCAAACGAGCCCTGCTCGAAGTTGCCGCGCAAACCCGTCTCGTAGCTTTTGCTTTTTTCCGGTTCGAGGTCAGGATTAGGCGCTACCCGATAGCCGCCGGCGATGTTTTCGAAACGACCGTACAACGCCTTGGCGGTCGGGGTGCGGAAGCCTTCGGCGTATTGGCCGTACCAGGTGTAGTGATCGTTGAAGCTGTAGGTGGTGCCGAACTTCGGCGACAGGCGATGCCAGGTCTTGGTCTCGTCGCTCACTGTGCCGTTGCCGCTCTGGTCGGCGGTGGCCAGGAACTCTTCGGTGATGTGCGGCTTGAGCTCGGTGTAGTCGTAGCGAGCACCTGGCGCAAAGGTCCAGTTGCCCCAGCTGATCAGATCCTGGGCGAACAGGCTGTAGCTGTTGACGGTCGGGTCCGGGAAGTCACTGGCGGGTGTCAGCGTGTCGGTGGCACTAGGGGCGCCAATGACCCGGCAGGATCCGGCCACGGTCAGGCAGGTGCCGGTGCCGGTACGCAGGCCGGTGATTTTGTCCTGCTTGATGGTGGTGCCATAGGTGACGAGGTGGTCGGTGTCGGCGATGGCAAACGACTTGTCAGCCTGGGCATCGAATACCCATTGGCGGTCCTTGTAGGTGGTATCGCGGTTACGCAGCACGGTTCGTGACGGCGGCGCGTAGATTTCCTCGGTGCTCTGGTCGGTCTTGGCGATCTGGTAGTTCAGCGTCCACTTGATGTTGTCGGCCAGGGCGCTGTCCAGACCGAAGCTGTGTTCCAGGCCAAAGCGTTCGCGGGTGATCGTGTCGTTACCGGTACGGGACTTGTAGTAGCCGAAACCGCGTCCGGCATTGAACGGGCCGCCCACTGCGCTTAATTGATTGGTGTCGCGGTCGTCCTTGTAATGCTCATAGGTCAGGCCCAGGCGCGCGTCGTCAGCGTAATTCCAGCCCAGTTTGGCCAGCACGCTGGTGGTGCGAGCGTCCTGGGGGTTGGCTTCAGTACGGTTCAGGCCAGTGCCGCCGGTTTCGCCATAGGACTCTGTTTCATGACCGTTGCGTTGACTGAGATGCAACAGGCCATCGAGCTCGCCTGTACGGCCGGCGACGGTGCCGGACGTCAGCCAGCTGTCGTCGGCGGAGCTGTAGCCGGTTTTCAGGCGCGCGCCGACATCCTTGCCCGGTTTGATGATGTCGTCCGGGTCCAGCGTGTAGTAGCTGACGGCGCCGCCAATGGCATTGCTGCCGTACAAAACAGAGGCCGGGCCACGGAGGATTTCCACACGCTTGACGATTTCCGGGTCGACATAGTTGCGGTTGGTCTGGGCATAGGGGCCGTTGAAGAAGCCGTCGGGTACCTGCACGCCATCGACCTGGGTCAGCACGCGGTCGCCATCGATGCCGCGAATGTTGTAGCCGGTGATACCGGCCCGCTGGCCTGCGCCGCCTACCGAAACACCGGGTTCGTAGCGCACCAGCTCCTTGATGGTATTGACGTTGTTGCGGTCCAGATCTTCGCGAGTGTAGACAGAGACCGTGCTCGGCACGCTATTCACAGACTGTTCGTTACGGGTGGCGCTGATGGTCACCTGATCGAGATTGAGGGCGCTGCTACCACTGCGCTTTTCCAGAACGATGCTGTTGTTGCCCAGTTTGCGATAGCCCAGGTTGGTCCCCACCAACAGGCGATCCAGGGCTTTCTCCGGCGACAGGGAACCGCGCACTCCCGGCGAGGCCACACCTTGTGCCAGCTCCGACGACACACCGATCTGCCAGCCCGTTACGGTGGTAAAGGCATTGAGTGCCGACACCAGTGATTGCTGGGGAATGGCGAACGAGTAGTCGCCCATTTTGCGGGTCGACTGCTCGGTGGCGGTGGCGGCCATGAGCGGTGCGGTACCGGCCATCAGGATGGCGGCGGTCAGCAGCGACAGCACGCGGGAAGGTGTAGGGGCTTGGCGGGTAAGGCGAGGGGACATCGATAGCGCTCCGTGTCGCACGAATCTTTATAGGTGCTGATTGGCATGGTGAGATGCGAATCAATTGCATTGGCTATAACGAGACGTACGGGGTTTGGCTATCGAGTAAAAATAATTCTCATTCAGTTCAGGATGACCAGCGCCGGGAATTCCTGGAGCCGGGCCGAGGTGATGTGGGCCAGGGAGCGAACCACGTCCAGCGGCTGATCGAGACGGTAGTTGCCGGTCACGGTGACATCGGCCAACTGTTCGTTGTTGTTGATGATCCAGCCCGGGTAATAGCGGCGAAGTTCTGCCAGTACCTGGTTCAACGGGCAGTTTTCGAACACCAGCCGTCCCTGGACCCACGCCAGGTCGGTGGCGGCATCCAGCTTGGCCGGGCGGTCGAAGCCGTTGGGGCCGATGCGAATGCTTTCCCCGGCGGACAAGCGTACCCGCGCGTCATCCCGAGTGGCGCGCAAGTCGACGTCGCCGCGCTGTACCTGCACCTGCGCCACGCCGTCCAGGTAACTCACGGCAAATGCGGTATCGCGAACGCTGGCCGTGACCGGGCCGGCGTCGATTTCCAGTGGTTGGCCGCGATTGGCCTGCACTTCGAAAAACGCTTCGCCCTGATACAGGCGGGCAACACGTTGCTGGTCGTTGATGGTGCTTGAGAACGCCGAATTGGTATTGAGCAGAACCCTGGAACCGTCCTCCAGTTGCAAGCGCTGGCGCTCGCCGACCACAGTCAGGTGATCGGCCTGCAGGCGCATCGGCAAACTGCTGAAACTGAACAGCCCGAGCAGCAGCACGGCGGCGGTGGCCAGTGGTTTCCAGTGCGGACGCAGACGGGCGAGGACAGTGACTTTCGCCGGACGGGCGGCCAGGCTTTGCGCGCATTGCGCCACTTGCGGGCCGTCCCAGATCGCCTGGGCCTTGGCGAACGCCTGGGCATTCAACGGATCGGCGTCGAGCCATGCATGGAATTGGCGGCTCTGCTCCTCGTCGGGACTGCCGAGCACAATCAGCCAGTCCAGGGCCTGGTCCATCGCGCTTGCGGGGTCCTGCGCCGATGAAGGCTCGGGGGAGCGGTGGTTGTCCGTCACGGTGTTTCCTCGGCAGTGTCTGTGCACGGCTGTTTTTTTAGTGAAGCGTAAAAGTGGGCCAAGGGTAGCAAAGCCCGATGATCAGCGCAGTCGGTCCAGGTAAGCGCAGGGCCTTGGCGCTCAGTTGGCGTTCAAGCGATCGGCAACCCCGATGCAGATCGACATGATCAGTTTGAGTTCTTTCTGCACGGTGCTGAGGGACACGTTCAACTCCTCGGCGATTTCCTGGTAACTGTGCCCGTGCAGGCGGCTGAGGATGAAAATCCGCTGTTGGCGGGTGCTGAGTTCACTGAGGCTCACGTTCAAACGCTCCAGCAATTGTTCGGCGTGGGCGGCGTCTTCGGCGCTGCTGGTGGCGGCGGCGATGCTGTGCATCACCTCCTGCGGCACGTCGTCGACCATGGTGCGCGAATGGATGCGTCGCGCGCGCAAATGGTCCAGCGCCAGGTTGCGCGCCGTCTGGAAGACAAAGGGCTCAAGATGATCGATGGCCCGTTCGCTCAATGCCCGGGTCACCCGCAGGTAAGTTTCCTGCAAGAGGTCTTCAGCGGTGCTGTGATTGTTGACCATCCGCTCCAGCGTGCGCAGCAGGGAGGTGCGCTGGGTGAGGAAAACGTGGTTGAAGCGCGACTGACTCACGGGAGAACCTGATCCATTTCGAGTAGATGATAATGCTTATCATCTACTCGAGTGGTCAAGCACTGATTTGTGACGCTTTACGCGCGACCTTGCAAATAGGTGGCGTAATCGGGAATCCGATGGAGGTGCGCCTGATCCATCAGCGGGCTGCTGAGCAGGTAGTCGGCGCTGCATTCGTTACACGCCACCGGGATGTTCCACACTGCCGCGACCCGCAGCAACGCCTTGATATCCGGGTCGTGGGGCTGTGGCTCGAACGGGTCCCAGAAGAACACCAGCATGTCGACCCGCTGCTCGGCGATTTGCGCACCGAGCTGCTGGTCGCCGCCCAGTGGCCCGCTGATCATGCTTTGCACCGGCAGATCGAGGCGTTGTTGCAACAACAACCCCGTGGTGCCGGTGGCGACCAGATCATGCTGGGCCAGTCTGTCTTTTTGCCGTTCGGCCCAGTCCAGCAAGAACACCTTGCAGTGGTCATGGGCAACCAGGGCGATACGCTTGCGCGCCGCCATGGTCTTTTGCGTAAAGCTGATGCCGATCATCGATGCTGGCTCCAGAAATGACACGTACCCTGTAGGAGCGAGCTTGCTCGCGATGGATGCAAGGGCCCCGCGTTCATTCAGGCTACCCTTGTCATCGTTCACGACCAGCGCGAGCAAGCTCGCTCCTACAAGAAGGAAGGGACGTGCTGCTTATTCGGCGTTGCACAGCGCCAGGCAGTTATCGAGCATGCGGTTGGAGAAGCCCCATTCGTTGTCATACCACGCCAGTACCTTGAGCAATTTGCCGCTGGATTTGGTGTGGTTGGCGTCGAAGATCGACGACAGCGGGTTGTGGTTGAAGTCGCTGGAGACCAGCGGCAGGGTGTTGTACCCAAGGATCTTCGAGTGCTGGCTGGCTTCTTTCATCAGCGCATTGACCTCAGCGGCCGAAGCTTCGCGCTTGAGCTGCACCGTCAGGTCCACCAGCGATACATTGATGACCGGTACGCGCACCGACATGCCTGTCAATTTGCCCGCCAGTTCCGGCAGCACCAGGCCCACCGCTTCAGCAGCACCGGTCTTGCTCGGGATCATGTTCTGGGTGGCCGAACGGGCGCGGTACGGATCGACGTGATAGACGTCGGTCAGGTGCTGGTCGTTGGTATAGGCGTGAATGGTGGTCATCAGACCGCTTTCGATGCCCAGTTCGCGGTGCAGCACCTGGGCCACCGGGGCCAGGCAGTTGGTGGTGCACGACGCGTTGGAAATGATCTGGTGCGATTGGCGCAGAATGTCGTGGTTCACCCCGTAGACGACGGTGGCGTCGGCGCCTTTGGCCGGGGCAGAGATAATCACTTTGCGCGCGCCCGCCGTAATATGCGCAGCGGCCTTGGCCCGGTCGGTGAACAGACCGGTGCATTCGAACACCACATCAATCTTTTCCGCGGCCCAAGGCAAGTCGGCCGGGTTGCGGATGGCACTGACCGAAATACGGTCGCCGTTGACCGTCAGGCTCTCCTGGTCGTGCTGGACATCGGCATCGAATGTGCCGTGAACGGTGTCGTACTTGAGCAGATGAGCGTTGATCGCGCTGTCGCCCAGGTCGTTGATGGCGACGATCTGCAGATCCTGACGGTAGCCCTGGGTATAGAGTGCGCGCAGGACATTACGGCCGATGCGGCCAAAACCATTGATTGCGATTCGAAGAGTCATAGTGCGGCGCTACCGTCGTTTTGTTGTTGGAATTACAAGATTATTCGTAAAAAAATAGAAAACAAGCCTTTTTGATGGCAATATTTTGTTCGATCTACAACGAGCGACCTGAATCAACTGGTCCGAATGGTCAAATAAACCGTCTGTCATCCCATCGACACCGGCCTTTGATCAGCATAGACAATCAGGTCGCCACATCCGTTAGCCTGGAGTTCTACACATGCATCCCCGCGTCCTTGAGGTCACTGAACGGCTTATCGCCCGCAGCCGCGCCACGCGTGAGGCCTACCTTGCATTGATCCGCGGTGCGGCCAGCGACGGTCCGATGCGCGGCAAGCTGCAGTGCGCCAACTTCGCCCATGGCGTGGCCGGTTGCGGCAGCGACGACAAGCACAGCCTGCGGATGATGAACTCCGCGAACATCGCGATAGTTTCGTCATATAACGACATGCTCTCGGCACACCAGCCGTACGAAGTCTTCCCCGAACTGATCAAGAAAGCCCTGCGCGAAATCGGCTCCGTCGGTCAGTTCGCCGGTGGCACGCCGGCCATGTGCGATGGCGTGACCCAGGGCGAGCCGGGCATGGAGCTGAGCCTGCCGAGCCGCGAAGTGATCGCGTTGTCCACTGCCGTGGCGCTGTCCCACAACATGTTCGACGGCGCGCTGCTGCTCGGCATCTGCGACAAGATCGTGCCGGGCCTGATGATGGGTGCGCTGCGCTTCGGCCATCTGCCGATGATCTTCGTGCCGGGCGGGCCGATGGTGTCGGGCATTTCCAACAAGCAGAAAGCCGATGTGCGCCAGAAGTACGCCGAAGGCAAGGCGACTCGCGAAGAGCTGCTGGAATCGGAAATGAAGTCCTACCACAGCCCTGGCACCTGCACCTTCTACGGCACCGCCAACACCAACCAGTTGCTGATGGAAGTCATGGGCCTGCATCTGCCGGGCGCGTCCTTCGTCAACCCGAACACGCCGTTGCGCGATGCCTTGACCCGCGAAGCCGCGCACCAGGTCACGCGCCTGACCAAGCAGAACGGCGACTTCATGCCGATCGGCGAAATCGTCGACGAGCGTTCGCTGGTCAACTCGATTGTCGCGTTGCATGCCACGGGCGGTTCGACCAACCACACCCTGCACATGCCGGCCATCGCCATGGCGGCGGGCATTCAATTGACCTGGCAGGACATGGCCGACCTCTCCGAAGTCGTGCCGACCCTGAGCCACGTCTACCCGAACGGCAAAGCCGACATCAACCACTTCCAGGCTGCGGGCGGCATGTCGTTCCTGATCCGTGAACTGCTGGAAGCCGGGCTGCTCCACGAAAACGTCAACACCGTGATGGGCCACGGCCTGAGCCGCTACACCCAGGAGCCGTTCCTCGACAATGGCCAACTGGTCTGGCGTGAAGGCGTGACCGACAGCCTCGACGAAAGCATCCTGCGTCCGGTCGCCCGTGCATTCTCGGCCGAAGGCGGCCTGCGGGTGATGGAAGGCAACCTGGGTCGTGGCGTGATGAAAGTCTCCGCCGTGGCCGTGGAAAACCAGATCGTCGAAGCGCCGGCCATGGTGTTCCAGGATCAGCAGGACCTGGCCGATGCGTTCAAGGCCGGTTTGCTGGAGAAGGATTTTGTCGCGGTGATGCGCTTCCAGGGCCCGCGCTCCAACGGCATGCCAGAGCTGCACAAGATGACGCCGTTCCTCGGCGTGTTGCAGGATCGCGGCTTCAAAGTCGCGCTGGTGACCGACGGGCGCATGTCCGGCGCGTCGGGGAAAATCCCGGCGGCCATTCATGTCAGCCCCGAAGCTTATGTCGGCGGCGCTTTGGCGCGGGTACAAGAGGGCGATATCATCCGCGTCGATGGCGTCAAAGGCACCCTGGAGCTTAAGGTGGACGCCGAAGAATTCGCAGCGCGCACGCCGGCCAAGGGCCTGTTGGGCAACAACATCGGCACCGGTCGCGAGCTGTTCGGTTTCATGCGCATGGCCTTCAGCTCGGCGGAGCAGGGCGCCAGCGCCTTTACTTCTGCTCTGGAGACGCTTAATTGAAACTGGCTTTGGTCGGTGACATCGGTGGGACCAACGCACGTTTCGCGTTGTGGAAAAACCAGCAGCTGGAATCGGTCCAGGTGCTGGCAACGGCAGATTTCCCCAGCCCTGTCGATGCGATCAGCCTGTACCTTAATGGTCTGGGGCTGGCGCCGGGTTCGATCGGTTCGGTGTGCCTGTCGGTGGCGGGCCCGGTGAGTGGTGACGAATTCAGGTTCACCAACAATCACTGGCGCCTGAGCCGCAAGGGCTTTTGCCAGACCTTGCAGGTGGATCAGCTGTTGTTGGTCAACGACTTCTCGGCCATGGCCCTGGGTATGACCCGTCTGCAGCCCGGCGAATTCCGCGTGGTCTGCGAAGGCACGCCGGAGCCGTTGCGCCCGGCGGTGGTGATTGGCCCGGGCACAGGCCTGGGCGTCGGCACCTTGCTCGATTTGGGCGCGGGCCGTTTTGCCGCGCTGCCGGGGGAGGGCGGTCACGTCGATCTGCCATTGAGCAGCCCGCGTGAAACACAGCTCTGGCAGCACATCTTCAACGAAATTGGCCATGTCAGTGCGGAAACAGCCTTGAGCGGTGGCGGCTTGCCCCGTGTCTATCGGGCGATCTGTGCGGTGGACGGGCACACGCCGGTGCTCGACACACCGGAAGCCATCACCGCTGCCGGGCTGGCGGGCGACCCGATTGCCGTGGAAGTGCTTGAACAGTTCTGCTGCTGGCTCGGTCGCGTGGCCGGCAATAACGTGCTGACCACCGGTGGACGCGGTGGCGTGTACATCGTGGGCGGGGTGATTCCGCGCTTTGCCGATTTCTTCCTCGAAAGCGGTTTCGCCCGCTGCTTCGCCGACAAGGGTTGCATGAGCGACTACTTCAAGGGGATTCCGGTGTGGCTGGTGACGGCGCCGTATTCCGGGTTGATGGGCGCGGGTGTGGCGTTGGAACAATCAATCCCCGCTTGAAACCCGATTACCTGTAGGAGCGAGCCTGCTCGCGATGGACGTCAACGATAACGCGTGCTTTCTGAATGTACGCGGTGCCTTCAAGTCCATCGCGAGCAGGCTCGCTCCTACAGTGGTTTTGTGGTGTTTGTAAAATCGGTGCTTAAGGCATAATCCGCCCCAATTCAAACAACAAGGACGCCGCCCGTGAGCTCAGTCAACAAGTCGATTTTGTTGGTCGATGACGATCAAGAGATACGCGAGTTGCTGGATACCTACCTGACCCGCGCCGGTTTCCAGGTACGTACCACGCCCGACGGTGCCGGCTTTCGCCAGGCGCTGAACGAGGCGCCGAGTGATCTGGTGATCCTTGATGTGATGTTGCCCGACGAAGACGGCTTCAGCCTGTGCCGCTGGATTCGCCAGCATCCGCGCCAGGCGCAGGTGCCGATCATCATGCTCACCGCCAGTTCCGACGAAGCCGATCGCGTCATCGGCCTGGAACTGGGCGCCGACGATTACCTCGGCAAGCCCTTCAGCCCACGGGAGTTGCAGGCACGGATCAAGGCGTTGCTGCGCCGCGCGCAGTTCGGTCAGGAGCGCAGTGGCGGCGAAGTGCTGGCCTTCGATGACTGGCGGCTGGACATGGTCAGCCATCGGCTGTTTCACATCGACGGCGAAGAGGTGATTCTCTCGGGCGCCGATTTCGCGCTGCTGAAACTGTTCCTCGATCATCCACAGGAAATCCTCGACCGCGACACCATCGGCAACGCCACCCGCGGCCGCGAACTGATGCCCCTGGATCGCATCGTCGACATGGCGGTCAGCCGGTTGCGCCAGCGTCTGCGCGACACGGAAAAACCGCCACGGCTGATCCGCACCGTGCGTGGCAGCGGCTACCAACTGGCGGCCAACGTGGTTGCCAGCAATGGTCACTGAGGCTTTGCGCAAGCTCGCCGCCAAGGTGCCGATGCCGCGTTCGCTGCTCGGGCGGATGTTGCTGTTGACCCTGCTGGCGGTGTTGTTCGCCCAGGCATTGTCGAGTGTGATCTGGGTGTCGCAACTGCGCGCCACGCAGCTCGAGGGCCTGGTCACCAGTGCCCGCAGCCTGGCCCATTCAATGACCGCCAGCGTCAGTTATTTCCGTTCGTTGCCGGTGGCGTTTCGGCCCCTGGTGCTCGATCAATTGCGCAGCATGGGTGGCACCCGGTTCGTGGTGACGCTCAACGACAAACCCCTGGGCATGGAAGTGCTGCCCAACACCCCGCGTAAAGAGGCGGTGCTCAAGGCGGTTGACGAAGTGCTGCGCCAGTCCCTCGGCCAGGACACGGACATCTCGGTGACCTTCGTCAGCCCGGAAGACCTGCGCATCTTCAATGGCGGCCTGAAGCTCGATGAGTTGCCACGTTCCTGGGCGCACTACGCGCTGACCCTGGAACCGGTGAACCCGCCAGTGCTGGTCACGCAGATCCAGATGGCGCCGGGGGAATGGCTGTACATCGCCTCGCTGCTGCCCGAGCCCTACACCAGTCTTGAAGAGCAGGGCCTGCCGGCGCAGCAGGTGTGGTTCATCGTCCTGACCAGCAGCTTTTTGCTGTTGTTCATCGGCCTGCTGGTGCACTGGCAGAGTCGTCCGCTCAAGCGCCTGGCGCGGGCGGCGCGGGACCTGTCGTTGGGGGCCGACGTGGAACCGGTGGCCGAGGGCGGTGGCAGCGAAGTGGTCGAGGTCGGGCGCGCCTTCAACACCATGCGCGAGCGCATCAGCCGTTACCTGACCGAACGCAGCCAGTTGTTCAGCGCCATTTCCCACGACCTGCGCACGCCGATCACCCGCTTGCGCCTGCGGGTTGAATTGCTCGAAGACGAAACACTGCAAGCCAAGTTCGGGCGCGATCTGGACGAGCTGGAGTTGCTGGTCAAGGGCGCGCTGCAATGCGTGAAAGACACCGACATCCACGAGAACATCGAGCCGGTGGATCTCAACCATGTGCTCGACTGTCTGGTGGAACCCTATCTCGCGCCGAACGGCAACGGCCGCGTGACCCAGCAGGGGCGGGCACTGGCGGCATACCCGGGCAAACCGCTGGCGCTCAAGCGCTGCATCGGCAACCTGATCGACAATGCGCTGAAGTACGGGCAGAACGCGCACCTGCACATCGATGACGACGAAAGCGCGTTCATCCTGCATGTCGATGACGAGGGGCCGGGCGTGCCGGAGCAGCGCCTGGAGCAGGTGTTCGAACCGCACTTCCGCCTGGCCGGGCAGCAGCAGGGTTACGGCTTGGGGTTGGGGATTGCCCGCAACATTGCCCATAGCCATGGTGGTGAGGTGAGTTTGCAGAATTTGCGTGAAGGCGGGTTGCGGGTAACGTTGCAGTTGCCCCGCTCAGTGGATTGACACCGCCCTGTGGCGAGGGGGCTTGCCCCCGTTGGACCGCGAAGCGGTCCCAAAACCATCACCCACAGACTGCCTGTAAAAATCAGGTCGCTGATTTTACGACTGCTGCGCAGCCGGACGGGGGCAAGCCCCCTCGCCACAAGTATTTCACTCAATGTCTGTGTCCATTGTCACAAGCTGGTGACATAACCCACCCCCTTCGTTACAAGCCGACCTTCGTCCGTTGTTTATGCTGCCCCACAGTCATAACAACAAAAAAGGTACGCCATGGACACCTTCCAACCGGTCTTCAGCAGTTGGCTGAACGCACCTGCCCATCAGCAATGGCTCGCCACCGAAGGCTTGCGCCTGCTGACCTTCGCCAAGGCTTCGAAACTGCCTGAAGGCTTCGGCAACCTCGATGAAAAAGGCCGCCTCCCGCCTGATGCGCAAGCCCAGACCATGAACACCGCGCGCATGACCCACAGCTTCGCCATGGCCCATGTCCAAGGGCTGCCGGGCTTTGCCGAGCTGGTGGATCACGGTGTCGCGGCACTGCGCGGGCCACTGCGGGATGCGCTGCATGGCGGTTGGTTCGCGACTGCCGAACATCGCGACGGCAATACCGGCAAGAACGCCTATCTGCATGCCTTCGTCGCGCTGGCCGCCAGTTCTGCGGTGGTCGCGCAGCGCCCCGGTGCGCAAGCGTTGCTCGATGACGCGATCGATATCATCGACACTTATTTCTGGAGCGAAGAAGAAGGCGCGATGCGCGAGTCTTTCAATCGCGACTGGAGCGAAGAGGAGGCGTACCGGGGCGCCAACAGCAACATGCACGCCACCGAGGCCTTCCTCGCCCTGGCCGATGTCACCGATGACAACCGTTGGCTCAGCCGTGCCCATCGGATTGTCGAGCGCGTAATTCATGGCCACGCCGCTGCCAACGATTACCTGGTGATCGAGCATTTCGACCGCGCCTGGCAGCCACTGCGGGACTACAACCGCGACAACCCGGCCGACGGCTTCCGCCCCTACGGCACCACCCCGGGCCATGGTTTCGAGTGGGCGCGGCTGTTGCTGCATCTCGAAGCTTCGCGGGTGAGGGCCGGGATGCTCACGCCGGGCTGGCTGGTCACCGATGCGCAAAAACTGTTCGAGCACAATTGCCTCCATGGCTGGGACGTCGATGGCGCGCCGGGCATTGTCTACACCCTGGACTGGGACAACAAAGCGGTGGTCCGCCATCGCCTGCACTGGACCCATTGTGAAGCCAGTGCAGCCGCCAGTGCGCTGCTCAAACGCACCGGTGAAGAGCAATACGAACACTGGTACCGACTGTTCTGGGAGTTCTGTGACAGTCATTTCATCGACCGCGAAGACGGCAGCTGGCATCACGAACTCGACCCGCTGAACCGTCCGAGTGCCGATATCTGGCCCGGCAAGCCTGATCTTTACCACGCCTGGCAAGCCGTGCTGATTCCGCGCCTGGCGCTGGCGCCGAGCATGGCCACGGCGCTGACGCAGCCGTCCCAGAGCGGTTCTATGTAACCATGCGGTGACATTCGCGCATCCCTTCGTTACCTGCGAGGGGATATCCCCTGTTTAGAATCTTATGCAGCGCAAGCAACAGACTTGCATGCATAACAACAAGAAAGGTGCTCCTAGATGAATGCGATTTCTCGCCTCGCTACTGTCATTTCTCTCGCTTCCCTGTCTGCGCTCCCCCTCAGTGTCCTGGCCGCCGAATCCAAAGGTTCCGTTGAAGTCGTTCACTGGTGGACTTCCGGTGGTGAAAAAGCAGCGGTCGATGTCCTGAAGGCTCAAGTCGAAAAAGACGGCTTCACCTGGAAGGACGGCGCAGTCGCCGGCGGTGGCGGTTCCACGGCCATGACCGTACTCAAAAGTCGTGCCGTAGCCGGCAACCCGCCGGGCGTTGCACAGATCAAAGGCCCGGACATCCAGGAGTGGGGCAGCACTGGCCTGCTCAGCACCGACGCGTTGAAAGACGTTTCCAAGGCGGAAAACTGGGATGGCCTGCTGTCGAAGAAAGTCTCCGACACCGTGAAGTACGAAGGTGACTACGTCGCCGTGCCGGTGAACATCCACCGCGTCAACTGGCTGTGGATCAACCCGGAAGTGTTCAAGAAAGCCGGGATCGAAAAAGCCCCGACGACCCTCGAAGAATTCTATGCCGCCGGCGACAAGCTCAAGGCCGCCGGCTTCATTGCGCTCGCCCACGGCGGTCAGCCTTGGCAGGACAGCACCGTGTTCGAAGACGTGGTGCTCTCGGTCATGGGCGCTGACGGTTACAAGAAAGCCCTGGTCGACCTGGACCAGAAAACCCTGTCTGGCCCGGAGATGACCAAGTCGTTCGCCGAGCTGAAAAAAATCACCGGCTACATGGACCCGAACCGCGCCGGTCGTGACTGGAACATCGCCGCCGCCGACGTCATCAATGGCAAGGCCGGCATGCAGATGATGGGCGACTGGGCGAAAAGCGAGTGGACCGCCGCGAAGAAAATCGCCGGCAAGGACTACCAGTGCGTAGCGTTCCCGGGCACCGAAAAAGCCTTCACCTACAACATCGACTCGATGGCGGTGTTCAAGCTCAAGGCCGATCGCAAGGGCGACATCGCTGCCCAGCAAGACCTGGCCAAGGTCGCGTTGGGTACCGACTTCCAGAAAGTCTTCAGCATGAACAAGGGTTCGATCCCGGTGCGTAACGACATGCTGAACGAAATGGACAAGCTCGGCTTCGACGAGTGTGCCCAGAAGTCGGCCAAGGACTTCATCGTGGACGACAAGACCGGCGGCCTGCAACCGAGCATGGCGCACAACATGGCCACCTCCCTGGCCGTGCAGGGCGCGATCTTCGACGTGGTCACCAACTTCATGAACGACAAGAACGCTGACCCGGCCAAGGCCAGCGCCCAACTGGCATCGGCTGTCAAAGCTGCCCAGTAACTCGTAATCGCCGCAGGTGATCCTGCGGCAAACCCCAGAGAGAGCTCCATCCCATTGTGGGAGCGAGCTTGCTCGCGATGGACTACCAGGCACCGCGCCAATCCAGACAGGCCCCGGTGTTCTTGATTCCATCGCGAGCAGGCTCGCTCCTACAGGGGGGAACTCTGTCCGGATTTCACTTCTCCACCTGGATTATCCCGATGAGCTCTGTGGCGGTTTTCAGCAAAGCCTCACCGTTCGATGCGCTGCAACGCTGGTTACCCAAGTTGGTACTCGCGCCGAGCATGCTGATCGTGTTGGTTGGCTTCTACGGTTACATCATCTGGACGTTCATTCTGTCCTTCACCAACTCCAGCTTCATGCCGAGCTACAAGTGGGTCGGCCTGCAGCAATACATGCGCCTGATGGACAACGACCGCTGGTGGGTCGCGAGCAAGAACCTCGCGGTGTTCGGCGGCATGTTCATCGGCATCAGCCTTGTGCTGGGCGTGTTCCTCGCGGTGCTGCTGGATCAGCGCATTCGCAAGGAAGGCTTCATCCGCACCGTCTACCTGTACCCGATGGCGCTGTCGATGATCGTCACCGGTACCGCGTGGAAATGGCTGCTCAACCCAGGCCTGGGCCTGGACAAGATGCTGCGCGACTGGGGCTGGGAAGGCTTCCGTCTCGACTGGCTGGTGGATCAGGATCGCGTGGTCTACTGCCTGGTGATCGCCGCCGTGTGGCAAGCCTCCGGGTTTGTCATGGCGATGTTCCTCGCCGGCCTGCGCGGTGTCGATCAATCGATCATCCGTGCCGCGCAAGTCGATGGCGCGAGCCTGCCGACCATCTACCTGAAGATCGTCCTGCCGAGCCTGCGTCCGGTGTTTTTCAGCGCCTTTATGATCCTGGCGCACATCGCGATCAAGAGCTTCGACCTGGTCGCGGCGATGACTGCGGGCGGTCCGGGTTACTCCTCCGACCTGCCGGCGATGTTCATGTATTCCTTCACCTTCAGCCGTGGCCAGATGGGCATCGGTTCGGCCAGCGCCATGCTGATGCTCGGCGCCGTGCTGACCATCCTCGTGCCGTACCTGTACTCCGAGCTGCGAGGCAAACGCCATGACTAATCAACTCGGAAAATCGGGTATCAGTTTCAGCCGCATCGCGATCTACGCAACTCTGTTGCTGGCGGCAGCGGTGTACTTGATCCCGTTGGTGGTAATGCTGCTGACCAGCTTCAAATCCCCGGAAGACATCCGTACCGGCAACCTGCTGAGCTGGCCGACCGTGATCGACGGCATTGGCTGGATCAAGGCCTGGGACGTGGTCGGCGGCTACTTCTGGAACTCGGTGAAGATCACCGTGCCGGCGGTGCTGATCTCCACGTTCATCGGGGCCATGAACGGCTACGTGCTGTCGATGTGGCGCTTCCGTGGTTCACAGCTGTTCTTCGGTCTGTTGCTGTTCGGCTGCTTCCTGCCGTTCCAGACCGTGCTGCTGCCAGCCTCGTTCACCCTCGGCAAGTTCGGCCTGGCCAACACCACCACTGGCCTGGTGCTGGTGCACGTGGTCTATGGCCTGGCGTTCACCACGCTGTTCTTCCGCAACTACTACGTGAGCATTCCGGATGCGCTGGTCAAGGCCGCACGGCTCGATGGCGCGGGCTTCTTCACGATCTTCCTGAAGATCCTGCTGCCGATGTCGATCCCGATCGTGATGGTCTGCCTGATCTGGCAGTTCACCCAGATCTGGAACGACTTCCTGTTCGGCGTGGTGTTCGCCAGTGGCGACGCCCAGCCAATTACCGTGGCCCTGAACAACCTGGTCAACACCAGCACCGGGGCCAAGGAATACAACGTTGATATGGCCGCCGCGATGATCGCCGGGCTGCCGACACTGCTGGTCTACATATTCGCTGGCAAGTATTTCCTGCGCGGGCTGACGTCCGGCGCGGTCAAGGGGTAGAACATGGCAACTCTCGAATTACGCAACGTCAACAAGACCTACGGCCCCGGTTTGCCGGACACCCTGAAGAACATCGAACTGAAAATCGATGACGGTGAGTTCCTGATCCTGGTCGGCCCGTCGGGCTGCGGCAAGTCGACCTTGATGAACTGCATCGCGGGCCTTGAAACCATCAGCGGTGGCGCGATCCTGGTGGACGACGCCGACATCAGCGGCATGAGCCCCAAGGATCGCGACATCGCCATGGTGTTCCAGTCCTACGCGCTGTACCCGACCATGAGCGTGCGCGACAACATCGCCTTCGGCCTGAAAATCCGCAAAATGCCGGCTGCCGAAATCGACGAAGAAGTCGCTCGGGTTTCCAAGCTGTTGCAGATCGAACACCTGCTCAGCCGCAAGCCCGGCCAGCTCTCCGGCGGCCAGCAACAGCGCGTGGCGATGGGCCGTGCCCTGGCGCGGCGGCCGAAGATTTATCTGTTCGACGAACCGCTGTCCAACCTCGACGCCAAGCTGCGGGTCGAGATGCGCACCGAAATGAAACTGATGCACCAGCGCCTGAAAACCACCACGGTCTACGTGACCCACGACCAGATCGAAGCCATGACCCTGGGCGACAAAGTGGCGGTGATGAAGGACGGGATCATCCAGCAGTTCGGTACGCCGAAGGACATCTACAACAACCCGGCCAACCTGTTCGTGGCGAGCTTCATCGGTTCGCCGCCGATGAACTTCATCCCGCTGCGCCTGCAGCGCAAGGACGGTCGTCTGCTGGCGCTGCTCGACAGCGGTCAGGCCCGTTGCGAATTGCCGCTGGGCATGCAGGACGCCGGTCTTGAAGACCGCGAAGTGATCCTCGGCATCCGCCCTGAGCAGATCATCCTGGCCAACGGCGAAGCAAACGGGTTGCCGACCATTCGTGCCGAAGTCCAGGTCACCGAACCGACCGGGCCCGACACCCTGGTCTTCGTCAATCTCAACGACACCAAGGTCTGCTGCCGCCTGGCGCCGGACGTGGCGCCGGCGGTGGGCGAGACCCTGACCCTGCAATTCGATCCGGCGAAAGTGCTGTTGTTCGATGCGAAAACGGGTGAACGACTGGGCGTCGCCGGCGTAGCGAAAACCGAATCGCACGCTGCCAACGTCGCACAGTTCAAAGGTAGATAGAGATCAATGTGGGAGCGAGCTTGCTCGCGATAGCGGAATGACATTCAACATCTTTGTCACCTGATACACCACCATCGCGAGCAAGCTCGCTCCTACAGGGGGGGATTCGCAATGCGCGGCCTGTCGCGCGTTGCACCGGATGTAACCGCGTTAAAAAAAGAAAAGTTAATAACAATAAAACGAGGAAGTAGGGATGAAGATGAAGAACAAGGCCCGGTTGATCTGCCAGGTTTCAGCAGCGGCAGCACTGGTTCTGGCCGGCAATGCGATGGCCGATGAAGCGTTCAGCTCCGACTCCAAATGGATGACGGGCGATTGGGGTGGCGAGCGTACCAAGCTGATCGAGCAAGGCATCGACATCAAGATGGATTACGTCGGTGAAGTCGGCGCTAACCTGCATGGCGGCTTCAACGATGACAAGACCGCGCGCTACGCCGACCAGTTTGGCCTGGGCGCGGCGCTGGACCTGGAGAAGCTGTTCGGCTGGGATAACACCCAGGCCAAGATCCAGCTCACCAACCGTAACGGTGAGAACATCTCCAACGATCGTATCGGCGATCCGCGTGCCGGCACCTTGAGTTCCTCCCAGGAAGTCTATGGTCGCGGCCACATGGTCCGTCTGACCCAGTTGTGGATTCAGCACCAGTTCTTCGACAACAAGCTGGACGTCAAGGCCGGTTACTTCGGTGAAGGTGAAGACTTCAACACCTTCCCGTGCGAGTTCCAGAACCTGGCGTTCTGCGGATCCCAGGTGGGTAACTGGGCCACCAACATCTGGTACAACTGGCCGGTCAGCCAGGCGGCGATCCGTGTGAAGTACAACATCAATGACGAGCTCTACGCCCAGATTGGCGCGTACAACCAGAACACGTCGCAACTGGAGCACGGTAACGGCTTCAAGCTCAGCGGCAGTGGCACCAATGGCACCGTCCTGCCGGTCGAGCTGGTCTGGTCGCCGAAGGTCAACAACCTGCCGGGCGAATACCGTGTCGGTTACTACAAAAGTACCTCTGATGCCGACGACGTTCTCAAGGACGACAACGGCCAGAACGCAGCGACCACCGGCAACCCTTATCGCGTCCACGATAGCAAGCACGGCTACTGGTTCGTCGCGCAACAGCAACTGACCAGCCACAATGGCGATGCTTCCCGTGGTCTGAACATCGCGGCCAACGCAACGTTCCACGACAAAGACACCAACTTCATCGACAACTACCAGTCGCTGATGTTTGTGTACAAGGGCCCGTTCGACGCGCGTCCGAAGGATGACGTGGGCATCGGTTTCGCCCGTATTCACGTCAACGATGACGTGAAGAAAAACGCTGAGCTGACCAACGCGGCCAACGGTGTTTCGGAATACGACAATCCGCTGTTCTCGCCCATTCGTGAAACCGAATACAACTACGAGATCAACTACGGCTTCCACGTGACCAACTGGCTGACCGTACGTCCCAACCTGCAATACGTCACTCACCCGGGTGGTGTGGATGAAGTCGACAACGCGCTGGTGGCCGGCCTGAAAATTCAGTCGGTGTTCTAACGCGTCTGCGATAAGCTTCTCTCCATGTGCGCATATTTGCGGACAGCCATGGCTGTCCGCTTTTTTTTGTGTGGCGAGGGGGCTCGCCCCCGTTGGACTGCGCAGCAGTCCCTTTTTGGGGCCGCTTCGCGACCCAACGGGGGCAAGCCCCCTCGCCACAAAAAGCGCTCTACAGGATTGTGAGAATGTTGAGTACACCCATGTTTTTCAGGACCGTGGCACATGCTTGAGCATCCGCTACAACGCTTCTTCAAATCCTTGCGCGAACGTCCGGTGTTCGCGTGGGAGCGCTATCAGACGCGCGATGTGCTGGTGATCGATCATCCGCTGTGTCAGGCGGTGTTCAGTCGTCAGGGCGCGCAGTTGTTGCACTTCCAGCCCAAGGGCCAGAAACCCTGGCTGTGGTGCGCGGCAAAGTGGCCGCAGGTCGGCGCCATTCGCGGCGGCGTGCCGGTGTGTTGGCCGTGGTATGGCCGGCATCCGAGCGAAAACGCCTGGCCGTCCCATGGCTGGGCGCGGTTGCTCGACTGGAAGCTGCTCGACAGCGACAGTGACGACGATGGCGTGCGATTGCACTGGCAACTGAAGTTGTGCGACTGGCAGGTGGACCTGCACGCGCACCTGGGTGAACGCATGGAGTTGCGCCTGAGCACCGAGCATCAGGACGACATGCCGTGCCAGTTGAGCCAGGCTTTGCACGCTTACTGGCGTATTGGCGATGTCAGTGAGATAGCGCTGTCTGGGCTCGAAGGCGCGCAGGGTTACGATCAGTTGAGCCGACAGGTTTGTCAGCAGGAAGGCGAGTTACGCGTTGATGGCGGGTGTCAGCGGGTGTTCCAGCACGACGGCGAATTGCAGTTGAACGACCATGCCTGGCAGCGGGCGTTGTGCATCGATACCGGGGATACGGCAGACACGGTGGTGTGGCATCCCGGTTCACGCCCGTTGCTCGGCGTGACCTGGAACGAGATATCCGAATTCGTTTGCGTAGAGGCCGCTAGCGGCGGCACCGACAGCCTGTGCCTTGCACCCGGGGAGCGGGCGCATTTGAGTTTGCAGGCGCGGGTGGGGGCTTAGCTCTGGATTTGCGGTGCTGCGTCTGCCGCCATCGCGAGCAAGCTCGCTCCCACACTGGATCTTCGGTGAACACAGTTTTTGTGTTCAACACCAATCCCCTGTGGGAGCGAGCTTGCTCGCGATGAGGTCAGAACGATCAGCGCAAATGTTGGATCAGTTGAACTCATCTCCAACCGGATACCGGCTGGCATTCAAGCTTTCCTTGATCTTGCGCAAATGCGGCTGGAAGTCCACGCCACGGCGCAAGGTCATGCCGGTGGCGAGTACGTCCAGCACGGTCAGCTGGATGATCCGCGACGTCATCGGCATGTAGATGTCGGTGTCTTCCGGCAGCGGGATGTTCAGGCTCAGGGTGCTGGCCTTGGCCAGTGGCGAGTTCTCGGCGGTCAGGCCAAGCACCGAGGCGCCGTTTTCCCGGGCGATGCGCGCCACTTCCACCAGTTCGCGGGTGCGACCGGTGTAGGAAATGATCACGAACAGCTCGCCGGTATGGGCCACCGAGGCAATCATGCGCTGCATCAGCACATCCGCATGGGCCGTGACGGCGAGGTTGAAGCGGAAGAACTTGTGCTGCGCATCCAGTGCCACCGGGGCCGAGGCGCCGAGGCCGAAGAAGTGGATCTGCCGGGCCTGGATCAGCAGGTCGACGGCGCGACTGATCAGGTTCGGGTCCAGTGCCTGGCAGGCGCTGTCCAAGGAGGCGATGGCGCTGCCGAAGATCTTCTGGGTGTAGGCCTCCGGATTGTCATCGGCCTCCACCGCACGGCTGACATAGGCGGCGCCACTGGCCAGGCTCTGGGCCAGTTGCAGTTTGAGCTCGGGGTAGCCGCTGACACCGAACGAACGGCAGAAACGGTTGACCGTCGGCTCGCTGACCGAGGCGGCCTGGGCGAGGGCGGCGATGCTGAAGCGGGTGGCCTGCTGCGGGTTGAGCAGGATCACCTCGGCGACTTTGCGTTCGGCCTTGTTCAGCTCTTCAAGGCGATTCTGGATTTGCTCCAGTAAATTTCGCACGCGGTCCATATAAGTATCCTTTACACCTGCGCCAACAAGCGCGCGGCTAATGCAAAAAGGGCCTTTGGTGAGGCCCGTAACGGTGGCCTATCCTACTGATGGCTCCGACCGACCACCACTCGGAATCTGTATTTTGCGAAAATGTTGTGGTTATTACTACATTTTCCCTTGAGTGATGCCTTGAAAAAAGGTATTTGTAGCTTAACTTGATAAAAGAACAAACATCATGCTCTCGATTACGGTTGAACCGTGCACCTTTGCCTTGTTCGGCGCCCTTGGCGACCTGGCCTTGCGCAAGCTGTTTCCTGCCCTCTATCAACTCGACGGCGCCGGCCTGCTGCACGAGGACACGCGTATTATCGCGCTGGCCCGTGAGCCGGGCAGCGAGCAGGAGCACCTGGCGTTCATCACCTCCGAGCTGCGCCGCTATGTCGGTGCCAAAGAGCTGGACGAAGCCGTGGTCGAGCGTTTTCTGGCGCGCCTGAACTACCTGCACGTCGACTTCCTCAACCCCGATGATTATGTGGCCCTGGCCGAATCCGCCGGCAGTTCGCAGCGGGTCATCGCCTACTTTGCGACTCCTGCCGCCGTGTATGGCGCGATTTGCGAGAACCTGGCCAAGGTCGGCCTGGCGCAAAACACCCGTGTGGTGCTGGAAAAACCCATCGGTTCGGATCTGGAATCCTCGCGTAAGGTCAACGATGCCGTGGCGCAGTTCTTCCCGGAGAACCGCACCTACCGCATCGATCACTATCTGGGTAAAGAGACCGTCCAGAACCTGATCGCCCTGCGTTTCGCCAACAGCCTGTTCGAAACCCAGTGGAACCAGAATTACATTTCCCACGTGGAAATCACCGTGGCCGAGAAGGTCGGTATCGAAGGCCGCTGGGGTTACTTCGACAAGGCCGGCCAGCTGCGGGACATGATCCAGAACCACCTGCTGCAACTGCTCTGCCTGATCGCCATGGACCCGCCGGCCGACCTGTCCGCCGACAGCATCCGCGACGAGAAGGTCAAAGTGCTCAAGGCCCTGGCGCCGATCAGCCCGGAAGGCCTGACCACTCAAGTGGTGCGCGGCCAGTACATCGCCGGCTACAGCGAAGGCAAGGCAGTACCGGGGTACCTGGAAGAACCCAATTCCAACACCCAGAGCGACACCGAAACCTTCGTCGCCCTGCGTGCCGACATCCGCAACTGGCGCTGGGCCGGCGTGCCGTTTTACCTGCGTACCGGCAAGCGCATGCCGCAGAAGCTGTCGCAGATCGTCATCCACTTCAAGGAACCGTCGCACTACATCTTCGCTCCCGAGCAGCGCCTGCAAATCAGCAACAAGCTGATTATCCGCCTGCAACCGGACGAAGGCATTTCCTTGCGTGTCATGACCAAAGATCAAGGCCTGGACAAGGGCATGCAGCTGCGCAGCGGTCCGTTGCAGCTGAATTTTTCCGACACCTGGAGCAGCGCACGGATTCCCGATGCCTACGAGCGGTTGTTGCTGGAAGTGATGCGTGGCAATCAGAACCTGTTTGTCCGTAAAGATGAAATCGAAGCCGCGTGGAAGTGGTGTGACCAGTTGATCGCCGGGTGGAAAAAATCCGGTGATGCGCCCAAGCCGTACGCGGCCGGGTCCTGGGGGCCGATGAGCTCCATTGCTCTGATCACGCGGGACGGGAGGTCGTGGTATGGCGATATCTGATTTGAAACTGCCGCAGGGCGTCAGCGCCCATGCATACAAGAGCCCGGTGCTGCTGGCTGAAAGCCTGGCACTGAACGTGGCGAAACAACTGAGCGACGCGATCGACGCCCAGGGCACTGCGACCCTGGTGGTTTCCGGTGGCCGCAGCCCGGTGGCGTTTTTCCAGCACCTGGCCAAGCAGACGCTGGACTGGTCGAACGTGGTGGTTAGCCTGGCCGACGAGCGCTGGGTGCCGGTCGAACACGCCGACAGCAACGCCGGCCTGATCAAGCGTTACCTGCTGCAAGGCCAAGCGGCCAAGGCGCAGTTCCTGAGCCTGTACAGCGCCAGTGCCAACCTGGAACAGGCGGCCGAGCAGGCCGACCGCTTGCTGTCGGAGTTGCCGGTGATCGACGTGCTGATCCTCGGCATGGGCGATGACGGCCACACCGCATCGCTGTTCCCCAACAGCCCGAACCTTGCCGAGGCATTACAGGTCGATGGCGTTCGTCGCTGCTGGCCGATGCTGGCGCCGACCGTGCCGCATCAGCGCCTGACCATGAGCCGCGCGCTGCTGGCTTCGGCCAAACATAAAATTCTGTCGATCTCCGGTCAGTCCAAGCTGACCACCCTGAGTTTCGCGCTGGCCGGTGACGATGTCGCCGAAATGCCGGTGCGCGCGTTTCTGCAACCCACGTTAGAGATTTACTGGTGCCCATGAGCCAAGGAACAGCCGCTATGACAAACCCATCCCCGACCGTTTCCATGGCGGACAAAGTTGCCCTGATCGACAGTATTTGCGCGAAAGCGCGGATTCTGCCGGTGATCACCATTGCCCGCAAGCAGGACGTTCTGCCGTTGGCCGACGCCCTCGCGGCCGGTGGCCTGACGGCCCTGGAAGTCACCCTGCGTTCGCAATTCGGCCTCAAGGCCATCCAGATTCTGCGTGAGCAGCGTCCGGAGCTGGTGACCGGTGCCGGCACCGTGCTGGATCGCCACATGCTGGCGGCGGCGGAAGCGGCCGGCTCGCAATTCATCGTCACGCCGGGTATCACCCGCGACCTGCTGGAAGCCAGCGTCGCCAGCCCGATTCCACTGTTGCCAGGCATCAGCAATGCCTCGGGCATCATGGAAGGCTACGGCCTGGGTTATCGCCGCTTCAAGCTATTCCCGGCCGAAGTCAGCGGCGGCGTCGCGGCCATCAAGGCTCTGGGCGGCCCGTTCGGCGAAGTGAAATTCTGCCCGACCGGTGGCGTGGGACCTGCCAATATCAAGAGCTACATGGCATTGAAAAACGTCATGTGCGTGGGCGGTAGCTGGATGCTTGATCCGGAGTGGATCAAGAACGGCGACTGGGCCCGCATTCAGGAATGCACCGCCGAGGCTTTGGCGCTGCTGGACTGATCGCTTCACCCTACACCTCGTTGTGTGTTCTACGGCTTTACGGTGCGCTTGGTCGGTGCACCGTTTTTTTTTGCCTGAAGAAAGTTGTCGTACCCCTGTGGGAGCGAGCTTGCTCGCGATGGCGGTGTGACAGATTGCATGGATGTTGACTGACACGACGCCATCAAGAGCAAGTTCACTCCCTCAGGGACAAGGACATCATGCGATACATAGTTACCGCATAACGAAAATCGACCGGTGCTAGCCTGCGTTCATCTTATGGAAGAGAGAACGTCATGGACGCTACCACCTCAGCTGCACCCCCGGCACCGGTCTACCTGCTGTCTCCCGAACAGATTGCCGGCCCGTATTTCCGCAACCCCAAACTGATCCGCAGAAACATCAGCGAAGGCGCCGAAGGCGTTCCGTTGGTGCTGCGGCTGACCATTGTCGATGCCATGACCGGCGAGCCGGTCCCCGATGCGCTGGTGGATATCTGGCACTGCAATGCCCGCGGTGCCTATTCGGGCTGGAGCAAGATCAACCCGGACGTCGAGGTCGATACCGGTGATATCGGCGCCGTCCCGCGCACCGATGACGATACCTATCTGCGCGGCGGGCAGTTCACCGACAAGTCGGGCATCGTGCGCTTCACCACGATCTATCCCGGTTTTTACGCCGGTCGCGCATTGCACATTCACGTCGCCGTGCGCATCACGGCCGGTAACAACTATCTGCAAGAACGGCATGTTGCCTGGGTCGGGCAGCTTTACCTGCCTGAAGTGGCCTCTCGTTCGGTACTCGGTAGCCGACCGTACAGCAGCCGATCCGTACCGGCACTGACCAACGCTCAGGACTATTTTTACTCAACCATGGGCGGTGAAAAATCGACCTTGAGTGTGCACACCCTGGGGCGGGATTCGGCTGAAGACGGCTACTTCGGGCAGATGACCATCGGCATCGACACGTTCGCCGTGTCGACACAGATCAAGCCCGAGGACTTTGACAAGTACACCGTCTGAGGTCAGCCCAGTTCGGTCAGCGCCCTGACCAGCACATCCATGTCGGCCGCGGTGGTGGTAAGCCCCGGTGTAATGCGGATGCACGGACCACATGCCGCGCCACTGCGGGTCACGGTGAACAGGTTGTATTCATTGAGCAGGCGCTCGACCATGGTTTGCTGGTCGGCATGCCGGGTAAAGCGCATCGAGGTGATGCCGCAATACAGGCGTGGGTCATCCGGGGTCAGGACTTCGACGCCCGGCAATTGCCGCGCCGCAGCGACCCAGCGGTTGCGCAGATAATTGAGCCGCGCGCCCTTGGCCGCGGCACCGCCCATCGCCCAATGTTCTTCGAGCACCAGCGGCAGGGTCATCAGCGCCGGGATGTTGGGGGTGCTGTACGAGGTACGGGCGCGAATGTCAGTGGGTGGAAAATGCATCTCGCCCATGTCCGGGTCGATGTCGGCCAGGCGTTCGGGTGCGATGTAGATAAAGCCGAGCGTCAGCGGTGCGCCGATCCACTTGTGCAGATTGAAGCCGGCGAAGGCGATACCGAGCTCGGTCAGGTCGAATTCAAACTGGCCGAGGGCATGGGCGCCGTCGAGGATGACGTCGATGCCCTGTTCCTTTGCAGCGGCTGCAATCGCCTGCACCGGCATCACCAGGCCCGTGCGATGGGTGACGTGGGTCAGGGCCATCAGCTTCAGCCGCGGATAGCGCGCGAAGGCTTCCCGATAGGTATTGAGCAAGCTGTCGAAGGTTGCCGGGTGTGCGTGTTCGATCTCGATCACTTCGACACCGCGATTACGCGCCAGCCAACGCATGGCGCCTTTGACCGTGTCGTATTCCAGATCGCAAACCAGTACCTGGTCGCCTGGCTGCAGCCGGTTGTAGTTGCGGATCAGCGACTGCAAACCTTCCGAGGCGTTACGGGTCAGGGCGATGCTGTCGGCGGGTACGCCAATCAACCTGGCCAGTTGCGCGCGGATCTTCAGGCTGTCGCCCTGTTCGAAACGCTGGCGCACGTACACCGAATTGCTGCGGTTGATCAGTTCGATGTTGCGCTGATATTCCTCGACCACCGTGCGCGACATGCGTGCGAAGTAACCGTTCTCCAGGTTGAGCGGGCCGGGTTCGACATCGTAGCGGTCGGCAAAGGTTCGCCAGAAGGCTTCATCACGGGCGCGGCGGGTGTTGTCGGGCATGGGGTACTCGGTAGGTGATTCAATGGCGCGGGGCCGGCTTGCCGTGTTTGGCGCGTAGCGGTTCGAGCAAGTCCGACAAACCGTTGTGATCGATCTCCTGCATCAGGGCCAGCAGGCCGCCCAACTCGCCATGGGGGAAACCCTCCCGGGCGAACCAGTTCAGGTAAGGGCCGGGCAGGTCGGCAATGATTCGACCCTTGTATTTGCCGAAGGGCATTTCACGGGTGATCAGCAGTTCGAGCTTTTCAGGGTTCATCGATCAGTCGTCTTGATTCAGTCAGTCTGGAAAATACAGGCATTCTGCATGCAGGCCAAATGACAGATCATGCAAATAAAACGGATACAGATTTTTTGATAATGGATAACTATTTGAAAAGTAAAGAATAGTTAGACGATTCCGAGCTGGCACGCAGAGTGCAACGTTCCTTACACCGTTCATCCGTCGTAAGGAGTTGAAAAATGACCGACATCAAAAAAGAAGCGATTTCTGTACTCAACGACCTGATTGAAACCAGCAAGGACGGTCAGGCCGGGTTCAAGACATGCGCTGAAGACATCAAGCACCCTGAACTCAAAACCCTGTTCATCAATCGGGCGAGCGATTGTGGTACGGCCGCTGCGGAGTTGCAGTCTGCCGTGCGTTCACTGGGTGGCGATCCGGAAACTTCCACCAGTGTCAGCGGCGACTTGCACCGTCGCTGGGTCGACGTGAAGTCGATGTTCACCGGCAAGGGCGAGGAGGCCGTGCTCAATGAAGCCGAGCGCGGAGAAGACCATGCGTTGAAGGCTTACCGCGACGCCATGGAGAAAATCAACAAGCACAACCTGGTGGGCATTCGCGACCTGGTTGAGCGTCAGTACCACGGCGTGCAGCGTAACCACGATCAGGTCAAGGCCCTGCGTAACCAGGCGCGTGCACGTTCGTAACGACTGGTTGAAACAACTGTGGGAGCGAGCTTGCTCGCGATAGCGCCAAATCAGTCAACATCAATGTTGAATGTCAGGCCCTCATCGCGAGCAAGCTCGCTCCCACAGTTTTTGCCCCGTCAATCAGCCGATGCTGATTGCCGGCAGCGTGGTCAACGTCACACTCTGTTGCTTGCGTGGCGCGAGGATTTCCGCCTCGCCATCCACCACGAGTTCATCGCGCTGGTTGAACACGCGAGTGGCGATGCGCACGCGAAACTTCGGCAGTTTTTCCAGGATTTCCAGGCGCACAGTCAGGGTGTCGCCGATCTTCACCGGCTTCTGAAAGCTCATTTGCTGGCCGATGTAGATGGTCCCCGGGCCAGGCAGCTCGCAGGCGACCGCCGCGCTGATCAACGCGCCGCTGAACATGCCGTGGGCGATGCGCTCCTTGAACATGGTGCTGGCGGCGTATTCGGCATCCAGGTGTACCGGGTTGTGGTCGCCGGACATCGCAGCGAACAGCTGGATGTCGCGCTCTTCGACCGTCTTGCTGAAACTGGCGGTCTGGCCGACTTCGAGGGCTTCGTAAGGGGTGTTGGTAACCTGGGTCATCTGTCTCAATTCCTGTGACGAATTATAAAATTCACAAAAAAAATCTATTCGGACCGGTGCGGCCGAGGAGCGCTCAAGGCCTGTGCGATCCAGTTCAGCACATCGGCGATGATTTCATCGCGGTTGCTCTCGTTGAACAGTTCGTGCCGCGCCTGTGGGTAAACGGTCAGTTGCAGGTGCTGGCTGCCGGCCGCCCGCAGCGCGTCGGCCAGATCCTTGAGACGTTTGCCTTCGCTCACCGGATCACATTCGCCACCAATCACCAGCAGCGGCAGGCCCGGGTCGATCTGGGCGAGATTGGACGCTTTGCTGATTTGCTGCAAGCCGCCGAGCAAGTCGATCCACAGTTGATTGGTGCAACGGAAACCGCAGAGCGGGTCGTTGACGTACAGATCGACCTGCGCCGGATCACGGCTGAGCCAGTCGAACGGTGTGCGTGCCGGCTTGAATTTGTTGTTGAACGAGCCGAACGACAGCCATTCGATCAATGCGCTACGTCCTGTGCGGCCCTGGCGCAGGCGTTCGAGACGGGCGATTTGCCGTGCCGCGCGATAAAGCGCCACAGGCTGGAAGTTCGAGCCGCTGAGAATTGCCCCGTGCAGGCTGGCACTGTGGTGCAGCAGATAGGCCTGGGCGATGTAACTGCCCATGCTGTGACCGAGCAGCATGATCGGGACGCCAGGGTGCTGCTGGCCGATGTGCTGGTTGAGGCTGGCCAGGTCGCTCACGACCTTGCACCAGCCATCGTCATCGGCGAAATGCCCGAGTGTCCCGTTTTCGGCAGTTTTGCCATGTCCACGCAGGTCCGGCGCGCACACGCCATAGCCCTGGTCACAGAGCTTTTGCGCAAGGGGGCCGTAACGACCGCTGTGTTCGGCCATGCCGTGGGCCAGCAGAATCATTGCCTTGAGGCTGCCGTCGGGAAGCCACTGGTTGACGAAGAGGCGGCTGTGGTCGCTCGTGGTCAGCCAGAAAGTGTCATGGATCATGGCGGTTCCTTTGCATGAGGCTGCCTGGTCGCAAACAGCTCGTTGCAGTTTATAGCGCATCCTTGGCCGGGCGTCTGATCAGCCTACGCCACGGCAAGAAGATTCATACGGTCAATGACGGCCGTGGGCATATTTGCCTGCTACGTCATAACTGCTAGTGTCCGTGAAGCTCCGCTTTTTGCATTTTTTTTGAAAAATGACAGAAAAGTGGCCCCGGATAGATTCAGGTCAAAGAGGACAAGAACAATGCAACCTGATTTCTGGAATGACAAACGCCCGGCCGGTGTCCCCCTGGATATTGATCTGGGAGCCTACAAGTCAGTGATCGAGGTGTTCGAGCGTTCCTGCAAGAAGTTTGCTGACCGCCCGGCGTTCAGCAACATGGGCGTGACCCTGACCTACGCCGAGCTGGAGCGCCAAAGCGCGGCCTTCGCCGGTTATCTGCAAGCCCACACCGACCTGGTGGCGGGGGACCGCATCGCGGTGCAGATGCCCAACGTCCTGCATTACCCGATTGCCGTGTTCGGTGCCTTGCGCGCCGGGTTGATCGTGGTCAACACCAATCCGCTGTATACCGCGCGGGAAATGCGCCATCAGTTCAAGGATTCCGGTGCCCGGGCGCTGGTGTACCTGAACATGTTCGGCCAGAAAGTCCAGGAAGTACTCCCCGACACCGATATCCAGTACCTGATCGAAGCGAAGATGGGCGACCTGATGCCCACCGCCAAGGGGTGGCTGGTCAACACGGTGGTGAGCAAGGTCAAGAAGATGGTCCCGGACTATTCCTTGCCCCAGGCCGTTTCTTTCAAGAGCGCATTGCGCATGGGCCGTGGCCTGGGTATCAAGCCACTGAAGGTCGGCCTCGACGACATCGCCGTGCTGCAATACACCGGCGGCACCACGGGCCTGGCCAAGGGCGCGATGCTGACCCATGGCAACCTGGTGGCGAACATGCAACAGGCACGGGCCTGCCTGGGACAGTTCGGTAGCGACGGGCAACCGTTGTTGCGCGAAGGGCAGGAGGTGATGATCGCGCCGCTGCCGCTGTACCACATCTATGCCTTCACAGCGAACTGCATGTGCATGATGGTGACGGGCAACCACAACGTGTTGATCACCAATCCGCGGGACATCGCCGGCTTCATCAAGGAACTGAAGAACTGGCGGTTCTCGGCGTTGCTGGGGCTGAACACATTGTTCGTTGCGCTGATGGATCATCCGGACTTCAAGACCCTGGACTTCTCCAGCCTCAAGCTCACCAACTCCGGCGGCACTGCGCTGGTCAAGGCCACCGCCGAGCGTTGGGAACAACTGACCGGTTGCCGCATCACCGAAGGTTACGGCCTGACCGAAACTTCGCCGGTGGCTTGCACCAACCCCTATGGCGACCAGTCGCGGATCGGCACGGTCGGCCTGCCGGTGCCGGGCACTACGCTGAAAGTCATCAATGATGACGGTGTCGAACAACCGTTGGGCGAACGCGGCGAGCTGTGCATCAAGGGCCCGCAGATCATGAAGGGCTACTGGCAGAAACCTGATGCCACGGCCGAGGTGCTGGATGTCGAGGGCTGGTTCAAGTCCGGTGACATTGCGGTGATCGACCCGGATGGTTTCGTGCGCATCGTTGACCGCAAGAAGGACATGATCATTGTCTCGGGCTTCAATGTGTACCCGAACGAAATCGAAGACGTCGTGATGGCTCACCCGAACGTCGCCAACTGTGCGGTCATCGGTGTGCCCGACGAGCGGTCGGGGGAGGCGGTGAAGCTGTTCGTGGTGGCCCGTGAAGCGGGCGTCAGCCTTGAAGAGCTGAAGGCTTACTGCAAGGAGAACTTCACGGCGTACAAAGTACCGAAGCACATCGTGTTGCGGGATTCCCTGCCGATGACGCCGGTGGGCAAGATCCTGCGGCGGGAGTTGCGTGATATCGCCTGATCGGTGAATGGCCGATCCCTGTAGGAGCGAGCGCGCTCGCGATGGACGTCAACGATAACGCGCCCTGTCTGAATGATCGCGTTGCCCGAACGTTTTTCGCGAGCAAGCTCGCTCCTACAGGTTTAAGCGAAAGCCCCGGATTTCGGGGCTTTCAGAGGCGTATAGAATTTTTGCTCTAAAATGACCAATCGCTAGTCTTGAGTCACAAATGTGACCGTAGAGGCCGCTTTTGGCTCTAGTCGACCCTTGGCAAAGCTGCTACTCTCGGCGCGCTTTGTGACTTCTCGGCCTTCTATCAGCCAGATTCACCAATGACCAAACACCAATAATAATCGCATCAAATGCGGTGCTGAATTCGCGTTGCTGAGGAGTGGGCTTCCATGATCGAAGACTTTTGGAAGGATAAGTACCCAGCTGGGATTGCTGCCGACATCAATCCCGACGAGTATCCGAATATTCAGGCAGTGTTGAAGCAATCCTGCCAACGCTTCGCCAACAAGCCGGCATTCAGCAACCTGGGCAAGACACTCACCTACGGTGAACTGTACGAATTGTCCGGTGCGTTTGCCGCTTACCTGCAACAGCATACCGATTTGCAACCCGGCGATCGAATCGCCGTGCAACTGCCCAACGTGTTGCAGTACCCGGTAGCCGTCTTCGGTGCAATCCGCGCCGGGCTGATCGTGGTCAACACCAACCCGCTCTACACTGCGCGGGAAATGGAACACCAATTCAACGACTCCGGTGCCAAGGCACTGGTCTGCCTGGCCAACATGGCGCACCTGGCGGAAACCGTGGTGCCGAAAACCGGCGTCAAGCACGTGATCGTCACCGAAGTCGCCGACCTGCTGCCGCCACTCAAGCGTCTGCTGATCAACAGCGTCATCAAGTACGTGAAGAAGATGGTGCCGGCCTATCACTTGCCCAAGGCCGTCAAGTTCAACGACGTGCTGAGCAAAGGCCTGGGCCAGCCAGTGGCGGAAGCCAACCCGGCCAGTGGTGATGTCGCGGTACTGCAATACACCGGCGGTACCACCGGCGTGGCCAAGGGCGCGATGCTGACCCACCGCAACCTGGTGGCGAACATGCTGCAGTGCAAGGCGCTGATGGGCTCCAACCTCAATGAAGGTTGCGAGATCCTGATCACGCCGCTGCCGCTGTACCACATCTATGCGTTCACCTTTCACTGCATGGCGATGATGCTGGCGGGCAACCACAACATCCTGATCAGCAACCCGCGCGATCTGCCGGCGATGGTCAAGGAACTGTCGAAGTGGAAGTTCAGCGGCTTCGTTGGCCTGAACACGCTGTTCGTGGCCCTGTGCAACAACGAAGGCTTCCGCAAGCTGGATTTCTCCGCACTGAAAGTCACCTTGTCGGGGGGCATGGCCCTGCAACTGGCCGCGGCCGAACGCTGGAAAGCAGTGACCGGTTGCGCCATCTGCGAAGGCTACGGCATGACCGAAACCAGCCCGGTGGCGACGGTGAACCCGATCCAGCACATCCAGGTCGGCACCATTGGCATTCCGGTACCGTCGACCCTGTGCAAAATCATCAATGATGCCGGTGTCGAGCAGCCGCTGGGTGAAATCGGCGAGCTGTGCGTGAAGGGGCCGCAGGTCATGAAGGGCTACTGGCAGCGCCAGGAAGCCACGGATGAAATCCTCGACAGCGAAGGCTGGTTGAAGACCGGCGACATCGCGCTGATCCAGCCCGATGGCTTCATGCGCATTGTCGATCGCAAGAAAGACATGATCCTGGTGTCCGGTTTCAACGTGTACCCGAACGAGCTCGAAGACGTGTTGGCCACTCTGCCGGGCGTGCTGCAATGCGCGGCCATCGGTGTGCCGGACGAAAAGTCGGGCGAGGCGATCAAGATTTTCATCGTTGCCAAGCCGGGCGTGACCCTGACCAAGGAACAGGTGATGGAGCACATGCGCGCCAACGTCACCGGCTACAAGGTCCCGCGCTCCGTGGAGTTTCGCGATGCACTGCCGACCACCAACGTCGGCAAGATCCTGCGTCGTGAATTGCGCGATGAAGAGCTGAAGAAGATCAACGCGAAGAAAGCCACCGCGTAATCAACAAAAAGCCCCGCCGATGCGGGGCTTTTTGTTTTTAGCGAAATCAGAAGTGCCTTTGTGGCGAGGGGGCTTGCCCCCGTTCGACTGCGCAGCAGTCGCAGATCCTGTGGGCTCGGTGAGTCTGATGGACTGCAGTTGCAGATATCAGGGCCGCTTCGCAGCCCAACGGGGGCAAGCCCCCTCGCCACAGGGATCGGTGTTACAAGCGAAACGGTGCGAAGTTGACGTTGGTGCCTGCCGGGCGCATGTCCTGCAGGAAGGAGTCCTTGTCGGCGCTCAGTTCCAGGCTCAATGCCGCCTTGCGCTTGCCTTCATTGCGCACCACCAGGCCTTCGAGCTTCTCACGCAGGAACACGGTCGGCACTTTCAGGTGCAGCAGTTCGTCGGTGTCCGGCGTGTGCATCAGCAGGTGAATCCACTCGTACTGACCCACGGCCAGGCGCGATACCGGGATGTCGAACCACCAGATATTGCGGTTGCGGTTCAATTCGGTGAAGTGGCAGTTGTTGACGCCAAGCACAGCACCGCCGAGTTCCTGGTTTCTGCGGGCAATGGCCTGCTTTTTATCGAGTTTCATAACGTTCCTACGGGATTGGATCTTCAGCGCCAAGGCCTGAATGTGTTGCGCATTCTCAAGGGTTGGCCCGCAAACATAAAGCGCAACCTGCACTGAACGATGAAATGTCGTGGTGAAATAAATGAAACTCCCTGCAAAAGCCCCCGGTCAACCTTGTGTAACGACTTTCCTGCATTGAAATGTCTTTAATGAAAAGAAGACGCGGCCATCTTCAGATGGCCGTTTTTGTGTCAGCCTGAACTTGCACGCTGAATTTGTTTCAAAGTCGCCAACTGGGCTACCTTGATGAAAGAAAACAGCCCCTGAGTCGCCACGACTTCACCCCAAATCCGTATGCGGCGAATGGAGACGCTAATGATTTTTCCGGACATGAGAGGCTTGCCCCTGCACCGTGTGATGATGCGCACGGTCACCGAGTTCATCGCCGACGAGATGTCGACCTATGCCTCGGCGTTGGCCTATCAAATGCTCTTTTCTCTGTTTCCGTTCATTCTGTTTCTGATCGCCCTGATCGGCTTCCTGCATCTGCCCGACTTTTTCTCCTGGCTGCGCCTGCAATCGGAACTTGTATTGCCGCCCCAGGCGCTGGAGCAGGTCAACCCGGTGATCGACCAGCTTCAGCAGTCCAAGGGGGGGCTGCTGTCAGTGGGTATCGTGATTGCGCTGTATACCGCCTCCGCCGGTGTGCGGCTGATGATGAGCGCGATGAACGCAGCTTACGACGTGGTTGAAGGGCGCCCGCTGTGGAAACGTTTTCCGTTGTCGATCATCTACACCGTCGGCATTGCCGGCATGCTGCTGATCGCCGCAGCCCTGATGGTGCTCGGGCCGCAGGTGATGGGCTGGATCGCTGCGCAAGTCGGCCTTGAGTACTTCATCGTCACCCTCTGGACCATCGCGCGCTGGCCGGTGATCGTGATTCTGCTGATGGTCGCGGTGGCGTTGATCTACTACGTCATGCCCGACGTCAAACAGGAATTCCGCTTCATCACCCCAGGCTCGGTGCTGGCGGTGGTGGTATGGATCATCGCGTCCCTGGGATTCGGTTTGTACGTCAAGGAGTTCGCCAACTACAACGCCATGTATGGCAGTATCGGTGCGATTATCGTGCTGTTGCTGTACTTCTACATTTCCGCCGCGGTGCTGCTGCTGGGCGCGGAGATGAATGCCGTGATCGAGCACATGTCACGAGAGGGCAAGGACCCTGGCGAAAAAGTGGCTGGCGAGCATGGTCCCGTCCATGAGGAAAAGCACCACGTGTCGGGGCTGGGCCGCGATCATTCACAACCGAAACCGACCATTGACGAAACCTGATCATGATTCGTGAAATTCTGAAAATGGGCGATGAGCGCCTGCTGCGCATTGCCCCGCCAGTGCCGGCCGAAATGTTTGACAGCCCCGAGCTGTGGCAGCTGATCGATGACATGTTCCAGACCATGGAAAGCGTGGGGGGCGTTGGTCTGGCTGCTCCGCAGATCGGCGTCGACCTGCAACTGGTGATCTTCGGTTTCGAGCACAGCGAGCGTTATCCGGATGCCGAGGCCGTGCCGCAGACGATCCTGATCAACCCGTTGATCACACCGCTGAGCCCGATCCTGGAAGAGGGCTTCGAAGGCTGTTTGTCCGTGCCTGGCCTGCGTGGCGCGGTGCAGCGTTACCAGCAGATTCGCTACGAAGGCGTAGACCCCAAGGGGGAGCCCATCGTGCGTTTTGCCTCGGGGTTTCATGCGCGGGTGGTGCAACATGAGTGTGACCACCTGATCGGCCGCCTGTACCCGTCGCGCATTACCGACTTCAGCAAGTTTGGCTTCACCGAGGTGATGTTCCCGGACCTGGACCCCAACGCGGACGACTAGATCACTATAAAACCCTGTGGGAGCGAGCTTGCTCGCGATGGCGGTGTATCAGTTGCCTACAATGCTGACTGACCGGACCTCATCGCGAGCAAGCTCGCTCCCACATTGGATCTCCACCTGGCTTGAGTCAGTTAAACGCCTGGCGCCAACCCCATCGCAATCATTGGTTTACTGCGGGCATAACGGCTCAACCGTTCAACCATCGCGTAAGGCATCGGCGGATCGAAAGTAAACCCGCGCCGCTCATAAAACCCCCGCAAATCCGGATGACAGAACAACCACACCGGCTGTTCGCAATCCTTCACCGCTGCCGCAATCAACCCGGCGGCAAGTCCTTGTTCGCGACAGGCCGGATCGACAAACAACCCGGTCAGCCAATGCCCGCCGGACACCGGACGCAAACACAGCGCGGCAACTATCTGGTCACGTCGGGCTACCCACAACTGCGCGTCGCGCACGGCTTTCATCGACGATTGGTGAGCGCGGTAGAACTTGTTCATCAATGGCCATAAAGGCTCGTCGAGCAGGGTGTATCGGGTCTCGGGCATGGTTTTGGACTGTCGGTATGCAAAGCGGGCGATTATAAAAGAACGCGCGCGCCGGTATAGGTGTATACCTGATCTCACATCCCCATGAGTGGAGTACGCATCATGTCCAAAGGTATGGATTCAAAGAAATCGACGAAAAAGAAACCGGTGAAAACCGCCATTGAAAAGCGCGCGGACAAGAAGGCCAAAAAAGTTGGCGTATTCGGTCACTGATCCGCGTTGATTGATCGCTCCCATACAACATGGGAGCGATCCTCCTGAAAATAATCTGCAAGATTTCCCAAGGCCATTGCACAGAAGGGGACTGGTCCCCGATCTGAGCAACGCCATGCCCCATTACTTTGATAGCGCCCACCAAGAAGAAATCGAAACACTGCGCCGACGTTTCACCGCGCGCACCGAATGGCCGACCTGGTTGCTGTTGATCGGTGTGTATGGCGGCTGGTTTGGCATCGTGTTGAACAGCCATCGATTGGGTTTATGGTGGAGCACGCTGTTGCTGACTCCATTGCTGGTGCTGTGGTTATCCGTGCAACACGAACTGCTGCACGGTCATCCCACGCGCTGGCCAACCCTGAACAAAATCCTTGGCTACGCGCCGTTTGCCGTCTGGTATCCGTACACCCTGTATCGCGACAGCCATTTGCAGCATCACCGCGACGAGGACCTGACGATCCCCGGTCGCGATCCGGAAAGCCGTTACTTGAGCGCCGGGCAGTGGCAGGGCAGTTCAACGCTGGTGCGCAGCCTGCACTGGCTGAACAAAACCGTGTTCGGTCGTTTTTCTCTGGGGGCACCGCTGGCCTTGCTGGCATTGGCCCGTGAAGAGCTGCAACGCCTCAGGGCAGGCGACCGCCAGGCTTGGCTGATGTGGTTGAGTCACGGCTTGATGACCGGGTTGATGCTGCTGTTCATCGCGAACTTCAGCCTGTTGCCGGTTTGGCATTACCTGTTTTTGATCAGTGTGCCGGCGCTGTCGATCGCCATGATTCGCTCCTACTATGAACATCGACCTCATGCCGCTCCGGAGCAACGCACGGTGCTCAATGAAGCGGCGTGGCCGTGGCGCTGGCTGTTCCTGAACCTCAATTTTCATCTGGTGCACCACGAGTTGCCGGGGTTGCCCTGGTACGACTTGCCCCGCGCCTACAGGGCCCGCCGCGAGCAATGGCTGGCGCGTAGCGGCGGGTTTCTGGTGCGGGGTTATGGGCAGTTGTGGCGTGAACATGGAGTCAAAGCCATCGACAGCCCGAGGCATCCGTTTTACTGATTTTTTGCTACCAACTGAGTTCCCTTGTGGGAGCGAGCTTGCTCGCGATGGCGTCGTGTCAGTCAACATCCAGGCAATATGTCACACCGCTATCGCGAGCAAGCTCGCTCCCACAGGGGGGGGGCTTTGTTACATGGAAAACTTCGATGACCCAACACTTCGCCGAACTGCTGATGTACACCGCCCCCGAACCCATCCACCAGGCCAACGAACGCTGGCTGGCGCGAATCCTCGAGCACCTGGGCGACACCCGCCGGGATGCCGAAGGCCTGTCACTGCTGGACTTGTGGTTGTCGCCGCACTTGTTGCTCACCCAAACCTGCGGCTATCCGTTGATGACGGCATTGCGCGGCAAGGTCCGGGTGCTGGGGCGGCCTCGTTATGAGCTGCCGGACAGCAGTGGCGGCAATCATTGCAGCCTGCTGTTGTGCCGCGTCGATGATCGGCGACAGACCTTGGCGGATTTTCGCCACAGCCGAGGGGTGATCAATAGCCAGGACTCCAACAGCGGCATGAATTTGCTGCGCCACCGTTTGGCATCCTTGCAACGTGACGGGCGGTTTTTTGCCCAGGTCGGAATCAGCGGCAGCCATCGCGAAAGCCTGTGCTGGTTACGCGAAAACCTTGCCGATCTGGCGGCCATCGACAGCGTGACCTTTGCCTATCTGGCACGCCACGCCGCAGAGGAAGTGGCCGGTTTGCGGGTGATTGCCCGCAGTGCGCTCAGTCCTGCCTTACCGTTCATTACTGCCGCGACGGTCAGGGATGAGCAGGCTGAAGAGCTCCTGCGGGTGATGAACCTGGCGTTGCGCGAGCTGCCGGAGGTTGCCGAAACCCTCGGTTTGCCAGAGGTACTGCCCACCAACGAAAGCGACTATCAGATTGTGCTCGACTACCAGCGTGAGGCCGAGGTGCTGGGGTATGGGGATTTGCGATAGCGGCCTGTCAGGTATTTTTTAAGTCCATAAATGAATATAAAAATAAGTTTTAAATATTATTAATGAATAAGGCTCCTTGCTAGGATTCGCCTCACCGGACCACCGGACATTCAGCGACCCCTAACCCAGGAGCCCCTATGTCCGGCGCCGATATTCTTCATCGCAAACAGGTGGACGGATTGTTCCGCGCCCACTACCTCTGGCTCTGCACGCGCCTGCGTCAGTCCCTGAACGATGCCGCCGCTGTCGAAGACATTGCCTGCGAAACCTTCGTGCAACTGCTGCAGGCCCCTGGCCTGACGGCAATCCGTGAACCCCGTGCGTTGCTCACCACCATCGCCCAGCGCCTGCTCTATCAGCGTTGGCGTCGAGGTGACCTGGAGCGCCAGTACCTTCAACAACTGCAACAGGCCGAGTCGATCCACGCCCAATCGCCGGAAGAACTGGCCCAGGTGTCCCAGACCCTGACCCGTGTGGATCGCAGTCTTCAGCGGCTACCCGGCAAAGTCCGCTCGACCTTCCTGCTGTCACGGATCGACGGCCTGACCTATCCGCAAATTGCCGCTGCGCTGGGCATCTCCCTGCGTTCCGTCAGCGACTACATGACCCGCTCCCAGACCCTGTGCGACCGGCACAGCGCCAACCAATCCCTGAACCGTCCCCTCCAGAACAAGAGGTCCGCATGAGATCGATCAAAACCCTGCTCGGCAGTTCGTTGCTGGCCCTGAGCCTGTTGTCCCACCCGGCATCGGCCACGGAAAAAGCGGCACCTATTCACTTTGGTGACCTCACTTGGGAAAGCGGCAGCCTCATCACCGAAATCCTGCGCCTGATCGTCGAAAAAGGTTACGGCTACCCGACCGACACGCTGCCGGGCAGCACCGTCAGCCTTGAAGCGGCGCTGGCCAAAAACGACATCCAGGTCATCGGTGAAGAGTGGGCCGGACGCAGCCCCGCCTGGGTCAAGGCGGCGGCGGAGGGCAAGGTGTTCGGCCTTGGCGATACGGTCAAAGGCGCCACCGAAGGCTGGTGGGTGCCGGAGTACGTGATCAAGGGCGATCCGGAGCGCGGCATCAAGCCCTTGGCCCCGGAGTTGAAATCCGTTGCCGACCTGGCGAAGTACAAGGACGTGTTCCGTGACCCCGAAGACCCGAGCCGCGGACGCTTCCTCAACAGCCCGACCGGCTGGACCTCGGAAATCGTCAACAGCCAGAAACTCAAGGCCTATGACCTGACCGCCAGCTACGTCAACTTCCGCACGGGGTCCGGTGCCGCGCTGGATGCCGAGGTGGCGTCGTCGATCCGCCGTGGCAAACCGGTGCTGTTCTACTACTGGTCGCCGACACCGCTGCTGGGGCGGTTCAAACTGGTCAAACTAGATGAACCACCATTCGATGCCGAAGCCTGGAAAACCCTGGCCGATGCCAACAACCCGAATCCCAAAGGCACGCGCTCGATGCCGGCCAGCCTGGCCATCGGCGTATCGGCACCGTTCAAGGCGCAATACCCGGACCTGGTGACATTCTTTGAAAAGGTCGATTTGCCGATTGATCTGTTGAACCAGACCTTGGGTCAGATGAGTGAAAAACGGCAGAAACCCCGGGAAGTCGCCGAAGCGTTTTTGCGTGAGCAGCCGCAGGTATGGAAGGGGTGGGTGCCGGGAGAGGTAGCCACCAAGGTGAGTGCCAGCTTGTAGTTTGTTCTGAAAGTTCTGCAGTGTTTGAGCTGCAACCATTCGCGAGCAAGCCCGCTCCCACATTGAATCTGTGATTTCCACAAAACCTGTGGTCACCGCCGATCCCCTGTGGGAGCGGGCTTGCTCGCGAATGGTCTACAGCCTTAAGCCAGTTCGGCAGCCAGCGCCGCTCTCACTACCGACCGCTGATCTGTCTTGTTCTCCGAGTATTTCCCCCTCGACAAGCTGCTGAACCGATTTTGTCCTCAGTAGTGGCAGACTAGTGGCCTTGCAAGCCCGAGGTTGCTGTCTATGATCAGGTGTAACTAACTGTATCGACCCTCATGAGGTGGTCGATCTCTGGTCGCAGAGTGCGCAATCGAAGGCACCAACACTTGATGGCAAGGAGCTGTCCGCTAAATGGAATTTGTTGTGAATCTGTTAGGGCTGGCCCGAATGCGGGCTATCAAGAGAAGGATGTCTTGATGAGCGTGTCGCTGTAAGGACCCTCCGATTGAACATCATTTATCACCTGACTAGTCCTTCTTTTTGGAGGGGTGCGTGTGCCTGTTCCACGGAGCGTAGTGGTGGATTTGAAAGACCTGCAACGTTCATCAATCAAAAAACCGCGCGGAAGGTGATACGACAATGTTCAACCTACATCACAAGGCCGACCTGCTGGAAATTGAACGGTTCAGTTGCGCGCTGACTGAGGTTAATGCCAAGTTGGCGGCGATCAGTCATTCGATGGCGATGATTGAATTCACTCCGGACGGCATCGTCATCGATGCCAACGAAAACTTTTGCAATGCCATGGGCTACAGCGCTGACGAAGTGCGCGGCAAACATCACCGGGTCTTTTGTGAAGAGCAGTATTACCGCAGCGATGAGTACACCAAGTTATGGCGTGACCTGGCGCGGGGCGAGCCGCTGAGCGGGACCTTTTTGCGCTTGCACAAGAGTGGCCGGGAGATCTGGCTCGAAGCCAGTTACATGCCGGTGCTGGGCCCCGACCGGCAGGTGAAAAGTGTGATCAAGGTGGCCACCGACATCACCGCACGGATCAACAAGGAACACGAAAACGAAAGCAGGCTCTCCGCGATCGGCCGCTCGATGGCCGTGATCGAATTCACGCCCGAAGGCAAGGTCATCAGCGCCAACGAGAACTTCCTGAAAACCATGCAGTACTCGCTCAACGAAGTGGTGGGGCAGCATCACAGCCTGTTCTGCCACCGTGCCGAAGCCGAGTCCCAGGGCTACCGGAATTTCTGGGCTTCGCTCAACCGCGGCGAATATCACTCCCATCGTTTCGAGCGCAGGAACAAGCAAGGTCAGACGGTATTCCTGGAAGCCTCCTACAACCCGTTGTTCGACGCCAAGGGGCGGTTGTACAAGGTGGTCAAGTTCGCCAGCGATATCACCCACCAGATGACCACCCTGCAAACCGCCGCAGAATCGGCCCACAGCACTTCGGTACAAAACGACGTCTGTGCGCGCAAGGGGTCCGAGGTGGTGCAGCAGACGGTGCAGATCATCCAGGACATTTCCCGGGACTTGAACGAGGCGGCACTGAGCATCGACGCCGTGAGCAAACAGTCCGACATCATCGGCACCATCGTGCAGACCATTCGCGGCATTGCCGATCAGACCAACCTGCTGGCGCTCAACGCGGCGATCGAAGCGGCCCGTGCCGGAGAGCACGGGCGCGGGTTTGCGGTGGTAGCCGATGAAGTGCGCAGCCTTGCGGCGCGCACCAGTCAGGCGACGCTGGAGATTGTCGAGGTGGTGCGCAAGAACCACGATTTGTCGCTCAGCGCGGTGTCGAGCATGCAATCGAGCCTGAGTCGAACCGGCCTCGGAGTTGAATTGGCGAACGAGGCAGGGGAGGTGATTCTGGAAATCCAGCAAGGTTCGCGGCATGTGGTGGATGCGATCAGTCAGTTCAACTCGACATTGCAATTGAACTAGTCGCGGTAACTGCGATGGTCGATAACGATGACGCGTGTTTCCTGGCTGAACGCGGCGCTCTTGCATCCATCGCGAGCGAGCTCGCTCCTACAAAAAACGCCGACCCACTGTAGGAGCGAGCTTGCTCGCGATGGTCGATAACGATAACGCGTGTTTTCTGGTTATACGCGGTGCTCTTGCATCCATCGCGAGCAAGCTCGCTCCTACAAAAAAACAGCGCGGCATTTTGCGGCTCCTCAAGGCAAGCCGTTGCAGCCGTGCTTGAGGAAACCCGGACGCTGCGCCAGGCGCTGGAAATATTCATCGACGGCGGGGTAGTCAGGCCGGTCGATCGGCGTCATCAGCCAGCGATTGACCGACAAACCGATGACAACGTCGGCCAGGGTAAAGTGTGGTCCGGCGACATACGCCTTGGTGGTTGCGAGTTGATGTTCGAGGATGCCCATTTTCTGGTTCCAGCTACGGACGCCGACTTCAAGGCTATGCGGGTCCTGGAACTCCGGGTCCTTGCGCACCAGTGACATGAACGGGTATCTCCAGGACGGATTGAGCTCGGTGGCTTGCCAGTCCATCCACTGCTCCACCCGAGCGCGTGCTGCCGGTTCGGTGGGCAGCAACTCGCTGTGATGGTGGTGGTGTTTGCCAGCCAGATAGCGGCAGATGGTATTGGATTCCCACAACACGCCGGCTTCATCGATGATCACCGGCACCTGTGCGTTGGGATTGAAGCGCAGGAACTCGGGGCTGTGGGTGGACGCGAAACCACTGCCCCAGTCCTCGCGTTCGTAGGCAATACCCAGCTCCTCGCAAGTCCACAGGACTTTTCGGACGTTGATGGACGAGGCTTTGCCGAGAATCTTTAGTGCATGTTCCATTTTGCTACTCCGTCAGCGAATCATGGCGTCGGGAATTCATAGTGTGCCTGCCGACGGCTGACATCAAGTCTGCAGGATCGGCAGGACCAGACGTAAACCTGTAGGAATGGTCCGTAGGCAAGGGGTATCAGAGGATTTCCGCAGACAGTGATTTCTTGCGCAATTACCTACGACTACGCCAGAATCCGCCGACTTGTGCGCTTGGTATCCGGACTCGTATTGTTCCGTGTCGCTGCAAATTCAGCGATCGGGTCTAGCAGCCTGGATACTTTAGACGCATGGCGTCCACCGTTCGTGATCGGTTCACGTTATGGCGGCTGTGTGTGGGAAGACCTTCGGGTCTACCGGGTTCTAGAGTCCTGGTCTGCTAGCCCGCGCACGGCTGCCACCTTAATTTCGTCTAGCAGCGAATCGTGGCAGCTCCATCACTCTAGGAGCATTGCCATGTTCAAACCCACGCCAAACCCCCCACGCAATCCCAGCCCCATGTTCTCCATCTCGCCTGGCATCAACAACGAAACGCTGTTGGCGCACGCCTGTGAATCACTGGCCTCGGCGAGTGTCATGACCAATGACTTCGCTGCTTTTCTGGAAGGCAGCCATCGCAACACGGCGCTGGCGATTGCACAGATCATCATGCTGGCCGAGCTGGCGGTGAATCGGGTACTGGATAACCTCGATCCGCAGGATTGAATACTGAGCGGGGGCGAGAGGCTTTCCCTGTGGCGAGGGGGCTTGCCCCCGTTCGGCTGCGGAGCAGTCGTAACCCAGTTCACGGGTTTTACCTGTATGACTGCGGCGCTGTTTTTGGGGCTGCTTCGCAACCCAACGGGGGCAAGCCCCCTCGCCACAAAATCTCACTTCACTGCGGTAGTGTCGTGCTTACGTGCTTACGTGCTTACGTGCTTTCGCGCACCTTCAACTCAAACCCCATGTCCTGCACCGGTTTGGCCACGGTATTGCCGGCCATCAGCGTCAGCATCTGCTCCGCCGCGCGACGGCCGATGGCTTCGCGGGGGGTGTTGATGCTGCTCAGGCGCGGGACCATGTGTTCGGACATGGGCAAGTCGTTGAAGCCGAGGATCGCCACCTGTTCGGGGATCTTGATCCCGTTGCGCATGGCTTCGAGCAGGGCGCCCTGGGCCAGGTCGTCGTTGCCGAAGAAGATCGCATCGACATCCGGATGACTGGCCAGCAGTTGCAGGAACAACTCACCGCCGAGGCCGACGGAGGAGGAGCGGGGCGTCAGCACTTCCAGGTCCGGGTCATACCGACCGGCCTTTTGCAGGGCTTTGCGGAAGCCTTCGCCGCGCAACAAGGTGCGCTGGTCCAGCTGCGCGCCGATGTAGGCCAGGCGCTTGCGGCCGCGGGACAGCAAGTGTTCGGCAGCCGTTTCGCCGGCCGCCAATTGCGAAAAGCCAACGCAATTGAGCCCGGCGGCGCTGTCCAGTTCCATCATGTACACGCAAGGAATATTGCTGGCTTCGATCATCCGCCGCGAACTTTCGGTGCGGTCGAAACCCGTCAGCAATAAGCCGCGCGGTTGATAGGCCATGTAGTTTCGCAGCAGGTTTTCTTCTTCATCGCGCGAATAATGGAAGTTGCCGATCAGCACTTCGAAGCCCTTGGGGCGCAAAACCCGATGAATGGCTTCCAGGGTGTCAATGAACAGCAGGTTGGACAGCGACGGCACCAAAACCACGACTGACTGGCTCTGGGCCGAGGCCAAGGCGCGGGCGGCAGGGTTGACCACATAGTTGAGCTCAAGCGCCGCTTTTTGCACCTTTTCCACAAGTTCAGTGGCCACGGTACTGACGCCACGCAAGGCGCGGGAGGCGGTGATCGGGCTGACGCCGGCCAGTCGGGCAACTTCGTTCAGGGTAGGGCGGCCAGTGGTGCGAGTATTTTTATCGTTCTTGGTTGTGTTCATCGACGGCTTGCCAAACAAAATTCAAGGCACTAAGGTAGCGCTGTCTCGATGCAGCTGCAAATGCGTGAGCGAGGGTTCGCCTGATCCTTGCTTTTTGGTGTTGGGACCTAACCTGCTGCAACCCATAAAATGACAAGAAAGGCGTCGGCAACTTCTGCTTTTGATCTGGTGTCATAACTGGCAAAGGTAGCGCTGTCTGCGCGCTGAGGTGTTACATGAATCATCCCATCACCGCCCTGGTCATCATGGGCGTTGCCGGTTGCGGCAAGACGTGCGTCAGCGAGGCCTTGTGCCATTTGAGCGGCGCCACTGCCATTGAAGGCGACTCTTTTCACCCTGCCGCCAATATCGAAAAGATGAGCGCGGGGATTCCCCTGAACGATGAAGACCGTGCCGGCTGGCTCGACAGCCTGTGCGATGAACTGCGCCGTGTCGACGCCAAGGGCCAGCGCCCGGTGCTGACCTGTTCGGCTCTCAAGCACGTCTATCGGGAACGTCTGCGCAGTGCCTTGCCGGGCCTGGGCTTTGTGTTCCTTGAATTGACCCCCGAAGTCGCCGCCGACCGTGTCTCCCATCGGCCAGGCCACTTCATGCCGTCGACCCTGATCGACAGCCAGTTCGCCACCCTCGAATCGCCCGTCGGCGAGCCGTTGACCCTGGCGCTGGATGCTTCGACCTATAGCGTCGAGCAACTGGCGGCGCAGGCTCATGCCTGGTGGCAGGTGAACGGCCTGAAGCAGGCGGTATGACTGTGCTCGCAAAGACAGCGCTGTCCTCACGACTTCTGATCAACCCGCTTTAATAACAACAACAACCAGGAGACACCCCTAATGTTTGGCATGTCCCACGAGACGTTCCTGCTGCTCGATGCAGTGGTCACGGTGATCGGGCTTATCGTCCTGATCACCAAGTTCAAGTTGCACCCATTTCTCGCACTGATCATCGCCGCAGCCTTCCTCGGGCTGACCTCCGGCATGCCGATCGGCACCATCATCAAGGCGTTCCAGGACGGCTTCGGCGGCGTGCTTGGTTTCGTCGGCATCATCCTGGCGCTGGGCACCATGCTCGGCAAAATGATGGCCGAATCAGGCGGTGCGGATCAGATCGCGCAGACGTTGATCCGCGCCTTCGGCAAGGACAAGGTGCAGTGGGCGATGATGTTCGCCGCGTTCCTGGTCGGCATTCCGCTGTTCTTCGAAATCGGCTTCGTGCTGCTGATTCCGCTGGTGTTCATCGTGGCCCGTCGCACCGGCGTGTCGATCATCAAGATCGGTATCCCGCTGCTGGCCGGTCTGTCCGCCGTACACGGCCTGGTGCCGCCGCACCCGGGTCCGCTGCTGGCCATTGGCGTGTTCGGTGCCGACATCGGTAAAACCATTCTGTACGGCCTGATCGTTGCGTTGCCAACCGCCATCATCGCTGGCCCGATCTTCGGTACGTTCATTGCCAAGCACATTCCCGGTCATCCGAACCAGGAGCTGGTGGATCAACTGTCGCGCGAAACGGATTCGGCTGAACTGCCGAGCTTCGGCATCACGCTGGTGACCGTGCTGCTGCCGGTGTTCCTGATGCTGCTCAAGACGTTTGCCGACGTGGTACTGCCCGATGGCAACATCTTCCGCGCCTTCATGGACCTGATCGGTCACCCGATTTCGGCGTTGCTGCTGGCGTTGCTGCTGTCGCTGTATACCTTCGGCTACAAGCAGGGCATCGGTTCCAGCCAAATGATGAAATGGCTGGATGCCAGCCTCGCGCCGACCGCCGCGATCATCCTGATCATCGGTGCCGGTGGTGGCTTCAAGCAGATGCTGGTGACCAGCGGCGTGGGTGACGTGATCGGCCACATGGCGGTGAACGCACAGATCTCGCCGATCCTGCTGGCCTGGCTGGTGGCGGCGGTGATTCGTATCGCGACCGGTTCAGCGACCGTGGCGACCATCACTGGCGCCGGCATCGTGGTGCCGGTGGTGGGGATGATTCCGGGTGTGAACCGTGAGCTGCTGGTGCTGGCCACCGGTGCAGGCTCCCTGATCCTGTCCCACGTCAACGACGCCGGTTTCTGGTTGGTGAAGCAGTACTTCAACATGACCGTGGCCGAAACCTTCAAGACCTGGACCGCGATGGAAACCATCCTCTCCGTGGTTGGCCTGGGCTTTATCCTGTTGTTGTCGCTGTTCGTCTAAGCGATTCGACAGGCACAAAAAAACCGCTGCGATGCGGTTTTTTTGTGGGTGATCGATTTACAGGTTGTACATAAATCCAATGTGGGAGCGAGCTTGCTCGCGATGGCGTCGTATCAGTCAACTTTAATGGCGACTGAAACACCGCTATCGCGAGCAAGCTCGCTCCCACAGGGATATGTGTCAGGCGTTGGTTTTCGGTGCCAACCCATCCGCCCTGAACATCCCGCGAATCCCGCGTACGGCCTGACGAATCCGGTCCTGGTTTTCGATCAGGGCGAAGCGCACGTGATCATCGCCGTACTCGCCAAACCCGACGCCCGGCGAGACACATACCTTGGCTTCGGCCAGCAGTTTCTTGGCGAACTCCAGCGAGCCCAGGTGCGCATAAACCTCGGGAATCTTCGCCCAGACATACATCGACGCTTTCGGGTTTTCCACCATCCAGCCCAGTTCATGCAGACCCTTGACCAGCACATTGCGCCGCTGCCGATACTGCTCGGCGATGTCGCGCACGCATTGCTGATCGCCTTCAAGCGCAGCGATGGCCGCCACTTGCAGCGGAGTGAAGGTGCCGTAGTCGTGGTAGCTCTTGATCCGCGCCAGGGCATTGACCAGTTCCGGGTTGCCGACCATGAAGCCAATGCGCCAGCCGGCCATGTTGTAGCTCTTGGACAGGGTGAAAAACTCCACCGCAATGTCCTTGGCCCCGGGCACTTGCATGATCGACGGGGCTTTCCAGCCGTCGTAGACGATGTCGGCGTAGGCCAGGTCGTGTACCACAAGCACGTCGTACTGCTTGGCGAGGGCGATCACTCGTTCGAAGAAATCCAGCTCCACGCACTGGGCGGTCGGGTTGGACGGGAAACCGAGGATCATCATCTTCGGCTTCGGGATCGAGCCGCGAATGGCCCGCTCCAGTTCAGCGAAGAAATCCACCCCCGGCACCAGCGGCACCGACCGCACCTGGGCGCCGGCAATCACGGCACCGTAGATGTGAATCGGGTAGCTCGGGTTGGGCACGAGCACGGTGTCGCCCTGATCCAGGGTGGCTAGCATCAGATGCGCCAGGCCTTCCTTGGAACCGATGGTGACAATGGCTTCGCTTTCCGGGTCGATGTCGACCTCGTAGCGGTCCTTGTACCAGTTGGAAATCGCCCGGCGCAGGCGCGGAATGCCCTTGGACGTCGAGTAGCCGTGGGTGTCTTCGCGCTGGGCCACCGTGACGAGTTTTTCGACGATGTGCGGCGGCGTGGCGCCGTCGGGGTTGCCCATGCTCAAGTCGATGATGTCTTCGCCACGACGACGGGCGGCCATCTTCAGCTCGGCAGTGATGTTGAAAACGTAAGGGGGGAGTCGATCTATGCGCGCAAAGCGGCGCGGCGAACCTTGTTCGGCCATTGTTGCCTCGGATAACGTAAGCGCCCGGAACCGTCCGAGCGACGCTGGTCACTGCGGTGACCTGTGGCGGAATGTAAGGGCAGCTGTGGCAGACTGTCCAGCCTCAATGTAAACAAATTTTTCCGAAGGATAGGGTTTGATGGAATTTACCAGCGGCTTCTTGCTGAGCCTCTCGCTGTGCCTGGATATCGGCGTGGCCAACATCGCGATGATCACCCTGGCCATGCAGCGCGGCTATTTCCAGGGGTTTGCGTTGGGGCTGGGGACTTGTGTCGGCGACCTGATCTACGCGGTACTGGCACTGGCCGGCATGACCGTGTTGCTGCAATACGAAACCGTGCGCTGGGTGCTGTGGATCGGTGGCTCGGCGCTGCTGGTGTACTTCGCGGCGAAGATGATCTATTCGGCGATTCACCACGAAGCGGTGCTGGCGCAATCGGCCGAGGTGGGGCACAACTCCCATCGCAAGGAGTTCTTTCGCGGGATCTTCCTGGCCATGTCGTCGCCCAGCGCGATTCTCTGGTTCGCTGCGGTGGGTGGCACGCTGATCGCCCGTTCCGGCGGCGGTGGCGCCCTCAGTTCGGCGTTGTTTCTCGGCGGTTTTCTCTGCGCAGGGATTCTCTGGTGTGTCGGGCTGTGCTTCGCCGCGAGCCACGGCGGCAAGTTGCTCGGCGACAAGTTACTGCGTTACTCCTACATGGCATCGGCAGCGATCTTCTGTTATTTCGCAGTCTACGTGATCCTATCGGGTTATAACGAGTTTGTCGGTTCAGGCGCCGTCGAGCAATTGCACGCCCTGTAATTGGGCGAATCGGGTTTGGCTTCTATACTCCCAGCCGAACCCACTTTTTGCTCCAGGAGTTGAGCCATGGATGAGCAAACACGCGTCGAACTGGCGGAGCCACGCTTCGAACACGGACACTTCCTGCTGATTGCAGGGCTTGGCGGAACATTTACCCAACAATCCGTTCAAGGCATTCCCGAACTCTGGGAGAAACTCATCCCGCATCTGGGCCATATTCCGGGCCAAAAAGGCGAAGTCACCTACGGTGTCTGCTGCAATTTCGACGGCAAGGGCGGCTTCGATTACATCGCCGGGGTCGAGATCAGCAAGCTCGACGACTTGCCCGAAACCTACCGCTGGGTAGAAGTTCAGCCGCAGCAGTACGTGGTGTTCGAACACAAAGGACCGCTGGACACCCTGCCGCAAACCTTTCAGTACATCCATGGCACGTGGCTGCCGCAGTCCGGCCACGAGCTATTGGCGGCTCCGGAGTTCGAGCGCTACAGCGAAGACTTCAACCCCAAACTCAACACCGGCAAGCTGGAAATCTGGCTGCCGATCAAGGCATGACACCTGCGCGAGAGGCGGATCAGCCGATTCGTCTCTCGATGTCCCACGGCGGCTGATTTATCATCCCCAGCCTTTCCCATGCTGATCCCGAGCTGCCATGAACACCGTCATCCGCAACGTCACCCCCGCCGATCTGGACCGCTGCTTTACCATCGAAACCCTTGCCTACGAAGGTGACGAAGCCGCGACCCGCGAGAAGATCGCCACCCGCATCGCCACCTGGCCCGAGGGTTTTATCGTCGCTGAAGTGGACGGGGTTGTCGCCGGATTCATCAACTCCGGTGCGGCGTTCCAGGTGGAAATGTCGGACGAGGCGTTCAAGGAACTGATCGGCCACGACCCGGCCGGGCCGCATGTGGTGATCATGTCGGTGGTGGTGCACCCGGATTATCAGGGCCAAGGCCTGGCCAAGCGCCTGATGGGCGAGTTCATCGAACGCATGCGTGCGATGGGCAAGGTCACCATCAACCTGATGTGCAAGGAGCGGCATATTCCGTTGTATGCCGGATTCGGCTTTGCCTACGTAAAACCCTCGGCCTCGGACCATGGTGGCATGGCGTGGCATGAGATGGTGCTCGAACTCTGATCCGACGTAGATCCCTTGTGGGAGCGAGCTTGCTCGCGATAGCGGACTATCAGTCGACATCGATGTTGAATGTTACGCCGCCATCGCGAGCAAGCTCGCTCCCACAGTAGTTTTGTGGTGTTGGTGGGGGCTGTGTTCAAAACACCAACCCCATCCGCCGCTCATACCCGATCCGGCCCTTGTATGCCTCGCCGCTGTCGACAAAGCCATACCTGGCGTACAGGGCGATGGCCGCCTCGTTGTCGGCATCCACCGACAGTTCCAGCCCCTTGATTTCCGGCCAGGCCCGGCGTGCGGCCTCGGGTAGCGCCTGCAGGCAGGCCTTGCCGTAGCCTTTGCCTTGAGCGCGTTGATCGACTTGCAACGCATGCAGCGTGGCGCTGTGCTCATCGGCCCAGGCCGGCAACACCGGCGGGCGCTTGAGCAGCAGGAACGCGACGGGCACATCCTCGGCCAGCAGGGCGAAGCCCTTGACGCCGGGGCCGGGCTTGGACAACAGCGTGTGCAAGGCGCCGTGGATGTCACCCGAGAATCTGATCTGTTCCGAATGCACTTCAATGGCCTCGACCTGTTGGCGCTGCAGTGCATTCAGGCTTTCATAAGGCACGAGTCGGGCTGTCACGGGAGTGTCCTTTTTCCATCACAAATGAGCCTCGGATTCTAGCGAGTTTGCTTTCCCGGATTATTTTTATTTCACCTGTCGATTCACCGGATCGCCAGACGACTAAGGGTGTCTTCACTATAAAAACCACGGAGAACCACCATGAACTCGCAAACCCAGATCCAGAATCTCATCGAGAACTATCGTCAGGCGGTCATGACCAAGGACATTGAAAAAGTCATGGCTCTGTATGCCGATGACATCGTCTCTTTCGACGCGGTCAAGGCCCTGCAATTCAAAGGCAAGCCGGCGTATCGCGCGCATTGGCAGGCCTGCATGGAAATGTGCCCCGGCCCGCACATCTTCGAATTCGACGAAATCACCATCGAGCCGTCCCAGGAAATTGCGTTCGCTCACTGGCTGGCACATTGCGGTGGCACCAACGACAAGGGCGAAACCCAGTCCTGCTGGATGCGCGTCACCGCCTGCTATCGGCAAGAAGCCGGGCTGTGGCAGATCGTCCACGAACATTGGTCGGCGCCGTTCGACATGACCAGCGGCGCGACGCTGTTCGACCTCAAGCCCTGATCGTCGGGAAGCCGAGCCAGAATGCGAATCAGCGGCCATAGTTGATCGTTCGATAAGGAGAGCGTGATGAAGTATTTATGCCTGGTCTACAGCGATGAGCAGCTGCTGCATTCGCTGCCGGAAAGCCCGAAGGACGAAGAGTGCATGGCCTATGCCGAGTCGATCCAGGGAAGTGGCCGGATGGTCGCCGCCGAGGCGCTGGAGTCGGTACAGACCGCCACCACGGTGCGCATGCGCAACGGCAAGATGTCGATCACCGACGGGCCATTCGCTGAAACCAAGGAGCAACTGGCCGGGTTTTATCTGATCGATGCCAAGGACCTCAACGAAGCGATCCAGGTCGCCGGGAACATTCCGGCGGCCCGGGTCGGCAGTGTCGAAGTGCGCCCCGTTCGGCAGTTGAATCCTTAAGATGCCGGGGCTGCCGGTTCAGGCGCAGGTCGAGCGGGTTTATCGCGAAGAGTCGCGGCGGATTCTTGCGACCCTGATTCGCTTGCTGGGTGATTTCGATCTCGCCGAGGAGGCCTTGCACGAGGCGTTTTTCATCGCGGTCGAACGCTGGCAGCGTGACGGCGTGCCGGACAATCCGCGGGCTTGGCTGGTGTCCACCGGGCGCTTCAAGGCCATCGATGCCCTGCGCCGGCGCGCACGCTTTGCCGCGTCGCAGCCCTTGCTGATCGCGCAACTGGAGGAACTGGAGCAGGCCGACTGGAGTGATGAAGACGTGGAAGACGATCGCCTGCGGCTGATCTTCACTTGCTGCCACCCGGCCCTGGCGGCCGACGCACAAGTGCCGCTGACGCTGCGGGAAGTCTGCGACCTGACCACGGAAGAAATCGCCCGGGCCTTTCTCTCGGCCCCTGCCACCATCGCCCAGCGCATCGTGCGCGCCAAGGCGAAGATCCGCGATGCGAAAATCCCTTATCAAGTGCCGACACTCGCTGAGCTACCCGAGCGCCTGGACAGTGTATTGCGGGTGATTTACCTGGTGTTCAACGAGGGGTACTCGGCGTCCATCGGGGCAGAACTGATTCGTGAGGATTTGACCCGCGAAGCGATCCGACTCGGCCGGTTGCTGGTGGAACTGCTGCCGGAACCGGAGGTAATGGGCTTGCTGGCGTTGATGCTGCTGCACGAGTCGCGCCGCCCGGCCAGGACCTCGGCGAGCGGCGAGCTGATTGTGCTGGACGAACAGGACCGTTCGCTGTGGGACGCCGGGTTGATCAGTGAAGGCTGCACGCTGGTCGAGCGGGCGCTGACCATGGGACGATTCGGACCCTATTGCCTGCAAGCGGCGATCGCAGCGGTGCACGCCGAAGCCCCGACGGCGGGGGAAACCGATTGGCCGCAGATTGTCGGTCTGTATGACGTCCTGCTGCGGGCGGTGCCGTCACCGGTGATCGAGTTGAATCGCGCGGCGGCGATTTCGCAACGCGATGGTCCACTGGCGGGGCTGACGCTGGTCGACGCCATTCTGGAGCGGGGAGAACTGCTCGACTACCACCTGGCGCATTCGGCGCGGGCGCAATTCTGTTGGCAACTGGGTCGCAAGCAGGAGGCGCGGGCGGCGTGGGAACGGGCGCTGGCGTTGACCCGACAGGAGCCGGAGCGGCGGTTTATCGAAGAGCGGCTCAAGGCGTTGGAGTGATGCGGCCGGTCTGGCCTCATCGCGAGCAAGCTCGCTCCCACAGGGATTGATGGTGTACTCGAAACTGTGGGAGCGAGCTTGCTCGCGATAAGGGCCGAAGGACCTTCACTCCAGCGTTTTGCCCAGCAACCAGCTCCCACAGGGATTGATGGTGTACTCGATACTGTGGGAGCGAGCTTGCTCGCGATAAGGGCCGAAGGACCTTCACTCCAGCATCTTGCCCAGCAACCAGCTCCCCGCCGGCCCCGGCGGATTCAGCCGCGACCACAACGCATCCACCGACACCGTTTTCGGCCAGCCGCGCACCACCAGTTCCTGCAACGTACCAGGCCCGAATCGCTCGACCAGCCAGCGGGGCAACGGCGCCCAGCCGAATCCGCCCTGGGCCATTTCCAGCAGCATCAGGTAACTTGGCGCCGACCAGACGCGGCCCTTCGCCCGGCTTTCATAGGGATTGATGATGGTGGCCAGACGCAGCTCACGGTGCTGTTGCAGTACGTCCCGGTCGACGTAGTCCAACGTCGCCAACGGGTGCGTCGGGGACACGAACAAGGCGATTTCCGTGCGCTCGTCCACCGTCGAACTGACCAGGTCCGGCGGGTAGCTGTCCTGCATTTCGGCGAAGGCAATCTGCGCCCGGCCGCTTTGTACCAGGGACATCAGATCATCGCATTCGGCGATCAGACACTCGAGCTCCAGGTCCGGGTAACGCTGCTCGAAGGCACTGAGGGCGGCTTCGAAGCGGTCCGACTGATAGGTATCGGACAGCGCCACCGTCAGCTTCGCTTCCACCCCTTGGGACAGTTGGCTGGCGGCTATTTCCAGGCGACTGGTGGCGGCCAGGATGTCTTCGGCCCGTTGCAGCATGACGTGTCCGGCCGGGGTCAAGCCGGGCTTGCGGCTGCTGCGGTCGAACAGCGTCAGGTTCAGGTCGATTTCCAGGCTGGCCACCGCCGCACTGATGGTCGACTGACTGCGGCCCAATTTGCGCGCCGCGGCGGAAAACGAGCCTTGGGTCGCGGCTTCGACAAACGCCAGTAACACTTCGTGAGAGGCCATGAGCTATCGCCTTGATCGATGGTTATTGGTTATGAAGTATCGGTGTGCTGATGGATCATGGCAACCACAGTCACCCAAGGGAGTTCGGCCATGAGCGCCAACAAATCCATTACTGAACGTATTTTTCAAGCCATCGGCTTCGAACTGCTGGCCATCCTGATCTGTACCCCATTGCTGGCCTGGATCATGAAGAAACCGATGCTGGAAATGGGCATGGTCACCATCCTCATCGCCGGCCTGGCCCTGGCCTGGAACGTGGTCTTCAACGGTATGTTCGATCGGCTGCTCAAGCGCCTCGCCATCGCACACAACGCCTGGGTCCGCGTGGTGCATGCGCTGTTGTTCGAAGGCGGCCTGGTCGCCCTCGGCGTGCCGCTGATCGCCTGGTGGCTGAACGTCAGTCTGTGGCAGGCGTTCTTGCTGGATATCGGTGTGTTGCTGTTCTTCCTGCCGTACACCTACGTCTACCACTGGGCGTATGACGTGGTTCGGGAGCGGATGCTGGTGACTCGTGAGGTTTGCTGAGTCGTGTTTGAACCGGTTTTTGTGGGAGCGAGCTTGCTCGCGATGGCGGCGTGTCAGTCAACTTCATTGCTGAATGTCAGACCGCTTTCGCGAGCAGGCTCGCTCCCACAGGTTTTGCACCAGATCAGACGTGGAAGTAACCCACGCACGAATCGAACGGCAGGCGCTTGAGTTCGATCTTGTTCAGGTCGAGCACTTCACGCAGGGCCTTGGTTTCGCCCGGGAAGTTGCGGTAGGCGACTTCGTCGAGCACCACGATCGCGCCTTTGGGCATGTACGGCAGGAAGGTTTCCAGCGCGACTTTGGTCGACTCGTACAGGTCGGTGTCGAGGATCAGCATGGCCACGACCAGGTCGGGACGGGTCTTGACCCACTCCGGTACGGTCTTGACGATGTCGCCCTTGACCAGTTCGCAGCGCGGAATGCGGTTGACCGGGCGCAACAGGTCGTTGGCGTCGATCATGTCCTGGATCAGCGACTGGTCGGTGTCGGCGAACATGGTTTCGTTGACGTCGGCCGGGTCTTCTTTCTTGTCGATGCTCTGGAAGCCTTCGAAGGTGTCGAAACCCACGATCGAGCGGTTGATCGCATACGGTTCGAGAATCATCGACAAGTGCATGTAGAGCATCAACGAGTTGCCCTTGTACACGCCGCACTCAATGATGGCGCCCGGCACTTCCGCGACCTTCTTGAACAGCTCCATGCGCGACAACGCGGCGGTCACGCCAATGCGGTTGGCGAAGACGAACGGAGCGTCGGCCACGTATTCGGCATCGACCCGTTTCAGGACGTTGGTACGGGTTTCGTTGTACTGGGCCTCGGCGGGCGTGATGCGACGCTTGGTCATTGCGGGATTCCTCGGAAATTCGAAAAGTCGTGGACGTGGAAGTAGTCTTTGAAGCCGGCGCCGACATCCGGGCAGGCGCTGTCGACGTTAATCGCGCCGCGCTGGTGCTTGAGGTCGTCGAGGTGCATCAGGCGAAAGTCCACGCTGAAGCGGGTTTGTTGTGTGTAATTGGGAACGGTGCCGTGCAGGTGCGAACCCGAGAACACCAGCATCTCGGCGGTGTTGCCGGCGATGCGCAGCTCAGAGGCGCTGTTGATCGCTTCGGTGGGCACCGGGTGCTGGCGCGCCTCTTCCTTGACGTTGTCCTTGGCGCGCTGGCGTTGCACGCCGATCCAGTCGGACAGGCTCCACTGCGCCGAGGTGTTTTTCACCGGGGCGTCGAAGTAGGCCGGGTTGATCATCATGGTCTGGTCAGGCTGGATCGTGTAGACCGGCATCCAGGTATTGATCTGGCAGTCGACACCGCCGTACCAGGTATCGCGATGGGGTTTGTAGGCGTAGCTGACGCCAGCGTGCAGGTAGTCGTAGTTGGGTACGACACGGATGCGCGGGACGTCGAAAATGAACTCCTCGGGAGCGGCACCGATTTCGTCGGTGAAGCTGCGGATCAGCTCCTTGGCACGCAGGCTGTTGGTGAACTGGCCCTTGAGCCGAGTCACCAGCACCACGAACTCTTCCACCGGCATCAGTGTGTGCAGCGCCTGGTGGTTGGTCTCGCCATCGAAGGCCGCCGTGATGCTTTCCTGGGCAAAGGCACAGAGTTCTTTGGCGGCGCGTAACTGCGTGTTCAGGAAAATATCGCCCGCGTAAATGGCTTCTTTAAAGTCAGCTTTCTGTTGCAGCTGATTGATGTACAGATTCACGGTTCCTCTCCTGAATACATCGAGTGTCTTATGAGTCGGCACCACGCTGGCAAACTGAAGGGCTGCCGGACGAGTTGTGCGTCAATAAAGCGCAGCCCTTGAGTTCGCGAGCAAATGCCGTGCCGCTGGACGAAAAAATCCCGACGGGAAAACCCGCCGGGATGATGTGCTTCGAACTTGTACCCTGTGGGAACGGGCCTGTCGGAACGCCGCACCGCCCCGTTCGGCTGCATAGCAGTCGTCAATCCTGCTAGTGCGGTTTGAATGACCGAGTGCTGGGGCGGCTGCGCCACCCAGCGGGGCAAGCCCCCTCGCCACAGTTGATCAGTGTGTCAGGTGATGACGGGGACTCAATAATCCTGCTGCTTGCGAAACGCCCAGCGCCCGGCGATCACGGTAAAGGTCGCGACCAGCGCCACCAGGATCCAGAAACCCTGCGGGTCATCCGCCAGCGGAATGCCGCCGACGTTCATGCCGAAGAAACCGGCGATGATGTTGATCGGTAGCGCCAGCACCGTCACTACCGTCAGGGTGAACAGCGTGCGGTTGGTCTGTTCGTTGATGTTGGCGGCGATCTCTTCCTGCAACAGCTTGATCCGCTCACTCAGCGCCGTGAGGTCGTTGATGATCAGCGCGAACTCCTCGGTGGATTTGCGCAGCTCCTTCACGTCTTCCTTTTGCAGCCATTGCGGTGGCCGGTTGAGCAGGCGCAGCAATGAGCCTGGCTCCAGCGCCAGCAGCCGTTGCAATCGCACCAGCACCCGGCGATTGGCGCCCAGTTCCGCGCGGTTGGTCGACAGGCGCGAGGACAGCAATTGGTCTTCGATCTGGTCCACGCTCTGACTGGTCTTGCGCACGATCTGGGTCAACACCTCACCCTGGTCGCGCAGCAAATGCACCAGCAGCTCCAGCGGGGAGCGAAAGCATTCCCGGGCTTTCACCGACGAGCGCAATTTGTCCACCGAGTGCAGCGGTTGCAGGCGGGCGCTGATGATCAATTGACTGCGGGCGCACACCCACAGGGTCGAGACATCCGACGAGACCATGTTGCTGAGGTTGAACACCACATCGTTGACCACTGCCAGTAGTGCGGAGTCGACATGCTCGATGCGCGTCGAACGCGAGCCTTCGTGCAGCGCTTCGAAAAATTCCTCGGGCAACTCCAAATGGCTTTTCATCCAGCGCTCGCACGCGGCGTGGGCGAGGTTCAGGTGCAGCCAGAGAAATTGCTCATCGCTTTGCGGCTGTTGCAGGTACTGCAAGGCCTCGGCGGAATTGATTTCCCGACCGGCCTCACCGGGGCGAAAACTGAAACCGTAAAGCAGGCCGAACAGATCCGTGTCGCGATGGCTTTGATCGATGCTGTGGTTCATGAGGACTCGCAAGGGGAGGCGCCTGTCACGTGTTTTACAGGTTCACTTGAGCGGCATCATCGCAAGCGGGAATGACGTTTTTGTGACAGGAAAACAACGCAAAAAATTGTTCTGCCGGTGGTCGGGATTTTCTCAAGAACCGCTCTGGCTAGCCGATCACGCTTGGGTTAAGTTGCGCGCCGCAGGCCTCGGCCGGGACCGCAGACAGGGATGTCCGGACACTTTTCACGCCTTAACGGGCGTGCCCCATTCCTGTCATGAGTACCCTGCGATGCTTTTGCAAAAGTCCCTGAGAGCACAAATTCTCGCCCTGCTGAGCGGCAGCCTGCTGGCGATGCTGTTGATCGCCCTGGCGTGCTTTCACTTCCTGTCCAGCGGCGTGCAGAACTACGCCAATCTGATCGAAGGCCCGCTGCACACCTCGCAATTGATCGATGAAGCCAACCTGCAATTCAAGGTGCAGGTGCAGGAATGGAAAAACGTCCTGCTGCGCGGCAAGCAACCGGCGGACCTGAGCAAGTACTGGGGGCAATTCGAGGAGCGTCAGCGCGATGTGCAAAACATCCTTGGCGAACTGGCCGCGCAGAAGGGCATCGAGCCGCAACTCAAGAGCCGCATCGAGCGCTTGCGTGACGAACATCGCCAGTTGGGCGCGGCCTATCAGAAGGGCCGGGACGCGTTCGTGGCCGCCGGTGGTGACCCGACGGCGGGCGACGTGGCGGTCAAGGGTGTGGACCGCGCAACCAGCGATCAGATGAGTGAACTGGTCAGCGAGTTGCGCAAGCAGGGCGCCGAGCAATCGACACTGATCAGCGCCAGTGCCGAGCGCACGGTGTTGCTGGGGCTGGTCGTGATGCTGGTTTCGGGGGTACTGATCGGCCTGCTGAGCTTGTGGCTGGTCAACCGCAACCTGGTCGAGCCGATCCGCAAACTGATCGAATACGTGGCGCAACTCAGCCAGGGGCGTATTGCCGAGCGCGTGGCCAGCACCCGTCAGGACGAGTTGGGCAAACTGGCGATGGCCGCCAACACCCTGCGCGATTTCCTCGCCGAAACCTTCAGCCGTTTGCAGCGCAGCGCGTCGGACCTGGACAGCGCCAGCGGTGAGTTGAACTCGATCGCCACCGTGATGGCCGGCGGCACCAACGAGCAGTTCAACCGCACCGATCAGGTGGCCACGGCGATGAACGAAATGTCCGCCACCGCACAGGAAGTGGCCCGGCACGCCGCCGAAGCGGCGCGGGCCGCCGACGATGCCGACCAGTCCGCCCAACAGGGTGAAAAAGTCATGCAGGGCACCATCCACACCATCACCCAGATGCGCGGCGAAATCGCCAACACCGCCACGGTCATCCGCCAACTGGAAACCGACAGCGGACGCATCGGCAAGGTTCTGGAGGTGATTCGCGGGATCGCCGAACAGACCAACCTGCTGGCACTCAACGCGGCCATCGAAGCGGCCCGCGCCGGTGAGGCCGGACGCGGATTCGCTGTGGTGGCCGACGAAGTGCGGAGCCTGGCCCAGCGCACGGCGGCGTCGATCATCGAGATCAACCAGATCATCCAGACCGTGCAGACCGGTGCAATCGAAGCGGCCCAGGCGATTGAAAGCGGTCAGTCGCGCAGCGAACAGAGCGTGCAGCAAGTGACCGAGGCCGGCACCATGCTCGAACGCATCACCTTGGCCGTGGAAGCCATCCGCGACATGAACCGCCAGATCGCCACTGCCGCCGAAGAGCAGACCTCGGTGGCCGAAGACATCTCGCGCAACCTCACCGAAATCACCAGCATCGCCAGCACCAACCTGGACAACGTGCAGCGCACTGAAGCGGCCAGCACCAATCTGCACGGCTTGTCGGGGCAGTTGAACGAGGTGACGGCGCGCCTGAGCGCTTGAATCCCGAAAACGCAAAAGCCGCACGATGTTCCCATCGTGCGGCTTTTGTCTGTTTGGGGATTACGTGTCCTGTTTGTTTTCCAGGACCTTGCCGTTGGAGGCATCGATGTCCACATCCCACTCGACGTTCTTGGCGTCACGCAGTTCAACTTCGTACTCGTAACCGTTGAAGTGGTTGTCCAGTTCGGTCTTGGTAATCGTTGCACCCGGATGCAGATCCAGCGCGATCTTGTTCAAGTCTTCCAGTGGCTTGATCTTGCCTTCCTTGACCAGTTGCGGGATTTGATCGACTCGCACATCGGCCTGGGCCAGGCCGGCGGTGAGGGTCAGGGCTGCAGCGGTAAACAAAGCAGTCAGGGTCTTCATGGGCTTCTTTCCTTGGGTGATCTGTTTAAGTGAGATCAGGTTAGCCTGTGTAACTTAATCCACCCTTAAATCCCTCAACATGTCCTGCATCAATCCCTGTGGGAATGTGTGTTCGCCGCAAATTTTGCTGGCACACGCATAACCTGTGGGAGCGGGCTTGCCCGCGAAAGCGGAGTGTCAGTCAACGTGGATGTTGAAACTGATGGCCCCTTCGCGGGCAAGCCCGCTCCCACAGGTTTTGCGCAATTCTGGATCAATACCCGTTGTTCTGTAGCACCTGCGCAACACTCGCCGCCGGGCGTTTATAGAACTTCAACAACTCACTGGCGCGATTGGTGAAAATGCCGTCGACTCCGGCGTCCATGACTTTCTGGTAGTCCACCGCATCGTCGATGGTGTAGACGTGCACCAGCAGGCCCTGGTCGTGGGTGTACTGGTTCATCCAGGGTTGCACCAGATCCGAGTAGCTCTGGTCGCCACCCTGGGTCAGTGCGGCGGACGGGCCGGTGCCGATGGCGCCCTGGGCCTTGGCGTAGTCGACCCATTGCTGAAATTCGGCTTTGTCCTTCGGTTGCTGTTTGGCGTAGTAAGCGGCTTTGTCCTTTTCGCCGGACTCGGCAAATGTCACCTTGGACTTGGGCTCGATACTGCCTTCACCGACCCACAACAGCAGGATCTTCGGCACCGTCGGCATCTCTTTTTGCAGCAGTTCGAGGCTGCTCTTCTCGAAAGTCTGCAGGACCACCTTGCCTTTGCCTTGGCCGACCGCCAGCTCGTTTTTTGCCAGTTTCGAAGCGGTCGGGCTCAGCCAGCCCCGGTCCTGAAGTTTTTCCTTGAGGTCGCGTTCGATGCCGGGGAACTGCTTGGGCTCCTTGGTCTCGATGTACAGGCCGGGCTTGTGCAGGCTGTTGCCCTCGGCGATGTCGATGATTTCATCAAGGGTCAGAATCTTCAGGCCCGCGAAGGCGGGACGTGCGCGATCCGGGTACGCGGCATTGAACCAGCTGCCCGCGTCCAGGGTTTTCAGTTCGGCCATGGTGAACGCATTGGCGGGGCTGTCCTTGCGCTCGGGGAATTTGCTGGCGACGTCGGTGGTACGTTGCAGATTGTTGTCGTGCAGGGCAAACAGCACGCCATCCTTGCTGCGCTGCAGATCCAGTTCCAGGTAGTCGGCGCCCAGGTCGCGGGCAGTCTTGTAGGCGGCGGCGGTGGAATCCGGGGCATCGAACGATGCGCCACGGTGGGCGATCACCGCTGGATGCGGAATGCCCAAACGGGTCGCCAGTGCCGCGGGACCGGGTTCGCTGGCGGCCTGTGCGTGGCCGAGGGCGAGCAACAGGCTCAGTAACAGGGCGCTTTTAGTAAAGGTTGCGGGCATGGTCGAGATCCTTTCGCAATAAGTGAGCGGTCCCTTTTAACAACTCATCGTTGCAGACGCTATCACCAGACCGACACAAACCTGTCGAAAGCTGATTTTCGTCAGCGCTTTTGTGCGCCCGTTTGCAGTACGCTGAGGCCCTGCAATTTCCCCGGCAGAGGGAAACGCAGGCCCTGCGTGCAAACCAACGATCACCATTGCGGGGTTTAACATGCGCATCACTTCCCAGCTCATCTGCCAGGCTGCCGACCAACTCAAAGGCTTCGTCGGCCTCAACCGCAAGACCGGGCACTACATCGTGCGCTTCAGCGAAGACTCGTTTGGCATGGACGTGGCGGACGACGGCATCATCCCTGTCAGCGAATTCGTCTGGGTCGCGGGGCCCGGGCAGGTCATGACGCTCAAGCGGGAATTGATCCAGCTGCTGCTGGACCAGAACATCGATGACCGGATCAACATCACCGAGCCGTTGCGGGTGTACATGAACCGGCGGGAAGTGCCGGAGATTTCGGCGGTTCGTAATCTGGTTCAGGGGTGAGTTTTTGCGGTGAATTGACGGGCCCCATCGCGAGCAAGCTCGCTCCCACATTTTGATCCCGGTCGGTCACAACATTTGTGCGCGACAAAGATCTACTGTGGGAGCGAGCTTGCTCGCGATGGCGACCTGAAAAACACTACATCACTCACTGGTTAAACCCATAAGCCCGCTCAACCCGGCACACCCGCGTATGACACCGCGCATACCAGGTCGAGCGCCCACGCTCGCGAATCGCACTGTGCTCGGGATGATGCTTCCACGCCAGAATCGCCGCCTCACTGGCCCAGTACGACACCGTAATCCCAAGCCCATCCTCGCCCCGTGCCGACTCCACACCAAGAAACCCCGGCTGTTCGCGGGCCAGTTCCAGCATCCGTTCGGCTGCTTCGGCGTAACCCTGGTCACCCTTGGTGCGCAGTGAAGTGAAGATCACCGCGTAATAAGGCGCAGCTGGTGTATCGGCGATCATGACGAGCGCCCCGCACAGGCTTCGACAAAGGCGCCAACCAAAGGAGGCAATACGCCCTTGAGCGCCGCCCGCTCGGGCTGGAACAAGGTCGCGACAAAGAACGGATGACCGCTGAGTTCGACCGCCCGCAGACCGTGTTCCGAATCGTGGCCGACGGCATGTAGTTCGCGCTTGAGCAACTCCCCTTCGAACTTCGGATTCACACCAAAACGACAGCGATAGCCTTCACGAATCTCGGTGCTTTCGTAGGCCTTGGCCAGCAACGAACCCTCAAGCAAATCAATCGTATCGACCGCTTCCACCAGCGCACACGACAGTGGCGTCAGCAGCGCCCGCGCGGCATCGGGATTTGTCTCGCCGTGTTCGGCATCTGACCAGCCCAGCACGTTGCGCGCATATTCCAGCACCGCGTGTTGAAAACCACCGCAGGTGCCGAGGAATGGTCGCCGTTGTTCGCGGGCAAAGCGAATCGCCAGCAATGCACCGTCCATGCTCCGGTAAGGGCTGGCCGGCACACACCAGACCCCGTCGAATCTGTGCAGCGGTGTCTCGGCGTGGATGTCATCGGTGGCCAGCCATTGCCATTGCACGTTCAGGCCACTGTGTTCAGCGGCCATTTCGAGGGCGACGGGAATGGCCTGGTGGGCGGTGACTTGCGGGTCGTAGTCGCCGATCAGGGCGATACGAATCGGGCGGGTTTCCATGTGGGGCCTCTGCACTTGTTGATTGCTGGTGCCCACTATAGATTGGCGCTCACGCACTCAATATTGGCGTTTTCCCAAGTGATCAATGCAGCGACGCACTATCGACTGGACTACCCGGACCTGGCCCTGATCCTCGCGCTGGTACGCGGTGGCTCTCTGGCCCGGGCAGCGCAACTGTTGAAGGTGGATGTTTCGACGGTGTTTCGAGCGGTGCGCCGGTTGGAGGGTGCACTGGGTCAGCAACTGTTCGAAAAAAGCCGCGCCGGGTACCTGCCCTCCACCCTGGCGCAGTCACTGGCTGAACAGGCCGAGCGTGCTGAACAGGCTCTGGAGGCGGCGCGCATCGGTGTGGAGCAGGGCGGAGAAGTGATTAGCGGTATCGTGCGCCTGACCTGTACCGATTCGGTCCTGCAAGGTTTGCTGTTGCCGGCGCTGGCGCAGTTCATGCCGAACTATCCGGCGCTGACGCTCGAGCTCAGCACATCCAATGATTTTGCCAACCTCAGCCGTCGGGATGCCGATATCGCCCTGCGCCTGACCCGCACGCCACCGGAGCATCTGGTGGGACGGCGGCTGGCGGACATTTCCTATCGCGTGTGTGCCAGCGAGCGATACCTGCAATCGGTCAATACCCCTGACCTGGCCTCATTGACCTGGATAGCCCCGGATGACTTCCTGCCTGATCACCCGACCGTTACCTGGCGTCGCCAGGCCTTGCCGGGGGTAACGCCGGGCTATCGCTGCAACAGCATGCTGTCGGTGACCGAGCTGGTCAGGGCCGGCCTGGGTGTAGCGGCGTTGCCGGATTTTTTGATCGGCGACGGATTACAGCCGCTGAGCGAACCCCTGCACGGATACGACACCGCGCTGTGGCTGCTGACCCGTCCCGACTGCCGCGCTTTGCGCTCGGTGGTCACCTTGTTCGATGAGTTGGGGCGGGCGCTGAAACTGCCGTGAAACCGATCAGGTTCCTGGCTGAAGCTCACTAAAGCCTCAGTGCCGGTTTCATTCTGAAACACATCGCGTCATTCAAATCAGAGCCATCGATCCTTCGACGCCGCCGTCGAACTTGTCATTTATTGCAACTGATAGCAGGCCAGAAACATGTCCAGCGCGGAGTCTGCCACCTGGTGTTGTTCTTCGGGTGACAAGCCAGGCTTGCCCATGGAAATCTGCGGCCAGAAGGCAAACGACTTGAGCAGCCCCTGCACCTGTTGTGCGGCAAAATCAGGGGCAATAACTTTCAACCGACCATCGGCCTGAGCGGCACGAATCCATACCGTCAGCCCTTCTTCGCGTTCGCCCATTCGCGCCACCATATCCTGCGCCCGCTCCGGGGAATGAATCGTCGCCGCTATCGCCACCCGCGCCAGGTCGAGAAAATTGTCATCGCCCAACATTTGCAGCTTGGCCATCAGCAATCCGCGCAATTGCTCACGCAACGGCAGGTCGGGACGGTAGGCCGTTTCCTGTTCTGCCGTCACCCGGGTCCATAATTGATTGAGGATCTCGGCGAACAACTCTTCCTTGCTGGGGAAGTGGTTGTACACCGTGCGCTTCGACACACCGGCAGTGGCAGCAATCTTGTCCATGCTGGTGATCTCGAAACCGTTGTCACGGAATTCATTGATCGCGGCATGAATGATCGCTTGGCGTTTTCGGTCGGTCAGGCGCTGTGGAGCTGTCATAAGTACGCTTCGGCAGGAAAAAGGGGAGAATTACACTCGGTAGTTTACTTGTCATCGACTTTGATGCAACCTAGAAACTACACTGTGCAGTGTAATGTTTTGTTAACCCTGCCCAGCAAAAATAGAAAGTCCGGCTGATGCGTGCGTGCTTTGGCCATTTATCGTCCCAAAACGGAAAGTCGCGTGATGCGCGGTTTTTCTGGAGTCATTCAGTCATGGCCAATTCAAACTCCCCGGCGGACAACGCCTCCACACCTGAAGCATCCCGACAGGCTCAAGGGCAGTATCAAAACTTTACGCCGGTTCAACGTTTAAGCTTTGGCAAAACCATGGGTGTCCTATGGAACGTGCTGTTCCACAAACCGCAAAACACCCGCCCGAGCGCGCCCGTCCCGGTGCAAGCCCTGACTCAAGCCGCGCTGATCGCAGCGCCGAACCACAGCGTCTATCGCCTGGGCCACTCCACGGTGTTGCTCAAGCTGCGCGACAAATTCTGGATCACCGACCCGGTCTTCGCCGAGCGTGCCTCTCCGGTGCAATGGGCCGGCCCCAAGCGTTTCCACCAGCCACCGATCAGCCTGGAAGAATTGCCACCGATCGAAGCGGTGATCCTGTCCCACGACCATTACGATCACCTGGATCATCAGGCCGTGCTCAAGCTCGCGGACAAGACCAAACACTTCCTTACCCCGCTGGGCGTAGGTGACACCCTGATCAAGTGGGGCATCGACGCGAGCAAAGTCCGCCAGCTGGATTGGTGGCAAGGCACGGAAGTCGATGGCATCCAGTTCATCGCCACCCCATCGCAGCACTTTTCCGGCCGTGGCCTGTTCGACAGCAACAGCACCCTCTGGGCCTCGTGGGTGATGATCGACGGCGACACGCGCCTCTTCTTCAGCGGCGACAGCGGCTACTTCGACGGCTTCAAACGCATCGGCGAACAGTACGGTCCATTCGACCTGACCCTGATGGAAACCGGTGCCTACAACGTCGACTGGCCACACGTGCACATGCAACCCGAACAAACCCTGCAAGCCCACCTCGACCTCAAGGGCCGCTGGCTACTGCCAATCCACAACGGTACGTTCGACCTGTCGATGCACGCCTGGTACGAACCCTTCGACCGTATCCTGGCCCTGGCCTGGGAACGCAACGTATCGATCACCACGCCGCAGATGGGCGAGGCGTTCAACCTGATGCATCCGCAGCGTGGTGGTGCGTGGTGGTTGGCGGTGGAAGGGGAGAGTGAGCGGGTGGTGGCTCATAACGCGTAGAGTGATGGGCCCTGTAGGAGCGAGCTTGCTCGCGATGGACGTTAACGATAACGCGTGCTGTCTGAATGATCGCGTTGTCCAGATGTTTTTCGCGAGCAAGCTCGCTCCTACAAGGGGCCATTTATCGTCAGTCAGTGAGTTGGCTCACTCCACCATCGCAAAATCCGCCCGCCCAACCGGATTCGGCGTAGAGCCTTTGACGTTCATCCCTCGACCCGGCGCAAACCCCGGGAAGAACACCAACCCCTCCGATTCGAACCGATAGGCCAGCGCCAGGCGCGTGACATCCAGCACCTCCTGGCGTGCCTCGAAGCGTTGAATGGCATCCACCGAGACTCGGGACTCCCGCGACAGCTCTTCCACACTCCAGCCCAGCATCGCTCGGGCCTGGGCGCAGTGGGCCGGGGTGAATTGGAAGAGGGCGATACGTTCCAGGGTGATTTTCATCGCTTGAGAGGCCATGGTGTTCTCCGGGCTCGAGAGTGTTGGTTCAAAATATACTGTGTTTTTGTACAGTTGTTTTGAGCCCGGATCAAACGCATTTTTTGATTTGTCTTTTCAGACAGACGAACGGTGCTGCGCTTACTTGTCCGCCAACCCCGGCGCTTCCCGCACGATAAAGTGATCCAGATTCTCGATGTTGGCGCTGAACACCCCGAACGTCTGCTCGGGGTTTTTCTTGCTCGGCACCTGCTTCAGTTCGGGCGTTACGCCATAAAAGAAGCAATACAACTCCCGCCCGCTCTCGATGGCGTGCTTGATCTCCTCCAGGAATGCCTTGCGCTTGCGGTAGCTGTCGATCAGCTTCTTGCTCAGGTAGACATTGACCGAGTAAGGCTTTTTCTCGAACCAGACCTTCTTCTCGAAATCGATGCGAAAGCTCTGGGTGTAGTCCTTGATCTCCTTGACCTTGCCCCAGTAAATCAGCCCCTTGTTGTCCTGCAGGTATTCGATTTTCTTGAAAAACGACCCGTAGGGCGCGGTGTGCTCGCCAATCTTCAGCGGCACGCGCTTGAGCAAATCCTTGTCGTCGAAGTTCGACACAAAACACTCCACCGGATGGGCGAAGACGCTGGTCTTGTCCGGGGCTGATTCCCTGCCCGGTTGCTCGACATTGCTTGCCACCGAAGGCGTCAGCGACTCATCCCGCCCCCCGTCCGCCGTGACCTTCGTGCTGGACGGCTTACGCACATATTCACGCCGAGTCAGTAACAATTCCGACGGGAAATTTTCCTCGCGGCTGTCGTCCGTTTCCGTCTCATCCCCACCCGACGCAGGCGTCTTCAAGCTGACATAAGGGCAGCCCTCGACATGCCGCGTACTCGGCAGGTTCTTGAAGTGCGGCGTGCGCACGTAATTCACATTCTTGGCGTTGAACGTGCCCAGCTCATTGGTCGCATCGAACGCCAAACGACAGGCATCGTTGGGGCACTGGAAGTGTTCCTTGGCGGAGTCGAAATCCATCGTCTCGTCGAAATTCAGATCCCGAACGTCGTAGATCGACAACTTGTCGTTGAGGCCGAGGCAATAGGCGAGGTCGAATTTCATGTCGGGTTCCAAATCCTTTAGGTGAACAGCTTCCAGTGATGGCGCATTCGAAGCAATAGCTACACTCAGATCACTTCGATATCGCCGAGCCTGCACAGTCCATCAAAGAGGGCGGTTCATGAGCCATTCAGATGCTTCGCCCCCTCTCCCGGAGCCAGGCCGGATAGCCCGCCGGGATGAACAGACCGGCTGGCGCCGTTGGGTACCGGGGCTGAGCATGCTGCGCGAATACCAACCGGCATGGTTGCGTTACGACATCGTGGCCGGCCTGGTGCTGACCACGATGCTGGTGCCGGTCGGTATCGCCTATGCGGTCGCTTCAGGCGTGCCAGGCATATATGGCCTCTACGCGACCATCGTTCCGCTGCTGTTCTATGCCTTGTTCGGCCCCAGCCGAATTCTGGTGATGGGGCCGGATTCCTCCCTGGTGGCCGTCATCCTTGCCGTCATCATTCCACTCTCCGGCGGCGACCCGCAGCGTGCCGTCGCCCTGGCGGGGATGATGGCGATCGTCTCGGGAGCGGTGTGTATCCTGGCCGGTATCGCGCGCCTGGGTTTCATCACCGAGCTGCTGTCCAAACCGATCCGCTACGGCTACATGAACGGCATCGCACTGACCGTTTTGATCAGCCAGTTGCCCAAGCTGTTCGGTTTTACGATTGAGTCCGACGGCCCATTGAGCAACATAGGGGCCATCGCCTCAGCGGTGATGGAGGGGAAGGTCAACTGGACCACCTTCATGGTGGGCGGGCTCACCCTGGCGGTGATCCTGCTGCTCAAACGATGGCCGCGACTGCCGGGCATCCTGATCGCCGTGGTTGGCGCGACAGTCGCCGTGGGAGCACTCGACCTTGCGACACGCGCCGGAGTGTCGGTCCTCGGTTCGCTCCCCCAAGGCTTGCCCGGATTCGCCATCCCCTGGATCACCAGCGCCGACATCGTCCCGGTGTTGATCGGCGGTTGCGCCGTCGCACTCGTCTCGTTCGCCGACACCAGCGTGCTCTCCCGCGTCTATGCGGCGCGGACCCGAACCTACGTCAACCCGAACCAGGAAATGGTGGGCCTCGGCATCGCCAACCTGGCGGCCGGTTTTTTCCAAGGCTTCCCGATCAGCAGCAGCTCGTCACGGACTCCCGTGGCCGAGGCCGCCGGAGCCAAAACCCAAATGACCGGCGTCATCGGCGCATTGGCGGTTGCCTTGCTGCTGGTGGTGGCACCGGACCTGCTGCAACACTTACCGTCCAGCGCCCTGGCGGCGGTCGTGATCGCCTCGGCCATCGGCCTGATCGAAATCACCGACCTGCGCCGGATCTATCGCATCCAGCGCTGGGAATGCTGGCTGTCGATCGTCTGCACCGTCGGCGTGGCCGTGTTCGGGGCGATCGAGGGCATCGGCCTGGCCATCGTGATTGCCGTCATTGAATTCCTCTGGGACGGCTGGCGCCCGTACTCCGCAGTATTGGGCCGCGCCGACGGGGTTAAGGGCTACCACGACATCAAACGCTACCCCGACGCACGCCTGATCCCCGGCCTGGTCCTGTTTCGCTGGGATGCCCCCTTGTTTTTCGCCAACGCCGAACTGTTCAACGACCGAGTATTGGACGCCGTGGCGGCATCGCCCACGCCCGTGCGCTGGCTGGTGGTCGCCGCAGAGCCCGTCACCAGTGTCGATGTAACGTCTGCCGACATGCTGGCCGAACTGGACGACACCCTGCATGCGGCGGGTATTGAGTTGTGCATTGCCGAGATGAAGGATCCGGTGAAGGACAAGCTGAAGCGGTTCGGGTTGTTTGCGCGGCTGGGAGAGACGGCGTTTTTTCCTACGATTGGGACGGCTGTGGATAGTTATGTGGCGAATTATCGGGTGGATTACAGGGAGCGGGAAGATGAAGGGAACGGATTGCCGTGAAACCCGCGAGATTGAAATAGAGACTTCACATCAAGGAGCGAACCATGCCGAACAACTGGCCCGCCGGGATTGAGCACGTCGTCGTGCTGATGATGGAAAACCGTTCGTTCGACCATTTGCTGGGGGATTACACAAGCATCAATGCCGCGTGTGACGGTATCAACCGCAAGGCGCCCAGCACCAACCCGTTGAAGCTGGCCAATGGCAATTCGACGGTGATCACCCAGGCATCGGAGTTCCCGGAGAACTACAGCCTGTGGGCGCCGCCGCCCCCTCTACCTCCGGCGCTGCCGCCGGGCAACAGCGAGGGTTTCGACCTTGGCCACGAATTCGTCAACGTAGAGAAACAACTGGGCGTCTCCTTCAAGACCAGCCCGGCTAACCCTACGCTCGCCGGCTTTGCCCAGGACGCCTACGACAAGGCCCGCAGCGACCTGAAGGTGTACAAGACCTGGTCGCAGTCCATGGCCCAGCGGGCGATGAACTACATCCCGTTCGGCGCCACGCCAGCGAAGGATACGTTGCCGGCAATCCACGGATTGGCGCGCAATTTCACCGTGTGTGATCGCTGGTTTTCCTCAGTCCCGGGCCCCACCTGGCCGAACCGTTTTTTTGCCATGCTCGGCAGTTGCAATGGTCACCTGCTGATGCCCTCCACGGGCACGGTGCTGGCCGGCATCAAAAGCCTGATCGCACAGTTCGGCGGCGAGAGTATTTTTTCGCTGCTGCGCAACAACGGCCACGATGCGCGCATTTATTCCGATGGCGCGATCCCGCTGGCGGCGCTGGTCAAGGGTGGTTTGCAGCACCTGAGCATCGACGACTTCAAGTCGGACGTCGCCGGTAACAGGCTCCCCGAACTGTCCTGGATCGAGCCGAGCTATGGCCTGCTCAACGGAAAACTCGGGCCCAATGTGTCGCATCATCCACCCGAAGATTTGCGCTTCGGCGATCAGTTTGTCGGTGAAGTGTTCAACGCCTTGTCGGCCAACACCGCTGTCTGGAACAAAACCCTGTTCGTGCTGCTGTACGACGAACATGGCGGCTTCCATGACCACGTGGTGCCGCCGACTTGCGTGGCGACCGGTTCAACGGCCGATGTCCCATGGAAAAATCCATTCACCCGCCTCGGCGTTCGGGTTCCGGCGATTTTGGCTTCGCCGTGGCTCAAGCCAGGCTTGATTCCCTGGACGGGCAGCGTCCAGGCCCAGCATTACGATCACACCAGCCTGCTGGCATTTATTTGCGACCACTTCAAATTGCCGCGCAGTGCCCTCGGCCCGCGGGTGGTCGCGGCGCAGCACTTCGGCAACGCACCTATCTGGCGCGCTGCACCGGGTGTAACGGCTGCGCCAAAATTGGCGGCTACTGTGGTGCCAAGTCGCGTCGGGTTGCCATTGATCGAGTCCGAACTGGCGACCCAGAGTCGGCAAGTGGTGGACAGCGCCACCGGTTACCTCGATGGCCTTGACCCAGAGCAGATCTGGAAGAGCAGTGCCCAATGGGTCAGCGGTTTTCTCGGCAACCGCAGCCGCGCCCTGGCTGATCCGGCTCAGGCCGCGCTCACGCCTGCCGCGCCCAGTGCGGACAGCCTGGAGGCGAAACTGCGGCGCTTGCAGGATTTGATGGTGACCGCCCAAGGGCAAGCTGTTCGCCCCGTTGCAGTGCCTGCCAGCAAAGCCTTGGCAGAACCGGGGGCGGAAGTCGCGCCAACACGGCTGCGCGTCCTGTGCCTGCCTGGTGTCGGTTTCACGCCAGCCGGCCAAGGGCAGGGCGGCATCGATGCGAACTGGCAGGACCAGTGGCGCACATTGATCCGTACTCAACTGGCACAGAACGGTCGCCTCATCGATGACCAGGATATCGACTTCCTGTCCTTCGACGAGCAACTCAAGGACGGGCCGGACTTCGCCCAGATTACCCGAGGCCTGGCGATGCTGAGCGCCGACGCCAGAGGCAAGGCCGACGAGAACTTCGGCAGCTGGGGCCTGCCGGTCAATCAGATGTTGCGCACCACCGTCGGCGCCATCGTGCAATGGATCGAAGACGCCGAGTTGCGCACTGAACTGACGCAACATCTGTTGGCGAAGATCGAGGCATTCAATCCGCAGATCATCTTCGCCCAAGGGCTCGGCAGCCTGATCGGCTACGACGCCCTGCGCCGCTCGGTGGCGAAAAAAGGTTCGGCACTCAAGCGCATCGATGGCCGTGTGTTCGTCAGCTTTGGCTCACCGATTGCACTGCCGCTGGTGATGCGCGAAGTGTGGGGCGGGCGGGTGCTGCGCCTGAGCGAAAACGGCCGAGGCATCCGCCGCTGGTTCCACCTCCACAACCCCAACGACGGCTTGCTGGCCCGACCGATCACCTCGCCGGATTCAGCGCGAGTCGACCTGCAAACCGAATTCAGCGTGCAGCTGCGTGATGACCTGCTCGACCTCAATCACGCCGCCCAGGCCTACTTGTCCTCACCCACCAGCCAGACCGGCCTGTGGCCGCAACTGGCCCGCGATGTGGTGGCGGCGCGAGCACTGGAAGTACCGGCGTTCCTGTCCCGCAGCGGCCAACGCAAACGTCGCGCCCTGGTGGTCGGCATCAACGATTACCTCGACCCGAGCGCACGCCTCGAGGGCTGCATCAACGACACCTACCTGATCAGCCGCATGCTTCAGGAAAGCGGCTACGACGCCGGCGACATCCGCTTGCTGCACGACGCCCGGGCGACCCGGGCCAACTTCGTCGAGCGCCTGGAATGGCTGGTGGAAGGCGCCCGTGCCGGCGACGAGCGCGTACTGTTCTACTCCGGCCACGGCACCCAACTGCCGGTCTACAGCAGCAGTGGCGAAGCCGACTGCATGGACGAAACCCTGGTGCTCCACGACTTCGACTGGGACGACGAAAGCACCCACTTCACCGACAAACTGTTCCGCCAGTTCTACAGCCACCTGCCATTCGACCCGGATGGCCACGGCGCCAAACTCACCGTCATGTTCGACTGCTGCTACGCCGGCGGCATGACCCGCGGCAATGGCCGTGTGCGTGGCATCACCCCACCCAGCGACATCCGCCACCGCATGCTGCGCTGGGACCCCTACGCCGGCGACTGGGACCGCCGCGTCTACGCCACCGACGCCGACCGCCGCGACTTCAGCGAACAAGACAACAAAACCCGCGGCCTCACCCGCACCCGCAACACCCAAGGCGCCGCCACCGGCCTGCGCCCCGAGAAAAAAGCCCAACTGCTGCGCCAAACCAGACTCTACGGCCACCACGGTCCCTACATGCCGCTGATGCTCTACGCAGCGCGGGAGAACGAAAAGGCCAGCGAATATGTGGTGGGCTCCAACCACTACGGTGCCTTCACCTATGCCATGGTCGAACAACTGCGCAAGTCGCAGCAGGAGGATGCGACGTTGGGGTTTGATCAGTTGATTGAGCGGGTGGGGAGTGTGTTGAGTGCGAGGTCGTTGGGGCAGACGCCGGAGATTGTTGGGCCGAGTGGGGTTAGGGCGGCGGTTTGTCCTTGGCGGAGTAGTGGGTTGGGGAGGTGATCTCGTAACCGCGGTCACAGCCAAAGAAAAGGGCCGCAGGATAATCCTGCGGCCCTGATACACAGACGTTTCCAAGCCAGCCGCTGAACCCCTGTGGGAGCGAGCTTGCTCGCGATGGCGCCGGTGAATTTGACGCATAAACAAAATCAGTAACCGGAATCCCGAGTGGAGTTCGTCCCGCAGAACGTCTGCTTGATAACCAGCGGTCGAATGCTTCCAATCTCTGCAGCAGATCTACCTATCTGTACTGCTTTACCCGTGATGGCAATGTAGCTACCGTTGTAGGATTAATCTCCTGCGGCTGTAGCCTGTTTCCATGGTCGGGTTTTGGTTCCTATAACCCCTACCGACTTTGATCGAGCCGCCACCACGCGATGCCCTTTTTTGCTCACGTAGCCAAGGAAAGCGACTCGATGACCTCGCCTGCACTCAACCAGATCTTGTTTGGCCCTCCCGGTACCGGGAAGACTTTCGCCACCATCGAGGCAGCGCTAGAAATCCTCGCCCCTGAGTTTCTTCAGACCAACAAAGAAAATCGGGCTGCGCTGAAGAAGCGCTTCGATGAGTTAGCCGCAGACGGATATGTCGAGTTCGTCACGTTTCATCAAAGCTTCAGCTACGAAGACTTCGTTGAAGGCCTGCGCGCGGAAAGCGGAGACGACGGGCAATTGCGATATGACGTTGTTGATGGTGTGTTCAAAAGATTATGTACCACTGCCAAAGTGACCCAACAAACACCCGCAGCGGAAGTGAGTCATGGTGCTCTCTTTACTAAGGGCGAAACCTTTGGTTCGGGATACGTAGTCACAAGTTCATCCACAGAGTTGCTCAACTTGGTTAAGCCCAACGGTAAAGAGTTGCCGGTTGGCATGAACATGCTTAACACGCTTGCTGAATATGTGCGCGCAGGACGTTTAACTGTCGCAGATATTCGCAACAAGCAGGTTTTTGACAAGGTGCCAGAGACTATGCTGGAGCCGTATCTCATCAATGGCTACAACAATATTTTGCCGCTTTTGGTGGCGCGCATATTGGATGGGCGATCCAAAGTCACCGAGGTTGAGCCAAAAACTCAACCTTGCAATGCTCATGTACTCATCATCGATGAAATAAATCGCGGCAATATTTCTCGGATCTTCGGTGAATTGATCACGCTAATCGAACCGTCCAAGCGTGCCGGGGCTGACGAGGCTTTGAAAGTGACGCTGCCGTATTCGAAGAAGCATTTCAGTGTACCGAACAATGTCTATCTCATTGGCACGATGAACACTGCTGATCGTTCGTTGGCCGGTCTAGATATCGCTTTACGTCGTCGCTTCACTTTCCGCGAAATGCTGCCTAAGCCTGAGCTGTTGAATGACATTGCAGTGGGTGAGCTCAATATCGCCAAGCTCCTGAGAGTGATGAATCAGCGAATCGAAATGCTGCTAGATCGAGATCATTGTCTGGGACACGCTTATTTTATGCCGCTAGATAGCGACCCTACGTTGGAGCGATTGGGGCAGATCTTTCGTGAACAAGTTCTCCCGCTGCTGCAAGAGTACTTTTTTGAAGATTGGCAGCGGATTCAATGGGTGCTCAACGATCATCGTAAAGCCGCTGAAAATTGCTTTATCGAACAGCCACCATTCAAGCCAGATTCGTTGTTTGGCGATCAAGTGGTGCTCAGTAACCAAAATAACCAATGGATGATCAATGAAGAGGCCTTTGCTCGGATCGAGTCCTATTGGGGCGTCATTGATCACCAAGCTGTGCTTCCAAAGCTGCAAGACGCTATCGAAGCTGAAAAAGGCGATATCCAGGTTCGTCAGCTTGAAAGCGGTTCAATCGAAGTTCTACAGGCGGGAAAGATCATCCGTCCCTCTAGGCCTATATTGCGTGAGCTTGCGGCAGAACATGGCCTGAAAACACACCATTCAAGCGGTCGTGAGTTTAATACTCGTCATCTTGGCGTAGCAGTTATCCGAGCGTTGAAAGGCGTGACGGCGTGAAACCCATTGTCACGGTTCGCGAATACGCGAGGCTGACGACAGATAACGTTGCTGTGCCGACGTTAGATCTTGCTCAGGTATCGGTTTCAGCCTTTGACTGGTTATGCAGATTAAGTGCTTTCTTCAGCAAGGCGGGGGCAGGGCTGGTCCAGCTCGAAAACCGCTGTTTGCTCAAGCTCGACAACTACGTCGGCGTATTGGAAACACCCTGTGGTACGCGCCTTGAAATTCTTCCCAAGCATTTCGAGCGCGAGGACTGCATCAAGCAGAGCAGAGCGTTGCTGAGGCGCATGATCCAAGCTTCCCTAGACTTACCCACCCGTGAAGTCGGCGCGGCGGATCTTCAGAGTTTCGATGCGCCGTTGAGCGAATGGGTCATGGGCCGATTCTTACTGGCTCTGGATCACTTGATCAATCGAGGCCTACGCTTTGACTACCAGCGAGTGGAGGAGGAACAGCGATTCCTTCGTGGTCAGTTAGATGTGGTCAAGCAAATGCGCCAACCTCCTGGTCGACAGCACCATTTCCAGATACGACATGATATTTATTTGCCCGACCGACCAGAGAATCGCTTAATCAAGTTCGCGTTAGATCAGGTCTGCAAAACAACAAAAGATGCTGGTAACTGGCGACTGGCTCATGAGTTAAGAACCGTGTTGTTAGAGGTGCCTACAAGCCGTAACGTGCAGCAGGACTTCAAGCAATGGAGTAATGAGCGACTGATGGCGCACTACGTACCGGTGAAGCCATGGTGCGAGCTGATCATCAAACAGCAGATGCCTTTAGCAGTCGCTGGGGATTGGCATGGCATGAGCTTGTTATTCCCAATGGAAAAGCTATTTGAGCGTTATGTAGCTGCGAGCCTAAATAGGGACCTGCTGCACGATGCGCGACTGCTCACCCAAACCCGCAGCGAACACCTGTGTAAGCATAGGGATGAAAACTTCTTCCAGCTGCGGCCGGACCTGATGATCCACCATCAGCAGAAAATCTGGGTGCTCGACACAAAATGGAAGCGACTGAGTTCATCGGGAGAGGATAAAAATTACGGTTTGAAGCAATCCGACTTTTATCAGTTGTTCGCTTATGGTCATAAATACCTAGCGGGGGATGGAGAGTTGGTGCTGATCTACCCAAAACAAGCTGCGTTTGATGCCCCATTGCAGGTATTCGAATTCGCACCACAACTCAAGCTCTGGGTGCTGCCATTTGATTTGGAGCAGGGCATTTTGATGGGTGGGCCTGAGGGATTGCCGCTGCAATCTCAGTGGTCACAGACGGCCAGTGGTTAGTCGATTGGACGTTCGGTGGGCCAAATCTATATAGGGTGCGGAAGGTTGCACCCTTTCTGCGACAGCCTGTTAAAACAGAAAAAACTGCGAAACCTTCCGCCACCAAGACGTCTGCTGCTGGCCCAGCAGTAAACAAGGCATATCCCGCAACCGAATCCACGGCTCATCCTGCCAATGCAGCAAGCTCAAGGACATCTCCGGCCAATCCAACAAACTCAGCATCGGCCGATCCGAATTGTCCGACTGCTCCGCATCACGTAAGGCCGGCACCACTTGATGGGTGATCCACTCACGCAGCAACCGATTTCCAGGCGCGTAGTGATACACCAACAGCGCATACACGCCGGATTCACTGAGCATTAACTGCTTTTCCGGCTGCCGGTAATACTCAATCCACAATGTTCGGTGCTGTTCCTTGTCTAGCTTGTTGACCATGCGCTCACTTAGATGGAAACCCATCAAGCGGCCGATATCACGGGCGCAAAACCATGGTTGGTTTTCAAGGAGAAGGGCGTGTAGAGGGAGGTTGTGGCGAGTGAAAGTTGTCGAAATGTACGGATCAGATATGAGTGATCTTTGAGGTGCCGCAGAGCGGTTGTGCGTGTCGACTGGCATTTCCATTACCCCTACGTATGAAGTTGATGAGGGCCGAACCCGACGTAGAGGATCTAAGAAATCCCAACAAGCTATTTCTTCCAGACACAGGATTACGCATTTATAGCTGATAACAGCGTGCGGTCTGTGCGGCGAAATTTGCTTCTACGTTGGGCGTTTCTTAGGCACCTGCAATAGAGCTTAGAGCTGCTTGGAGTGCCCCTCAATACAGACGGTGCTGGAATACATGTGGGAGATTTAGCTACTACTGATACTGCGAGTAAGAGTTTTCCTACCCCATAAAAAAGCCCCGATCAGATCGGGGCTTTTTGGTTTTCGATTTGTCGATTCAAGTCGTCAAATCGCGGCTAGCTCAGGAATCAATCCCAGCTCAAAGCCCCACCAGTCTGATACTCAATAACCCGAGTCTCAAAGAAATTCTTCTCTTTCTTCAAGTCCATGATCTCGCTCATCCAAGGGAACGGGTTAGTGGTCCCTGGATACTCTTCCTTCAAACCAATCTGCGACAGGCGACGGTTAGCGATGAACTTGAGGTAGTCCTCCATCATCGCCGCGTTCATGCCCAACACGCCGCGAGGCATGGTGTCACGTGCGTATTCAATCTCCAGCTGAGTACCCTGCAGGATCATCTGCGAAGCTTCTTCCTTCATCTCGGCATCCCACAAATGCGGGTTTTCGATTTTGATCTGGTTGATCACGTCGATGCCGAAGTTCAGGTGCATGGATTCGTCGCGCAGGATGTACTGGAACTGCTCGGCGACGCCGGTCATTTTGTTGCGGCGGCCCATGGAGAGGATCTGGGTGAAGCCGCAGTAGAAGAAGATGCCTTCCAGAACGCAGTAGTAGGCGATCAGGTTGCGCAGCAGTTCTTTGTCGGTTTCGACGGTGCCGGTTTCGAACTTCGGATCGGAGATCGAACGGGTGTATTTCAGGCCCCAGGTGGCTTTTTTCGCGACCGACGGGATCTCGTGGTACATGTTGAAGATTTCGCCTTCATCCATGGCCAGCGATTCGATGCAGTACTGGTAGGCGTGGGTGTGGATCGCCTCTTCGAAGGCTTGGCGCAGGATGTACTGGCGGCATTCCGGGTTGGTGATCAAACGGTACACGGCCAGGACCAGGTTGTTGGCAACCAGGGAGTCGGCGGTGGAGAAGAAGCCGAGGTTGCGCATCACGATGCGGCGCTCGTCGTCGGTCAGGCCTTCCGGGTTTTTCCAGAGGGCGATGTCGGCGGTCATGTTGACTTCTTGCGGCATCCAGTGGTTTGCGCAGCCGTCCAGGTACTTCTGCCAGGCCCAGTCGTACTTGAAGGGTACGAGTTGGTTGAGGTCGGCGCGGCAGTTGATCATGCGCTTTTCGTCAACGGCGACACGGGCGGAGGCGCCTTCGAGTTCGGCGAGGCCTTCGGCGACGTCGAGGGAATCCAGGGCAGCTTTGGCGCGGGCAACGGCGGCGGAGTCAGTGGCGGTCACGGCACGGGCTTCCAGGGCGGCGGCACCGCCGGCGCTGTCGAGACGGTCCATGTTGGCTTCGGTGGCGTGGCCAGCGTTGGCGCTCTTGACTGCTACTTCCGTGTCTTCTTTGTCGAATTCGTCCCAGCTCAGCATGACGTGTCGTCTCCTGCGTGAGGGCCAGTGTGCCCGTGTGAAATTGGATAGGTCGGTTTTTCACACGGCCTAACTGGCCGCGTTGGATCTAAAGGAATCGTTTTTTGCGGCAGCTATACGCAGGCATCAAACAGAATTTTGTACGGGTTTCGAGAGCCACTGATGGGCGCAGCAAGCGTTGATCGCTTGTGCGGGGCTTCAGACTGGCTTTTCGTCCCTGTAAGGGAATATTGCAGGCCCGTTTAAGGCCGCATTATAGGGAAGTTTTGCGTGCTGTGGTGCGGCGAAATGGCTCACGGAACGGTCGACGGGGGCCGTTTTTCGGTCGGAGTGAGGGTTTACAGGGCTTTGAACGATGTTGGCGGGGGAAGATTTTTTTTCTTAATTTTTTGCCCCGGATTATTTTTGTTCAAGAAATGACCAAAAAAGGCTTTTTTCACTACATCTTGTGTTTCGGTGGGGTTTTCTCAGGCTCCAGACACAACTAAGCCCGACCGAAGTCGGGCTGTGAAGTCACGCTGGCGGATCAGCTCAGGCGAGCGGCACCGACGTGATCGGCACCATCGGCGGCGAGGCGGGCTGCGCCGGTGTGGTCGGAGCCATCGGAGGCCAGTTTGCCTGCACCGACGTGATCGGCACCATCGGCGGCGAGGCGGGCGGCACCGGTGTGGTCGGAGCCATCGGAGGCCAATTTGCCTGCACCGACGTGATCGGCACCATCGGCGGCGAGGCGGGCGGCGCCAGTGTGGTCAGAACCATCGGAAGCGACAGCGGCTTCAGTGGTGTAAGCAGCCGAGCCGGTGCGGTCGTAACCATCGGCGGCGAAGGTGTTGGCTGCCAGGACGGAGAGGGTCAGGGCGAGGATCAGTTGGGTTTTCATGGTTGTTGCTCCAGATTCGTGGGTGTTGTTTGTCTTGGGTTGCAGTTGATTCTACGCCTGCTATTTCGATTAAAAAGCGCAAATAAATGCTTAAAATAATCGAATTAATCGATCATTAAGGTTCGGCGCTTCATCTGTCTGATCGCGGCGGGTGGGTCGAACCTTTTGGGGGAGGGGTGAAGCAGGGGATCAGCCGTTGGAGCAGCCATTGCCCATCATGCTGTAGCGCAGGATATGTCGTTGGCCGTGGGAGTCTTCGTATTCCATTTTCATCGGCACAACTTCACACACGTTCGGGGCTTCGCTCATGGAGATCACTTTGGCGATGTCCAGGTGGGTGGAGTAGGTGTATTCCTCTATTGCTGGTTGTTGCTGTGCGACATCAGTCGGGACCTCGTTTGCCATGGCGGTTGCGCACAGACTGCTGAGGGCCAGAACCAATAAAGCTTTCATTTGAAATTTACCTTTTAGAGGTCGAAAGGGGGCACGCAATCTTTTTGGGATTGCGTGTGGAGCTTCGGTATCAGGGGTTTGATTAACTGCCTTCGTGGGGGCTGCAACTTGGTTAATCAGGTTGCCTTGTTGGCGTGGCTGATTTTAGGCGTCGACGCTTCGTCCATATAGGCGTGGTTTTGATAAACACTTTTGACAGATCCTGTAACAATCCCTGAAAAACCTCTTCTTTTGTAGGTGCGAACTTGCACTGCGGGGTGTCAGATTGGGTGCGTTTTCGTTGACGACCATCGCGAGCAAGCTCGCTCCCACAGGTACCGCGGCGGTAGTGGGGTTGACGGTTTTTCACGACATTTTGTAGGGACTTGTTACTACCATCGTCGAATGGTTCTATAGCCCCGGCCCGGCTAAAACAGGGTCATACAAAAACAACTATTCCACCGAGGTAAGAAAGATGAGTGCGGCTTCCCTGTATCCCGTTCGTCCCGAGGTTCTGGCTAACACGCTGACCGACGAGGCGACCTACAAGGCCATGTACCAGCAGTCGGTCGTCAACCCCGACGGCTTCTGGCGCGAGCAAGCCAAGCGCCTCGACTGGATCAAGCCTTTCACCACGGTGAAGCAGACTTCCTTCGACGATCACCATGTCGACATCAAATGGTTCGCCGACGGCACCCTGAACGTTTCCTACAACTGCCTGGACCGTCATCTGGCCGAGCGCGGCGATCAGGTCGCGATCATCTGGGAGGGCGATGACCCTGCCGAAAGCCGCAACATCACTTACCGCGAACTGCACGAGCAAGTGTGCAAGTTCGCCAACGCCCTGCGTGGTCAGGACGTGCACCGCGGCGACGTGGTGACTATCTATATGCCGATGATCCCCGAAGCCGTGGTCGCCATGCTGGCCTGTACCCGGATCGGCGCGATTCACTCGGTGGTGTTCGGCGGTTTCTCCCCGGAAGCCCTGGCCGGTCGCATCATCGACTGCCGCTCGAAAGTGGTGATCACCGCCGACGAAGGCATTCGTGCCGGCAAGAAGATCCCGCTCAAGGCCAACGTCGACGACGCGCTGACCAACCCGGAAACCAGCAGCATCCAGAAAGTCATCGTGTGCAAGCGCACCGGTGGCGACATCAAGTGGAACCAGCATCGCGACATCTGGTTCGAGGACCTGATGAAAGTGGCCGGCACCGTGTGTGCGCCGAAAGAAATGGGCGCCGAAGAAGCGCTGTTCATCCTTTACACCTCCGGCTCCACCGGCAAGCCGAAGGGCGTGCAGCACACCACCGGCGGCTACTTGCTGTACGCGGCCATGACCCACGAGCGCGTGTTCGACTACCGCCCGGGTGAAATCTACTGGTGCACCGCCGACGTCGGCTGGGTCACCGGCCACAGCTACATCGTCTACGGCCCGCTGGCCAATGGCGCGACCACGCTGCTGTTCGAAGGCGTGCCGAACTACCCGGACATCACTCGGGTGGCGAAGATCGTCGACAAGCACAAGGTCAACATCCTCTACACCGCACCGACCGCGATCCGCGCCATGATGGCCTCGGGCACTGCCGCCGTTGAAGGCGCCGATGGCAGCAGCCTGCGCCTGTTGGGTTCGGTGGGCGAGCCGATCAACCCGGAAGCCTGGGACTGGTACTACAAGAATGTCGGCAAGTCCCGTTGTCCGATCGTCGACACCTGGTGGCAGACCGAAACCGGCGGCAACATGATGAGCCCGCTGCCGGGCGCTCATGCGCTCAAGCCAGGCTCTGCGGCGCGTCCGTTCTTCGGCGTGGTACCGGCACTGGTGGACAACCTGGGCAACATCGTCGAGGGCGAGGCCGAGGGTAACCTGGTGATTCTCGATTCGTGGCCAGGCCAGGCGCGTACGCTGTTTGGCGACCATGACCGCTTCGTCGACACTTACTTCAAGACCTTCCGTGGCATGTACTTCACCGGTGACGGCGCCCGTCGCGATGCCGATGGTTACTACTGGATCACCGGTCGCGTGGACGACGTGCTCAACGTGTCCGGCCACCGCATGGGCACTGCCGAGATCGAAAGCGCGATGGTCGCGCACCCGAAAGTCGCCGAAGCCGCTGTAGTTGGCGTGCCGCACGACATCAAGGGGCAGGGCATTTATGTCTATGTCACCCTTAAGAACGGTGAAGAGCCGAACGAGCAACTGCGCCTGGAACTGAAAAACTGGGTGCGCAAGGAGATCGGCCCGATTGCTTCACCGGATGTGATCCAGTGGGCGCCGGGGCTGCCGAAAACCCGTTCGGGCAAGATCATGCGCCGGATTCTGCGCAAGATTGCCACGGCGGAATATGAGGGGTTGGGTGATATTTCCACCCTGGCTGATCCGAGTGTGGTGCAGCATTTGATTGATACCCACAAGACCATGAATGTCGCGTAAGCGGCGGTTCTGAGTCACTTAAACGCCCTGTCAGGTGTTGAGCCTGGCGGGGCTTTTTTGTGCCTGGGTTTTTGTGTTGGTTGGGCTGGCCTCATCGCGAGCAAGCTCGCTCCCACAGGGGATCTGTGGTGAATGCGATATTTGCGTTCGACACAAAACCATTGTGGGAGCGAGCTTGCTCGCGATAGCGGTTTAGCAGGCGCTACAGCAACATCTACCAATAATTATCGGGATACTCTGTCGGCATTTTCCTACTGTTACCTGCGTTCTTTCAGGTTACTGAATGTGTAACCGCATCGCGCCAATACGGGGCATTGGGAAACGCCGGGGCTTAAATCCGGGCCTGAAATGCGCCTCAAAAAAATTAGCCGCTACACTGCGCTTGCCGGATTAGAAGGGTTTGCCAATAATAGGCCCGCAATTTGCAACATAGATCGGTTCACTATCTTTTGCTCTTGCATGATTTTGCAGGGCTGTCAACGTGCCAAAACGGCTTTCTCGGTGCTTCTGTAATTAGTTGTCGCATTGAAGAAATATCGGCCTCGGGCCTGTCGTTAGAATGCCGATCACTCGCTCGTCGTTGCTCGTGTTGAATTTCAACACCCGCTTCCCAGGACGCAGCACTGCTTTCTGGTTCCACTCATTCGCATATTGGGCTGTCGCTCACTCTGCCGTTTTTGCCCTTTACCGATGGAGTCCCAAGATGAAGAAACTCGTGCTGCTTGGCGCCCTGGCACTGTCCGTGCTGTCCTTGCCAACCTTCGCCGATGAAAAACCTCTGAAAATCGGTATCGAGGCGGCTTACCCTCCGTTCGCGTCCAAGGCGCCGGATGGCAGCATCGTTGGTTTCGACTACGACATCGGCAACGCGCTGTGCGAAGAAATGAAGGTCAAGTGCGTGTGGGTCGAGCAAGAGTTCGACGGCCTGATCCCTGCGCTTAAAGTGCGCAAGATCGACGCGATCCTGTCGTCCATGTCGATCACTGAAGATCGCAAGAAGTCCGTGGACTTCACCAACAAGTACTACAACACCCCGGCTCGCCTGGTCATGAAGGCCGGCACTCAGGTCAGCGAAGGCCTGACCGAGCTCAAGGGCAAGAACATCGGCGTGCAGCGTGGTTCGATCCACGAGCGTTTCGCCCGCGAAGTCCTGGCCCCGCTGGGTGCCGAGATCAAGCCTTACGGTTCGCAGAACGAAATTTACCTCGACGTGGCCGCCGGCCGCCTCGACGGCACCGTGGCAGACGCTACGCTTTTGGATGACGGCTTCCTGAAAACCGATGCCGGTAAAGGCTTCGCCTTCGTCGGCCCTGCGTTCACCGACGTCAAATACTTCGGCGACGGCGTAGGCATCGCGGTGCGCAAGGGCGACAAGGAAGATCTGGACAAGCTCAACAACGCCATCGCAGCCATTCGTGCGAACGGCAAGTACAAGCAAATCCAGGACAAGTACTTCGCCTTCGATATCTACGGCAAGTAATACGTCCCAGCGACAAGTCCGAAATGGCGCAAGCAACAGGATCTCTGAGGTTTGCGCCATTTTTTCATCCCAACTTTCGAGGACCTGAATCATGTTGAAAGGCTACGGGGCTGTCATCCTCGATGGCGCTTGGCTGACGCTTCAGCTCGCCTTGTCGTCCATGGCCATGGCCATCGTTCTGGGCCTGATCGGCGTGGCACTGCGTCTGTCGCCGGTGCGCTGGCTGGCCTGGCTGGGCGACCTGTATTCCACGGTGATCCGCGGTATTCCCGACCTGGTGCTGATCCTGCTGATTTTCTACGGCGGCCAGGACCTGCTCAACCGCGTCGCACCGCTGCTCGGCTTTGACGAGTACATCGACCTGAACCCGTTGGCGGCCGGTATCGGCACCCTGGGCTTCATCTTCGGTGCGTACCTGTCGGAAACCTTCCGTGGCGCCTTCATGGCGATCCCCAAGGGTCAGGCCGAAGCCGGCATGGCCTACGGCATGAGCAGTTTTCAGGTGTTCTTCCGGGTGTTGGTGCCACAGATGATTCGCCTGGCGATTCCGGGTTTCACCAACAACTGGCTGGTATTGACCAAGGCTACCGCGCTGATTTCGGTGGTGGGTCTACAAGACATGATGTTCAAGGCCAAGCAGGCGGCCGATGCCACCCGCGAGCCTTTCACCTTCTTCCTCGCAGTAGCCGCGATGTACCTGGTGATCACCAGTGTGTCGTTGCTGGCATTGCGTCACCTTGAGAAGCGCTACTCGGTAGGCGTAAGGGCGGCTGATCTATGATCTTCGACTACAACGTCATTTGGGAGGCCATGCCGCTGTACCTTGGCGGCCTGGTGACCACCCTCAAACTGCTCGCGCTGTCGTTGTTCTTCGGCTTGCTGTGCGCCTTGCCGCTGGGCCTGATGCGCGTCTCGAAGAACTCGGTCGTCAACATGTCGGCCTGGCTCTACACCTACGTGATCCGCGGCACGCCGATGCTGGTGCAGCTGTTCTTGATCTACTACGGTCTGGCGCAGTTCGAAGCGGTGCGGGAAAGTTTCCTCTGGCCGTGGCTGTCCAGCGCAACGTTCTGTGCGTGCCTGGCGTTCGCGATCAACACCAGCGCCTACACTGCCGAAATCATTGCCGGCAGCCTGCGCGCCACGCCGAACGGCGAGATCGAAGCGGCCAAGGCCATGGGCATGTCGCGGGTCAAGATGTACAAGCGCATCCTGCTGCCGTCGGCCCTGCGTCGCGCGCTGCCGCAGTACAGCAACGAAGTGATCATGATGCTGCAGACCACCAGTCTGGCGTCCATCGTGACCCTGATCGACATCACGGGTGCCGCGCGCACGGTCAACGCCCAGTTCTATCTGCCGTTCGAGGCGTACATCACCGCTGGCGTGTTCTACCTGTGCCTGACCTTCATCCTGGTGAAGCTGTTCAAGATGGCCGAGCGCCGCTGGCTGGGCTACCTGGCCCCGCGCAAGCACTGATACCACTGACTGACTGTTTTTGTGAGAACCGACAGCATGTACAAACTTGAAGTCCAAGACCTGCATAAACGCTATGGCAGTCACGAAGTGCTCAAGGGCGTGTCCCTGAAAGCGGCAGCCGGCGATGTGATCAGCATCATCGGTTCCAGTGGCTCCGGCAAAAGTACTTTCCTGCGTTGCATCAACCTGCTGGAGCAGCCGCACGCGGGCAGGATTCTGCTCAACAACGAAGAGTTGAAGCTGGTGGCGAACAAGGACGGCGCGCTGAAGGCCGCCGACCCGAAGCAGCTGCAACGCATGCGTTCGCGCCTGTCGATGGTGTTCCAGCATTTCAACCTGTGGTCGCACATGACCGCGCTGGAAAACATCATGGAAGCGCCGGTGCATGTGCTTGGCGTGTCCAAGGCTGAAGCGCGCGAGAAGGCCGAACACTACCTGAACAAGGTAGGCGTGGCCCATCGCAAGGATGCTTACCCTGGGCACATGTCCGGCGGCGAGCAGCAGCGCGTGGCGATTGCCCGTGCGCTGGCGATGGAGCCTGAGGTGATGCTGTTCGACGAACCGACCTCGGCCCTCGACCCGGAGCTGGTTGGCGACGTGTTGAAAGTCATGCAGGCTCTGGCCCAGGAAGGCCGGACCATGGTCGTGGTGACCCACGAAATGGGCTTCGCCCGTGAAGTGTCGAACCAGTTGGTGTTCCTGCACAAAGGTGTGGTTGAAGAAAGCGGTAACCCGCGCGAAGTGCTGGTGAACCCGCAATCCGAGCGTCTGCAGCAATTCCTGTCGGGTAGCCTGAAGTAATCAGAACTGACGTTGTGCACTGCGATAGTGCATGCTTCGCAGTCTAAAGGCTGGCCCGGATCCCCTGTGGGAGCGGGCTTGCTCGCGAAGGCGGGGTGTCAGTCAACATCATTGCTGTCTGAACCACCGCTTTCGCGAGCAAGCCCGCTCCCACATTTGATCTTTGCCGGTTTTGCGATTTGTGTTCATTTACGGGCTAGCATTGGCCCATGCCTTCATCACTGTTCTTCGCTTCGGATCGCTCGCCCATGACTGCCCATCGAATTGGTTTCCTGATTTGGCCCAGCACTAAAGCACTGACGCTTGCGCTGGCTGAGGAGGCCTTGCGTGTTGCCCAGCGTGTGCATCCGGACGTGGTTTACGAGCTGTCGTTCCTGCAGGCCGAAGCGCCGAGCGAAAGCGCCTGGCAATTGCCGGGTGAGGCGTGGACCGGCAAGCTCGAAAACTTCCAGAAACTGTTCCTGCTCGCTGACGAACCACCGACCACACTGGCGCCGGCGCTCAGCAGTGCGCTCAAGCAACTGGTGCGTTCCGGTTGCGTGATCGGCGGTCTGTCGGCCGGTGTTTACCCGCTGGCGCAGTTGGGTTTGCTCGACGGTTATCGCGCGGCTGTGCATTGGCGCTGGCAGGACGATTTCGCCGAGCGCTTTCCGAAGGTCATCGCCACCAGTCACTTGTTCGACTGGGATCGCGATCGCCTGACCGCATGCGGCGGGATGTCGGTGCTCGACTTGTTGCTGGCCGTGCTGGCCCGCGATCACGGTGCGGAACTGGCCGGTGCGGTATCCGAAGAACTGGTGGTCGAGCGCATCCGCGAGGGCGGCGAACGCCAGCGCATTCCGTTGCAGAACCGCCTGGGTTCCAGCCATCCGAAGCTCACACAAGCAGTGTTGCTCATGGAAGCCAACATCGAAGAACCGCTGACCACCGACGAAATCGCCCAGCACGTGTGCGTATCCCGTCGGCAGCTGGAGCGGATCTTCAAGCAATACCTCAACCGCGTGCCGAGCCAGTATTACCTGGAACTGCGCCTGAACAAGGCCCGGCAGATGTTGATGCAAACCAGCAAGTCGATCATCCAGATCGGCCTGTCCTGTGGCTTCTCCTCGGGGCCGCATTTCTCCAGCGCCTACCGCAATTTCTTCGGTGCCACGCCGCGGGAAGATCGCAACCAGCGGCGCAGCAGCAGCCCGTTCGAATTGTCATCGGTGCCGCCGGAACGCGGCTGATCAGTACCTGATCCCGATCAGTCTTCCGGTTCGGACGCCTCGGACGTCGACACCTCCAATTCTGCCCGATCGATCACTTCCTGAATGCCGAAGTCGACACTGGTCAGCCTGAAATACTCGATCAGGGTCTGCAGGCTGTCTTCGGAGAACGGATTGCCCCGCAAGTTGATGCTTTCGGCGACTTCCAGCGGCAGTTCGAGGACGTCGGCGGGTATCCGGCTGATTGCGTTGTCGCTCAGGTCTACGGTTTCCAGGCTCTTGAGCTGCAACAGTCCAGCGGGTAATTCGGTGAGCCCGCAGTTGTCCAGTTGCAGGGTCGCCAGGTCCGCCATCTGGCTGATATCCGGAGCCAGCCCCAGCGGATTGTTCCTCAAGTCGATGAATTCCAGGCGGGCCATCTCGGCCAGGTTCAGGGCAGACTGCGGGGTCAGGGTGATGTTGCAGTTGAGGAGATTGAGCGATCTCAAATCGCTCATCCGGAAGATCGCCTCCGGGATATCGCCTAGCCTGAAGTCGTTGATAACGAGGGTCTTGAGTTTGGGGAAGCACTCCAGGAATCCGGTGACGCCTGTGGTCAGGCCACTCTCGCTACTCAGGTAAACCAGAGAAACATGGCTGAAGTCTGCGCTCAGTGTCGGCAAGTTACCGGTAATCCGTGTCTCCAGACTCAGGTCATAAGTAGTTGCTTGCAGTGAAACGTCGAAGTCCTCCGGGTCGCTTTCCCGGCGCCAGCAGCGCAGTACGGACTCTCTGAATGCGTCCCGCGTCGAATGTTCGATCAGCAGTTGCTGGGCAGTGAACGGTTGATTGCTGTGGGGGTGGACGGCGGGAATATTGCCGGTCCAGGCCGACAGGTCGTTCTCCAAGGTGGTGAGTTCGACTTCCAGGCGGGTCAGTTCGACTCGACCCTCATCCAGGGTCCCGGGCAGTTTGTAGACGAATTTGCTGGCATCTTCCTGGTCCATCCAGGGGTACAGTGCCTGCGCGCGGTGGATATCTGTTTCTTCGGCAAAGATACCGAAGTCCTGACGGGTCTGCTGGAAGTGCTGTTTGAGGCGTTCGCGGGCTGCGTTTGAAAGCGGATTGTTGCCCAGGTCGAAACCCTCCTGGGTGCGTTGTTGCAGTGTGAACAATGCGCTGGGCAACTCTTTGATCTGGTTGTTATTGAGCAGGGCGGTGCGCAGGCGTGGGCGAGTCAATAATTCGCGCGGGAGTTCAGTAATGCCCGTCTGCGATAAGTCGATGTAATTCAAATCGGGCATGCTGCCGACATCGGGTGTCATGCCCAAGGGGTTCTTGTACAGGTCCATTGTGGTCAACCGATGCAGGCCCGCGAGCCCGACCTGGCTTTCGGGGCTGAGGGTGATCGCGCAATTGCTCAGAATGAGTTCTTCGAGTTGCAACGATGGAAGGGTGTCCGGTAAGTGGCCAAGGTTGAAATCGCGCAGTTTCAGGATGCGTAAACCGGTAAAGCTGCGCAGAAACTCATGCATGCCCCGCGTGGCGCTGCTGCCTTCCAGTGTAAGCATTGTGACGCCGCTGAAGTCGGTGCTCAGGGCTGGCAATTCGCCGATGATCGGTTGGAAGAAGTTGAAGTCGACTCTTTCAAGCGCGGTCTCGGGAAGGGTCCATTGCTGTCGCCAGCAGTCCATCAGGTCGATGGTGAACTGTCGACGGACCTGCTTTTGTGCAGCGAATTGCTCGGGAGTGACCCTGAGTTGTGTGTCTGGAATAAACAGCGGAATTTCGTCGCGCCAGGAAGAAAGCGTTTCCTGGAGCTGCGTGTGTTGAACCATAAGCCGATTCAGTTCTGCCCGCGGTCCGTTTGGGTGCTGTTGCAGGCGTTCGACGAAGGCGTCGAGCTCTTCGGCGGATAGATGGGGGAACAGTGTCTGAGCCCGAGCTTGCAAGGTAGGTGTGTTGCGTGGCATTTGACGATACCCGTCACCGCCACCGAGCAAGCGCATTACCTTTGGGTCGTAGGTGGGTTTGAGGTTGGGGTGTCGAGCCAGCAGCGAGCTTAATGCGTCACGGCTCAAGGCGTGATTGCGAATTAACTGTTTGAGTCGTTCACCTTCACCGATATGAAGGTTCAGGGCGGTGCGTTCACTGTCCGGCATGGCCTGTAATAGGCATGCGTAAAGCGAGTCCATGCCGCTGAGTTCTTCGCCGTCTTGATCGAACGCCTGATACTCGCCTTCTACTCTGAGCACCAGCACTTTACGCAGGGGCGCGTCGGCACTGCCAACGCTGTCGATCAGGAGGCCTTCATGGGCGTACTGGCGGACTTCCAGTCGTAGCTGTCCCGTCCAGCCTGGCAGTTTTTCCAGGGTGTGCAAGGCCAGCCGGTCGGTGTCGAGGTTGTTCTCGGTCGATGGCAAATCAAGCCCCTCGTAGGCGCGTGTCACCCGTACTTGTAATCTGGCCTCCTGGCTCAGCTCGACCAGGCGAGGGGAAATGGTTGGTTTTTTCAGCTGTTGCAGTTCCTGTTCGTTTGCTGTGTTCACAATCGCTTCTGCAACGCTGCTTGGTAGTCCGGGCTCAGCATCCATGACTGCTTGTATGGGGCCTTGAGCGCCACGTTCGAGTCTGCGATAACGCTGATCGAACAGGCCTTGCCGTTTCTGTTCGGCAAGCCGCGCGAGTATCTTGCGCAACCGCTGCGCCCGGTTTTCCAGGCCAGGGGAGGGGTGACCGAATTCTTCGCCCATCAGCGTTCTGGCTTCGCTGTCCGACAGGGTCAGGAGAAAGGTTTTCAGCAGGTCGCCGTCGGTGAGGCGGGTGGCGTCGATTTCCACCACGGGTACATCGGGCGCCGGGCTTTGCCAAAGGGTTTGCGCATTTTCGTCGATCAGTCGCAGGCCTTTGTTTGCCGGCCAGTAACCGTTTTCATTGAGCAGTTCCAGCTGTGTCACGGGATCCGCCTTGAGGAAGTGCTCCGGCTGGTCGCTGCCGATCTGATCAATAAAGGTTTGTATGTCCTGATCGATCCTGAAGCGTTTGAGTGTGTCGGCCAGTAACGGCGGCACCTGCCCGGCATGCACGTGTATCTTGCGCAGGGTATCTTCGTGGCTGCCGCTGATGCTGAGGATGCGCTCGCGGGTGCTGGCCGAAAATCGCTGCATGTCCGGGCCGATACGGTGCAGCACGGTGGCCTGGTCCCAGCTCAACGGCTGGTCGAGTTCGGTTTGCCAGGCGCCGGTGCCGTTGTGCCGCAGTTGTGGTTTGTAGGTGTCAGGGCGGGAGGGGTGGTCGATGCGGTACTCGCCGATGACGGAGTCCTCGCTGACGGCGTAGTTTTTGCCTTCCAGGGGTAACAGGGTTTTACCTTGATGCCTGTGCAGTCCGAGTGAATCCGGTTTTGAGTCTGCCGGGAGTGTGGCGGGGTGCTCGTAGGCGGTCAGGTCGGGTTTCCAATAGCGGGTTTCGCCATTGGGCCGCTTCACCGAATTGAAACGGTCGATGAACTGCACAATTTCCTTGGGCAGGATCGCGCGAAATTCTCCCGCCGCGATCACGCCACCCACCGCAAAGGTGCCCAGTTGTACGGCGGATTCAACAACGCCCATGAAATGCTCGAAAGCCTCGGTGGTGTGGCCCTCGGCCCAGTCAACAATGCTTTCGAAGGTTTCGTCGAGCAACTGGTAGGCCATGTAGGCCAGCATCAACTCGCCAAGGAAGGGTACGAACGGCAGGGCAATAAAGGCCGCGATGTTCAGCAGGGTCGAAGCTATTTCCGTAAAGGAGTCCCATAACGCCCAGCGGGCTCTCTGGTCGACTGTTGCGGTGGACACGGCGATCACTCGCGCATCGTTGAGGATCTTGTTGAGCTTGCTCTGATAGAGGTGGGTCAAGAGATCGTCTTTCACCGGTGTGGCCGCAATGTGCAAGTCGGGACGTTGGTTGGGGCGCTCTCGCCAGGTCGGGTGCGGATCGCCCGGTGGAACAGGCTGCCAGGTTAAAGGTGATAGCTCGTTGTTCAACTGCGCGAAAAAGTACCCACGATCCTCATGATTGATGAATCGACTGAAAAACTGTTGGTATTCGGGAGCACGCAAGCGCTGACCAAGTTCCTCGGCGAATGCGGCGGTTGAACTGTATTCCTTGATCGGGTGTTCGGGGTCGTCAGGAATGTAGGCCACCACTCTGACCACTTCTGTTGCGCGCTCCAGATCCGGTGCAAACAAAACGATGCCGGTCAGGCGAGCGTTCATGATTGTCAGTTCATGGTAGCCCCAGGGCAGACCATGCAAACGTAAAGAAGGCAGGTTGTCGAGCAAGCCAAGAGTCAGTCGGTGGACGTCACTGCCCAGCAATTTTTGCATCTGCGCCATGTGCAGGGCAGCGGTGAGTGCGGTTTTCTGGCTGTCGTGAATTTTCGATTTCAGTATTGCCGCGGCCACGGGATTGCTGATGCCAAGGTTGTCGTCCAGATACTCTTTATAGCGCTGGCCAATGTCCAGTTCCCGGCAGAGGCTGGTAAAAGCCGTGATGGGCATCTTTTCCAGTATCTGCGGCAATGTATTGAATTGCCCGGTAGCAGAGGGGGGCGTGATGTAAGTCGAGGCGGGCTCGAAGGCGTCTGCTTTGGTTTCGGTGCTTTCAAAATTGTGCAGTGCGGCATCCAGCAGGGACACCGTCCAGGTGCGCGCAGCGCCGGATTTCAGCCGAAGCCATGGGATGTGAGCCGGGATGTAAAGGCGAAGGAACGTTTTACGAGCGTCCAGTTCCAGGCCGAATCGGGTCTTGAGCGCCGTTTCGAGAAGTGGTTCGGCGAAGTCGGCGGGGCTCTGCAGCTTTGCCATCATTTGATCAACCTGGTTCTGGCTGGTCACATGACGGGCAATGAGTTTGCCCAGTTCTGCATGCTGATGGGGTGGAGCGTCCTTGAGCCCGGCCGGAATGCCTGGCGCGCTGTTGCGCAGTGCCTCACGCCGTTGAGGCGTTGCTTGGCGGAGCCAGGAGGGGATCACGTTGCTCAAGTGCTGATAGTGAGCGTCTGGCCTGAAGGCGTCGCTAGCAATGTCGGTATGTTGGGTATTCATGCGGTTAAGGTGACCATCGAAGTGGGATGAGGCCCTTAGGAAACCGCGCGAACCCGGACGCTGTGCGGTACATATTTACCGCACTCGGGTCATTGCCATGAGTTACAACGCAGCAAGCCTGCCGCAAACGTCCGCCGCCAGTTAAACTGCGCCTTTGCGACCCTATATGTCGCATTGCCGTAAACCCGGGAAAATCCGGGGTTTGCGCTATAAGAAGTTGTCGCTTGGCGGCAAGGCCGGGCTGAAAACTGTCCTTACAATCCTCACCAAGCTCGCCAGTTTCAGGCGAGTGTTTTCTCTTCAGGAGACTCCGATGTCCGTTGAGCACGCTGCGGTACAACGCGCCGATTTCGATCAGGTAATGGTTCCCAACTATGCGCCTGCCGCATTCATTCCTGTGCGTGGCGCCGGTTCCCGCGTTTGGGACCAGTCCGGTCGCGAGCTGATCGACTTCGCCGGCGGGATTGCCGTCAACGTATTGGGTCACGCGCATCCGGCGCTGGTCGGTGCCTTGACCGAGCAGGCGAACAAGCTGTGGCACGTGTCCAACGTGTTCACCAATGAGCCGGCCCTGCGCCTGGCGCACAAGCTGGTCGACGCCACCTTTGCCGAGCGCGCCTTCTTCTGCAACTCCGGCGCCGAAGCCAACGAGGCCGCCTTCAAGCTGGCCCGTCGTGTCGCGTTCGACCGTTATGGCAGCGAGAAGTACGAGATCATCGCCGCGCTCAACAGCTTCCACGGCCGTACCCTGTTCACCGTGAATGTCGGTGGCCAGTCGAAGTATTCCGATGGCTTCGGTCCGAAGATCACCGGCATCACCCACGTGCCATACAACGATCTGGCTGCGTTGAAAGCTGCTGTTTCCGACAAGACCTGCGCCGTGGTCCTGGAGCCTATTCAAGGTGAGGGCGGCGTACTGCCGGCCGAACTGGCCTACCTGCAAGGCGCCCGCGAACTGTGCAACGAGCACAACGCGCTGCTGGTGTTCGACGAAGTGCAAACCGGCATGGGCCGTACCGGCCACCTGTTCGCCTACCAGCATTACGGCGTGATCCCGGACATCCTGACCAGCGCCAAGAGCCTGGGCGGTGGTTTCCCGATCGCCGCCATGCTGACCACCGAAGACCTGGCCAAGCACCTGGTCGTCGGCACCCACGGCACCACTTACGGCGGCAACCCGCTGGCGTGCGCTGTCGCAGGTGCGGTGATCGACGTGATCAACACCCCAGAGGTGCTGGCTGGCGTCAATGCCAAGCACGACAAGTTCAAGGCACGCCTTGAGCAGATCGGCGAGAAATACGGCCTGTTCACCCAGGTCCGTGGCCTGGGTCTGTTGATCGGCTGTGTGCTGAGCGATGCCTGGAAAGGCAAGGCCAAGGACATCTTCAACGCCGCTGAACAAGAAGGCCTGATGATTCTGCAAGCCGGCCCGGACGTGGTGCGTTTCGCCCCGAGCCTGGTGGTGGAAGACGCCGATATCGATGCCGGTCTGGACCGCTTCGAACGTGCCGCGGCAAAACTGACGCAAGCCTGATAGACCCTTCGACGCCTGATCTTTCAGGCGTCGAACCCAATTTTTATGCCGGGCCCGCTTTACTGTAGGAGCGAGCTTGCTCGCGATGGTGGATCAGCCACATTGGTGTCGACTGACACTCCATCGCGAGCAAGCTCGCTCCCACAGGAGTTCCAAGGCGGCCCCGGCTTATTTCCCTCAAAAGAGTTTTAGAAAGGAGTGACACCATGCTGGTGATGCGCCCCGCGCAAATGGCTGATCTGGGCGAGGTACAGCGTCTGGCTGCGGACAGTCCGATTGGTGTCACTTCCTTGCCGGATGACGTTGAGCGCCTGAGCGACAAGATCGCGGCAAGCGAAGCCTCGTTCGCCGCCGAAGTGAGTTTCAACGGTGAGGAAAGCTATTTCTTCGTCCTCGAAGACTCCGCTACCGGCAAGCTGGTCGGTTGCTCGGCCATCGTGGCGTCGGCCGGTTACTCCGAGCCGTTCTACAGCTTTCGCAACGAAACCTTCGTGCACGCTTCCCGCGAGCTGAAGATTCACAACAAGATCCACGTGCTCTCCCAGTGCCACGACCTGACCGGCAACAGCTTGCTGACCAGCTTCTATGTGCAGCGCGAGTTGGTGGGGTCGCCTTGGTCGGAGCTCAACTCCCGTGGCCGTTTGCTGTTCGTGGCCAGCCATCCGGAGCGTTTTGCCGATTCCGTGGTGACCGAAATTGTCGGTTACAGCGATGAAAACGGCGACTCGCCGTTCTGGGATGCCATCGGCCGCAACTTCTTCGACCTCAACTACGCCGAAGCCGAGCGTCTGTGCGGGCTGAAAAGCCGTACGTTCCTTGCCGAACTGATGCCGCATTACCCGATCTACGTGCCACTGCTGCCGGACTCCGCTCAAGAAGCCATGGGCCAGGTGCACCCCCGCGCGCAGATCACCTTCGACATTCTGATGCGCGAAGGTTTCGAGACCGATCACTACATCGACATCTTCGACGGTGGCCCGACCCTGCATGCCCGTGTCTCGGGGATCCGTTCGATCGCCCAGAGCCGTGTGGTGCCGGTGAAGATCGGTGAGCCGGTCAAAGGCGTCGGTCGCCAGTACCTGGTTGCCAATGCCCAGTTGCAGGATTACCGCGCGGTCATGCTCGAGCTCGATTACGCGCCGGGCAAACCGGTGACCCTGGACCTGGAGGCGGCCGAAGCCCTGGGTGTCGGCGAGGGTGCCAGCGTGCGCCTGGTCGCGGTTTAACAGCGACCTGGCCTGATTGCTCGTTTAGAAAGCAGCGAAGTTTCACGGGTGGCGCAAGCGGCCCGTTTGAGGAGATAGCATGATTGTTCGTCCCGTACGCAGCAGCGATTTACCCGCTCTGATCGACCTGGCCCGCAGCACCGGCACCGGCCTGACCACCTTGCCGGCCAACGAAGAGCGGCTGGCCCATCGGGTCGGCTGGGCCGAGAAGACCTTTCGCGGCGAAGCCGGGCGGGGCGACGCGGACTACCTGTTCGTGCTCGAAGATGACGACGGGCGCGTGGTGGGCATTTCCGCCATTGCCGGCGCCGTTGGCCTGCGTGAGCCCTGGTACAACTTCCGGGTCGGTCTGACGGTCAGCGCCTCGCAAGAGCTGAACATCTATCGTGAAATCCCGACGCTGTTCCTGGCCAACGACCTGACCGGCAACTCCGAGCTGTGCTCGCTGTTCCTGCACGCCGATTACCGCAGTGGCCTCAACGGTCGCATGCTGTCCAAGGCGCGGATGCTGTTCATCGCCGAATTCCCGCAACTGTTCGGCAACAAGATCATTGCCGAAATGCGCGGTGTTTCAGACGAGGCCGGGCGTTCGCCGTTCTGGGAAAGCCTGGGCCGGCACTTCTTCAAGATGGAATTCAGCCAGGCTGACTACCTGACCGGCGTGGGCAACAAGGCGTTCATCGCCGAACTGATGCCGAAATTCCCGCTGTACACCTGCTTCCTGTCGCCGGATGCGCGCAACGTGATCGGTCAGGTTCATCCGGACACCGAGCCGGCGCTGGCCATGCTCAAGAGCGAAGGTTTCAGCTACCAGGGCTACGTCGATATCTTCGATGCAGGCCCGGCGATCGAGTGCGAAACCGGCAAGATCCGCGCCGTGCGCGACAGCCAGGCGCTGGTGCTGGCCGTCGGCACACCGGGTGACGATGCCACGCCATTCATCATTCACAACCGCAAGCGCGAGGACTGCCGGATCACTGCCGCGCCTGCACGTCTGGCCGCCGGCACCCTGGTGGTCGACCCGCTGACCGCCAAACGTCTTCAACTCAACGCGGGCGATCAAGTGCGCGCCGTGGCGTTGTCCGCAGCTCGGGAGTCGAAATAATGAAGTCGCTTTACATCGCAGGTGAATGGCTGGCAGGTGGGGGCGAAGCCTTCGAGTCGCTGAACCCGGTGACCCAGCAGGTGCTGTGGTCCGGCGTCGGAGCCACCGCCGGTCAGGTCGAGTCGGCTGTGCAAGCGGCGCGTCAGGCGTTCCCGGACTGGGCGCGGCGCACCCTGGAAGAGCGTATCTCGGTGCTGGAGGCCTTTGCCGCCGCGCTGAAGAATCACGCTGACGAATTGGCTCATACCATCGGCGAAGAAACCGGCAAACCCCTGTGGGAAGCGGCGACCGAAGTCACCAGCATGGTCAACAAGATTGCCATCTCGGTGCAGAGCTACCGCGAACGTACCGGCGAGAAGAGCGGGCCGCTGGGCGATGCCACCGCTGTGCTGCGCCACAAACCCCACGGTGTGGTGGCGGTGTTTGGCCCTTACAACTTCCCAGGTCACCTGCCGAACGGCCATATCGTGCCGGCACTGTTGGCCGGTAACAGCGTGCTGTTCAAGCCAAGCGAACTGACACCGAAAGTCGCTGAACTGACGGTCAAGTGCTGGATCGAGGCTGGCCTGCCGGCCGGCGTATTGAACCTGCTGCAAGGCGCTCGCGAAACCGGCATCGCCCTGGCGGCGAACCCGGGCATCGACGGGCTGTTCTTCACCGGTTCCAGCCGCACCGGCAATCACCTGCACCAGCAATTTGCCGGTCGTCCGGACAAGATCCTGGCGCTGGAAATGGGCGGTAACAACCCGCTGGTGGTCGATCAGGTCGCCGACCTCGATGCCGCGGTGTACACCATCATTCAGTCGGCGTTCATTTCCGCCGGCCAGCGCTGCACCTGTGCCCGTCGCTTGCTGGTGCCGCAAGGTGCCTGGGGCGACTCGTTGCTGGCGCGCCTGGTGGCGGTCAGCTCGACCCTCTCAGTCGGAGCCTTCGATCAGCAACCGGCGCCGTTCATGGGCTCGGTGGTTTCCCTTGGCGCTGCGAAAGCGTTGATGGATGCGCAGGAACATCTGCTGGCCAACGGCGCCGTGGCACTGCTGGAAATGACTCAGCCTCAGGCTCAATCGGCCCTGCTGACCCCGGGTATCCTGGACGTGAGCGCCGTTGCCGATCGTCCTGACGAAGAGCTGTTCGGCCCGTTGCTGCAGGTGATCCGCTACGCTGATTTTGAAGCGGCGATCGCTGAAGCCAACGACACCGCCTACGGTCTGGCCGCCGGCCTGCTGTCGGACTCCGAGGCGCGTTACCAGCAATTCTGGCTGGAAAGCCGTGCCGGTATCGTCAACTGGAACAAGCAACTGACCGGTGCCGCGAGCAGCGCGCCATTCGGCGGCGTAGGGGCCTCGGGCAACCACCGCGCCAGCGCTTACTACGCGGCGGATTACTGCGCGTACCCGGTGGCCTCGCTGGAAACGCCGAGCCTGGTATTGCCGTCGGCCCTTACGCCTGGCGTGAAGATGGCGTGATGCCCATCGCGGGCAAGCCCGCTCCCACAGGTTCGGTGGCGTTCACATATCTTGTGTACGACGCAATCACTGTAGGAGCGAGCTCGCTCGCGATGGCCGCGACCCGGTCTAAAAGAACAGTTACTGAAGCCTATAACAACAGATTCTCGTGGAGCCTCGCTGATGAAATCCTATGAAGTCAATTTTGACGGTCTAGTGGGGCCGACCCATAACTACGGCGGCCTGTCCTACGGCAACGTCGCGTCCCAGAGCAACAGCCAGCAGTCTTCCAACCCCAAGGAAGCGGCGCTGCAAGGCCTGGCAAAGATGAAAGCGCTGATGGAAATGGGTTTCCAGCAAGGCGTACTGGCACCGCAAGAGCGCCCGGATGTGGCTGCACTGCGTCGCCTGGGCTTTGGCGGCACCGACGCTCAAGTGATCGAGCGCGCTGCCAAAGAGGCGATGCCGCTGCTGGTGGCCAGTTGCTCGGCGTCGAGCATGTGGGTGGCCAACGCCGCGACCGTCAGCCCGAGCGCCGACACCGCTGATGGCCGCGTGCATTTCACCGCCGCCAACCTCAACTGCAAATACCACCGCAGCATCGAACACCCGACCACCAGCCGCGTGCTGGGGGCGATGTTCGCTGACCAGAAACACTTCGCCCACCACGCCGCCTTGCCGGCCGTGGCGCAATTCGGTGACGAAGGCGCGGCCAACCACACGCGTTTCTGCCGTGAATACGGCGAAGCCGGTGTCGAGTTCTTCGTGTTCGGCCGCAGTGCGTTCGACACCCGCTACCCGGCACCGCAGAAATACCCGGCGCGCCAGACCCTCGAAGCGTCCCAGGCCGTTGCCCGTTTGCACGGCTTGAGCGATGACGGCGTGGTCTACGCCCAGCAGAACCCGTCGGTGATCGATCAGGGCGTGTTCCACAACGACGTGATCGCCGTGGGTAATGGTGAAGTGCTGTTCTATCACGAGGACGCGTTCCTCGAGACCGAGAAAATGCTCGCTGAATTGCAGAGCAAACTCGCCAAGGTCGGTGGGAAATTTCAGTCTGTGTGTGTGCCACGTTCCGCCGTCAGCGTGGAAGACGCGGTTCGTTCCTACCTGTTCAACAGCCAACTGCTGTCGCGTCCTGACGGCTCCATGCTGTTGATCGTGCCGGAAGAATGCCGTGGCAACGAGCGTGTCTGGCAGTACCTGCAGGGTTTGACCAGCTCCGGCGGCCTGATCCGCGAAGTGAAAGTCTTCGATCTCAAGCAGAGCATGCAGAACGGCGGTGGCCCTGCTTGCCTTCGACTGCGTGTCGCGCTCAACGAAACCGAACTGGCGGCCGTCAACCCAGGGGTTATCATGACGGCACCGTTGTACGGCACACTGACCGAATGGGTCGAGAAGCACTACCGCGACCGCATGACCGAAAACGATCTGGCGGACCCGCAATTGCTGCTTGAGTGCCGGACGGCACTGGATGAACTGACGCAAATCCTTAAACTGGGCGCGGTTTATCCATTCCAGATCAATTGATCGACGGCGCGCCGCTTTCTACGGCAGCGCGCTGATTCATCTCAAACGAGAGCGTAAAGACATGAGCGATACCCTGCAGCTGATCCTTGAAGACACCGACGGCACGCAACTGGAAACGTCCTGCACCCGCGTCGCGGTCCTGTGGCAAGGTAAAGAGCTGTGGATCCAGCAGGACGGCCGTGGCCAGTTGCTGATCGGCGTGGACGTCGAAGAAGGCGACGCCGAGTACGCCAACCTGCTGTTGCGCCCATTGGCGACTAATCTGGTAAGTCTGCAACTGGAAATGGAACCGGCTGACCTCGGTGACGACGAGGAACACGTCCACGGCCCGGACTGCAACCACGATCACTAAGGAAACCGCTCTATGCTCGCCCTCGGCAAACTGCTTGAACTGACCCTCGCCGGCCGCGAACCGGCGGAGAAGACTCAACTGACTGTCGAAGGCGTGCGCATGCGCTGGTTGAGCGAAGGTGCGCTGGAAGTCCGGCCACCTGAAGCCCGTGACAACGGCCTGGACCTGCTGCTTTCGGCGGGGATCCATGGCAACGAAACAGCGCCGATCGAGTTGCTCGATCGCCTGTTGCACGACATTGCCCGTGGCGATCTGAAGCCGCGCGCACGTATTCTGTTCCTGTTCGGTAACCCGGAAGCGATTCGCAAGGGCGAGCGTTTCGTCGAGCAGGACGTCAATCGGCTGTTCAATGGCCGTCACGAACAAAGCAGCGGTTGCGAAGCCCTGCGCGCCTGTGAGCTGGAGCGTTTGGCTGCCAGCTTCTTCAGCCTGCCGGATCGCCAGCGCCTGCACTACGACCTGCACACGGCGATTCGTGGTTCGAAAATCGAGCAGTTCGCCTTGTACCCGTGGAAGGAAGACCGCCAGCATTCGCGTCAGGAACTGGCGCGCCTGCGTGCTGCCGGCATGGAAGCGGTGTTGCTGCAGAACAAGCCGTCCATCGTGTTCAGCTCCTATACCTACGACAAGCTGGGTGCCGAGGCTTTTACCCTGGAGTTGGGCAAGGCGCGGCCGTTCGGTCAGAACGACGGTGTCAACGTCTCGCTGCTGGAGAGGCGTCTCAAGCAGATCATCGAGGGCACCGAACCAGAACTGACTGAGGACGCGCTGGACGGTTTGCAGCTGTACAGCGTGGCGCGAGAAATCATCAAGCACAGCGACAGCTTCCGCCTGAACCTGCCGGCGGACATCGAGAACTTTTCGGAGCTGGAAGTGGGTTACCTGCTGGCGGAAGATATCGCCAACACCCGCTGGATCATCGAGGAAGAGGGCGCCCGGATCATCTTCCCGAACCCCAGGGTGAAGAATGGTTTGCGTGCCGGCATCCTGGTCGTGCCGACCACCGACGAAAACCTCGCCTGATTACGGCATTTAACCTCTGTAGGAGCGAGCTTGCTCGCGATGAATCTGAAAACGCCGCGGGGTGCCAGGCTTCCCGCGTTATCGTTGACGACTATCGCGAGCAAGCTCGCTCCTACAAGGTTTTCGGCTTTTAGACAGCTACCGCGCGCGGTTCAGTGCGGCGCAGCGAACGGATTTTCAACAGCGTATCCGCACAGGTCTTCGCCGCTTCCTGGCCTTTATGCAGGAAATGCTCGAAGAAGAACTTCTGGTGTTCTTCGCCGGCATGGAAGTGGTGCGGGGTCAGGGACACCGAGAACACCGGCACTTCGGTTTCCAGTTGAACCTGCATCAGGCCGCTGACCACCGACTGGGCGACGAACTCGTGACGGTAGATCCCGCCGTCCACCACCAGGGCTGCGGCGACGATGCCGGCATAACGCCCCGTCTTGGCCAGCAACTTGGCGTGCAGGGGCATTTCAAAGGCGCCGCCGACTTCGAAGAAATCGATGTCGGATTCCTGATAACCCTGGGTAATCATTTCGGCGACGAAGCCTTTACGGCTCTGATCGACAATGTCCTTGTGCCAGCAGGCCTGGATGAACGCTACGCGCTCGCCCTGATGGTGTTTGCTTTTGCTGTCGATTGCGGTGGGTTGCATGTTCTGACTCCTGTTTGTGTGAAAAACAGGGCGTTATGAATCGAAGGGGATCTGAGGGTACGCACGCTCGCACGAATGCCGGCGGACGGCCCTTTGTTGTCAATCCCGTTCTCTCTTCATCCGGACTATGACCGTCGGCCCCGGGATCACACCGGGTCTGCTGACCTTGCTGTCAGGCACCGCCGAAGCCGTGCTGTCACCAAGCGCTCGCGGGCTATGCGCATTGCGCGCAATTACCGCCGGTGGGGAGTTGCACCCCGCCCTGAGAACGTTTTTGCCGCCCAAATGTTTGGCGGCGCAGCGTTTTTATCACATATTTGCGGTATGCGCATGACCCCTTTTGGATGATTGTCATCGACTTTTCCGTTGGTTTAATCGGCCTTTTCCTACGCAAGGGTTGATTAATCGTCGCCATGCCCGCAGTAATTCTTTCCTGAAAGGGATTTCCCCTGCTTACCGAGGCCAGATTCATGAGTGTTATCGATCTTCGCAGCGACACCGTCACCCAACCTTGCGCCGGCATGCTTGAGGCAATGACCAAGGCCGCCACCGGCGATGACGTGTATGGCGAAGATCCGACGGTCAATCACCTGGAAGCCGAACTGGCCAGGCGCCTGGGTTTCGCCGCAGCACTGTTCGTGCCGACCGGCACCATGAGCAACCTGCTGGGGTTGATGGCCCATTGCGAGCGCGGTGACGAATACATCGTCGGCCAGCAGGCCCACACTTATAAGTACGAAGGGGGTGGCGCGGCGGTGCTTGGCTCGATCCAGCCGCAACCGCTGGAAGTGCAGGCCGATGGTTCGCTGGACCTGGCACAGGTCGCAGCTGCGATCAAACCGGACGACTTCCATTTTGCCCGCACCCGTTTGCTGGCGCTGGAAAACACCATGCAAGGCAAGGTCCTGCCACTGGAATACCTGGCACGGGCGCGCAGTTTTACCCGCGAGCATGGCTTGCAACTGCACCTGGACGGCGCACGTCTGTACAACGCGGCAGTGAAGCTGGGTGTGGATGCCCGGGAAATCACCCAGTATTTCGATTCCGTCTCGGTGTGCCTGTCCAAAGGCCTGGGCGCACCGGTCGGTTCGGTGCTCTGCGGCTCGGCCGAGTTGATCGGCAAGGCCCGGCGCCTGCGCAAGATGGTCGGTGGCGGCATGCGTCAGGCCGGGGTTCTCGCGGCGGCAGGCCTGTATGCGCTGGATAACAACGTAGAGCGCCTGGCCGATGACCATGCCAACGCGCAGTTGCTGGCCGAAGGCCTGCGCGGGGCGGGGTTCGAGGTCGAACCGGTGCAGACCAACATGGTTTATGTGCAGATGGGCGACCAGGCCGAGGCCATCAAGGCCTTTGCCGCCAAGCGCGGGATCAAACTCAGTGCCGCCGCGCGTCTGCGCATGGTCACGCACATGGACGTCAGCCGTGCGCAAATCGAGCAGGTCGTCGCGACATTCGTCGACTTTTCGCGCAAGTGATAGCGTTAGCACTCCAATTGACCGTTTCTATCGTATAAACACGCTGTACCCCGCGCGCAGGGCCGATATAATGCGGCCCTTTGCAGTCGCTTCGTCTGTTGACGTTTCGAACAGGCCTTTGGCCGCAGCCTCCGTGGAAGAACCTAATGAAAAGCGCAGAAATCCGTGAAGCCTTCCTTCGCTTCTTCGAAGAGCAAGGCCACACCCGTGTAGCCTCCAGCTCTTTGATTCCGGGCAACGACCCAACCCTGCTGTTCACCAACGCGGGGATGAACCAGTTCAAGGACTGCTTCCTGGGCCAGGAAAAGCGCGCGTACACCCGCGCTGTCAGCAGCCAGAAATGCGTGCGCGCCGGCGGCAAGCACAACGACCTGGAAAACGTCGGTTATACCGCTCGTCACCACACCTTCTTCGAAATGCTGGGTAACTTCAGCTTCGGTGATTATTTCAAGCGTGATGCCATCAGCTACGCCTGGAACTTCCTGACTTCCGACAAGTGGTTGAACCTGCCGAAGGAAAAGCTCTGGGTCACCGTCTACGCCAGCGATGACGAGGCGTACGACATCTGGACCAAGGAAATCGGGGTTCCGGCCGAGCGCATGGTGCGCATCGGCGACAACAAGGGCGCACCGTACGCCTCCGACAACTTCTGGACCATGGGCGATACCGGCCCGTGCGGTCCTTGCACCGAGATTTTCTACGATCACGGCGCCGACATCTGGGGTGGCCCGCCGGGCTCGCCGGAAGAAGACGGCGACCGTTACATTGAAATCTGGAACAACGTGTTCATGCAGTTCAACCGCACCGCCGATGGCGTGTTGCACCCGCTGCCAGCGCCGTCGGTCGACACCGGCATGGGCCTGGAGCGGATCAGTGCCGTGCTGCAGCACGTTCACTCGAACTATGAAATCGACCTGTTCCAGAGCCTGCTGAGCGCTTCGGCCAAGGCCATCGGCTGCACCAACGACGCCCAGGCTTCGCTGAAAGTCGTGGCTGACCACATCCGTTCCTGCGGTTTCCTGATCGCCGACGGCGTGCTGCCGTCCAACGAAGGTCGTGGCTACGTGCTGCGCCGGATCATCCGTCGCGCCTGCCGTCACGGCAACAAGCTGGGCGCCAAGGGCAGCTTCTTCTATCAGATCGTCGCGGCCCTGGTCGCCGAGATGGGCGAAGCCTTCCCGGAACTGAAATCCCAGCAGGCGCACATCGAGCGCGTGTTGAAGGCCGAAGAAGAGCAATTCGCCAAGACCCTGGAGCAGGGCCTGAAGATCCTCGAGCAGGATCTGGCCGAGCTCAAGGGCGACGTGGTGCCGGGCGACGTGGTGTTCAAACTCTACGACACCTATGGCTTCCCGATGGACCTGACCGGCGACATCGCTCGCGAGCGCAGCCTGACCATCGACGAAGAAGGTTTCGAGCGCGAGATGGAAGCCCAGCGCGTTCGTGCCCGTTCCGCCAGTTCCTTCGGCATGGACTACAACAGCCTGGTCAAGGTTGATGTGGACACCGAATTCACCGGTTACACCGCTCACAGCGGTTCCGCCAAAATCGTTGCTCTCTATAAGGACGGGCAATCGGTCGACGTGTTGAGCGAAGGCGAAGAGGGCGTGGTCGTTCTCGATCAGACGCCGTTCTATGCGGAATCCGGTGGTCAGATTGGTGATTGCGGCTTCCTCCAGGCTGGCGCTGCGCGTTTCGACGTGCGCGACACCACCAAGACCGGCGGTGCGTTCCTGCACCACGGTGTGCTGGATTCGGGCAGCCTGATCGTTGGCTCGCCAGTTCAGGCGCAGGTGGATGCCGAGGTGCGTCACGCCACTTCGCTGAACCATTCCGCGACTCACTTGCTGCACGCAGCATTGCGTCAGGTGCTGGGCGATCACGTTCAGCAGAAAGGCTCGCTGGTCGACAGTCAGCGCCTGCGCTTCGACTTCAGCCACTTCGAAGCCATCAAGCCTGAACAACTGAAAGCGCTGGAAGACATCGTCAACGCCGAGATTCGCAAGAACTCCGAAGTTGAAACCGAAGAAACCGATATCGAAACCGCCAAGCAGAAAGGCGCCATGGCGCTGTTCGGCGAAAAATACGGCGACAACGTACGCGTACTGAGCATGGGCGATTTCTCCGTCGAGCTGTGCGGCGGTATCCACGCGAACCGTACCGGCGACATCGGCCTGCTGAAAATCATCAGCGAAGGCGGTGTGGCATCGGGCGTGCGTCGTATCGAGGCAGTCACCGGTGCGCAAGCGCTGGCTTACTTGAACGCGGCGGAAGAACAACTCAAGGAAGCGGCCAGCCTGGTCAAGGGCAGCCGCGATAACCTGATCGACAAGCTGTCGGCTGTGCTGGAGCGCAACCGTCTGCTGGAGAAGCAACTCGAGCAGTTGCAAGCCAAGGCTGCCAGTGCCGCGGGCGACGATCTGTCGGCCCAGGCGCTGGACGTCAAGGATGTGAAAGTGCTGGCCGTGCGTCTGGACGGTCAGGATGGCAAGGCGCTGCTGGCGCTGGTCGATCAACTGAAAAACAAACTCGGCCGCGCAGTGATCCTGCTCGGCAGTGTCCATGAGGAAAAGGTCGTTCTGGTTGCAGGCGTAACCAAAGACCTGACTGGCCAACTCAAAGCCGGTGATTTGATGAAGCAAGCCGCTGCGGCAGTGGGCGGGAAGGGTGGTGGTCGTCCAGACATGGCGCAAGGCGGCGGTACCGACGCTGGCGCACTGGATGCGGCACTGGCCCTGACCGTTCCGTTTGTAGAGCAGGGTCTATAAGGCAGTACTTGCGGCCCGCAGTCTAGTGGTGGGCCGCAACGCTGTTTGAGTGATTATTTGGGCGCCCTTCATGGGCAGAGGCGGCTTTGAAATGGCTTTGATCGTACAGAAATTTGGAGGCACCTCGGTCGGCACTGTCGAGAGAATCGAGCAGGTCGCCGACAAGGTTAAGAAATTCCGCGATGCCGGCGATGACCTGGTGGTTGTGCTGTCTGCAATGAGCGGCGAAACCAACCGTCTGATCGATCTGGCCAAGCAAATCAGTGGCGACGGCCAACCGGTTCCGCGCGAGCTGGACGTGATCGTTTCCACCGGTGAGCAGGTGACGATTGCCCTGTTGGCCATGGCGCTGATCAAGCGCGGCGTGCCGGCGGTGTCGTACACCGGCAACCAGGTGCGGATTCTGACGGATAGCGCGCACAATAAAGCGCGTATCTTGCAGATTGATGACCAGAAGATTCGCGGTGACCTGAAGGCAGGTCGTGTGGTGGTTGTCGCCGGTTTCCAGGGCGTCGACGAGCACGGCAACATCACCACCCTCGGTCGTGGCGGTTCCGACACCACCGGCGTGGCGCTGGCGGCAGCCCTGAAGGCTGACGAATGCCAGATCTACACCGACGTCGACGGCGTCTACACCACCGACCCGCGTGTGGTGTCCGTGGCTCAGCGCCTGGACAAGATCACCTTCGAAGAGATGCTGGAAATGGCCAGCCTCGGTTCCAAGGTGTTGCAGATCCGCGCGGTCGAGTTCGCCGGCAAGTACAACGTTCCGCTGCGCGTACTGCACAGCTTCAAGGAGGGTCCGGGCACCCTCATTACTATTGATGAAGAGGAAACCATGGAACAGCCGATCATTTCCGGTATCGCTTTCAACCGCGATGAAGCCAAGCTGACCATCCGTGGCGTGCCAGACATCCCGGGCGTTGCCTTCAAGATTCTCGGCCCGATCAGTGCCGCGAACATCGAAGTCGACATGATCGTGCAGAACGTCGCGCACGATAACACCACCGACTTCACCTTCACCGTGCACCGCAACGACTACCAGGCGGCGCAAGCCGTGCTGGAAAAAACCGCTGGCGAGCTGGGTGCCCGTGAAGTCGTGGGCGACACCAAGATCGCCAAGGTGTCGATCGTCGGCGTTGGCATGCGCTCTCACGCAGGCGTGGCCAGCCGCATGTTCGAATCCCTGGCCAAGGAAAGCATCAACATCCAGATGATCTCGACTTCGGAAATCAAAGTCTCCGTAGTGATCGAAGAGAAGTATCTGGAACTGGCTGTGCGCGCTCTGCACACGGCTTTCGAACTGGACGCACCGGCCCGCCAGGGCGAGTGATGCGTTTGCCAAAAGGCGCGGTCTGACCGCGCCTTTTGTTTTTTTGAATGGCGTGACCCCCGAGACTGTTCTTTTGCTCGCGCTAGTCAATACTCAGGCATGTAGGGCTGCGACCGCTCCGGTTGTGGGTCGAGTGCCTTTTTTTTGCAGACTGTTGTCCCTGAAATGTAATGCGTGAGGAGAAAGGTATGCTGATTCTGACTCGTCGGTGTGCAGAAAGCCTGATTATCGGTGATGGCGAAATCACCGTGACCGTGCTCGGCGTCAAAGGAAATCAAGTGCGCATCGGTGTTAATGCCCCCAAAGAGGTAGCTGTTCACCGGGAAGAAATTTACCTGCGTATCAAGAAAGAGAAGGACGAAGAACCAAGCCATTAATTTTTATCGTTTTTTATGTTTGCAAACGGGGAAGAAGCTGGTTAATATACGCCCCGTGTTGCGGAGAGCTGGCCGAGTGGCCGAAGGCGCTCCCCTGCTAAGGGAGTACACCTCAAAAGGGTGTCGGGGGTTCGAATCCCCCGTTCTCCGCCATTATTTGCGTAGTACGTTGTAATCTGGCTTTTTCGGTAAGTTGTTGAAATTACTAGAAAAAGTGCTTGACATAGAGATTAGACGGCCTATAATGCGCGGCAACAAATGCACTCGTAGCTCAGCTGGATAGAGTACTCGGCTACGAACCGAGCGGTCACAGGTTCGAATCCTGTCGAGTGCACCATTTAAGAGTTAGTTACAGCAATGTAAGTAACTTGGTTTCAACCAGTTGTGATCTGGTATAAAAACACAAATTGCACTCGTAGCTCAGCTGGATAGAGTACTCGGCTACGAACCGAGCGGTCACAGGTTCGAATCCTGTCGAGTGCACCAACCCATACAACAGAAAGCCCGCATTTAATGCGGGCTTTTTGCCGTCCGGGATTTGGCTTTTCCTTTCGTGCATCCCCTCTCGTCGAACTCCACCTGTGCACTACGACCTCGCAGGGTGTCGTAGCGGTAGCTCGTGGCTGAATTTCGAATACTGATCCTGTCTGGCTTGCCGAGGGCGCTTTCGACGTCTTGCTGGCTCATGCCGGCGATCACTCGCTGATTGATGATCGCCTCCCGGCGCTCCCTGGCATTGATCAGGTTTCCACACTTGTCCTGCGCCTGACCGACCACGGTCGGCTCTCTGCTTCGAATTTTCATACCTGATGTTTCGCGGGGCTCGGCTGGCGGCATAAGCGCCATCGTGCTGCCAGGTGTAAAGGCACGGGCGTCCTGAAGTGAAACATTCTCTCCCGCGGCACAACCCAGTGTGGTGAAGGTAATGCGCCCATTGGCGGCCTCACAGCGCTGAACGGTGGTGGCGACCGCCAAGGGCAGGTGGCTGAGCAGGGTGAAAACCAAAAAGAATTGAGCAACTGATGGCATCAGGCGTCCTCCGTGACGTTCCTTTTCAAGGGTAGCGGCTACAATTTTCGAAGGGGTGTGTGTTTTCTTTTCGGAATACGTCGTCGCATTTTCATGGATCAGGCCGATGCTCAGGTTTGTTGTGCAAGCGCTTGTTTCAGCCGAGATTTTTTAACGTTTAAAACCGTCAGGCGGTGTATCATTGCGCCCGTCAGCCCCGCCGGGGCTTGTGGAATACCTCCATGGACTTACCCAGTAGTTACTCAGTACCCCGTTTCACCAATCATGAATTGACTGATTGATCCTTCCGGCGTGCCCCGCTGCTGGGAGTGGAGTTCGCCTATGTCCGAAGTTGAAGTAAAGAAAACGCAGGAAAGCTTGCAGGATCGCCTGGCTCAGGTGGTTGAGTTGCTGCAGCGCCAGCGAGTTGTAGAAGACCTGACTCACCGCCAGGAAGGCCCGCATCATGACCGGGTCGAGAACCTGGTCCACCGGCAGAACCTCGTCGAGTTGCAACGCAAGCTCGATGACCTGCACTCCGCCGACGTCGCCTACATCCTTGAAGCCTTGCCGCTGGACGATCGTCTGACGCTCTGGCAACTGGTCAAGGCCGATCGCGACGGCGACATCCTTCTTGAAGTATCCGATTCGGTCCGTGAATCACTGATCGCCGACATGGACGATCACGAGCTCCTGGCAGCCGCCAAGGACATGGATGCCGACGAACTCGCTGACTTGGCCTCCGAGCTGCCGCGAGACGTCGTCCATGAGCTCATGGAGACCCTCGACCAGCAACAACGCGAGCGCGTGCGTTCGGCTCTGTCCTATGACGAGGAGCAGGTCGGTGCGTTGATGGACTTCGAGATGGTGACCATCCGCGAGGATGTCAGCCTTGAAGTGGTCTTGCGTTATCTGCGCCGTCTCAAGGAGTTGCCGGGCCACACCGACAAGCTGTTCGTGGTCGATTATGACGGCGTGCTTAAGGGCGTGTTGCCGATCAAGCGTTTGCTGGTCAACGATCCGGACAAACAGGTTTCCGAGGTGATGGCCAGCGATCCGGTGAGTTTCCACCCGGACGAAGACGCCTACGATGCCGCCCAGGCATTCGAGCGTTATGACTTGATCTCCGCACCCGTGGTCGACAAGAACGGCAAGCTGATCGGCCGTCTGACCATCGATGAAATGGTCGACCTGATCCGTGAAGAGAGCGAAAGCGAAGTTCTCAACATGGCGGGTCTGCGTGAAGAAGAAGACATTTTTGCATCGGTCTGGAAATCCCTGCGTAACCGTTGGGCCTGGCTGGCGATCAACCTGATTACCGCGTTCGTGGCTTCTCGGGTCATCGGTTTGTTTGAGGGTTCGATCGAGAAGCTCGTGGCGCTTGCGGCGTTGATGCCGATCGTGGCGGGGATCGGTGGTAACTCGGGTAACCAGACCATCACCATGATTGTTCGGGCCATGGCGCTGGACCAGGTGAGCACCGGCAATACCTCGCGCCTGATGCGCAAGGAATTGGCGGTAGCGCTGATCAACGGCGTGATCTGGGGCGGGGTGATCGGTGTGGTTGCCTACCTGCTCTATGGCAGTTGGTCTTTGGGCGTGGTGATGACCGCCGCGATGACGCTTAACTTGCTACTGGCGGCGTTGATGGGGGTTTTGATCCCGATGACCCTGGCGAAGATGGGGCGCGACCCGGCGATGGGGGCCAGCGTGATGATCACGGCCATGACCGACAGCGGCGGCTTCTTCATCTTCCTGGGGCTGGCGACAATCTTCCTGCTCTGAAGCCTTGTTCATCGAAAACCCGTCTTTGGCGGGTTTTTTTGTGCCCGGATTTCAGGCAAAAAAAAGCCAGCGATCAGGCTGGCTTGGGCTTACTGGCAGAATCAGGAAGCGTCGGCGGTCATTTCAGCGTCATGGGCGATCAGCGAAACAAGGGCGTTCTGCTGTCGATGGGAGAGCTGGCGGAAGCGCTGCAGCAACTCCCGTTCGTGCAAGGAAAGCTCCGGGCTGTCCAGGCGCATGCTCAACTCTTCTCCCAGTGCGCCTTCCTGAATAAGACTCTGCTCAAGGCGCGCAATGATTTCGGAGTTCATGCTGCGATGATGATTGCGAGCCACCTCGGCAATGCGTTCACGCATTCCGTCTGGCAGACGTACGACGAACTTGTCAGCCGTACGGCTGGAATAAATTGCCTGTTTCAATGGGCGCATATATTTAACCGGTTAGTTCAGGGGAGCGGTTTTCGGGATTGGCCGCAGGATGTCTGGTAGGACAAGCGCTCTGACCAAATGTTCAACCTGAATTGATAGAGGCGCGCATCATGCCTCAAAGCAGCCAGATCCTTGGCGCCAATTATGTGACAAATATTGAACCGAATAAAGGCGTTCTGCCAGCACCAATTATCAGAAACGCGGACTGGTTTGAAAAGTTCGACCAGGCCGCATCGCTTATCGCTTTCTCCACCCGACGAAAGGTTGCCGGCGGGCAGGAAAAAGTGAACTCGGACCCTGTTCCTTGTCTTTTATAGGATAGTGGCAAATTGCCGATTTACTAGGGGAAGTCGTATAGCGGGGGTGAATTCAGGATGGATGGCAGGCCCTTGCAGCGGGTCTGCCATGTCAGGATCAACGCAGTACCGGATCAAACTTGATCTTGCGCCCGGCGATCAATGCGAGCACGAACAGCGTGCTGAATACGCCACAGGCGATCAGGGGGAGAGTGACGACCATGTCCTGGGTCAATGACAGATGGAAAATGCCGCTCAACAAGGCGAGGGTGAAGAAACTCGCGGCTGATCTGGACATGCTGTGCTCCTGGTAAAGGTCATTCAAAATACCAAACGTTCGGCAGACGGAGCCGGCACCAGGATGTTTTCCTGGTCGATCTCCTGACTGACAAGGCTGTGCCGGTCGCTCGTCACTGCCAGCTGCGGTGCCTTCTGCAACTGAAGGTAATGCGGCATACGTTGGGCAACCTGCGTAGCGCTGCTCTGGGGAACAAAATGAACGCCTGCTAAAACCACCAGTGCGATTGCAGACAAGAGTGAAAGGGCGCTCTTCATGGGGCGTACCTCGGTTGTTCTGTGAAAACAGCAGAAGCAGCTCGCATGCCAGAGTCTATCGACAATTAAATTCTTTAAAAACAATGAATTAAGTTATTTTTGGTAAAGCGCCATATTGCATTTTGCAATGATGGCTTTTTGCAGTGATGCAATTTGCATGGTAAACAAGTCCGCGCCCGGCCGAGGCGTCTGCCTACACTTAAAAAGCCTACGGACGACATGACAAAAGCCAGCCCGGCCGTTAACATGCACGCCGTCCATCGCACCGCGTATCGTCGCGGTCAACCTGTGTCTCAGTAGCTCAATTGGATAGAGCATCCCCCTCCTAAGGGGAAGGTTGGCAGTTCGAACCTGCCCTGGGACACCATATTTTTCAGCTCCCCCCGCCTGTTTCAACGCTTCCTTTTCACGACTTGTAGATAAAGTTCTGCAAGTTCAGGCGCCTTGGATTCATCGAAGACTTCAACTCTACCTTCGCGCCTTTCCGTCTCCTCTCCCACGTAGTCTGAATCTCCCATCCCGTCTGGGAGTGCGCGGGGGAGTAGGTACAGGTTGGTGCGGCAGGATTTACCGGAAACGACATCAGTATTGCGAGAGCCCTGTCCCTGGCCACCGAAAAGGACGGCGAAACGGTGACGGCCTAACCCTTAAAGTGGGGGGAGGCCGTCTTGCATCGACTTGAAATTCAATCCAGTTCTACCCAGGCGGACTCGGTTGGTGCTTCGTTGGTGAGCCCGTGTTTGAGCGCATACATCAACAAGTCGATGCGGTTGATGAGATCCAGCTTTTGATAGATGTTGCTGAGGTGGTTGTGCACGGTGTGCTCGCTGATCCCCAGGCGCCCGGCGATGCTCACATATTTGGCGGACGGTTCGCCCACGATGGCGCGAATCAGTTCTCTCTCGCGCAGCGTCAACCGCGCCTGTTTCGCCCGCTCCAGATTGCATTTCATGGGTGTATGTCTGGATGCGGCATAGCCGGAAAGGCCGCCAGCCCAGGCTCTATCCATTGCGATGTCGCTATGGTGGACCTTGAGGATGGCCTGGATGATCGATTCCGTCGGGTCTTCCGCCAGCACGATGCCGCGAGCGCCAGCCTCTATCGCCTGGGCAGCGGGGACGACTTCGTACAGGCCCTTGAGCAGCAGCAATTTCATTTCTGCGCTACGGGTGAGTCCCGCGACGACATCCAGAGGGTTCAGCGCATCCGGAAAGAAACTGAAAAAAATGACATCGGGCCGCAGCTGATCGGCAAGATCCAGCGCCTGGGTATAGGTGGTGGCCTGTCCTGTCACTTCCATGCAGGGCATTCTGGCATTGATCAAGTCGTGAAGGCCCTTGAGTACGAGGGGGCGACAATCGATCAACATCACACCAATTGGCTCTTTTTGGTCAGTCATGATCTTCCTGACCTCCTTGAAAAACCAATGATGGCCTCCACCCGCTGGCCTTCCCGGGTCAACAACTTGCTCACCGGGGCGCAGCGATTGAAGGATGGATTCGAACGCCGGGAGGCCGTGATGATGCCCGCCCAGGCATTGGCAACCACCGACCCCGGGGCCGTTTCCATCAACAGCACTGGCACGTGGGGCGAACTTTTCCAGAAGGCAGGCAAAGCCCGGGAGAGAAGTTCAATACAAATAATTATCAGTGGTTTACGCATGATGATGTGCTCCCTCCCGCCTCTCAACTGATTCTAGGTCAGCCCGGAGCGCTGCCAACCTGTCCATCCGTCAGTCCTCGATACAAGCCCGGTGCGCACAGGCCTGAGCGATGTACTCAAGGAAGGGAGTAAGCCTCGAAAATCAAGGTATTAGGCTCGCCATGGGTGGCCAATTGCCAAGGTCTGATCCTGATTGCCTTCGTCAATTAATCGACGAGTGGTGTTCACTTAGGAGTGCTAATGTCAGCTTAGTCAATTTATCGGCGATGCCTGCTGGTCAGCCACCGGCATTTGCGGGTGTTCATGTATCGCTGGTGTTCATGTATCAGCACTTTTTTGTGCGCGAGGTCTCGTTTTCAGTAAGGCCTACACCTATTCAGAACGGGCGTTGGGGGAAGGTTCTCAAGGGAATGCCATGGCTGGCCGATAACACGGGCAGTCAGGGACTTGTTCGTCTCTTCCGGTCGGCATGGGGCGCACTGTCTATGAGAAGGTGTTTGATAGCCTAGTGCCACCCGTTATCATCTGCGCGCCAAAACAGGGGCTGCGAAGCTGAGTCCGTCCGTGTATTTGCCTTTGGGTTCTTCTTAAATTGCCTGGAAATCTTCGATGCTGTCGTATCACCAAAAGCGTTTTCTGATCGTCGATGATTTCTCGGACTTCCGCAGTTCGGTCAGGTCGATGTTGCGCGAACTGGGCGTCAAGGAAGTGGACACTGCCGATACCGGTGAGCAGGCGCTGAAAATGTGCTCGCAGAAGGCCTACGACTTCATCCTGCAGGATTTTCACCTGGGTGACGGCAAGAAGAACGGCCAGCAGGTGCTCGAAGACCTGATGGAAGAAAAGCTGATCAGCCATGAGGCGGTGTTCGTCATGGTCACCGCCGAAACCAGCCAGGCCATGGTGCTCAGTGCGTTGGAGCATGAGCCCGATGCCTACCTGACCAAGCCGTTCAACCGTTCCAGCCTGGCTCAGCGCCTGGAGCGCCTGGAGCAGCGCAAGACTCTGCTCAAGCCGATCCTGCAGGCCCTCGACCGGGGCAAGCCGATGGAGGTGCTCAACGCCTGTATCGCCCTGTGCAAACAAGATATTCGTTACTCGCCGTTGTGCCTGCGCTATCGCGCCGATGCCCTGCGCGATCTGAATCAGAATGAAGCGCTGGAGCGCCTCTATGACAGCATCATCGCCGACCGCCCGTTGCCATGGGCGTTTGCCGGGTTGGGCAAGTTGCTGTTCAAGCGCGGTCAGGTCGGGCAGGCCAAGGGCATTTATGAGAAAGCCCTGAAAGTCTTCCCGATGATGCCGTCGCTGTATGACGGCATGGCGGATGTATTGGTCGCCGAAGGGGACACCAAGGGGGCGCAGCGCGTCCTGGAAGAGGCGATTCGCCTGTCGCCGCTGGCGGTGCGTCGCCAGGCGTTGCTCGGTAAGCTGGCGATGACCAACGAGGACTTCGACACGGCGGCCAAGGCCTATCGCCAGGCCGTGAGCCAGGGCGCCCAGTCGCGGTTCAAGGATGCCGAGAGCAACCTCGGCCTGGCCCATGCATTGATCAGCAAGGGCAGCGAACGGGGCCTGGACACGCGGACCCGTCTGGAAATCAACACCACATTGAGTGCCGTGGCCAAGGAAAACCCTTCCGATCCGGGCCTGCAAATCCGCGCGCGCCTGATGAAGGCCACCAGCCTGTTGCTCAACGACGCCGAGACGGCCGACAAGCTTACCGAGCAAGCCTTGCTGCGTCTGGACGGCATGGAGCAATTCATGAGCGCCGAAGCGGCGTTGCTGGTGGCCAAGCAACTGAAACTGCTCGGGCAGACAGAGGCCGGTACCGCGATGCTGAAAAACTGCGTGGAAATCTACGGTGACGATCCGGTGGTCATGAAGGACATCGCCAAGCAGACCGACGACCCGAGCATCCTCAATTCCGGCAACGCCGCCGCGGAACTCAACCGTCAGGGCGTGCGCGTGTACAAGACCGGCAACCTGGTGGAGGCCCGGCAGGTATTTCGCAGGGCCCTGGCGTTGCAACCGAAGAACATCAGTATCGCCCTGAACATGGCGCAGTCGTTGTTGCATGGCACCGATACCAGCGTTCCCTCGGCAGAGCTGGAGGAGTGCCAGGTTTGCCTGAAAATGGTCGGCCTGATGCCCGACACCGACGCGCGCTATCCGCGTTACCAGAAGCTGAAAAGCAAGGCGTTTGGCCAATGAACGACAACGAACCGGCACTGGATTTCTCCACGGTGATCGCCTCGACCGTGCACGACATGAAGAACTCGCTGGCCATGCTGATGCAGGCCCACAGCCAGTGGCTGGGGCGATTGCCGGAGTCGGCGCGGCAGGCGCCGGAGCAGGGCGTGATCGACTTCGAATTCGCCCACCTCAACGGCATGCTGGTGCAGTTGCTGGGGCTGTACAAGCTCGGCGTCAACCAGATGCCGCTGCAACCGGCCTACCATGAACTGGACGACTTCATCGAAGCGCAACTGGCCTGTCATCAGGAGGTGTTCGCCAGCCGCGGGATCATGGCCACCTATGAAGTGGACCCGCTGAGCCCGCTGGGTTTCTTCGACCGTGAGTTGATCGCGTCGGTATTGGCCAACTGCATCAACAACGCCATTCGCTTTGCACGGCATGCCGTTTTGATCAGCGTCAGCGACGAAGCCGGGCAACTGGTGTTGACCATCAATGACGATGGCGAGGGGTATCCGGCGCAGATGATCGAGCGTCAGGCCGATTACGTGCAGGGTATCAATCAAAGCACTGGCAGCACCGGGCTGGGCCTGTACTTTGCCGGGCGAATTGCCGCGCTGCATCAACGCAACGGTGTGGGTGGACGTACCGAAATCAGCAATGGCGGGCCGTTGGGCGGTGGGGTGTTCCGCCTTTACCTGCCCTGACAGGCAGCATTTTTTTCGACGCTGCTTGAAATTCCGAACACGTGGAGCCTATTTTGTACGGTCGCCGTTCGCGGCCCGCACAATAACAAGGATAGTGTCATGACCACCGTTGGCCTGAGTTCACTCGCGCAGCGATTGACGGGCATTGATGAAGTTGAATGTGTCACGCCGGATTTGAATGGCGTACCACGGGGCAAAGTGATGACCTCCGAGGGGTTTCTCGACGGTCGACGTTTGCAGATGGCGCGGGGCGTGCTGCTGCAATGCATCATGGGCGGATATCCGCCGGCACGGTTTTACGGCAGCGATGATGGCGACCTGGCGCTGATCCCGGACCCTGCACAAATCCATCGCTTGCCCTGGAGCCATCCACCGCGGGCCTTGGCCATTTGCGATGCGGATGAACTGGGCACCACCACCAGCTCCAAGCTGTCGACCCGTGGTCAGCTCAAGGCGGTGATTGCCCGTTACGCGGCCCGCGGCCTGGCGCCTGTGGTGGCGACCGAGCTCGAGTTTTTCGTCTTCGCACCCAACACCGATCCGACCCTGGCTTTTCAACCGCCACTGGGGCTGGACGGTCGCCGCGAGGATGGTCAGTCGGCGTTCAGCGTCAGTTCCAACAACGGCTTGCGGCCGTTCTTCAATGAAGTCTACGAGTGCATGGCTGCGTTGGGGTTGCCTCGCGATACGTTCATGCACGAAATGGGTGTCAGCCAGTTCGAGATCAATCTGCTGCACGGTGATCCGCTGCTGCTGGCCGACCAGACATTCCTGTTCAAGCACCTGCTCAAGGAAGTGGCCCTCAAGCACGGCCTGAGCGTGGTGTGCATGGCCAAGCCGTTGGCGCATACGCCGGGCAGTTCGATGCATATCCATCAGAGCGTGGTCGAGATCGATTCCGGGCGTAACGTGTTCAGCGACGAGGCGGGGCAGGAGACGGCCACCTTCCGCCACTTCATTGCCGGTCAGCAAGCGTGCATGGCCGATTTCACTGCGTTGTTTGCGCCGAACGTGAACTCCTATCAGCGCTTGTGCCACCCTTACGCCTCACCGAATAATGCCTGTTGGTCCTACGACAACCGGGCGGCCGGCCTGCGCATTCCGGCCAGTTTGCCGGTGGCCCGTCGGGTCGAGAACCGCTTGCCGGGGGCCGATGCCAACCCGTATCTGGCGATTGCCGCAAGCCTGGCGGCGGGGTTGCATGGCATCGAGAAGACATTGGAGCCGAGCGCGCCGATCCAGGGTGAGTTCGAGGTGCCGGAGAATCTTTCGTTGCCGTGTACCTTGCATGCGGCACTCGAGCGTCTGAAACGTAGCCAGTTGGCCAAGGAACTGTTCGGCGCGGAATTCATCGAAGGCTACATCGCTTCGAAGACCCTGGAACTGACCAGTTTCCATGATGAAATTACTCCCTGGGAAAGGCGTGTTTTAGCAGCCCAGGCCTGACGTTCCGTCGACATCCGGCTATCGTTTAGCGATAGCCGATTCTCACTGCAAGGAGCCGCTCGGAACGCCGATGCGCCAAATCTGGAAATCCTTTCGAGCATTGTATTTCGCCTCGCTGATGATGTTGATCGGCTCGGGTCTGTTGAGTACTTACCTGGCGTTGCGCCTGGCTGCCGACCATGTCGACAGTCTGTGGGTCGGTGCGCTGATGGCTGCCAACTATTTCGGCCTGGTGCTGGGGGGCAAGATCGGTCACCGGTTGATTGCCCGGGTCGGGCATATCCGGGCCTATTCGGCGTGTGCCGGGATCGTTGGCGCGGCGGTGCTCGGCCATGGCCTGGTGGACTGGTTGCCGGCCTGGCTGTTTTTGCGGGTGATCGTCGGCCTCGGCATGATGTGCCAGTACATGGTGATCGAGAGCTGGCTCAATGAACAGGCCGATGCCAATCAGCGTGGCATGGTCTTCAGCGGCTACATGATCGCTTCGTACCTGGGGTTGGTGCTGGGGCAGTTGATTCTGGTCATGCACCCAGGGCTGGGGCTTGAATTGCTGATGTTGGTCGCCCTGTGCTTCGCGCTGTGCCTGGTACCCGTGGCCCTGACCCGGCGCATTCACCCGGCACCCTTGCACCCGGCACCGATGGAGCCACGGTTCTTTATCAAGCGCGTGCCGCAGTCACTGAGCACGGTGCTCGGAGCGGGCCTGATCGTCGGTTCGTTCTACGGTCTGGCGCCGCTGTATGCCTCGCAGCAAGGGTTGTCCACCGAGCAGGTCGGTCTGTTCATGGGTAGCTGCATTTTTGCCGGGCTGCTGGTGCAGTGGCCGTTGGGCTGGTTGTCCGACCGCTACGATCGGGCCGTGCTGATCCGCAGTTTCGCGTTCAGCCTGGCACTGGCTGCGCTGCCGCTGGCGATCATGCCGCAGGTGCCGCTGGAGGTATTGTTCATCGCCGGGTTCCTCTGTTCGCTGGTGCAGTTCTGCCTGTATCCGTTGGCGGTGGCGTTCTCTAATGACCACGTCGAAGGTGATCGCCGGGTGTCCCTGACGGCGATGTTGCTGGTCACCTATGGCGTGGGTGCGAGTATCGGGCCGCTGGTGGCAGGTGTGCTGATGAAACTGTTCGGCAGCCAGATGCTCTATGCGTTCTTCAGTTTCTTTGCGTTGGTGCTGGTATGGCGGATTCGCCCGAAAGCAGTGACCAACCTGCATCAGGTCGATGACGCACCGCTGCATCACGTGGCCATGCCGGACAATATGACGAGTTCGCCACTGGTGGCCTGCCTCGACCCGCGTGTTGACGAGCAAGTGGTGCAGGATCAGATGCACAGTCCGGTGAGTACCGGGCCAGAGCCTGAATCAGAACCTGTAGCTGTCACCGAAACTGAAACCGATCAGCCGCCGCAAGACCCTGATACAGGGCGGGACCCTAACTTCAGCGAGGCCAGGCCTTAAAACCGGGGCACAAAAAAACGGGCAGTCACCGCAAGGGACTGCCCGTTTTTTGTTGATGCGCTATCAGATGTCGTCTTTGTCGAAGCGACGCGCTTCGCGTTGCAACTGGTAGACGAAGCGTTCGACCTGACGTTGCACCAGCCCGCTCATGTTGTGGAAGCGAACGCCGGCGAAGGTGGTGGAAATCCTTTCTTCGAAGTGCAGATAACGCAACTCGACCGGCGCGGTCATCTTGCCGAAGGGCAGGTCGGCGTTGAAACGGTCGTAAACCTGACCCAGTTGCAGGCTGCCGGTGATGTCGCCGTCGAAGCGCAGTTTGCACCCGGTGGCGGAAATATCCAGCAGCTTGCCGCTGATGGGCGCCTTGAGTTTTTCGCCGTCGAGGTTGACGTTGACCAATTGTGCCAGCTTCAGCGCGGCGCGGAAGGCATTGCGGCGCTGGTGGTACACCACTTCATCGGGCAGGGGGCCGCGATAGCAGCGGCTGCCACCGGATTCGTCGATGTTCAACTGGCCGTTGCTTTCCCAGGCAATGCGTACGCCTTCGTGGAAGCCTTCGACCCTGAACGACTCGCCCGCCAGCAGGTAGCGCTCGCCGTCACGGGGAATCATTTCGTCCAGGGCAATCATGTTGCTGTCACGGTCCAGGTCCACCAGGTAGCTCTGGAAGCGCTGGCTGCGCTCGTGGAACGTGATGATCAGCGGGTCATGGCTTTCGAGCAACTGGCGCAGGTTGCTGGAGATTTCCAAGGGCGTGGAGAGCACCTTGGGTGGCTGCGGAGCATCATCCACGGATAAGGCATTGGACACGTTTAATCAATCTCCAGACAAAATTTGACTACGACTGGCTATCAGTTTGCCAGTATGTTGCGCGTCTTGATAGAGCAGGGGCATTGACCGGCTCATGCCTGACTGAGCGGGCGCGGCTTGGCAAGCTTGGAGAATGTTCCGCTGGCATCGTAAAGCGCCGGGGTTTCACCGCCGTTGAGGATTTTCAGCTGGGTGGCTGTAGCGGCCTGTTGAGTGAGGATCGACTGGCCGTTGTTGGCGTTGATGGCCTGGCACTGGGCCAGGAGATCGGTCAGCACGTCACTTTGCGCCAGCAACTGCTCGCCAATGCTCGACTGGCTGGCCAATTGCTCCAGACCGCCACGGTTGGTCGGCAGGTTGAGATTGGCAAGGATTTCACTGCGCTTGCGGCCATGCTGTTCGAGCAAAACGACCAATGCCTGTTTCTGCGCCAGGATGTTCTCGAGCAATGGCATGTCGCGGCCATGCAATGCGAGGGATTCGGTCTGCAGTAACTCCAGCAGGTGTTGCGCTGGGGCAAAGTCGTCGGTGATCAGTTGCAGTAAATGAGTGTCGTGCATGGCTGGCCTTGGGTTTTAAGCGTCCAAAAGCCTGGCGCCGGCGGTGGCCTAGCGCTGGGCTTCGAAGTTGAGCAGTTTGCTGGCTACACGGTTGCTGTCGACTTTATAGCTGCCATCGGCAATCGCTGCTTTCAATTCGGCCACGCGGGCTTTGTCGACGGCAGGCTGATCGCGCAGCTGTTCAGTGACCTTCTGCAACTGTTGAGCCTCATCGCTGAGATGTACCGATTCCCCGCTTTTGACGGTACCGGCCTGTTCGGCCGCGGATTCCAGCGGCGCGGATTTGCCGGCCTCGGCACTTTCCTTGCTGGCGCTGGTACGTGTACTGCCCGTCAGTGACGAGGAGCTGTTCAAACGGCTGAAATCGATGACCATGATAAAAAACCTCTGGGAATTTGGACGCTTGCCATGGTTTCGGCCATTCCCTGGAAAACTTTAGGCTCATTTATCAATGAACCTTGCGCGCGTCAGCGCATGCCCTGCATGGAGCACAGTCTAGGGAACAGCCGCGGCAAGCGCCACATTCTGATGAACAGAGCGAATTACATGGACACTTCCACCTGCCCCGGCGCCATGACCTGCGCCTTGATGACTCGTTGGGAGTTGAGGTTTTTCACCCGGATCTGCTCGCTCAGACTGCCGTTTGACAGGGCTTCGCCCGGCATGCGCACGCTGAGGGTACCGCTGCGGGCGGTTATCACCACCTGATCACCCTTGCGGATGACTTCGGCCTGTTCGATATGCACCAGGGTAATCACCTGGTCGGCGACCATTGGTCGGGTCAGTCGCTGCCCGATCGCCTGATCGAGGGCGGTCAGGTAGCCCTGGCCGATGAGGCTGATATCGCGCTCGCGCAGGACCACATCCCCAGGCTCGACAATGGCGGCACGGCGCAGTGGCCGGGCGCTGGTCACGACATCGCGAAACAGGCGGACTTGAGCGGGTACGAACACCGTCCAGGGGGAAGCGCCCTCGCAGTGAACCTTGACCGTAACCCGTCCCAGCGGCTTGGGACTCTCGAGTGTTGCTGTCAATTCCCTGTCGCACATGGGCATGTGCATGCGCGGATCGAGCTGGTTGACCTGGATCTCGTAGCGACCCTCCGTTTGACTGGTCGCCAGATAGTCTTCTACGGTGAATTCAAGAAAGCCCTGAGTGACGCCGATAAGCATGTCAGGCAAGGTAACCGCGTCAGCAAGGGCAGGGCTGCCAGCGTTGAACAGGCAAACAGCCGCCAGCACGCCGAGCAATTTGCGGTACGGTGTGGTCAGGCGTCGAAAAAATGTCGGTTTTGTGTTCATAACGATTAAAAAAGCAAGCGCCGTGCCGTTTAGTGATGAAGGCGCGTCGCAACAACACTTGGCGTTGGCGTAGGAGTCTGGCATGGCTGGTGTAATGGATTCGGTAAACCAGCGCACGCAACTGGTGGGGCAGAATCGCCTTGAACTGTTGTTGTTCCGTCTCGACGGCCAGCAACTGTACGGGATCAACGTGTTCAAGGTTCGGGAGGTGCTGCAATGCCCCAAACTGACGCTGATGCCCAAATCCAGTCCTGTCGTGTGCGGCGTGGCGAACATCCGGGGGGCGACCATTCCGATCCTTGATCTGGCGATGGCGACTGGTTCCGGCGCGTTGAAAGACAAGAACAGCCCCTTCGTGATCATCACGGAGTACAACACCAAGACCCAGGGTTTCCTGGTCCGCTCGGTGGAACGCATCGTCAACATGAACTGGGAGGAGATCCATCCGCCGCCCAAGGGCACCGGGCGCGATCACTACCTGACGGCGGTGACGCGGGTCGACAATCAGTTGGTCGAAATCATCGACGTCGAGAAGGTGCTGGCGGAAGTGGCGCCGACGCCGGAAGCGATTTCCGTGGGTGTGGTGGATGTCGAAACCCAGCACAAGGCGCTTTCGTTGCGCGTGCTGACGGTCGACGACTCGTCGGTGGCGCGCAAGCAGGTCACGCGCTGCCTGCAAACGGTCGGCGTGGAAGTGGTGGCGTTGAACGACGGTCGGCAAGCGCTGGACTACCTGCGCAAACTGGTCGACGAGGGCAAGAAGCCGGAAGAAGAGTTCCTGATGATGATCTCCGACATCGAGATGCCGGAGATGGACGGGTACACCCTGACGGCGGAGATCCGCAACGACCCGCGCATGCAAAAGCTTCATATCATCCTGCATACTTCGTTGTCGGGGGTATTCAATCAGGCGATGGTCAAGAAGGTCGGTGCCGATGACTTCCTGGCCAAGTTCCGTCCTGATGACCTGGCATCCCGGGTAGTCGACCGGATCAAAGCAGCAGATATCAGCTAGGGGTTCGCACCCCTGGCAGTCAACACGATTTAAGAGGCGGCATCATTGTCTACGGGTAATTTGGATTTCGAACAGTTCCGGGTATTTCTGGAAAAAGCCTGTGGCATTTTGCTCGGTGAAAACAAGCAGTACCTGGTCTCCAGCCGTCTCAACAAACTGATGGAACAGCAAGGCATCAAGTCTTTGGGGGAACTGGTTCAGCGCATGCAGACCCAGCCGCGCAGCGGTTTGCGCGAGCAGGTGGTGGATGCCATGACCACTAACGAAACCCTGTGGTTTCGTGACACCTACCCGTTTGAAGTCTTGAAGAACAAGGTACTGCCCGAAGCGATCAAGGCCAGTCCCGGTCAGCGCCTGCGCATCTGGTCGGCAGCATGCTCGTCGGGCCAGGAGCCGTATTCGTTGTCGATGTCCATCGACGAGTTCGAGCGGGTCAACATGGGCCAGTTGAGGATGGGCGTACAGATTGTTGCCACCGACCTGTCCGGTACCATGCTGAACAACTGCAAGACCGGCGAGTACGACAGCCTGGCCATCGGGCGCGGCCTGTCGCCTGAGCGCTTGCAGCGTTATTTCGACCCGAAAGGGGCGGGGCGCTGGGCGATCAAGGCGCCGATCAAGAGCCGGGTGGAATTCCGTTCCTTCAACCTGCTGGACAGCTACGCGAGCCTCGGCAAGTTCGACATCGTGTTTTGCCGCAATGTGTTGATCTACTTCTCCGCCGAGGTGAAGAAGGACATCCTGCTGCGTATCCACAGCACATTGAAGCCAGGCGGTTACCTGTTTCTCGGTGCTTCCGAAGCGTTGAACGGTTTGCCGGATCATTACCAGATGGTCCAGTGCAGCCCGGGGATCATTTACCAGGCGAAGTGAATTTGCCGGCGTCATCGAAAACGGGAGTCCTTATAGGCTCCCGTTTTTTGTGTGCTGATTTCTTGCAAACGCTGCTGACCCCTGTGGGAGCGAGCTTGCTCGCGATAGCGTCCTGACAGTCGAGTTCAACTTTCCCTGACACACCGCAATCGCGAGCAAGCTCGCTCCCACAGGGGCGGCGGTGTTCTGAAAAGGGTGAGGAGGCGGCAGAAAAGCGGCATCCGGCGGAAAACCGTTGCCGCTTTTCTGGCATTGCCATGTTGCCATGGCCTGCAAGGCCCCGGTTTCCGGGGGTTTTTGAATTGGCATGGGGCTTGCTAAGTTGATTCTACGAAAAATCAGGTCACCCGAAGGTTTCCCGACATGAGCATCAGCTTCGATAAAGCGCTCGGTATCCACGAACAAGCCCTGGGCTTCCGAGCCCAGCGTGCCGAAGTCCTGGCCAACAACATCGCCAACGCCGATACCCCGAACTACAAGGCTCGGGACCTGGACTTCTCGAAAGTGCTTGCCGAGCAGAACGAGAAAACCAAAAGCGGCACTTTCGCCTTGAACATGACCAACAGCCGTCATATCGAGGCTGAAGGCCTGGGCAATGGCGACGAGTCGTTGCTGTATCGCACGCCGATGCAACCGTCGATTGACCAGAACACCGTGGACGCCCAGCTGGAGCAGTCGAACTACGCGGAAAACGCGATCGGCTTCCAGGCCAGCTTCACCCTGCTCAACAGCAAATTCAAAGGGCTGGTGTCAGCTCTGCGCGGAGAGTAAGCCATGTCTCTATCCAGTGTTTTCAACATTGCCGGTAGCGGCATGAGTGCGCAGACCACGCGTTTGAACACCGTCGCTTCGAACATCGCCAACGCCGAAACGGTCTCGTCGAGCATCGACCAGACCTACCGTGCGCGTCACCCGGTATTCGCCACCATGTTCCAGGGCGGGCAGAGCGGCGGCAGCGATTCGCTGTTCCAGAGCCAGGACGCCGCCGGTCAGGGTGTTCAGGTGCTGGGTGTGGTCGAAGACCAGAGCAATCTTGACGCGCGCTACGAGCCGAACCATCCGGCGGCCGATGCCAAGGGTTACGTCTATTACCCGAACGTCAACGTGGTGGAGGAAATGGCCGACATGATTTCCGCGAGCCGTTCGTTCCAGACCAACGCCGAAATGATGAACACCGCCAAAACCATGATGCAGAAGGTCCTGACCCTCGGTCAGTGATAAGGGGCGACTCAGATGAGTGTTACCGATTCCACCAGTGGTTTGAGCCTCAACGATATCCTGGCCAACTCCTCGATCAAGACCAGCACCACGACTGACGGCCTCGCGTCGGCAACCGGCAGCGCCACGGGCAACAAGGCCCTGGGCAAGGATGCATTCCTGAAATTGCTGGTTACTCAGTTGAAAAACCAGAACCCGCTGGAACCCCAGGACAACGGCGAATTCGTGGCCCAGCTGGCGCAATTCAGCAGCCTGGAAGGCATCACCACGCTCAACGATACGGTGACCGGCCTGGCCAGCAACTACAACTCGTCCCAAGCCTTGCAGGCATCGTCGCTGGTGGGGCGTTCGGTCATCGCTCCTGGCGACAAGGCCGTGGTCGATACCACCAAGAGCCTCAGCGGCACGGTGGTCGTTCCGTCTTCGGTGGCGTCTGCCACCCTGAAGATCACCGACGCAGCCGGCAAGACAGTGCGCACCATCGACCTCGGTTCACAGAAGGCCGGCAACGCCAGCTTCATCTGGGACGGCAAGAACGATGCGGGTGAGACCGTACCTGCAGGCACCTATACCTTCGGCGCCACGACCACGATCGATGGTCAGTCCGTTGCGTTGATCACCAACCTGCCCGCGACCGTCAACAGCGTGACCATCAGCCAGACCGGCGGTGAGTTGATGCTCAATCTGGCCGGGCTGGGCAGCGTTGCTCTGTCCAAAGTACAAACCATTGGTATGTAGAGCCGACTAACACGGCATAAAGGAGTGGATGATGTCTTTTAATATCGGCCTTAGCGGTCTCTATGCAGCCAACAAACAACTGGACGTGACCGGCAACAACATCGCCAACGTCGCGACCACCGGTTTCAAATCGTCCCGTGCAGAATTCGAAGACGTGTACTCGGCGACCCGCCTGGGTACCGGCAGCAAGACCGTCGGCAACGGCGTGCGCCTGGCCAACGTTTCCCAGCAGTTCGGCCAGGGTGACGTGAGCAACACCGGCAACGTGCTCGATATGGGTATCCAGGGCAACGGTTTCTTTGTCCTGAGCAACAACGGCTCGCTGACCTATACCCGTGCCGGTACGTTCAAGACCGACAAGGAAGGCTACGTCACCAACAGCGACGGTACTGCCCGCCTGCAAGGTTACGGTGTGGACTCCAACGGCAAGATCGTCAATGGCGTGCTGACGGACCTGCGGATCGACACGTCCAACCTGGCACCGAAGTCCACCAGCACCGTGTCGTCGACGATCAACCTGAACTCGACGTCGGCAGTGATCGACCAGACGGTTGCGGCGAACAAGTTCAACCCGTCCAAAACCGAGACTTTTACCAAATCGTTCAGTACCCCGATCTACGATACGCAGGGTAACCAGCACACCATGGATCAATACATGGTCAAGACTGGAGCGAACACGTGGGACACCTACACACTGATCGATGGCCGCAATCCGGATGGCAGTGATCCTACTGTTACCGCGCCGGTTGCTTCGACCATGTCGTTCGATTCCACCGGCAAACTGACTTCGGTCAGCACGCCAGTGACGCCACCAACCACGCCACCGACTTCGGTGATCAGCAGTGACCTGAAAATCACCAACTGGACCCCGGGCAGTGTCACCAATGGCGTCTGGACAGCCAACGGTGCCGCAGCCGATCCAGCAGGGTTGACCATCGCCATGGCCAACACTACCCAGTTCAATGCCGACACCGCGCGTTCGATTCCGGCGCAGAACGGTTACGCCACCGGCCAGATCACCAACCTGACCATCGATGGCAGCGGTGTGCTGCTGGCCAACTTCAGCAACAACCAGACCAAGCCGATCGGCCAGATTTCCCTGGCCAGCTTCACCAACGAGCAAGGCCTGCAGCCGGTAGGCGGTACCAGCTGGAAAGAAACCTACGCGTCGGGTATCCCGGGCTACGATGCGCCGGAGACCGGCACCCTGGGTTCGATCGTTTCCAACTCCCTGGAAGAGTCCAACGTCAATCTGACCAACGAATTGGTCGACCTGATCAAGGCGCAGAGCAACTACCAGGCGAACGCCAAGACCATTTCCACCCAGAGCACCATCATGCAGACCATCATTCAGATGACTTGATGCCGGTTGGCTGAACATGCTGCACAAGGAGCCCTTCGCAAGAAGGGCTTTTTTGTGCTCGCCGAAAGCCTGTAGGAGCAGCCGGTCGACGCTCCTACAGGCAGGCAAAAGAAAACCCCCGACCCGCCAGAGGCTGATCGGGGGTTTCGAGCAAGCACCTTTGGGTGCTTGCTGGCTCAGCTTATTGGCAAGCTTCGCAATCCGGCTCGTCGATGGCGCAAGCCTTTGGCACTGGAGCGGGACCTGCAGGCGCCGCCAGGACCGAGTCGTCACCGTGGTTGCCGCCGCTGGAAACCGCGTTCAGCTTGCCGGTGTTGATGGTCGACTTCTCGGTGCTGGTCGCAGCCAGGGCACGGAGGTAGTAAGTGGTTTTCAGGCCACGGTACCAGGCCATGCGGTAGGTCACGTCCAGTTTCTTGCCCGAAGCGCCAGCGATGTACAGGTTCAGCGACTGAGCCTGGTCGATCCACTTCTGACGACGGCTGGCGGCGTCAACGATCCACTTGGTGTCCACTTCGAAGGCAGTCGCGTAGAGCTCTTTGAGTTCTTGCGGGATGCGCTCGATCTGCTGCACCGAACCGTCGTAGTACTTCAGGTCGTTGATCATGACCGAGTCCCACAGACCGCGAGCCTTCAGGTCGCGAACCAGGTACGGGTTGATCACGGTGAATTCGCCCGACAGGTTCGATTTCACATACAGGTTCTGGTAGGTCGGCTCGATCGACTGCGATACGCCAGTAATGTTGGCGATGGTTGCGGTCGGTGCGATGGCCATGATGTTGGAGTTACGGATACCTTTCTGCACACGGGCGCGAACCGGTGCCCAGTCCAGGGATTCCTTCAGGTCGACATCGATGTACTTCTGGCCACGGGCTTCGATCAGGATTTGTTGCGAATCCAGCGGCAGGATGCCTTTGGACCACAGCGAACCCTGGAAGGTCTCGTAGGCGCCACGCTCATCAGCCAGGTCGCAGGAAGCCTGGATCGCGTAGTAGCTGACCGCTTCCATCGACTTGTCGGCGAACTCGACGGCAGCGTCGGAACCGTAAGGAATGTGCTGCAGGTACAGCGCATCCTGGAAGCCCATGATGCCCAGGCCGACCGGACGGTGCTTGAAGTTGGAGTTCTTCGCTTGCGGCACCGAGTAGTAGTTGATGTCGATAACGTTATCTAGCATGCGCACGGCAGTGTTCACGGTGCGTTCCAGCTTGGCGGTGTCCAGCTTGCCGTCGACGATGTGGTTCGGCAGGTTGATCGAGCCCAGGTTGCAAACGGCGATCTCGTCCTTGTTGGTGTTCAAGGTGATCTCGGTGCACAGGTTCGAGCTGTGGACCACGCCCACGTGCTGCTGCGGGCTGCGCAGGTTGCACGGGTCCTTGAAGGTCAGCCATGGGTGGCCGGTTTCGAACAGCATGGACAGCATCTTGCGCCACAGGTCTTTGGCCTGGATGGTCTTGAACAGCTTGACCTTGCCCGGGTACTCGGTCAGGGCTTCGTAGTACTCGTAACGCTCTTCGAAGGCCTTGCCGGTCAGGTCGTGCAGATCCGGCACTTCGGATGGCGAGAACAGGGTCCACTTGCCGTCATCGAAGACACGCTTCATGAACAGGTCAGGGATCCAGTTGGCGGTGTTCATGTCGTGGGTACGACGACGATCATCACCGGTGTTCTTGCGCAGTTCGATGAACTCTTCGATGTCCATGTGCCAGGTTTCCAGGTAGGCACAGACAGCGCCTTTGCGCTTGCCACCCTGGTTAACGGCGACGGCGGTGTCGTTCACTACTTTGAGGAACGGTACAACGCCCTGGGACTTGCCGTTGGTGCCCTTGATGTACGAACCCAGTGCACGGACTGGCGTCCAGTCGTTGCCCAGGCCGCCGGCGAATTTGGACAGCATGGCGTTGTCGTGGATCGCGTGGTAGATGCCCGACAGGTCATCCGGCACGGTGGTCAGGTAGCAGCTCGACAGCTGTGGACGCAGGGTGCCGGCGTTGAACAGGGTCGGGGTCGACGACATGTAGTCGAAGGACGACAACAGGTTGTAGAACTCGATGGCACGGGCTTCGCGGTCTTTCTCTTCGATCGCCAGGCCCATGGCCACGCGCATGAAGAACACCTGCGGCAGTTCGAAACGGATACCGTCCTTGTGGATGAAGTAACGGTCGTACAGGGTTTGCAGGCCCAGGTAGGTGAACTGCTGGTCGCGCTCGTGGTTGATCGCCTTGCCGAGTTTTTCCAGGTCGAAATTGGCCAGCTCAGGGTTCAGCAGCTCGTATTCGATACCTTTGGCGATGTAGGCCGGCAGCGCCTTGGCGTACAGGTCGACCATCTCGTGGTGAGTGGCGCTCTCGGCTACACCGAGGAAGCCCAGGCCTTCGGCACGCAGGGTGTCCATCAGCAGGCGCGCGGTCACGAACGAGTAGTTCGGCTCGCGTTCAACCAGGGTGCGGGCAGTCATTACCAGGGCGGTGTTGACGTCGGTCAGGGCCACGCCGTCGTACAGGTTCTTCAGGGTTTCGCGCTGGATCAGGTCGCCGTCGACTTCTTCCAGGCCTTCGCACGCTTCGGTGACGATGGTGTTCAGGCGACCCATGTCCAGTGGCGCCAGGCTGCCGTCGGCGCGGGTGATGCGGATCGACGGGTGAGCGTTGACCGCTTCCTCGGCCGGGGCGTGGGCAGCGCGTTCTTTCGAACGACCGTCACGGTAGATTACGTAGTCGCGGGCGACTTTCTGCTCGCCGGCACGCATCAGGGCCAGTTCGACCTGGTCCTGGATTTCTTCGATGTGGATGGTGCCGCCCGATGGCATGCGACGCTTGAAGGTCGCGGTGACCTGTTCGGTCAGGCGGGCAACGGTGTCGTGGATTCGCGACGAGGCAGCGGCGGTGCCGCCTTCAACTGCGAGAAACGCTTTGGTGATGGCGACGGTGATTTTGTCATCGGTGTAGGGAACGACAGTGCCGTTACGCTTGATCACACGCAGTTGGCCTGGCGCGGTGGCGGACAGATCCGAATTCGAATCAGCGGCCTGCGGCAAGGTGCCCTGCGGGTTCTCGCGAGTTGTGTCGGTTTGCATGGGGGGGTGTCTCCACATTCTCTATGTTTGTTTGGGCACCATCACGGTGCCCACCGTTCCGTCCTGAAGCACTACAACCGGCGAGCGCCGGGCATAACAACTTCGGGACAGTAGGAAGGGGGCTATAGGGCGCCGCTTCCATGCCGAAGTCTTTGGTCTCACGCCTTGGGCCTGAGACCGGAGTCCTTTGAGGGTGACAGTTGGGACTGCAACACCCGTACCGTTTTGACCACTCGGGGCCGAAATACAGTAGCCATCCGCACGCGCGGTTTGGTCTTTCAAAAATACGTATGGTTCAACCGGACAGAGGCAATAAAAGCGCTTGAAATTGGTGTCTGGTTTGTGTTTGGTTTTTCGCGCAAAACCCTACATCTAGGGGTTTTTTAGCGCCGGGGTACAAGATAATGCGTTTTGGGGGGCGATTGCAACGTACTGCCTGTGGATAAACCTGTGCGTAAATTGTGTGTGAAAGAGGTAACCGGCGTGTAGGCCGCGACGCTGCTGGACCGGACCTTTTTTCAGCGATTTTCAACCATCGAAAACGCTCGGGCGGATTTTTAAGGGCGCGAACCCTATCACAAAAAACCCTGTTGTCCGAACGCATTTACCCGCTTGTGTTCTCGACGGGCGGCGTTTATACAATCGGCCCAGTGTGTATACATATTTATCCCCCCGAATCATTACAAAAAGAGGGGCGGATCCTTCCTTATTAGTGTTTTTGGCAAGCAGAGGTCACCCGTGGAGCAAGAAGCCTGGCAGGTATTGATTGTGGAGGACGACCAGCGACTGGCCGAACTGACCCGCGATTACCTGGAAGCCAATGGCTTGCGTGTATCGATCGAAGGCAATGGTGCGCTCGCTGCGAATCGCATCATCAAGGAACAACCGGACCTGGTGATCCTCGACCTGATGCTCCCCGGTGAAGATGGCCTGAGCATTTGCCGCAAGGTCCGCGCCCGATATGACGGCCCGATCCTGATGCTCACTGCCCGCACCGATGACACTGACCAGATTCTCGGCCTGGACCTGGGGGCTGACGACTACGTCTGCAAACCGGTACGCCCGCGCCTGCTGCTGGCGCGCATCCAGGCGCTGCTGCGCCGTAGCGAAACGCCCGAAGTCGCCCCGGAAAAACAGCGGCGTCTACAGTTCGGCCCGCTGATCGTCGATAACGCCTTGCGCGAAGCCTGGCTGCAGGGCAACGGCATCGAGCTGACCAGCGCCGAATTCGACCTGCTCTGGCTACTGGTGGCCAATGCCGGGCGTATCCTCTCCCGGGAAGAGATCTTCACCGCGCTGCGGGGCATTGGCTATGACGGTCAGGACCGCTCCATCGATGTGCGCATCTCGCGCATCCGCCCGAAGATCGGCGATGACCCGGAGCATCCACGGCTGATCAAGACCGTGCGCAGCAAAGGCTATCTGTTCGTTCCCGAGGCTTGCGTAGATCCGTCCCTGTGAACTCGATCTTCCTGCGTATCTATGGCGGCATGTGCGCCGCGCTGATTCTGGTGGCGGTGCTCGGTGTGCTGGCGTTGCACCTGCTGAATGAGGTGCGCAGCGAGCAATACCGCGAGCGCCTGGCCCACGGCACGTTCTCGCTGATGGCCGACAACCTGCAACCGATGAACCAGACCGAACGACATCGGGCCTTGTTGGTGTGGGAGCGGCTGCTGGGGATTCCACTGGCGCTGAAAACTTTTGCCGAGACCGATCTCGACCTGACCCAGCGCACCCGTGTGTTGCGCGGTCAGGCACTGGTGGAACAGACCGGGCCGCACGCAGCGAAGGTCTACAAGCTGGTCAGCGACAAGGAACAGTTGATGCTCACCGGGGAAGTGCAGCAGATCAGCGAGCAACTGGCCCGGGCGACCATCTACCTGTTGACCGATGAACTGGTGCGCACCCCGGTCGCCGACCAACCCTTGCGCCTGGCGCAATTGAAGGAAAGCAAGGGTTTCGGCTTCGATCTGCGCCTGGTCACGGTTGACGAGGCGGACATGGATGAAGACCAGAGCCGTCGGGTATCCGAGGGCGATACGGTGATGGCGCTGGGCAAGGGGGGGGATTCGATCCGGGTATTTGCCGGTATGGTGGGCACGCCGTGGGTCCTGGAAATCGGCCCTTTGTATCAGATGAATCCTTATCCGCCGGAGTGGTTGGTGTTGATCGCCGCGCTGGGCCTGACGCTGATCGGTTTGATCGTCTATCTGTTGGTGCGTCAGCTGGAGCGACGCTTGCGTGGACTGGAAGCCGCCGCCACGCGCATTGCCAAAGGCAGCCTGGAAACCCGTGTGCCGGCGCGCGGCGCGGACTCGGTGGGACGGCTGGCCTCGGCGTTCAACGGCATGGCCGAACACTTGCAGCAGTTGCTGGCGATCCAACGCGAACTGGTGCGTGCGGTGTCCCACGAATTGCGCACGCCGGTGGCACGCCTGCGCTTTGGCCTGGAGATGATCGGCTCGGCCACCACACCGCAAGCCCTGGAAAAATACTGCCAAGGCATGGACCACGACATCGAGGACCTCGACCGGCTGGTGGACGAGATGCTGACTTACGCGCGGTTGGAGCAGGGCTCGCCGGCACTGAACTTTCAGCGGATCGATCTGGATGCCTTGGTCGATCAGGTGATCGAAGAACTGGCGCCGTTGCGCGCCGACGTCACGGTGCAACGGGGCTTGTGTCTATCGGCTGCCGATAACGACGACGCCTGGGTCGAGGCTGAACCGCGCTATCTGCATCGGGCGATCCAGAATCTGGTGACTAATGCCATGCGCCACGCGCAATCACGGGTAACCATCAGCTATCAAGTGGGGCAGCAGCGATGCCGAGTGGATATCGAGGATGACGGGCCGGGTGTGCCGGAGTCGGCGTGGGAGAAGATCTTTACGCCGTTCCTGCGTCTCGACGACAGCCGTACCCGCGCGTCTGGAGGCCATGGGTTAGGCCTGTCCATTGTGCGGCGCATCATCCATTGGCATGGCGGGCGCGCGTTGATCGGCAAGAGCAAGAGCCTGGGCGGGGCGTGCTTCAGTCTGAGCTGGCCGCGCAATCAGGAGAAGCGTTGAGCCTTGTGTTGTCTGTTGCGGCCCCATCGCGAACAAGCTCGCTCCCACACTGGATCCCCTATGGGAGCGAGCTTGCTCGCGATGGCGGCCTGACAGGCACCAAATACTTCATGCCTTGATGCTGACCAGACTCAGCAACTGCCCGTCCTTGACCCCGAACTGCGCATCCAGCTCGGTGCCATTGCGCCATTCGCTGGACAGATCAGTGAGCAATCGCAACCGCACCTCACCCGACTCACGCCACTCCAGCACTTCGGCGTGTTCGAAATAAAAGCGTTGCTGAACGATCGGATAGAGCGCCTTGAACAGGCTTTCCTTGACCGAGAACGTCAGGGTGACCAGCAATGCCCGTTGATCGTGATCACCGGCCGCCATGCGCTGTAGTTCCGGCGGATTGAGGATTTCCCCGGCCAGGCGTTCGGCCCGTTCGGCATTGAGCAGGTTTTCCAGGTCCATGCCCAAGCCGCGCCAATGGCTTTTGTTCGCCACGATCGCTGCGGCCCGGCCAGTGCTGTGGGTGATCGAACCAGTGATATGAGCAGGCCAGACCGGTGCCCGGTCTTCACCGATGGCCGGAATGAAACTCAAGCCTTCCAGTCGCTGTAACGCGGCCCGGGCACACACTCGCCCGGCGAGAAATTCCGCCTGCCGTTTGGCCACCGAGCGCTGGATGCTCGCCGGCGCTTCGACAGCGCTGCGCTGGAAGTCATCGCTGTCCAGTCGGGCGCTATCGAAATGAGTACTCAGCAGGACCGTATCGGGCAGCGCAAACGGCAGCGGCCAATGGTCATCGAGGGGCGTGCAGCAGACGGGCAGGGCGGGGGTTGAGTTCATATCTGGCATTTTGCCGGGTTGGCCTGAGGCTGGGTAGTGCAAAGCTTCTGACGAGTTGGTAGTCGGTGCCCGCCTTTTCCATTGCATGGTCGGATCTGCTGCTGAAACGTGTCGAAATATTCGGGGCGGGTCGGTTCAGCCCAGGTTCAGGGTGCGTTCAGGGGGAGTTCAGGGCGCGGTGCGTAACCTTGCCTCGTACCCAAAAAACAATCGGCACATGAGGAAACTCCCCAATGACTGGATTCAAAAAACTGCTTCTGGCATTCACGGTTCTGAGCGCAAGCACCGCAGCTTTCGCGTCCGACGACAACTTCGCCAGCCTTACTCTTGGACAGACCAGCGACAAGGTTAAAAAATCCCACGCCCTGAACGACAACCTCAATCACCCGAACGCCGATGGCGTAATCGGCAAGGACACCACCTGGGGTGTTCGTCTGGGCCAGCAAAACACCAAGGGCCGCTACTACGCCACTTACGACAATGTGTCGGGCTCGCACAACGGCATTAAACTGCGTCAGGAAAATCTCCTGGGTAGCTACGATCTGTTCTACCCGGTGGGCGCTAGCACCAGGCTGTTCGGTGGCGCCACGGCCGGCCTGACCAAAATGACTCAGGAGTCGCCAGGCTTCAGCCGCGACAGTGATATCGGCTACGCCATCGGTGGCCAGGTGGGGGTGCTGCAACAGGTTTCGCAAAACACCTCGGTTGAACTGGGTTACCGTTACCTGCGCAGCAACGCCAGCACCGAGATGAGTGAGCGCGGCGGCAGCAAGCAGGGTTCGCTGGACCTGACCAGCAGTGCCCAGACTTACCTGTCCGCCAACTACGCTTTCTGACAAGCGTTTCGTGAACGGCCTGCGCCGGATCAGCCCGAGTGACTGATCCGGCGTTGCCATGTTAGCTCTTGAGGTGCGACGTTGCGCCTATGGAGATGTTGATTTGCCCGGGAGAGCAATATGAAATTGCTGGTCGTCGAAGATGAAGCGCTGCTGCGTCATCACCTGCAAACCCGCCTGACGGAGAGCGGCCACGTGGTCGAGTCCGTGGCCAACGCCGAGGAGGCGCTGTACCAGACAGCCCAGTTCAACTTTGACCTGGCGGTGATCGACCTCGGTCTGCCGGGCATTAGCGGGCTCGACCTGATCCGGCAGTTGCGCTCAAGTGGCAAAACCTTCCCGATCCTGATCCTCACCGCGCGCGGTAACTGGCAGGACAAGGTCGAAGGCCTGGCCGCCGGCGCCGATGATTATCTGGTCAAGCCGTTTCAGTTCGAAGAACTGGAGGCCCGCCTGAATGCCTTGCTGCGACGCTCCAGCGGTTTCACCCAGTCGACCATCGTCGCTGGCCCGTTACTGCTGGATCTGAACCGCAAGCAGGCGTCCCTCGACGATCAGCCGTTGGCACTGACTGCGTATGAGTACCGCATTCTCGAATACCTGATGCGTCACCATCAGCAAGTGGTGCCCAAGGATCGCTTGATGGAACAGCTCTACCCGGATGACGACGAGCGTGATCCGAATGTGATCGAGGTGCTGGTCGGCCGTCTGCGCCGCAAACTGGAGGGGCCGGGCGGGTTCAAACCGATCGACACCGTGCGCGGCCTGGGCTACCTGTTCAACGAGCGTTGCACTTGATCCGTTCGCTGCGCATACGCTTGATGCTCGCCGCCACGCTGTTGGCGGTGTTGTTCATGCTGGCGTTGCTGCCTGCGATGCAGGGTGCCTTCAGCCTGGCGCTGCAGGACTCCATCGAGCAGCGTCTGGCATCCGACGTGACCACGCTGATCTCGGCCGCCCGGGTGGAGAACAACAGCCTGCAGATGCCAGCGCAATTGCCCGACGAGCGCTTCAATCTCACCGACAGCCGATTGCTCGGCTATATCTATGACCGTGAAGGGCAACTGGTCTGGCGTTCGAAGGCGACCCAGGAAGAACGCATCAACTACAAGCCGCGCTACGACGGACGTGGCAGCGAGTTTGCGCGGATCCGCGAAGCCAATGGCCAGGAGTTCTTCGTCTACGACGTCGAGGTCAAGTTGCTCGGTGGCAAAAGTGCAGCCTTCAGCATCGTGGCGTTGCAGCCGGTTCGCGAGTACGAACTGACCCTCGAAGGTCTGCGGGAAAATCTCTATCTGGGTTTTGGCGCGGCACTGCTGGTGCTGCTGGCGTTGCTGTGGATCGGCCTGACCTGGGGCTTGCAGGCATTGCGGCGCTTGAGCCAGGAACTGGACCAGATCGAAGGTGGCACCCGCGAAAGCCTCAGTGAGGAACATCCCCGGGAGTTGCTGCGCCTGACCGGTTCCCTCAACCGTTTGCTGCATAGTGAGCGTGAGCAGCGCAGTCGCTATCGTGATTCCCTCGACGACCTGGCTCATAGCCTGAAAACGCCCTTGGCGGTGCTGCAAGGCGTCAGTGAAGACATGGCCCAGCGTCCCGAGGATCGCGATCAGGCCTGGGTGCTGCAAACCCAGATCGAACGCATGAGCCAGCAGATCAGCTACCAGTTGCAGCGCGCCAGCCTGCGCAAAAGCGGCCTGGTACGTCATCAGGTGCATTTGCGGCCGGTACTGAAAAGCTTGTGTGACACGCTGGACAAGGTTTATCGCGACAAGCGCGTGCACGTCGCGTTCGATTTGCCCGACCCATGTTACCTACCGATCGAGCAGGGTGCTCTGCTGGAAATGATGGGCAATCTGCTGGAAAACGCCTATCGCCTGTGCCTGGGCGAAATACGCATCAGTGTGCGTGAAACCCTCAGCGGCACGCAGTTGTGTGTCGAGGACGACGGCCCTGGCGTACCACAGGATCAGCGCGCACGGATTCTCGAGCGCGGAGAACGCCTGGACCGCCAGCACCCGGGGCAGGGTATCGGCCTGGCGGTGGTCAAGGACATCATCGAGAGCTACCACGCCCAGCTGACCCTGGGGGATTCACCGATGGGCGGAGCGGCGTTCCGGATTTATTTTCCGGCGGTGTGAACGGGTATTTGATAGCAGTCTTTTCGGGCTACAGGCATCAAGCGTTAAACGACCGGCAACAATGTTTTGTTGGCGTTCAGCCGTTTGGTGGCAAGTAATAAGCCTCGCCTTATTGACGACATGCACACGCAGAGTCTGTGTTGCTTGCATGAGTGGATAGGGGCTGAAGCGTTACAAGCCACCAAAGGAGATAAGGATGGAAAGGAAGAAAGTTTGGCTGACGTTTGACGACGGTCCTCGGCAAGCCCAGACCGAAACCGTGCTGGAAACACTGGAGCTGTTTGATATCAAGGCAACGTTTTTTATTGTTGGCAATCTGGTTGCCAGGCATGGCGAGCGTATCAAGCGCATCCTGGGCGAAGGGCACCGGATCGGCAATCACACTTACGATCATCTAAGACTGGTCGGCCAGGACAAAGACACCATCATCGATCAAGTCAAAATGACGGAGCAGGCGCTGACTCCCTACCAGCAGCCGGACCTGATCATGAGGCCGCCTTATGGCGCTCACGACGCGATGGTCGATCGCACTGTCGCCGAGTTGGGGTACCGGCAGGTTCTCTGGAACGTGGATACCCTGGACTGGAGCAGCAACTACCAACCGGGGGGCTGGGTATCCCATGGTGTTGAGCAAGTAAGGAAAAGAAAGAATTCCATTGTGCTGATGCATGACATACATGCGACCACGGCCAATAATCTTGGCCGGTTCATCGGACAAGTGAACCTGCTGGGCGATGTGGACTTCGAGTCACCGGCCACACTGGCGATTGCGCCGGTCAGTCAGTTGAATATGTATGTGGTGGTAAGGGGCGATACATTGTCCAGAATTGCCAGAGAGTTTTATGGCGATGCTGCCAAATACCTACTGATCTTTAATGCGAACAGGTCGGTGCTGGATCATCCAGACAAAATTTACCCTGGCCTGTCACTGATCATCCCGCCTCCAGGGTAAGCGTTCGCCAAATCTGGACGGGGTGTAACGCGGGTGCTGAAAATTCAGTTCTCCTGCGCCCGATAAGCCCCCGGCGTCAGCCCCGTCCATTTCTTGAACGCCCGGTGAAACGCCGACGGCTCGGAAAACCCCAACTGCTCGGCGATCTGTTGCAACGACAGGTCGGCGCGGCTCAGGTGATAAATCGCGATGTCCCGGCGCAATTGGTCCTTCAATTCCTGAAAGCTCGAACCCTCTTCCCGCAAATGCCGGCGCAAGGTCTGCGGGCTGATGTGCAGGTGGGCGGCCACGGCTTCCAGGTCGGGCCAGTGTGAACTGTCGCGACTGAGCAAGCGCCGCAGGCGGCTGCTCAAGCTGTCGCCATCGTCCGGGCGCGAGAGCAGGTCGGCGGGGGAGCATTCGAGGAAATGCTTGAGGGTGCGTTCATCCTGCAACAACGGCATGGCCAGGTAGCGGCTGTGAAACAACAGGCTGCTCTGGGGCCTGGAAAACTCAAGCGGACAGGAAAACAGCAGGTCGTACTCGGCGCCGTGTTCCGGCCGGGGGTAGCTGAACGTGGCCTGTTCCAGGCGAATGCGCTGGCCAATCAGCCAGCTGCCGAAACGGTGCCAGATCACCAGCAGGCTTTCACTGAGGAAATGATCCGGGTCCCAGAGCTGCGAGTCGTCCAGGCTCAGGCGCACCCATTCACCTTCACGGCTCAGGGTCAAACGCGGCGCCCCGGGGAACAGGCTGTAAAACAACAAGCCGCGATGGAGTGCCTTATCCAGGCTGCGGCAGTGAATCACGGCATGGCACATCATTGCGAAGCTGCCCGGCCTGCTTGGGGCTTGCCCGAACCCGAGGTACTCGTCGTCCAGTGCCAGCCATAACGCCTGGATCAGTTGGGTGAATTGCTCCGGAGCGATGCGTGCCCGGGGTTCGTCCAGCAACTCGGGGCTGATTCCCAGTTGCTGTAGCAGGCCCGAATAGTCGTAGCCGTGCCGACGCGCACCACACAGGGCGGCGCGGGCGAAGTGACTGGCGATGGTACGTTCGCGCATGGCAGCAGATCTGACCGTTGATCGACGGATGTTAGCTGCGCGCCGCGGGCGTGAACAGGGCGGATATCCGCCAAATTGCAGGACGACTTTCAGTGCAGGGGCGGAAATCCGCCACATGCTTGTAGCCGTTCGGTGACAGGGAATTCGCTGCAACCCCAGATATAAAAAGGCTTGCAGGGGGTTTTACGGAAGGTGGCACGGGCCTTGCGATACAACGAGCAGATGCCTGCCGTTGCGCAGCTCGAAAAAACAAATCCCTCCAGTGCAGGAGGGTTCGCAATCGCGGTGTTGCGGGCAACAGCTGGATGTTGTCACCGGGCACCTTTGAGGAACTTTGCAATGACGACTCGTCAGCCACTGTATAAATCCCTGTACTTCCAGGTGATCGTTGCCATCGCTATCGGCATTTTGCTCGGTCACTTCTACCCGCAGACCGGTGTAGCCCTCAAACCGCTGGGTGACGGGTTCATCAAACTGATCAAAATGGTCATCGCGCCGATCATCTTCTGTACCGTCGTCAGTGGTATCGCCGGCATGCAGAACATGAAATCGGTCGGCAAGACCGGCGGCTATGCGCTGCTGTACTTCGAAATCGTGTCCACCCTTGCCTTGCTGATCGGCCTGGTCGTGGTCAACGTCGTGCAACCGGGTGCCGGCATGCACATCGACGTATCGACCCTGGATACCAGCAAAATCGCTGGCTTCATCTCGGCTGGTAAAGACCAAAGCATCATTGCCTTTGTCCTCAACGTGATCCCGAACACCATCGTCGGCGCGTTCGCCAACGGCGACATCCTGCAAGTGCTGATGTTCTCGGTGATCTTCGGTTTCGCCCTGCATCGCCTGGGTGCCTACGGCAAGCCGGTGCTGGACTTCATCGATCGCTTTGCTCACGTGATGTTCAACATCATCAACATGATCATGAAGCTCGCTCCAGTCGGTGCGTTCGGTGCGATGGCTTTCACCATCGGTGCCTACGGCGTCGGTTCGCTGGTGCAACTGGGCCAGTTGATGATCTGCTTCTACATCACCTGCATCCTGTTCGTGCTCCTGGTACTGGGTGCCATCTGCCGCGCGCACGGTTTCAGCGTCATCAAATTGATTCGCTACATCCGTGAAGAACTGCTGATCGTGCTGGGCACTTCCTCTTCGGAATCCGCTCTGCCACGCATGCTGATCAAATTGGAACGCCTGGGTGCACAGAAATCCGTTGTGGGTCTGGTGATCCCGACTGGTTACTCGTTCAACCTCGACGGTACGTCGATCTACCTGACCATGGCCGCTGTGTTCATCGCTCAGGCGACTGACACCCCAATGGACCTCACTGCCCAGATCACCTTGCTGCTGGTGCTGCTGTTGTCCTCCAAGGGCGCCGCCGGCGTGACCGGTAGCGGTTTCATCGTACTGGCGGCCACCCTGTCCGCCGTGGGCCACCTGCCGGTTGCCGGCTTGGCGCTGATCCTCGGTATCGACCGCTTCATGTCCGAAGCCCGTGCCCTGACCAACCTGGTGGGTAACGCTGTTGCGACCCTGGTCGTGGCCAAGTGGGTGAAAGAGCTGGACGAAGACACGCTGCAAGTCGAACTGGCTTCCGGCGGTCGCGGTATCTCCGACGAGCGTGAAGTAGACGACCTGGGCGTGGCCGAAGGCCCAGCCCCGGCCAGCGTCAAGTAAACGCTCAACAGAAACTCGGCCTGCAATGAAAAACCCGCTTCGGCGGGTTTTTCATGCCTGCGATTTGAGCGCAACGGTCACCGCCAGTGACGCATCAGGTGATTGCTGCGATGTTCTCGGCTGCCTAGGCTTGGAGGATCGCACTGGAGAACACTTATGCTCGGTCCACTGGCATCACTCAAGGTTCTGGATTTCTCGACATTGCTACCGGGGCCGTTCGCCTCGTTGCTGCTGGCGGACATGGGCGCCGAAGTGCTGCGCATCGAATCACCGACCCGGATGGATCTGCTGCGGGTGTTGCCGCCCCACGATCAAGGCGTGTCAGCCAGTCATGCCTATCTCAATCGCAACAAGCGCAGCCTCGCCCTGGACCTCAAACAACCTGAGGCGCTGGAGGTGATCCGGTCGTTGCTGCAGGACTACGACATTGTGCTCGAGCAGTTCCGCCCGGGTGTCATGGAGCGTCTGGGCCTGGGTTACGAAGCCCTGAAGGCGATCAATCCGAGACTGATTTATGTGTCGATCACCGGCTATGGCCAGACGGGCCCCTACAAGGACCGCGCCGGTCATGACATCAACTACCTGGCCCTGTCCGGGCTGGCGAGTTACACCGGCCGTGCCGACACTGGGCCGTTGCCGTTGGGCATGCAGGTGGCGGATGTCGCCGGTGGTTCGCTGCACGGGGTGATTGGCTTGCTGGCGGCAGTCATCGCCCGACAGCAAACCGGGCAGGGCCAGCACCTGGATGTCAGCATGACCGACTGCGCGTTCAGCCTGAATGCGATGGCCGGTGCCGGGTATCTGGCCTGCGGCGTCGAGCCGGGACCGGAAAACCAGGTGCTCAATGGCGGCAGTTTCTACGATTACTACCGCTCCCGGGATGGGCGCTGGCTGTCGGTGGGCAGCCTGGAGCCGGTCTTCATGAAACAGTTGTGCACGGCATTGGGTCTGGAGGAATTGGCCGGCCTCGGCCTGTCACCGCAACCGGCGCATCAGAAACAGCTTAAAGACGCGCTGAAGCTCGAATTCGAAAAGCATGACTTTGCCGAGTTGCGCGCGCTGTTCGCAGAGCTGGATGCGTGTGTCGAGCCAGTGTTGAGCCTGGGAGAAGCGCTCGGTCATCCGCAGTTGCAGGTGCGGGAGTTGGTGGCCGACGTACCTCGTGGCGATGGCTCGACCCAGGCGCAGATGGCTTGTCCGCTGAAGTTTTCGCAAGGTTTGCCGGAGCCCCGGCATATTGGCGCGGCGCTGGGGCAGCATACGGATCAGGTGTTGGGAGAGTTGGGGTTCAGTGCTGAGCGGATCGAGCAGTTGCGGCGGGCCAAGGTGATTCTTTAGTGCCTGTCAGGCCGCCATCGCGAGCAAGCTCGCTCCCACACTGGGTTTGTGTCACGCCACAGATTCTCTGTGGGAGCGAGCTTGCTCGCGATAGCGGCAGCACAAACACCGAAAATCCAACTATTCGACCCGCATCTCGCCACTGAACACCAACGTATTGCGGCACCGTCGACACAAATACCGCCGTCCCTGCCGAACCAGGCTGTGGCGCTGTGCCGAAAACGGGAAGTCGCTGTCGACGCACGGGCACTTGTAGATGTAGCGGGTCACGCTGCGGCGTTTGACGTCATAGGTGTGGCAGCGGTTGGGCGGCAGTTCGTACACACCGCGCATGATCAGTTGCCACTCTTCACCATGGGGTTGGATGCGGTCGCCGAACAGTTGGTGGGCGATCAGGTGCGCGACTTCATGGGCCACGGTCTGCTTGAGGAAATCTTCGGTGTTTTCCCGGTACAGCTGCGGGTTGAAGCGCAGCAGGTTCTCGTGCAAATGCGCGACACCGGCTTTTTGCCCGCGCAGCTTGAGGCTCACCACGGGGCGCTTGAAAGGTCGTTTGAAAAAGGATTCGGCTAGTTGGAAACAGTCTTCGACGCGGGTATTGAGTTGCTCGGGCATGCTTGATGGATCTCCAGAGCGGTCGAGTATGCCGCAACCCTCGGACCTTGCGAATCACCAGGTTGCCGAATGGTCGTGTGCGTTCTCGTTGCTGAAGAATGAAAAGACCGCCTTGCGGCGGCCTTTGTCGGCAGTTCTGATTTTCAGTGATGAGCGGCTAACTGGTGTAGACCGGGCCCACGCCGAGTCCCCAGACAATTACTGTGAACGCCATGATGGCGACCAGCACCACCAGGCCTACGGCGAGCACCGAACTTGAAAACAGGAAGCCCTCGTCAGATGGAATGTTCATGAATGTCGGCAAGCCCACATACAGCAAGTACACCGTGTAGCAGATCGCTGCGGTACCGACGATCATCCCCAGCCACAGGTGTGGGTACAAGGCGGCGAGACCGCCGATGAACAGCGGTGTAGCGGTGTAGGTGGCAAACGCAATGCAACGGGCCAGGCTTGGGTTGGCGTCATAGGTGCGGGCCATCCAGTGGATGAAGGCGCCCATTACGGCCACACCACCGAGCATCGCCAGGTACGACATGACCGTCATCCATATTGCGCTTTCTACGGTCAGCATTACGGGAGGTCGATTGCCGATGACCCAGCCGACCTGTGTGGTGCCAATAAAGGCAGACACGGCGGGGATCGCCGCCAGGATCAGCGTATGGGTCAGGTACATGTGGCTGATGCTTTCCTCCTGGTCGCCACGGATTTCTTTCCATTCTTGGTCAGGGTGGGTGAAGAGCCCCACTACGTGATGGATCATGCCAGTCACTCCTCTTGTTTTTACCGTCGCCCCCCAGTGGAGCGCCTACGGGCCAATACGGCCAAGCAAGTCATAGGTCTGAATTTGTATGTGACCTTATGTCGCAGTATAGGGAGGAGTTTCCCCAGAGGGAGTAAGGGCTTTAGAGCAAATCGCGCTGTAAACGCAGTTGTTAATCGCCGCAGGGTCTGTGGCGAACAGCCCTTTTGGCGAGGCACTTCGCCCCTGAGGCGTTTTTGCGTAAAATGCCGGCCTTTCGTCACACCTCACGGATTTCGCGTCATGGGCACTCTCACGGTCAACCAGAACAAACTGCAAAAGCGCCTTCGCCGACTGGCCGGAGAGGCAGTTGCCGATTTCAACATGATTGAAGACGGCGACAAGGTCATGGTCTGCCTGTCCGGTGGCAAGGACAGCTACACCATGCTCGATGTGCTGATGCACTTGCAGAAGGTCGCGCCGATCAAGTTCGAGATCGTGGCCGTGAACATGGACCAGAAGCAGCCGGGTTTCCCGGAGCACGTGCTGCCGGCCTACCTCAAGGAACTGGGGATCGAGTACCACATCGTCGAGAAAGACACTTACTCGGTGGTCAAGGAGCTGATTCCGGAAGGCAAGACCACCTGCTCGTTGTGCTCGCGCCTGCGTCGCGGAACGCTCTACACCTTCGCCGATGAAATCGGCGCGACCAAGATGGCCCTCGGTCACCATCGCGACGACATCGTCGAAACGTTCTTCCTGAACATGTTCTTCAACGGTTCGCTCAAGGCCATGCCACCAAAACTGCGCGCCGACGATGGTCGTAATGTGGTGATCCGCCCGCTGGCCTACTGCAACGAAAAAGACATCCAGGCCTACTCGGACTTCAAGCAATTCCCGATCATTCCGTGCAACCTCTGCGGTTCCCAGGAGAACCTGCAGCGTCAGGTGGTCAAGGAAATGCTGCTGGACTGGGAACGCAAGACCCCGGGCCGTACCGAGAGCATTTTCCGTAGCCTGCAGAACGTGATCCCGTCCCAACTGGCGGATCGCAACCTGTTCGACTTCACCAGCCTCAAGATCGACGAAAGCGCCGCATCGCGCTTCGTCAACGTGGTCAACCTCTGACCAAACTGTGGGAGCGGGCTTGCTCGCGAAAGCGGTGTGTCTTCAGCATTGATGTTGGCTGACACTTCGTCTTCGCGAGCAAGCCCGCTCCCACAGGTCTTTCGTTTACCTCAGGAGAGGGCATGCGCGACTACAAGTGGCTGAATGAGTACTGCTTGAACCGCTTCGGTTCGGCGGCTGAACTGGAAGCCCATCTGCCCGTTCCCAAGACTCCCGCGCAACTGCGCAAGATCAGCGACGATCGCTACCTCTCGATGATTGCGTTACGGGTGTTCCGCGCCGGGCTCAAGCACAGCCTGGTGGATGCCAAGTGGCCGGCCTTCGAAGAAGTGTTCTTCAGGTTCGACCCGGAAAAAGTCGTGCTGATGAGCGCCGAGCACCTTGAGCGCCTGATGCAGGACACGCGGATCATCCGTCACCTGGGCAAGCTCAAGAGCGTGCCGCGCAATGCGCAGTTCATACTGGACGTGGCCCATGAAAAGGGCAGCTTCGGCGCGCTCATCGCCGACTGGCCGGTGACCGATATCGTCGGGCTCTGGACCTTCCTGAAAAAACGTGGGCATCAGTTGGGCGGGCTGTCAGCCCCGCGCTTCTTGCGGATGATCGGCAAGGACACCTTTGTACCGAGCTATGACGTGGTGGCGGCGCTGAATGCGCAGGACATCATCGACAAGGTGCCGAGCAGTCTGCGCGACCTGGCGTTGGTGCAGGACGTGTTCAATCAGTGGCATGAGGAAAGCGGCGGGCGGCCGATGAGCCAGATTTCGATGATGCTGGCTTACACAGTCAATCATTGAGACCGAGTCGCCCCAATCGCGGGCAAGCCCGCTCCCACATTGGATCTGTGTCGTTCACAAAATCCCCTGTGGGAGCGAGCCTGCTCGCGATAGCGGTGGGTCAGGCGACGGAGGGTTCGCCCTCGCCAGCCAACTTGCGATTCAACTGATAGCGCCAGCGCACATACAGCAGCGCCGAGCAAAACACCGCCAGACTCGCGCCCATCTCCAGCAAGCCGAAGACTTGCCGGTTCGGGTCATAGGCAGCCAATGCGCCCTTGATGAAGTACAGGTTCACCACAAAGCACATCCACGAATGCCCGCGAGGGCTGCCGACGATCATCCCCGGTGCCAGAATCAGCAGTGGCACCAGTTCGATCAACAGGATCACCCAGGGGCGTGCCCCATGCAGATCGGCAATCGCCAGGTAGTAAACACACAGCAGTCCCACCAGACCGAAAAAGCACAGCAGGCTGATGGCGCGCATCGCCTTGACGCGTGGTTCGAGCCATTCGAGGGCGGGCAGGATCTTCGGCTTCTTGGCCAACTCAGCTCTCCAGTTTCAGTGCGGTCTTGGCCAGGCGCAGACCCAGCGCGCGGCACAACGCCACTTCATGGGCATCCAGACCGCTTTTGCCGTCGGCGCCGGCGTGGTGGCTGGCGCCGTATGGCGTACCGCCGCCCTGGGTTTCCAGCAGTGCCGACTCGCTGTAGGGCAGGCCGGTGATCAGCATGCCGTGGTGCAACAACGGCAGCATCATCGACAGCAGCGTGGTCTCCTGGCCGCCGTGCAGGCTCGCGGTGGAGGTGAACACACCCGCCGGTTTTCCCACCAGGGCGCCGGTCAGCCACAGGTTGCTGGTGCCGTCGAGGAAATACTTCAGTGGTGCCGCCATGTTGCCGAAGCGGGTCGGACTGCCGAGTGCCAGGCCGGCACAGTTCTTCAGGTCGTCGAGGCTGGCATACAGCGCGCCTTCGTCGGGAATCTCCGGCGAAACGGCTTCGCACTCGCTGGAAATCGCCGGCACCGTGCGCAGGCGGGCCTCAAGCCCGGCCTGTTCGACACCACGGGCGATCTGCCGGGCCATTTCGTTGGTCGAGCCGCTGCGGCTGTAGTACAGAACCAGAATGTACGGTGCACTCATGGCAACAGTTCCAGGATCTGCTCCGGTGGGCGGCCGATGATGGCCTTGTTGCCGACTTCGAGAATCGGTCGTTCCATCAGTTTCGGGTGGGCGGCGATGGCGGCAATCAATTGCGCTTCGCTCAGGCTGCTGTCGGCCAGGTCAAGGGTCTTGTACTCGTCCTCGCCGGTGCGCAGCAATTGCCGGGCGCTGATCCCGAGTTTGCCCAGCAGGCTCTGGATTTGCGCGGCGTCCAGCGGAGTGTCCAGGTAACGGACCACGGTCGGGGTCAGGCCACGGGCTTCAAGCAGTTCGAGCGCACCGCGGGATTTCGAGCAGCGCGGATTGTGATAAAGCGTCAGATCGGTCATGAGCGGGTCGCATCTTGCGTAAGGTGGCGGCTATTCTAACTGTGCAGCGCGCAATCCAGAACCGTAAGAGGCGATGGGTCGCAGGTGCATTCAATTTTTGACAAGGAACACGACATGACAAGGCGACTGGCAGCAGCATTGGCGATTATTGGGGCGTTGATGCTGGGGGGCTGCGGTAATGACTATGGCATCGACCAGGACGGCCACAAGATCGCCGCCGACCGACTGGACGGCAAATGGCTGGTCCTGAACTACTGGGCAGAATGGTGCGGGCCTTGCCGTACCGAGATACCGGAGTTGAATGCCTTGGCTGAGCAGCTCAAGGACAAGAAAATCGGTGTGTTCGGGGTCAACTTCGACAATGTCCAGGGGCAAGAACTGAAGGACGCGAGCGAGAAACTTGGGATCAGGTTCACCGTGCTGGCCCAGGACCCTTCCGAACTGTTCGAGCTGCCGCGCAGCGAAGCATTGCCGGTGACCTACATCATCGATAACAAGGGCAAGGTGCGTGAGCAGTTGATGGGTGAACAGACGGCGGCGGGGGTGATGGCGAAGCTTGAGGCGTTGCAGGCGAAGAATTGATCAGATGATCGTTTTCATTGTGGTCAGGGGCTTTTTGTGGCGAGGGGGCTTGCCCCGTTCGGCTGCGCAGCAGTCGCAAAGCCGATATACACGGTTAACCTGATCAAACGCGGTTATTGGATTTAGGGCTGCTTCGCAGCCCAACGGGGGCAAGCCCCCTCCCCACTGGTTTCACCGTGCTGAAAGGGCGATCAACCCTCCTCGAGCCACCAACGCAACGGCTTGCCTTCGGCTGGCCAGAAGCGTATCTGCTCGATCGGGGAGACGTCCCAACGCTGGACGTTTTCCAGGGCCTGAAGGAAGCGTTTTTCCTGTTCCATCAGTGCCGGCGCGCACAATTTGCGGGTGCTGCCGATTTTGCCGAAGGTCAGTTTGTCGCCATCGAGGGTGTACGGCGCGAACCAGTGGTTGCAGCCGCCATTGCCGTAGGCCCGGCCATCTTCGTCGAGGGTGACGGTCAGGTGGCTGTAGTCCATCAACGGCCGCTCGCCGATCCACTCCAGAATGTAGCTGCGGTTCTGTTGCAGTTGCACCGGCTCGGCGGCGCAGCCCAGCAGGCCGGCACCGACCATGGCGGTCAGAGCGAGGCCTTTCATCACGCAGGCTCCTGGCATTTCGGGCAGAGGTGTTTCTCGCCAACGCTGGTCCAGCCCAGCTCGGCAATCCGCGCGGTGGCGGCAGGCTTTTCGGCCTTGTTGCCCAGCTTGGCATCGACGGCAAACTCGAAGCTCAGCTCTTTGGCACAGCTGTCACAGTTCACTTGCCAGGTGTGGATGGCCAGTTCGCCGAACACCGGGCCACTGGCTACCGCGACCCATTGGCCGGGCGGGTTGATCAGGTGGCGAACCGTTTCGACGGTCAGGCGCATGGACAAGTCCTTGGCACCCTTGAGGGTCACAACCAGCACGTCATTGTTGCGAATCGAACCACCGTTGCCGGTGACTTGATAGCGCCCCGGCACCAGGGCGCGGCATTCAGTGAGGGTGTGTTGCGGGTTCATCAGGCTGTAGCGGAAATCGTGTTCGACCATGGGTCCTCCAAATATGCGCGATATGCTAGCACGGGCTTGTACGCCGCATCGCGCAGGTAGATGACCTTCGATCCGTTTCAGTCTCCCGTCACCAGGTTTTCCGGGGTGCCCGCCGTCCAGGCTGCAATGTTGTGTAATGTTGTTGCGGCAATCGCGTCCAGCGCTTCGCGGGTCAGGAAGGCCTGGTGTGCGGTGACGATCACGTTGGGGAAGGTCAGCAGCCGTGCCAGCACATCGTCTTGCAGCGGCAGGTCGGAGCGGTCCTCGAAGAACAGCTGCGCTTCCTCCTCATACACATCCAGCCCCAGGTAACCCAGGCGGCCGTCTTTCAGGGCATCGATCAGTGCCGGGGTGTCCACCAGACCGCCACGCCCGGTATTGATCAACATCGCGCCCGGTTGCATGTGCGCCAGGGACTCGCGGTTGATCAAGTGCCTGCTCTGTTCGTTGAGCGGGCAGTGCAGGCTGATGATCTGCGATTCGGCCAGCAATTGCGGCAGGCTCAGGTAGCGAGCGCCGAGGGCTTCGACCTGCGGGTCGGGGTAGGGGTCATAGGCCAGCAACCGGCAGCCAAATCCGCTCATGATTTTGGCGAAGGTGGCACCAATCTGACCGGTGCCGACCACGCCGACGGTCTTGCCCACCAGATCGAATCCGGTCAGCCCTTGTAGTCTGAAATCCCCTTCGCGAGTGCGGTTGTAGGCGCGGGGCAAGCGGCGGTTGAGTGCGAGGATCAGCGCTACTGCATGTTCGGCAACGGCGTGGGGCGAATAGGCCGGGACACGCACGATGGCCAGTCCCAGGCGTTTTGCTGTCGGCAAGTCGACATGGTTGTAACCGGCCGAGCGCAGGGCGATCAGGCGTGTGCCTCCAGCGGCCAGGCGCTCGAGTACCGCAGCGCCAAGGTCATCATTGATGAACGCGCAGACCGCTTCATACCCTTGGGCGAGCGCTACCGTGTCGAGGCTCAGGCGCGCAGTCTGAAATTGCAGCTCGATGCCGGCTGGTTGCCCGGCCGCGAGAAAGCTGTCGCGGTCGTAGTTCTGGCTGCTGAAAAGAATCGTACGCATGCGGTGCTCCTTGAAGGTGGCCTGCGCCGTTGAGCAAGCCGGCATTCGACAGTCCTCAGGTTAACTCGCCGGCAGCCCTTCGCGATTGCGCTGCATCAAGCATTGATGCGCGCCTGGGCTGCCAGGCGATTGATTGCCCGGTCGAGCTCATCCAGTGCCAGGCTGGCTTTCGGGTCCTGCTGCTTGAGCAGGGTTTCGCTACGTTGGCAGGCCGCACGCAATTGCGGTACGCCGCAGTAACGCGTCGCGCCATGCAGGCGATGGACCCGTTCGACCAGAGCGTTGTGTTCATTGCTTTGCCGAGCCAGTCGGATGGCTTCGCGGTCAGCCTCCAGTGACGCCAGCAGCATCGCCAGCATGTCCGCGGCCAGATCGGCCTTGCCGGCAGCCAGGCGCAATCCTTCCTCGTGGTCGAGCACCAACAGGTCATGGGTGCCAGCATGCCCATCGCCGGAGCGCTCCGGGCTGTGATTGCGCAGCGCCAGGCCGCTCCACTTCAGCACCACTTGCGCCAATTGCCGTTCGCTGATCGGTTTGGTCAGGTAGTCGTCCATGCCGCTTTGCAGCAGCGCGCGTTTTTCGTTGGCCATGGCGTGGGCAGTGAGGGCCACGATCGGGAGCGGCGTGCAATGGCGTTCGCTTTCCCACTGGCGGATCGCCTCGGTGCTCTGGCGACCGTCCATGCCGGGCATCTGCACGTCCATCAACACCAGATCGAATGTCTCGTTCTGCACCGCCTTGACGGCGGCATAACCGCTTTCCACCGCAAGTACCTTGGCGCCCATGTCTTCGAGCAGGGTTTGCACCAGCATCAGGTTGGCCGGATTGTCGTCGACGCAAAGCACCTTCGGGGCACGGCTGGATACCGGTTCGCCCGGCTCGCTGCGCATAGACCGCGGGTTGACCAGGTCAGACAGGGAGCGTCGCAGCTTGCGGGTGCAGGCCGGTTTAGCCTGGAGCTGGCTGTGGGGGTTGGGCACGGAAAGATGGAACAGCGTCAGTTCCGTGGTCGGGCACAGCACCAGCACTTTGCAGCCAAGATGCTCGAGGTCCCAGATGTGCTGGTTGAGGCGTTCCGGCGGCATGTCGTTACTGGTGATGCCGAGCACGGCGAGGTCGATCGCCTGGTCGGTCTGGTGGGCGGCGGTGACGCCATTGGTCAGGCTTTCCAGGGTATTGAACGGTGTGGTGGTGAGGCCGCAGTCTTCCAGTTGATGCTGCAACGCCTGCCGTGCCAGTTCGTGGTTTTCCAGTACCGCCACCCGTCGCCCGAGCAAGGGGGCCGAGGGCAGGTCTTCGGCATCGTCGCGGGTTTTTGGCAGGCTCAGGCTGATCCAGAATTCAGACCCTTCCCCCGGCGTGCTGTCGACGCCGATCTCACCGCCCATCTGTTCGATCAGGCGCTTGGAAATCACCAGGCCCAGGCCAGTACCGCCCGGTTGCCGCGACAGCGAGTTGTCGGCCTGGCTGAAGGCCTGGAACAGGGCGCGTACGTCCTGGTTCGACAGACCGATGCCGGTGTCCTGAATGCTGATGCGCAACTGCACGGTGTCTTCGTGTTCTTCTTCGAGCATGGCGCGGGCGACGATGGTGCCTTCGCGGGTGAACTTGATCGCGTTGCTCACCAGGTTCGTCAGGATCTGCTTGAGCCGCAGTGGGTCGCCCACCAGCGATAGCGGCGTGTCCCGGTACACCAGGCTCACCAGTTCCAGCTGCTTGGCGTGGGCAGCCGGGGCGAGGATGGTCAGGGTGTCCTGTAGCAGGTCGCGCAGGTTGAACGGAATATGGTCGAGCACCAGCTTGCCGGCCTCGATTTTCGAAAAGTCGAGAATCTCGTTGATGATGCCCAGCAGGCTGTCGGCGGATTTTTCGATGGTGTCCAGGTAGTCGAGCTGGCGCGGGGTGAGCTCGCTTTTTTGCAGCAGGTGGGTGAAGCCGAGAATGCCGTTGAGCGGCGTGCGGATTTCATGGCTCATGTTGGCCAGGAATTCGGACTTGATCCGGCTTGCTTCCAGGGCTTCCTTGCGCGCCAGGTCCAGTTCGATGTTCTGGATCTCGATGGTTTCCAGATTCTGGCGCACGTCTTCGGTGGCCTGGTCGATGCTGTGCTGCAATTCTTCCTGCGCATTTTGCAGGGTGCCGGCCATGCGGTTGATGCCGGAGGCCAACTCGTCCAGTTCCTGACTGCCGAGCGGCGGCAGGCGGGTTTCCAGATGACCGTCCTTGAGTTGAGCCACGGCTTGCTTGATCTGGCTCAATGGCCGATTGATCGTGCGACCCATGCGCAAGGCCAGCAGTGCCGCACCTATGAGCCCCGCCGCGATCAACATCAGGCTGGCGAACAGGCTGCGGTAACCGCGCAACAGCATGCTGTTATGGGACAGTTCAAGCTCGACCCAGCCCAGCAGGCGGTCGGCTTCTTCGGGAATCACGTCCCCAGCCAGGTTGCGGTGTTTGCCGAATACCGGCAGCAGATAGCGGGTTGCATCGTTGCCACTGCGGCGCAGCATCTGCGTGCCACTGCCGGAGGGTGTCTGGTTGAGCATGGTCGGGCCGGCGTGGGCCAGCAGCGTGCGGTCAGGAGCCAGGAAGGTCACGGCCCGCACATCGGTTTGTTCCAGGGCCTGGGTGGCGATGCGTTCGAGCAGTTCGTTGTCCTGATGGCCCATGGCTGGCGCCGTCAGTGGAGCCAACTGCTCGGCGATCATTTCGCCGCGCTGCATGAGTTGGGTTTGCAGGTCAGCCTGTTGCATCCAGGTAAAGTATCCCCCCAGCACCAACGCCATCAGGCTGGTTGGCAACAGGGTCAGCAACAGCACGCGGCCTTTGATTCCCAGTTTCTTGAGCACGCATCTCTCCTGCATCCCGCTATTTATAGGCCTGCACATGCATCCGCCATGCACCACCTGCGCAGTGTAGCGATTTGCTCGCGGGCAATCTTCGTAAAAATGGTGCCGTCATTCGTCGGTCCGGACGACTCATTGGCAATTGGGACAAACGGTGGGTTGCCCCTGGCGAGGCAATCTTGAATAATCGCTCAACTGAGAATTATTTGCAGATAGTCATGACTCCCATCACTGCCGGCCTTCCCCGAATCCTGTCCATCGAAGACGACCTTGTGCTCGGAGCCTACGTGCATGAGCATCTGGACCGCAGCGGCTTCCAGGTGACCTGGTGCCAGAACGGTCAGGAAGGCCTGGACATTGCCCGCCGGCAACCATTCGACGTGGTGTTGATGGATATTCTGCTGCCCGGCATGGACGGCCTGGCGGTACTGACCCAATTGCGCCAGAGCCATTCCACTCCGGTGTTGCTGATGTCTGCCCTCGGTGCCGAGGCCGATCGCATCAGCGGCTTTCGCCTGGGGGCTGATGATTACCTGCCAAAGCCCTTCAGCATGGTGGAGTTGCGGGTGCGCATCGAAGCCATTCTGCGGCGGGTGGCACTCGACCGCCGACCGGCACCCGCAGTGCCGGCCCCGTCGATGGACAGCCTGCGTTTCGACGATGAAAGCTTCGAGGTCTTTTATGGCGAACAGGCCGGTGGCCTGACCCGCAGCGAGTATCGGTTGCTGGAGACGCTGCACCGCAGCGCCGACGAAGTACTGAGCAAAGCCTTTCTTTATCAACAGGTGCTGCAGCGCGGTTACGCGGCCCATGACCGCAGCCTGGACATGCACATCAGCCAGATCCGCCGCAAGCTCAAGGCCATTGGATATACCGAGCGCGAAGTGCGTACGGTTTGGGGCAAGGGCTACATCCTGAGCGCCGCCGATGACATGTAACTTGCCGGGCAGGCATTCGCTGTTCTGGAAACTGGCCTGTCTATTGGTCGCTTTCTGTCTGCTGATGATCTGGCTGAGTTGGTCCTGGGGCCGTTACATGGAGCAGCGTAACCAGTTCCTCTCCGATGAGGCCCGCGGCACCCTGTCCGGTTATGCCGCCGAAGCCGAGCAGGCCTGGCAGCAAAGCCAGAGCGCCGGTGTCGATGACTGGCTGCAAGGCATGCATCAGCGGGAAAAAGGTTGGGTCGGTGTCATCGGCGGTGATTTGCAGTCCTTGAGCAACCAATCGCTGACGGACAAGGAAGTCGAACGCCTGACTTTTTTGCGCGGCCTCGATTGGCCCATCCACAAGAAAGGCCGGCCGTGGATGCGAATACCCTTTCCCGGTGACCCCTCCGTCGGCAGCCTGGTGATCGAGTTGCCCAAGCGCTTCGTACCCGGGCGATACCGGGTGTTCTGGCGGGTGATCACCAACGGCGTGATTCCGGGATTGTTCACCTTGCTGTTGTGCGTCGGGCTGTATCGTTTGTTGGTGGTGCCGCTCAACAGTCTGCGTGAACAGGCCAATGCCTGGCGTGCCGACCAACTGAATGTGCGCCTGTCGAGCCGCACTACCAATCGTTCCGATGAATTGGGTGAGTTGGGCAGGGCGTTCGATCACATGTCCGAGCGCCTGCAAAGCACTGTGGCCTTGCAGCAGCAACTGCTGCGCGACTTGTCCCACGAATTGCGCACGCCCTTGAGCCGCCTGCGGGTGGCCAGTGAAAGCGAGCAGGGGCTGGAGCCATTGCGCGAACGCATCGGCCGTGAAGTCGATGGCATGCAGCGGCTGGTGGAAGACACGCTGCAACTGGCGTGGCTCGATACCGAGCGCACCCGTTTGCCTGACGAAGCGATCCAGATCCAGGCCCTGTGGGAAATGCTCACGGAGAACGCCTGCTATGAAAGTGGTTGGCCCGATACGCAGTTGCAATGCACCGTAGATTCATCCTGCTGGGTTCGCGGTCATCTCAACACCCTGGCCCAGGCATTGGAAAACATTCTGCGCAATGCGATACGGCATTCACCTGATGGTGGGGTTGTCCTGCTCGGCGGCCAGCGTGATGGAGATTTCTGGCATCTATGGCTGGAGGATCAGGGCGGCGGCGTGGCGGAAGCTGATCTGGAGCGGATCTTCCTGCCGTTCACCCGACTCGACGGTTCGCGGCCGGGGGATGGTGGGTTTGGCCTGGGCTTGAGCATCGCCCGAAACGCGGTGCAGCGTCAGGGCGGACAGTTGTGGGCACAGAACACCGGAACCGGGTTGCGCCTGAACATGCGGTTGTTGGCGGATGTTGATAGCGCCAGTGCCGACGCCATCGCGGGCAATCCCGCTCCCACACTGACCGTGCTTGAACCGCGAAACCTGTGATCACCCCGGCACCCTGTGGGAGCGAGCGAGCTTGCTCGCGATTAGGCCCTCCTGTTCACCGCAACATATCTGCTTATTCCCATAAGCCATAAGCACCGCACTTTGCGTGATATGGCCTGGGAACGTTTGCCGGTATGATAGTCGCCCCCGCAGTCTGGATTGCGAATACGCCATGACCTTGCAGTACCCAACCATCGCCGATTGCGTCGGCAACACTCCGCTGGTCCGTTTGCAGCGCCTGCCCGGCGCCACCAGCAATACCCTTTTGCTCAAGCTCGAAGGGAACAACCCGGCGGGTTCGGTCAAGGACCGTCCGGCGCTGTCGATGATCACCCGCGCCGAGCTGCGCGGGCAGATCCACGCCGGCGATACGCTGATCGAGGCGACCTCGGGCAACACCGGGATCGCCTTGGCCATGGCCGCTGCGATCAAGGGTTACAAGATGATCCTGATCATGCCCGACAACTCCAGCGCCGAGCGCAAGGCAGCCATGACGGCCTATGGCGCCGAGCTGATTCTGGTCAGCCAGGAGCAGGGCATGGAAGGCGCCCGTGACCTCGCGCAGAAGATGGAAGCCGAAGGCCAGGGCAAGGTACTGGATCAGTTCGCCAACGGTGACAACCCCGAGGCGCACTACACCACCACCGGCCCGGAAATCTGGCGCCAGACCCAGGGCACCATCACCCATTTCGTCAGCTCCATGGGCACCACCGGCACCATCATGGGTGTGTCGCGCTACTTGAAAGAGCAGAACGACAACGTGCAGATCATCGGCCTGCAACCGATGGAAGGCTCGGCGATCCCGGGGATCCGCCGCTGGCCTCAGGAATACCTGCCGAAGATCTACCAGGCTGACCGCGTGGACCGGATCGTCGACATGGCGCAAAGCGAAGCCGAAGACGTGACCCGTCGTCTGGCCCGCGAAGAAGGCATTTTCTGTGGCGTGTCCTCGGGCGGTGCCGTGGCGGCAATGTTGCGCCTGTCCAAAGAAGTTGAAAACGCGGTGATCGTCGCGATCATCTGCGACCGTGGCGACCGTTACTTGTCGACCGGCATTTTCGACGCGCCCAACTGATGGCCAAACATGAAAGAGGCCTGCGCTTCCAGCCCACCGGCGGCAGCAAGGCCCCGCAAGTCCCGACCGGCAAAAAGCAGCGCCTGACCATCGAGCGCCTGGCCAATGACGGTCGCGGTATCGCGTTTTTCGAAGGTCGCACCTGGTTCGTCATCGGCGCATTGGCCGGTGAAGAGATCGAGGCGCGCGTCCTCGGTGCCCATGGCAAAGTGGTCGAGGCGCGCACCGAACGGGTGTTCAAGGCCAGCGAATTACGCCGCCCTGCACCGTGCGCCCATGCCGGCCGCTGTGGCGGTTGCAGCGTGCAGCATCTGCCCCACAACGAACAGCTTGCCCTGAAACAGCGCATGCTCGCCGAGCAGTTGTCGAGAGTCGCGGGCGTCGAACCCGATGAGTGGGCGGCGCCATTGAGCGGTGCGGAGTTCGCTTACCGCCGTCGCGCCCGCGTCGCGGTGCGCTGGGACATGAAGGCAAAAAAACTCGAAGTCGGTTTCCGTGCCGCTGGCAGCCAGGACATCGTGGGCATCGATGACTGCCCGGTGCTGGTACAGCCCTTGCAACCGATCATGGCCCGCTTGCCGGAGATGCTGCGGCGCTTGAGCAAACCCCAGGCACTCGGGCATGTGGAGTTGTTCAGCGGCTCGACGCTGGCGGTTTTACTGCGGCACATGGCGCCGTTGTCCGATGCCGACCTGACGATCCTCAAGGAATTCTGCGCGTTCCATGAAGCCCAGTTGTGGTTGCACGGCGATGGCGAACCGCAACCGGTCGAGGCCGATCAATCGTTGGGCTATCGTCTTGAACAGTGGGACCTGGAGCTGGCGTATCGTCCCGGGGATTTCATTCAGGTCAACGCCGCCGTCAACGAAGCGATGGTCGCCCAGGCACTGGACTGGCTGAAGCCGACAGCGGATGAGCGCGTACTCGACCTGTTCTGTGGCCTGGGCAATTTTGCCTTGCCACTGGCCAAGGCTGCTCGTGAAGTGGTGGCGGTCGAAGGCGTGCAGGTGATGGTCGATCGGGCCGCGGCGAATGCGGCCAGCAATAATCTGCATAACGCGAAGTTTTTTCAGGCCGATTTATCCCAGCCTTTGACGGACGCCGAATGGGCCGCCGAAGGCTTTTGTGCGGTACTCTTGGACCCACCGCGTGACGGTGCTTTCGAGGTTGTGCGCAAGCTCAGGAGCCTGGGCGCCGAACGTTTGGTGTATGTGTCGTGCAACCCTGCAACTCTGGCGCGCGACACGGTCGAATTGATCAAGCAGGGCTACCGGTTAAAACGTGCCGGGATTCTCGATATGTTTCCTCAAACGGCACATGTCGAGGCCATGGCGTTATTTGAAGCGAGCTAGGATGCTCGTCTGGTCCGACTGGCCCGCCCGTGCAGCCGCGCACCCAGCCCGACGTGGGCGCACCGGCAACGAAGGTCAGCGATTTGACGCATTGAATCTGCGTCGTAGGGAAGGTAAGCAAGATGGTACAGGTGAGAGCACACCAGCCGATCAACACCGACGGCAGTATCAATCTCGAGGCTTGGCTCGATCATGCGGTCAGTGTCGATCTGGCACTGGATCGCGAAGCCTTGAAAGAAGCCTGCGAGTACGCTCGCGAGGCCGAACAACAAGCCAATGCGGCACAGAATCTGTGGTCGGAAGGTAACTCGACTTTCCGTACAGGGCTTGAGATCGCCGAGATCCTCGCCGATCTCAAACTCGACCAGGACTCTTTGGTCGCCGCGATCTTGTATCGAGGCGTGCGCGAAGGCCAGATCAAGTTGCCGGCCGTCAGCCAGCGCTTCGGTCCGGTGGTGTCCAAGCTCATCGACGGCGTGCAGCGCATGGCCGCGATCAGCGACAGCCTGAGTCCGCGAAAATCCCTGGTGCTGGGCACCCAGGGCCAGGTGGAAAACCTGCGCAAGATGCTGGTGGCCATGGTTGACGACGTTCGCGTCGCCCTGATCAAACTGGCCGAACGCACGTGCGCGATCCGTGCGGTGAAAACCGCCGACGACGAAAAGCGCAACCGTGTGGCCCGTGAAGTCTTCGACATCTACGCGCCATTGGCCCATCGCCTGGGTATCGGTCATATCAAGTGGGAACTGGAAGACTTGTCCTTCCGTTACCTGGAACCGGACCAGTACAAGCAGATCGCCAAGCTGCTCCATGAGCGGCGACTGGATCGCGAACGCTTCATCAGCGACGTGATGAGCCAGCTGAAAAACGAACTGCAGGCTACCGGTGTCGATGCCGACATCAGCGGCCGCGCCAAACACATCTATTCGATCTGGCGCAAAATGCAGCGCAAGGGTCTGGAGTTCAGCCAGATCTACGACGTGCGTGCCGTGCGCGTGCTGGTGCCGGAAATGCGCGACTGCTACACCGCGCTCGGCATCGTCCACACTCTGTGGCGGCATATCCCGAAAGAGTTCGACGACTACATCGCCAATCCCAAGGAAAACGGCTATCGCTCGCTGCACACGGCGGTGATCGGGCCCGAGGGCAAGGTGCTGGAAGTGCAGATCCGCACCCACGCCATGCACGAAGAGGCCGAGCTGGGGGTTTGCGCACACTGGAAGTACAAAGGCACCGACGTCAAATCCGGTTCCAATCACTACGAAGAGAAAATTTCCTGGCTACGCCAGGTGCTCGAATGGCACGAAGAACTGGGCGACATCGGTGGCCTGGCGGAGCAACTGCGGGTCGACATCGAGCCGGACCGGGTCTACATCTTCACCCCGGACGGTCACGCCATCGACTTGCCGAAGGGCGCGACCCCGCTGGACTTCGCCTACCGCGTACACACCGAGATCGGTCACAACTGCCGTGGCGCCAAGATCAACGGGCGCATCGTACCGCTCAACTACAGCCTGCAAACCGGTGAACAGGTCGAGATCATCACCAGCAAGCACGGCACCCCGAGCCGTGACTGGCTGAACCCGAACCTGGGTTATGTCACTACGTCGCGGGCACGGGCGAAGATCGTTCACTGGTTCAAGTTGCAGGCTCGCGACCAGAACGTCGCGGCCGGTAAAACCTTGCTCGAGCGCGAACTCAATCGCCTCGGCCTGCCAGCGGTGGATTTCGACAAGCTGGCCGACAAGGCCAACATGAAAACCGCCGAAGACCTGTTCGCCGCCCTCGGCGCCGGGGATTTGCGCCTGGCGCAACTGGTAAACCTCGCGCAGCAACTGGTCGAGCCGGAGCGTGGCAACGAACAGCTTGAACTCATACCACGCAAGGCCACCGGCTACAAACCGGGCAAGCGCGGCGACATCCAGATCCAGGGCGTCGGCAACCTGATGACCCAGATGGCCGGCTGCTGCCAGCCATTGCCGGGTGATGCCATCGTCGGTTACATCACCCAGGGCCGCGGCGTGAGCATTCACCGCCAGGACTGCGCCTCGGTGCTGCAACTGAGTGGGCGGGAGCCGGAGCGGATCATCCAGGTCAGCTGGGGCCCGGTACCGGTACTCACCTATCCGGTGGACATCATCATCCGCGCCTACGACCGTTCCGGGTTGCTGCGTGACGTCTCGCAGGTTTTGCTCAATGAGCGGATCAACGTGCTGGCGGTCAACACCCGTTCGAACAAGGAGGACAACACCGCGCTGATGTCCCTGACCATCGAGATTCCGGGGCTGGATGCATTGGGGCGGTTGCTGGGGCGGATTTCCCAGTTGCCGAATATCATCGAAACCCGGCGTAACCGTACACCTTGATGCATGTTCAGCGCCGATCCACTGTGGGAGCGAGCTTGCTCGCGATGACGGTTCAACATTCAACACAGGTGTTGTCTGACTGTCCGCTATCGCGAGCAAGCTCGCTCCCACAAGGGACTTTGCAGTGAGAGAGATTGATGTATTCACTTGAAGACCTGCTGCACCTCATGAACCGCCTGCGCGACCCGCAGTACGGTTGCCCGTGGGACATCAAGCAAACTTACGCCACCATCGTCCCCCACACTCTGGAAGAAGCCTACGAAGTCGCCGACGCCATTGAGCGCGGTGACTTCGATCACTTGCAGGGGGAGCTCGGCGACTTGTTGTTCCAGGTGGTGTATTACAGCCAGTTGGCTCGGGAAGAAGGGCGCTTCGAGTTTGAAGGTGTGGTCGACAGCATCACCCGCAAGCTGATCCGTCGTCACCCCCATGTGTTTCCTACGGGCGACCTCTATGCACCGCTGGATGTCCCGCGCCTCAGCGAAGAGCAGGTCAAGCAGCGCTGGGAAGAGATCAAGGCCGAGGAGCGCGCAGAGAAGTCCTGCGCGCCCGAGCAGCTGTCATTGCTCGATGACGTCCCCGCCGCATTGCCGGCGTTGTCACGTTCGGCAAAATTGCAAAAGCGCGCGGGGCAGGTCGGGTTCGACTGGCCGGACGCCTTGCCGGTGCTCGACAAGGTGCGTGAAGAGCTTGATGAAGTCCTCGAAGCCATGTCGGAAAATGATCCCGAGGCCGTGGCCGAAGAGATCGGTGACCTGCTGTTTTCCGTGGTGAATCTGGCGCGGCATCTCAAGGTTGATCCGGAAACCGCATTGCGGGGTGCCAACGGCAAGTTTGAAAGACGCTTTCGTTTTATCGAACAGGCATTGCGCGACACCCGCCGTCCCATGGAAGATTGCACCCTCGAAGAGTTGGACGCCTTGTGGGGCGAAGCCAAACGTCAGGAAAAGAATTTGCCCAGCTGCGGTTGAGCAGTGGCCTAAGTGAGTAATAAGCACCATGAGCATTTCCCTTCGCGACCAGTTGCTCAAAGCAGGGCTGGTCAACCAGAAGCAGGCCAAGCAGGTCAGCAAAGACAAGCAGAAACAGCAACGCCTGGCCCACAAAGGCCAGATCGAGCTGGATGACTCCCAGCAGCGCGCGGCACAGGAAGCCATGGCCGAGAAGGTCAAGCGTGACCAGGAGCTCAACCGCCAGCAGCAGGAAAAGGCTGAGGCCAAGGCCCGTGCCGCGCAGGTCAAGCAATTGATCGAAGTCTCGCGCCTGCCGAAATTGACGACCGAGGATTACTACAACTTCGTCGACGACAAAAAGGTCAAGCGCATCTGCGTCAACACGCTGATGCGTAACAAGCTCAGCAGCGGTTCGCTGGCTATCGTGCATCACGCTGGCGGCTACGAAGTGATTCCGCGCGAGGCGGCATTGAAGATTCAGGAGCGCGACCCGCAACGCATCGTGCAGATGAATGTGCAGACCGAAGAAGTCAGCGTCGAGGACGATCCGTATGCGGCCTACAAGATCCCTGATGATCTGATGTGGTAATCGCTCCTCTTCCATTACATGTTTGTTAGTACATTGCTGGATTAATGAATTGAACCCGAAAGATCGCGTCGATACGATCTCTCGGGTTTTCTTTTGCCCGAAATATTCTCAGGGGAGAGAACTAATGGAATGAAATTAAATGAATAAGGATATTGTCAATGCTGGTAAGTATCGCCTCGTTACGCCAACCTACTTTTAAATCGCAGATTTCACAGCCGCGACAACCCGATCAATCCATTCACGATTATCTGGACGACGAGCTTGTCGCACGAGCGGAACTTGTGCGCCGAAAGATCAAGATCGCTGCGAAAGCTGCTCGCGACGATCACGGCAGGCCCGCGTGCGTTTTCGTAACCCTGCCTGAGTTTTTCTGGAACATTCCCTGGCACGAAGTCCGTAATGAACAGGAGCTTCACGAACTGAACTCTGCTTATCTGACGAAGGTGACCGAGTGTGTGACGCTGTTGATAAGTGATCTGCCAGTGCAGCGCTACGGCAAGATCGTTTTATTGGCGGGAAGTTGTGCGACGCTGATCAAGGTGGGAGAGGGGGAGTCGAGCTATTACGATGTCATTAATTATGTGCTCACAATTTCCAATAAGGAATACGAGGTCGACATGCCGCTGATGTCGATGTGGCCGAAGCGTTATGTGTCAGGAATCGATTTTGGAAGACATGTAGGCTCGGAAGACGGGTACTGGTTTTTCAAGTTGTTCGATGAGGTTGTGGTACGGGTAAAGAAGGTCGGTAGTGTACAGGCCGAGCACAGTTACTTTGGTGGCTACGAAGGAATATTTATTAATAGTCTTGTAGTGGGTTGCCCATTCGGTATCAATTTGTGCCTCGATTATGCGGTGTTGAAAGACGGTGAACGGGACAAGGAGGTTGAACTGGCGGGGGCCAAAATCGATTTCCTGATCGCCTGTGGCATGGACTTCGATGACGGCAAGCGTCATCTATCTTCGCTTCAGTTTGCCGTCCGCAATGACGGCATGGGCGATGGTGAGTGCGAGGTGGTGAAACTTGAGGCGGGCTGGATCGTCGGTGTTGTTCCTTCGGTGGTGATCGACGACTCCCTTCATTTAGCGGCCGTTCAGATTGCCTGAGCCGCGTGCTCCGGTTGCAGTCTGCCCGTGCGGGAAGGGGCAGGCTGCACGGTGGTGGAGTCTGTCTTCAACCGGTTGCGAGCTCGCGGTTGCGCTCGAGCATTTCCAGTTCGGCCCTGTAGTTTTGCGCGTCGATCTCGGAGTGGAACATCCCGACCAGCAGGTCTTGTTGATGCACGTCCCAGATCCGGATACCGGCGGCTACACCCTCGTGGGATTTATGTGAATCGTCGCGTTCAGTTACTTTTACAGTCATCTGCTAGCTCCAATCTCTGTTATCTGCAGCAAGGCGTGTGCAGGGCTCTGTTATATGTTTTGTTAGCTTGCTAAGTAAATAACTGAGTTTGGTAACGGTTTTTTGCAAAAATGGAAACAGTCCTGCAGCCCGCGGAATCCGCGACATTCAGTCGCATGGCGTTAAGTTTCATGACAAACGTTTCATGTTGAAGGCACTACAAATCCAGTGTCGAGCACTGAAACTGTGGGAGCGAGCTTGCTCGCGATGGCGGTGGGTCAGACAGCAATGATGTCGATTGACACTCCCTCATCGCGAGCAAGCTCACTCCCACAATGGTTGTGGTGTCGAATTCTTTGAGGCCAAAAAAAACGCCCCGAACCAGTCGGGGCGTTTTCATGTGCGACTCAGCAGAGGGAAATTACTTACCTTCCCAGCGCTTCAGTACCAAAGTGGCGTTGGTGCCACCGAAACCGAAGCTGTTGCTCATCACGGTGTTGATGGTGGCGTTTTCGCGGGTCTTGGTCAGCACCGGCAGGTCGGCCACTTCAGGGTCCAGCTCGTCGATGTTGGCGGAGCCGGCAATGAAGTTGCCTTCCATCATCAGCATGCAGTAGATCGCTTCGTGAACGCCGGCAGCGCCCAGGGAGTGACCCGACAGGCTCTTGGTGGAGCTGATGGCCGGAGCCTTGTCGCCGAACACTTCACGCACACCTTTCATTTCCGCGACGTCGCCGACCGGGGTCGAAGTGCCGTGGGTGTTCAGGTAGTCGATCGGGGTGTCGACGGTGGACAGCGCCTGCTGCATGCAGCGGATCGCGCCTTCGCCGCTCGGGGCAACCATGTCGTAGCCGTCGGAGGTCGCGCCGTAGCCAACGATTTCCGCGTAGATCTTCGCGCCGCGGGCCAGAGCATGTTCCAGCTCTTCAACCACGACCATGCCGCCACCGCCGGCGATGACGAAACCGTCACGGTCAGCGTCGTAGGCACGGGAAGCTTTTTCCGGGGTGTCGTTGCGCTTGCTGGACAGGGCGCCCATGGCGTCGAACAGGAACGACTGGCTCCAGTGCTCTTCTTCACCGCCGCCGGCGAAGACGATGTCCTGCTTGCCCATCTGGATCTGTTCCATGGCGGTACCGATGCAGTGAGCACTGGTGGCGCAGGCAGAAGCGATGGAGTAGTTCAGGCCCTTGATCTTGAACGGAGTGGCCAGGCAAGCGGAAACGGTACTGCTCATGGTCCGCGTTACGCGGTATGGGCCGACGCGCTTGACGCCTTTCTCGCGCAGGATGTCCAGCGCTTCCATCTGGTTCAAGGTCGATGCGCCACCGGAACCGGCGATCAGGCCGGTACGCGGGTTGGAAACCTGCTCTTCGGTCAGGCCGGAGTCAGTGATGGCGTCTTTCATGGCCAGGTAGGCATAAGCTGCCGCGTGGCCGACGAAGCGATAGATCTTGCGATCGATCAGTTCTTCAAGGTTGAGGTCAATGGAGCCGGAAACCTGGCTACGCAGACCCATTTCGGCATATTCCGGGTTGAACCGGATGCCAGGGCGGCTTGCACGCAGGTTAGCGGAGACGGTCTCTTTGTCATTGCCCAGGCAAGAAACGATGCCCAGACCAGTGATAACGACGCGGCGCATGCGGATAACCCTTAGAAGTTGTCAGTGGAGGTGAACACGCCGACCCGGAGGCCTTCGGCGGTGTAGATTTCGCGACCGTCGACAGTGACCGAACCGTCGGCGATGGCCAGGTTCAGCTTGCCCTTGAGGACGCGCTTGATATGAATGTTATAGGTGACTTTCTTGGCGGTCGGCAGGACCTGGCCGAAGAATTTCACTTCGCCCGAACCCAGCGCACGGCCACGGCCCGGCAGGCCTTGCCAGCCCAGGAAGAAGCCGACCAGTTGCCACATGGCGTCGAGGCCCAGGCAGCCCGGCATCACCGGATCGCCTTCGAAGTGGCAGGCGAAGAACCACAGGTCCGGATTGATATCCAGCTCGGCGACCAATTCACCTTTGCCGTACTTGCCACCTTCTTCGCTGATCAGGGTGATGCGATCAACCATCAGCATGTTCGGGGCGGGCAGTTGCGCGTTACCAGGGCCGAACAGCTCACCGCGACTGCAGCGCAGCAGATCTTCCCGGGTAAAGGCGTTTTGTTTGGTCATGCGAGCTCCTCAATAGTCCCATGCGGCAGGTGGGGCAAATCTTCCCGACCGATCGAAGCGTTCATGCCTCGAACCGGCAGCCTACTCATAGACTATTGCGTTGTGGTGAAAGTCACAGCACCAAGGACATGAATGTACACTTGTGCACTGAAATTATTATTCAAGCCCCTTTTCGGGCCTGTTCGGGTGACTAAGACTGCCGCACTTTCGCCTTTCACGCCAGTCGCAGATGGTCGAAAGGCCTGTACTACTGCACCCAACGCTGAAGAATTTGCTGCAGATCAGTCCGTTTGAACGGCTTGGCCAGGTAATCGTTCATCCCCGCCGACAGGCAGGCTTCGCGGTCGCCCTGCAAGGCGTTGGCGGTCAGGGCGATGATCGGCAGGTCGGTGCAACCGGGTAGCTTGCGTATTTGTCGGGTGGCTTCATAGCCATCGATGATCGGCAAGCGGCAATCCATCAGGATCGCTTCGAAGATCAGGCTCTCGGCGCTGCGTACCGCCTGCGCGCCGTCGGCAGCGACACTGACCTTGAATCCCAGGCTGCGCAACATGGCTTCGATGACGGTCTGGTTGACCGGGTTGTCTTCGACCAACAACACATTGCGTCCTTCGCCGTTGCTGTTGCGCGATTGCGCGCGAGGGGGTAGCAGCGGTTGTGTCTGCTGGTGCAATGCCAGGGGAATTTCCAGGGTGAACACCGAACCGCGGCTTTCCTCACTCTGCGCGCGCAAGGTGCCGCCCATGCGTTCGGCCAGGGTACGGGCAATCGGCAGGCCCAGCCCCGTACCGCCGTAGCGTCTTGAAATAGAACTGTCGGCCTGCTGGAAAGCGCTGAACATCAATTCCAGGCTTTGCGCCGGGATGCCGATCCCGCTGTCGCGCACGGTGCAGGTGAACCACAGCAACTCGTGGTCCAGCGATTGCCACTGCGCCTCGATCGTGACGCGGCCCTGCTCGGTGAACTTCAGCGCATTGCCGACCAGGTTGACCAGTATCTGACGGATACGCGTCGGGTCGCCCTTGACCTGCAAACCGCGCATGTCGTCGGGGATCATCAGTTGCAGGTCCAGGCCGCGTTGCGCGGCGCTGTGCTGGAACGACTGGGCGCAACTGCCGATCAGGTCGGTGAGGTTGAATGCAATGTGCTCCAGTTCCAGCTCTGAACGTTCGATCCGCGAGAAATCCAGGATGTCGTTGATGACCTTGAGCAAGTGCTCGGTGGATTCGGAGGCCAGCGCCGCGTACTCCACCTGCTCCTCGGTCATGTCGGTGGTTTCCAGTAACTGCAGCATGCCCAGTACGCCATTCATCGGCGTGCGCAGTTCATGGCTCATCATCGCGAGGAAATCGGATTTGGCGTTGTTGGCCTTTTCCGCTTCTTCGCGGGTCTGGATCAACTGCGCCATGGCCTGATGCTGTTCGCGGCTGGCCTGCTCGAGACCGATGGCGAGGTTGTTGATGTGTTGCGACAGCGCCCCCAGCTCGGTGTCGTCGACAATGGGCAGCGGTGTGTTGTAATCGCCGTCCTGGATCGCCTTGACCGCATTGCCGATATCACGGATCGGTTTCGACAGGCTGCCCGCCAGGCGGCGGGCCACGATGAAGGTAAACAGCAGGGCAAACAGCGCCAGGATGGCGGCCTTGAGCACGATTTCCTGTTGGCGCCGGCTGAAGGCATCGTTGGACAGCCCGACGATCACCCGACCGAGGTAGTCCTCGGTGGGGGCGGCAGTGGCGGTTTTGCTGCTCTGGAAAAAATCATTGTGCAACGCGATACGCTGGAGCCGTATCGGTGCCTGGAACACTTCGAGCTGTTGCGCGCGATTGTGGTGTTCGCTCGGTTGTTCGACGTACACCAGAACCCGGTTTGCACTGTCCTGGATTTCCAGAAAACTCACGTTGGGCGTGGCCAGCGTTGCCTTGAGCAAGGTTTCGAGCACTTCGATGTTGCCCGAAATCACGCCGTACTCGGTGGCCGGGGCCAGTTGATTGGCGATCAACTGGCCGGTGTGGGAGATTTCCTGACGCAGATCCTGGATGCGCACGAACGTGAAGAAACTGATCAGCAACAAGGTCAGCAGCAGTGCAGGGCCGAGGCTGATCAGTTGGGTGCGAGTGTTGATGTCCCAGCGACGGCTCAAGCTCATGGACGGCGTTCTCCTTCAGCCAGCAGTGTGGCGACAGACGCTTCGTTTATCTGTTCGATACCCAATGAACGTGCGACTTGCGGGTTGCTCGCGACCTTGAATCGATGGGGATAGTGCGTGCGCGGCCAGGTGGCCGGTGGCTGGTCGAGCAATTCGTCGAGGACTGCCAGCCAGTCGCTCTGATCGCTATAGGTGCTGGCCAGGCTTCCGGCCTTGACGAATCCGGCGTTGGGTCCGATCAGGGCCACTTGCCGCGAATAGCTGCTCAGCAGCAGGTTCTTTGCGGTTTGCGGGTTGTACAGGTCGGCATCGTCAAGTCCCAGCAACACGTCGCTGTTATTTAGCAGTGCCTGTAATGGACGACTGTCGTGAATGTTGTCCCAGCGCTGGGTGACCATCTCAAGACCCAGGGGGAGGGCGGCCTGACGCAGCTCATTCAACAGGAATTCACTGTGGGTGTCGTAGAGCACGCCGATGCGCCTGGCTTGTGGCAACAGGGTGCGGGTCAAGCGCAACTGGCGGTCCAGTGGTGGATCGCTCCATAGCAAGCACAGGCGCGCAGGCAACGTATTGTTCAAGCGTTGCCGGGCTTGCAGGCGGCTGATGCGCAGTACGAGAGTCGCCGGGCCCTGGGCGTTTTGCAGGCGCCAGTCGAGGCTGGGCAGGTCGAGCAGTATCAAGCGGATGTTTTCCGGCAGCTTGTCCGGTATCGGCATTTTGGCCAGCGTCTGGAAGCGTACGTTATCGCGTGGTCGCAACTCGCTCAGGGCCTGGGTAAACGCCCGCACACCGGGGCTGTCTTCGGCCCCCGTGAGCAAAATGTCGGCCGCGTTACTCGCCAGGCTGCCCAGCAGGCCGCTTGTCATCAGGCAAAGTATGGCCAGCAGCCGACCCAGGGGCGGCATTCTGCAGGCCGGGCGATTCGACATCTTAAAGCTCCAGCTCGGCGCTGAAATACATCACCTGGCGCTGGTCATAATTATTGTCGATGAAGGTGGTCGGCTGATTGTCCAGCCGTTGCTGGAGCACCCCGGCCAGTTCCAGGCTGGCCTTGCCCAAGGCGATGCGTTTGGCGATGCGCGCATCGACCCGTTCGAAGCGGTAGCCGTTGAGAGCGTCATCGCCATAATAGAAAAGCGCACTGTTCCAGCCTTGGCCCCAATCGCGCAGCCATCCGGCCGAACCACTGTTACTTGCAGTCTGCCTGGCATCCAGCGGATTGCTGGCATCGGTATCGACGTAGGCATAAGTCAGTCGCAGGCGATCGAGGCTGCCGACACGCCAGTCGAGCTGGGTTTCGACCCCCGAAAAGCGCGCCTTGTTGGCATTGCTGGCAATGTACTGATTGTTGCGCAGCGGCTCACTGATCATGCCGGTGATTTCGTCGTGGAACAGCTTCACGTCGAGCGCCAGCCCCGGTTCGGGAAAATAGCCGTTGTAGCCCAGTTCCCGGGAGCGCATGTGCTCTTGATCAAGGTCGCCGGGGCCGCGGGTCTTGACGAAATAACGGGCGCTGGACTGGCCAAACGCACCGGGCTTGAGGTTGGTGACCTGATAACTCCAGTTGACGTTGTTCTCGAACATGTCCGGTGAGCGGATGGCCTCGGAGTACACCGCACGCAAGCCGTGGCGCGGGTTGATCAGGTAGTTGACTGCCATGCGAGGTGTCAGCGAGCTACCGGTCAACCGGGTGTCCTCGAACATGGCGCCGCCTTGCAGCAGCCAGTGTTCGGTGGCACGCCACTCGAACTGGCCGAACGCTCGCCAGATCCTGTCATCGAGAGTGCCATTGAAGTAGGTCTCGGAATCCGCCCGGTCGTAACGATAGTTCATCCCGCTGACCAGTCGCAGGTTATCGGCAAGGCTCAGGGTGTCCTGCAGTTCGAGGTCGTAGCGCGATTCCCGGGTGCTCTGGTCGATGTCGCCGCAAACGGTCTGGCTCGCGCCGTTGCGCCATTGATCGAGTACCTGGTTGGCCAGCGCCTGCTCGGCGGGCGTGCCGGCCGGCGCACCAGAGCCGATGAAACGCGTGATATTGCGGGCCAGGCGCTCGGTGTAGTTCGGGTTCAACTGCCAGAGTTCGGTCAGCTGCGGGCTGAACGAAACTTCTGCATCGCAGGCGCGCCAGGTTTGCTGGCGATCCCAGTGTTGGGCCGAACCCTGGATGTAAAGGCTGTGGTCGGGATTGACGTCCAGATTCCAGCGTAATGACCCGGCGTAGTCCTTGGCGGTGACGTCGGAGTCGTCGCCGGCGCGGGTAATTCCCGGGAACACCGGCCGGTAGGTATAGGGCCGCTGGTTGGTGCCGTCCTTGGCATTCAATTGCCAATCGAGGCTTTGCCGTTCGTCGAGGCTCTGGCTGACGGTGAGGTTGAAGCGCTCGAGGCGACGGCTGTCATGGTAGTCAGCGCCGGTTCTGTCGGTGTCGAAGCCGTCGTCTTGCTGGCCGGACAGGGACAGGCGCATGTCACCATCCTCCCAGCCCAGGCCCTGGCTGGCGTAAAAGTCGTTGATGCCGCGCTGGCCCCGGGTGACCTTCATTCGCGTGCCGTGACTGTCGGCCGGGCGCCGGGTAATGATGTTGACCACCGCCATCAGGGCGTTGGCGCCGTAGCTGACGGTATTCGGTCCGCGAAAGACTTCGATGTGCTCGATGTCTTCCATGGCCACCGGAATGTCACTCCAGTCCACGGTGGCCAGGCCGGCGCGATACACCGAGCGCCCGTCGATCAGCACTTGCATGCGCCGCGCTTCATTCGCATTGGTGCCATGGTAGTTCACCGTCGCCTGATTGCCGCTGATGTTGCCGACCATCATCCCCGGCACCAGGCGCAGCAGTTCGCTGATGTCACGGGCACCGCTGGCGTGGATCAGGGCACTGTCGATCACTGTCATGCTTCCCGGCACGGCCGCCGGCGACTGCTTCAGGCGCGTGGCGGTGAGTACTTGCGGCAGCGGTTCGTTGTCCAGGAACAAGTCGTCGGCCAGCGCCGGCGAGCTGAAAATCAGCGCCAGTACCAGAGGTGAATGCGGTGAAGGAGAGCCCGGAGACACAACACATCCCTGTCAGTGATTGTTGGCGCGCATGTTAACCGAGCCGAATGACTTTTCCATTCACGATGTCTGCATTTTCCTCGGTTTTATTGGTCTTCTTCCTACGGGTGCAGGTATTTGATGTCGGGGCTGGCCGTCGATGGACTGCCCCGTATAATGCCGACATCGCCACTGGTATGGATTAACGGATTGCATATGACTGAACAGCGCCCGATTGCGGTCCTGGGAGGCGGAAGTTTTGGAACCGCCGTGGCTAATCTGCTGGCCGAGAACGGGCATCAGGTCCTTCAGTGGATGCGTGACCCCGAACAGGCCGAGGCCATTCGGGTCAATCGCGAGAACCCGCGTTACCTCAAAGGCATCAAGATTCTGCCCGGCGTCACGCCGGTCACCGACCTGCAAGCCACCCTGGACGCCTGCGACCTGTGTTTCGTCGCATTGCCCTCCAGTGCGCTGCGCTCGGTGCTGGTGCCGCACGCCGAACGTTTGACCGGCAAAATGCTCGTGAGCCTGACCAAAGGCATCGAAGCCCACACGTTCAAGTTGATGAGCGAGATCCTCGAAGAGATCGCCCCGCAGGCGCGCATCGGCGTCCTGTCTGGACCCAACCTGGCCCGTGAAATCGCCGAGCACGCGCTGACCGCCACGGTGGTCGCCAGTGAAGACGAAGAACTCTGCCAGCAGGTTCAGGCCGCGCTGCACGGACGCACCTTTCGTGTGTACGCCAGCGCCGATCGTTTCGGCGTGGAGCTGGGCGGGGCGCTGAAAAATGTCTACGCGATCATCGCCGGCATGGCGGTGGCGCTGGGCATGGGAGAAAATACCAAGAGCATGTTGATTACCCGGGCATTGGCGGAAATGACCCGCTTCGCGGTGAACCAGGGTGCCAACCCGATGACCTTCCTGGGGCTGGCCGGCGTGGGCGATCTGATCGTGACCTGTTCGTCGCCCAAGAGCCGCAACTATCAGGTCGGCTTCGCCCTCGGCCAGGGCCTGAGCCTGGACGAGGCGGTCACGCGCCTGGGCGAAGTCGCCGAAGGGGTCAATACCCTTAAAGTGCTCAAGGCCAAGGCGCAGGAGGTTGGCGTGTACATGCCGCTGGTCGCCGGGCTGCACGCGATCCTGTTCGAGGGGCGCACGCTGGAGCAGGTCATCGGTCTGTTAATGCGTGGCGAGCCGAAAACCGACGTCGACTTTATTTCCACCAGTGGTTTCAACTAATCACGCTTGCCAGAAAAGCAGGGAGTTGCGCATGAACGATCCAAAAATAGAAGCCAAGTACGAGTCCATCCTGCTGCGGGTGCTGTGGATGATCCTCTTCGTGCTGGTGTGGCAAGTGGCGCAGTTCATCCTCGGCGCCGTCGTGCTGGTGCAGTTGATCTATCGTTTGTTCTATGGCGCCCCAAGCGCCAGCCTGATGAATTTCGGCGACAGCCTGAGCCAGTTTCTGGCGCAGATCGGTCGTTTCGGCAGCTTTCACAGCGACCAGAAGCCCTGGCCGTTCGCCGACTGGCCGACGCCGCGTACACCGGAAGGTGAGGCGCCGCATGTCGTGGCACCGGCACCGCATCCGGCCCGAGATGAGGAACCCAAGCTATGAAACTCTGGGTATTGCGTCATGGTGAAGCTGTACCACACGGCTCCCGCCCCCACGATTCGGAGCGGGAATTGACGGATAACGGTCGTAAGGAAGTATTGAAAATCGCCGCAGAGCTGATGGGTCAGCCACTGACCGGCATTTACGCCAGCCCGTACCTGCGAGCGCAGCAAACAGCGCATCTGGTGCGAGATGCATTGGGTTTCGAACCGGAAATCCGCACCGTCGAGTGGCTGACACCGGACACGGAGCCGGACAAGGTGGCCGAACAGATGGTCGCGGTAAGCAACGTTTTGCTGGTCAGTCACAACCCTCTGGTGGGGAATCTGCTGAGCTACCTGCAGCATGGTGCCGGACATCCGCCGGAAAGAGTCAGCACTGCCGGTCTGGCGGAGCTCAAGGGTGAAGAGCTGCTGGTCGGGTCAATGAAACTCGACAGCATCAAGCATCCGTAACACCGCTTTTCTGTGGGAGCGTGGCTTGCCCGCGAAGGCATCGACTCGGTCATGCCTGATAAACCGCGGAGCCTGCATCGCGGGCAAGCCACGCTCCCACAGGTACGTCATAACCCGAAAAGTTTTGTATGAAATAGTCAACCAAGCACTTGCTTGGTTGACTACGCTTGCTCCAGACCAAAATCACAGGAGCGAGTCGCATGTCTGCTGCTTTTCGTTTGCCGCTGGACGTTTTCTACGAGCGTGAAGCCCGTCATCCCCGCCAGCGCTTTCTGGTCCAGCCTGTCGGGGGCGGCCAGGTCGAGACCTTGACCTGGGCGGACGTCGGTCATCAAGCACGCTGCGCCGCCCACTGGCTGCGAGCGCGGGAACTGCCGCAGGGCAGCCATATCGCCCTGATCTCGAAAAACTGTGCGCACTGGATCGTTGCCGATCTCGCGATCTGGATGGCCGGGCATGTGTCGGTGCCGTTGTACCCAAACCTGACCGCCGAGACCGTTGCCCAGGTACTCGAACATTCGCAAGCAGCGCTGGCATTCATCGGCAAGCTCGACGACTGGCCAGGTATGTCCCGTGGTGTCAGCCCCGACCTGCCGACCATCAGCCTGCCCCTGCATCCTCCCGGCGACTTTGATTTCAGTTGGGACGACCTGCAACGCAGTTCGCCCATCCAGGACAATCCCAAGCCCGACGCCGATCAACTGGCGACCATCATTTACACGTCCGGCACCACGGGCATGCCCAAGGGTGTGATGCACAGCTTCGGCACTCTGGGGTTTGCCACCACCCGCGGCACTGCGTTGTTCGGTCTCAACGAGTCGGACCGGCTGTTGTCCTACCTGCCGCTGTGCCACGTTGCCGAGCGCATGTTCGTCGAGCTGGCATCGATCTATACCGGCCAAACGGTGTTTTTCGCCGAGAGCCTCGATACCTTCCTCACCGACCTGCGCCGTGCGCGCCCGACCGCACTGTTTGGCGTGCCGCGCATCTGGACCAAATTCCAGATGGGCGTGTACAGCAAGATCCCGGCAAAACGTCTCGACTTCCTGCTCGGCCTGCCGATCATCGGCAAACGGGTCGGGCATAAAGTCCTCGCCGGGTTGGGGCTGGATGCGTTGCGCATCGCGTTGTCCGGCGCGGCTCCGGTACCGCAGACCTTGTTGCAGTGGTACCGCAAACTGGGGCTGGACGTGCTGGAGGTCTACGGCATGACCGAGAGTTGCGGCTACTCCCACATCGGCCTGCCGGGCCAGAACAAACCGGGCTGGATCGGCAAGCCGTGTCCGGAAGTCGAAGTGCGGATCGCCGAGACGGGGGAAGTCATGGTGCGCAGTGGTGCGACCATGCTCGGGTATTACAAGGAACCGGAAAAAACCGCCGACACCATTACCGAGGACGGCTTCCTGCGTACCGGCGACAAGGGCGAGGAGGACGCCGAAGGCAATCTGCGCCTGACCGGGCGCCTGAAGGAAATCTTCAAGACCAGCAAAGGCAAGTACGTGGCCCCAGCACCGATTGAAAATCGCCTGGCCGTGCATTCGCGCATCGAACAGGTCTGCGTGGTGGGCGATGGCTTGAGTGCGCCGCTGGGTTTGTGCGTGTTGTCGGCGGTCGGCCAGCAGGATGCCGGCGGGGCCGCGCGCGCCGGTTTGCATTCGAGCCTGGAAAAACTGCTGGAAGAGGTCAATGGTGCCCTCGACAAGCACGAACAACTTCGGCGCCTGGTGGTGGTCAAGGACAGTTGGGCCGTGGAAAACGGCTTTCTTACCCCGACCCTGAAGATCAAGCGCAACGTGATCGAAGCGGCTTACGGTGAACGCTTTGAGGAATGGAGCGAGCGCAGCGAAGCGGTGCTGTGGCAGGATTGATCCACGAACAAAACCAACGAGGAAACTCTGCGATGAGCCTGTGGCGCACCACCCCGAACATCGAGCAGTTGAACGCAATCCAGAAAAACACCATCGGCGAAGTGCTGGACATCCGTTTCGAAGCTTTTGACGATGAGTCCCTGACCGCCAGCATGGTCGTCGATCACCGCACCCATCAGCCTTACGGCTTGCTGCATGGCGGTGCCTCGGTGGTGCTGGCCGAATCGGTCGGCTCGATGGCCAGCTACCTGTGCATCGATGCCAGCAAATTCTATTGCGTGGGCCTGGAAATCAACGCCAACCATTTGCGCGGCCTGCGCAGCGGACGGGTGACGGCGGTGGCCAAGCCGATCCACATCGGCCGCACGACCCATGTCTGGGACATTCGGTTGACCAGCGATGAGGGCAAGGCCAGTTGTGTGTCGCGACTGACCATGGCTGTGGTGCCCTTGGGTGAGAATCCGCCGGCGCGTTGAACCAAAACCATAGCTTTGACCGGACTGTCATCATTCCTGTCAGTTACGGTCATTGCTGTAGGACGCGGTCTTGCGGACAATCTACACCTGTTCTCGCTCATGGATTTGCAGGTATGTCGCAACAGATCTTTTTCGCCCACGCCAATGGTTTTCCTTCGGGGACCTACGGCAAGTTGTTTGCGGCGCTGGCACCCGAGTTTCAGGTGACGCATCTGGAGCAGCACGCCCACGACCCGCGTTTCCCGGCGGACGACAATTGGTACAACCTGGTGGATGAGCTGATCCATCACCTGCAACAACAGGCCGAACCCGTGTGGGGCGTCGGTCACTCCTTCGGTGGCGTGTTGCACCTGCATGCGGCCTTGCGTTGCCCCGAGTTGTATCGCGGCGTGGTGATGCTCGACTCGCCAGTGCTGACCCGGACCGATCAATGGGTCATACGGGCGGCCAAACGCTTTGGTTTCATCGACCGCTTGACCCCGGCCGGGCGTACCCTGGGCCGCCGTGAAGAATTCGCCGACCTGGAAAGCGCCCGGAAGTATTTCGCTGGAAAAACCCTGTTTCGTGGCTTCGACCCGGAATGTTTCGATGCCTACCTGCAACACGGCTTGCATCAGGTCGGCGACAAGTTGCGCCTGCGGTTCGACCCGGCCACGGAAATCAGTATCTATCGCGGTGTACCGCACACCAGCCCGGGCAGCACCCGGCAGTTGCAAGTGCCGCTGGCGGTGGTACGCGGGCACAACAGCCGCGTGGTGATGCGCCATCAAGCCAGTTCGGTCGACCGCCTGCCGTTGGGCGAGTCGTTGACCATGCCTGGCGGCCACATGTTTCCGCTCGAACGTCCCCTTGATACCGCTGACATGCTCAAAGGCCTGTTCTACCGTTGGGACGGCCGTCGACAACAGGATTGCGCATGAACCACGTCGTCGAAGAGGTCCGCCTGAGCCTGCCGCACATCGAACTGGCGGCGCACCTGTTCGGTCCTGAAGACGGTTTGCCGGTGATTGCCCTGCATGGCTGGCTGGACAACGCCAACAGCTTTGCCCGCCTGGCACCCAAACTCAAAGGCCTGCGCATCATCGCCCTGGACATGGCCGGTCACGGTCATTCCGGGCATCGCCCGCCGGGAGCCGGCTACGCCATGTGGGACTATGCCCACGACGTGCTGCAAGTCGCCGAACAGCTTGGGCTGAAGAAGTTTGCGTTGATGGGGCATTCGATGGGCGCCATTGCTTCGTTGATCATCGCCGGGTCGATGCCCGAGCGGGTCACCCACCTGGCGTTGATCGACGGCATCATTCCTCCTACAGACAAAGGTGAAAACGCTGCCGAGCGCATGGGCATGGCCCTGCAGGCGCAACTGGATCTGCGGGAAAAGCGCAAACCGGTCTACGACACCCTCGACCGAGCCATCGAAGCGCGCATGAAAGGCCTGGTGGCGGTCAGCCGCGAGGCCGCAGAACTGCTGGCGCAGCGTGGCCTGATGCCGGTGCCGGGCGGTTACACCTGGCGCACCGACAATCGCCTCACACTGCCATCGCCGCTGCGTCTTACCACCGAACAGGCCATGGCCTTCGTCCAGCGGGTCAAGTGTCCTGCAACACTGGTGGTTGCCGCCGACGGCATGCTCGCCAAACACCCAGAGTTGCTGGAGCGTCTACCCTTTAGCCGGGAACAGCTGCCAGGCGGCCACCATTTGCACCTCAATGATGAGTCTGGTGCCGATCTTGTCGCAGACTGTTTCAATCGGTTTTTCGCCATTCCTTGACTTGCGCCGGGCAACTGTCGAGGCTTGGCGGGTTGAAAAGGGAGACAACCATGATAGATCTCTACACCGCTGCGACCCCGAATGGCCACAAGGTCTCTATCGTGCTCGAGGAACTCGGCCTGCCCTACACGGTGCATGCCTTGAGTTTCGACAAAAAGGAGCAGAAGTCCGCGGACTTCCTCAAGATCAACCCCAATGGCCGGATTCCGGCGATTGTCGACCGCGCCAATGGCGATTTCGCCGTGTTCGAGTCAGGCGCCATCCTGATTTACCTCGCTGAACAGACCGGCAAACTGATGCCATCGGACCCGAAGGGGCGTTCGCTGGTATTGCAGTGGCTGATGTTCCAGATGGGGGGCATCGGCCCGATGCAGGGCCAGGCCAACGTGTTCTTCCGCTACTTTCCGGAAAAACTCCAGGGCGCCATCGACCGGTATCAGCATGAAACCCGTCGCCTCTACGAAGTGCTCGACACGCGGTTGCAAGGCGTGGAGTTCCTCGCCGATCAGTACAGCATTGCCGACATTGCCACCTTTCCCTGGGTGCGCGGCTACGAGTGGTCGGGCGTCTCGGTGGAAGGCTTGACGGCGTTGCAACGCTGGATGGCAACCATGGAGGACCGGCCGGCGGTGCAGCGTGGCCTGCAAGTACCGAAACGCGCCGATGAAGCCAGTATTATCAAGGGCGCCCAGGCCATGCTGATCCGATGAGTCTATCCATGCGTTCATTCAGTTTGCTGGTGCTGTGCAGTTTCAGTCCCTTGTTATTCGCCGCCGATGTTCCGGGCAGTCAGGACCTGCCGATAGTGCCGCGCATGGTCGACGCCCAGATTGTCGACTATCGCCCCGCCGCCGAACTGGAGCGGATCTACCCGTTGGGCTCGATCCGTAAAATCAGTGGCCAGTTACGATTCGACGGCCAGGTCAGTGCCCGCGGCAACGTCACTTCGGTGACCTACGAATTACCCTCGGAGCATTCATCCATCGAGGCGTTCACCGCTGCCCGCGAGGCTTTGCAACAGCAGGACGCCGGGTTGCTCTTCTGGTGCCAGGCGCGCGATTGCGGTGAAAGCAGCCTCTGGGCCAACCAGGTCTTTGGCAACGCCAAGCTGTATGGCGCCGACGATCAGCAAGCCTATTTGTTGCTGCGACTTGCTGCTCCAAGGGACAACACGCTCGTTGCGCTGTACAGCATCACCCGCGGTAATCGCAAAGCCTACCTGCATGTCGAACAGTTCGAGGCTTCGACACCGCTGGGCGAGTTGTTACCGACCTCCGCGACCTTGCTGCGTGAACTCAAGAGCACCGGCGAACTTGATTTTGCCACGTTGAACAGCGCACCTGACGAGACCTGGCTCCGCTTGATTTCTCGCGGACTGAATCTGGACACCACCTTGCGGGTCAGCATTTCCGGAGCGAACGCCGAAGCCTGGCGTCAGGCCCTGATTGCCCAGGGCGTGCGTGCCGCGCGGCTGGAAACCGGTAGTGCCGAAGGCTCTGGCCTGCACATCGAGCTATTGCGCTAGGCTGTACCGGGCGAGCGCGTACGTCGCGTTCGCCTACTCTTTTGCTGACTGACTTTTTCGAGACTTTTGATGATCAATAACGATCGCCTGTTGGTGCAGATCCTGCTCGTGGCGTTGTTCGGCGCGAGCTTCTGGGTGATGGCGCCGTTCTGGTCGGCGATGTTCTGGGGCGCGGTCCTGGCGTTTGCCAGTTGGCCGCTGATGCGCTTGCTGACCCGTTGGCTCAATGGCCGCGAGTCGCTGGCGGCGGCATTGCTGACGCTGGGCTGGATGGTGTTGGTAGCGGCACCCTTGGTGTGGCTGGGTTTCAACCTTGCCGATCATGTGCGCGATGCCACGGCATTCATCAAGGATGCACAGGTTGAGGGGCTTCCCGAAGCGCCGCTGTGGCTGGGTTCGATTCCCCTGGTGGGCGGGCGGCTGGTGGGGATCTGGAACAGCATCGATGAGCAGGGCGCGGCGATGATGGTGTCGCTCAAGCCTTATCTGGGGCAGGTGGGTAACTGGTTGCTGGCGCGCAGTGCGCAGATCGGCGGCGGTATTCTCGAACTGACCTTGAGCGTCGTCTTCGTGTTCTTTTTCTATCGTGACGGGCCGCGCCTGGCGGCATTTGTACACACACTGCTGGAGCGGCTGATCGGTCAACGGGCCGGCTACTACATTGAGCTGGTGGCGGGCACGGTACAGCGGGTGGTGAACGGCGTGATCGGCACTGCGGCGGCCCAGGCGATCCTGGCGCTGATCGGGTTCCTGATTGCCGGCGTACCGGGTGCGCTGGTGCTTGGCATCGTGACGTTCATGCTCAGCCTGATCCCGATGGGCCCGCCGCTGGTGTGGATTCCGGCAACCGCGTGGCTGGTCTGGAAAGGCGAGTACGGGATGGCCATATTCCTCGGGATCTGGGGCACATTCATCATCAGCGGTGTCGACAACGTGCTCAAACCGTACCTGATCAGCCGTGGCGGCAACCTGCCGCTGGTCATTGTGCTGCTTGGGGTGTTTGGCGGGTTGATTGCCTTTGGCTTTATCGGCCTGTTCATCGGCCCGACATTGCTGGCGGTGGCCTACAGCCTGTTGATCGACTGGAGCACGACCCAGGCACGGGGTGAAGATCGCCGGCCCTGAGGCGGGAAGCGCTGTTGCAGGGACCTGTTGCGGTTGCCGAGGGTAGCGGGCCTGGGTGTTGCGGGCGTGTCGTGTGTGTATCGAACTCGACACAATGGCCTCAAGGGCTAGTCTTGCCTGAGCCGTCGCGACGATTTACCGATCATCGGGTCCCGCAGCGGCGCTGGTTCCGCTACAATGCGCGCCGATTTCGACTTGCCTGAGAGCCCACTCATGTCCGCCTGCCAGACTCCCATCATCGTCGCCCTGGATTTCCCTACCCGTGACGCCGCACTGAAGCTGGCCGATCAGTTGGACCCGAAGCTGTGCCGGGTCAAAGTCGGCAAGGAACTGTTCACCAGCTGCGCCTCGGAAATCGTCGGCACCCTGCGCGACAAGGGTTTCGAAGTGTTCCTGGACCTCAAGTTCCACGACATCCCGAACACCACCGCGATGGCTGTCAAGGCAGCGGCGGAAATGGGCGTGTGGATGGTTAACGTGCATTGCTCCGGCGGCCTGCGCATGATGGCGGCGTGCCGTGAAGTGCTGGATCAGCGCACCGGTCCTAAACCACTGCTGATCGGCGTGACCGTCTTGACCAGCATGGAGCGTGAAGACCTGGCGGGCATCGGCCTGGACATCGAGCCCCAGGAGCAGGTGCTGCGCCTGGCCGCCCTGGCGGAAAAAGCCGGGATGGACGGCCTGGTGTGCTCGGCCCTCGAAGCCCAGGCACTGAAAGCGGCGCACCCGTCGCTGCAACTGGTGACCCCGGGGATTCGTCCGGCGGGCAGCGCCCAGGACGATCAGCGCCGCATTCTGACGCCACGTCAGGCGCTGGATGCCGGTTCCGACTATCTGGTAATCGGCCGTCCGATCAGCCAGGCGGCGGATCCAGCGAAGGCACTGGCTTCGGTTGTGGCTGAACTGGCCTAAACACCGCTAAACCTGTGGGAGCGAGCTTGCTCGCGATGGGGGAGGATCAGTGACATCAATGTTGCCTGACACTCCGCTATCGCGAGCAAGCTCGCTCCCACATTGGTTTTGTGATCACTTCAAATCTTGAATCAAACCTTCAGCACCAACTTCCCGAAGTTCTCCCCGCTGAACAATTTCATCAGCGTCTCCGGGAAAGTCTCCAGTCCTTCGACAATATCTTCCTTGCTCTTGAGCTGCCCCTTGGCCATCCAGCCGGCCATTTCCTGGGCGGCGCTGGCGTATTGGGCGGCGTAGTCCATCACCACAAAACCTTCCATGCGCGCGCGGTTGACCAGCAGTGACAGGTAATTGGCCGGTCCCTTGACCGCTTCCTTGTTGTTGTACTGGCTGATGGCACCGCAAATCACCACCCGCGCCTTCATGTTCAGGCGGCTCAACACCGCGTCGAGAATGTCGCCACCCACGTTATCGAAATACACGTCGACGCCCTTCGGGCACTCGCGCTTGAGGCCGGCGAGGACGTCTTCGCTCTTGTAGTCGATAGCGCCATCGAAACCCAGTTCATCGATCAGGAACTTGCACTTGTCGGCGCCACCGGCGATGCCAACCACCCGGCACCCTTTGATCTTGGCGATCTGCCCGGCAATGCTGCCCACGGCGCCCGCCGCGCCCGACAGCACCACGGTGTCACCGGCCTTCGGAGCGCCGACGTCGAGCAGGGCGAAGTACGCCGTCATTCCGGTCATGCCCAGCGCGGACAAGTAACGTGGCAGCGGCGCCAGTTTCGGATCGACCTTGTAGAAGCCTCGCGGTTCGCCGAGGAAGAAGTCCTGCACACCCAGGGCGCCGTTGACGTAATCCCCGACCGCGAACCCCGGGTTGTTCGACGCAATGACTTTGCCCACACCCAAGGCGCGCATGACTTCGCCGAGCCCGACCGGCGGGATGTAGGACTTGCCCTCGTTCATCCATCCACGCATGGCCGGATCCAGGGACAGGTATTGGTTTTCGACCAGTATCTGACCCGCCGCCGGCTCGCCGACCGGTACTTCCTGGTAGGTGAATGTCTCGCGGGTCGCCGCGCCAACCGGACGTTTGGCGAGCAGGAATTGGCGATTGGTCTGGGAGGTCATGGCAAGCACTCAAGTTGAATGAAGCTTTGTTGATAGCCGGTCAGCGACGATGCTGCAAGTTCGGCTGATGCGGCGAATGCAGGTGGATCCAGTGCAGTGATAGTTGGTACGGCAGTTCCATCACTGCAACTCATGGGCGCCCAACCGGAGCCTTGATAGTGCTGCCGTGTTCAAGACCTCCATGGCTAGACTGGTCCTACGCGATTCCCCGCATTCTTCTTTTCGAGGACATAACAAAATGAGCATGACGTTTTCTGGCCAGGTGGTCGTGGTGACAGGCGGGGCGGCCGGTATTGGCCGCGCGACCGCCCAGGCATTTGCCGCCGAGGGCCTGAGGGTAGTAGTGGCCGATATGGACGTGGCAGGCGGCGAGGGCACGGTGGCGCTGATTCGTACCGCCGGTGGCGAAGCGACCTTCGTGCGCTGCAACGTTACCCTGGAAAACGATGTAAAAAATCTGATGGGGGAGGTGATCAATACTTACGGTCGCCTCGACTATGCCTTCAACAATGCCGGCATCGAAATCGAGAAGGGCAAGTTGGCCGAAGGTACGCTCGACGAGTTCGACGCGATCATGGGCGTCAACGTCAAAGGTGTCTGGCTGTGCATGAAATACCAGTTGCCGTTGCTGCTGGCGCAAGGGGGCGGTGCGATCGTCAATACGGCATCGGTGGCCGGCCTTGGGGCGGCGCCGAAAATGAGCATCTACGCAGCCTCTAAACATGCGGTGATCGGTCTGACCAAGTCGGCGGCCATCGAATATGCCAAGAAGAAAATCCGGGTCAACGCCGTGTGTCCGGCGGTGATCGACACGGATATGTTCCGCCGCGCTTATGAAGCCGACCCGAAAAAAGGCGAGTTCGCCAACGCCATGCATCCGGTCGGTCGCATCGGCAAGGTCGAAGAGATCGCCAGCGCGGTGCTGTACCTGTGCAGCGATGGCGCGGCATTCACCACGGGGCACTCATTGGCCGTGGACGGTGGCGTTACCGCGTTTTAACTCGACATACCAATACCAGACACACTGCGAACCTGTGGGAGCAAGCAAGCTCGCTCCCACAGGTTTTTTGGTTCCGCTGAAGGGCCAGGCAATGTGTATCAAATGATTAGATCGAATGGTTTTGGCGGCGTTGTCGCACAAGTCTTCGAGCACGCCTGTGATTAACTGCTAATCGCAAAATCAACAGGGGTTTGCTTGCTCATGGAATTGAGAATCGACCGACAGGCGCTGGTGCCCGTCGTACAGCAAATTGTTGACGCACTGACCTGCTGGCTTCATTCCAGCGGGGTATCGCCCGGTACGCGCCTGCCTTCGGTGCGACAGATCGCGCGGATCAATTTGCTCAGTCAGTTAAGCGTCGCTCAGGCTTGTGAACGCCTGGTGACACAGGGAATGCTGGTGTCAGGTCATGGAGCCGGTTATGCGGTTGCCGATCCGGCATTGGCCACAGGCACAAAGCACGAGCCGGTGTGGTTCGAGGGGGCGGAGCCCGATCACGGGACTTTTTCGAGTGAGTTGAGGCTTGGCTGTGGCGGACTGCCTGAAAGCTGGCGCGAGACAGACGATCTGACTTACGCGATTCGGCAAGTCAGTCGTACCGACACGGCCAGCCTGTTCAACTACAGCACGCCGTTGGGTTTGCCAGCCTTGCGACAACAGATCCTCAAGCACCTCAGGCAGCTGGATATCCGGGCAAAGGACAACCGGATCATGACCACGGCGGGTGCCAGTCAGGGGCTCGACCTGATTGTGCGGACGCTGTTCAAGGCCGGTGACTGTGTGGTCGTGGAGAGTCCCGGTTATCCGGTGCTGTTCGATCTGCTCAGGCTGCACGGCATCCACATGGTCGAGATACCGCGAACACCGCGCGGGCCGGACGTGGAGGTGCTCGAGTCGGTGCTGGTCAATCACCGGCCCCAAGGGCTGTTCATCAATAGCTTCTATCACAACCCGACCGGCAGCAGCCTTGCACCGGTGGTGGCGCGCCGCGTGCTGCAACTGGCCAGGACCTTCGGCGTGCAGGTGATCGAAGACGACGTTTATGCGGATTTGCACAGCGGTTCCGGTATGCGACTGGCTGCGCTGGACGACGATGTGATCTACGTGGGCAGCTTTTCCAAGACCCTCAGCAGTTCCTTGCGGGTCGGTTTCGTGGTGGCCGATGCCGAAGTCATTACACGTCTGGCCGAGGTCAAGATGATCAGTGGCATGGGCGCCTCGCGATTTTGCGAATCGGTGCTGGCGTGCCTGTTGGCTAACGGTGCCTACCGCAAACTGGTACAGCGTCAGCGCCAACGCTTGAGCAGCGACCGGCTGGTGGTGCTGCAATTGCTCGAAGATGCCGAATGGGAAGTTTTCGGCAAGCCGGCGGGAGGCTTGTTCATCTGGGCGCGATCACGAATGTCCGACTACGATCAGCTGCGAACCCAGGCACGGCGCCTGGGTGTACTGCTGTCATCGAAGACCGCCTTCAACCCCTCGGGTGAGGCCAGTGACTGGCAGCGTATCAACGTGACATATGCCTGCGATCCGCGTGCCCGGGCGTTCTTTCAGGCCACTGCCCGGGATCGACCTCAAGCGTTCTGAAAACGACGTTGACGTAGCTTTTTGCCATTATTCCGGAGCCAGAGCCTTGTGTTGCCACTGGCCCGTTGCGAATCTGCGTCTACAGACTTTGGCAGGGGACTAAGTGCAATGAAATCGGCCGTGCAAGGACGTTTTGCCAACCTCGGTATGGCGAAAAAACTGGGTGTCGGGTTTGTCCTGGTGCTGTTGTTGACTGCGCTGGTGGCGGGCATTGGCGTTTGGTCCCTGCAAACCATCAGCCAGCGCTTCGATGGGCTCAAGCAAATGTCATCGCTCAACAGCGGTTTGCTCAAGGTGCGGCTACTGGAGCAGGAGTACGCCTTGCACGGCAATCCGAAAACCGTCGATGCCCTGCACGAGGGCGTCGATGGCTTGATCGCCCTGGCCGGCCAGCTCAAGGCCGCGTCTGCGGCCAACGTGCCGGTGATGAATGATGTCGAACAGTCCCTGGGAGCCTATCGCAAGGCCTTCGACGAGTTTGTCTCGCTCAGCCAGGCCAAGGACCTGGCGCTGGAAATGGCCAGTTGGTCGGTGTCCAGCGTGGCCAATAACCTTGATGTATTGCAATCCGGGCTCACCGATGACGGCACCTATACGCTGAAAGACTCCGAAGGCAAGGACGGTGCGCAATTCATCGAGCAGGCCAGCCAGGTCAGCCAGGTTTCACGCTTGATGCTGCAAGCCATGAATGAAGCGCGCGTGCGTCTGGATCAAAGCCGCAAAGGCGACGACAGCGCCGGGCAGGGCAAGATCGAACAGGCCAGCCAGGCATTGACCCAGGCCGAGCAGCTCAAGACTACGGTCAAGGACGAGGGTTACCAGACCGTTCTCAATGAGGTGATGGGTCATATCGTCAGTTTCAGTGACAAGCTCGCCGAGTACACCGGCCTGCTGGAACAGGAAAAAACCGTCTATCAACAATTGCACCAGCGCGCAGCCCAAGTGGTCGAGCGGGTGGATCAGGCGTATGTCGCGCAAGACCTGGCGATGCAGGCTGAACTGAAAAAGAACTCGCTGCTGATCATTGGCTCTTCCGCCCTGGCCTTGCTGGTTGGGTTGGTTGCCGCGTGGATCATCACCCGGTTGATCGTGGCACCGCTGCGCCGTGTGATTCAGGTGGCGCAGCAGATTGCCTCAGGGGATTTGAGTGCGACCATTGACGTGACCCGCCGTGACGAAATCGGCCAGTTGATGCAGGCAATGCAACAAATGGGCGCGGGGCTCAGCCATATAGTCAGCGGCTTGCAATCGGGTATCGAGCAGTTGGCGACTTCCGCCCAGTCGTTGTCGGCGGTGACTGAACAGACCAATCTCGAAGTCAGCACGCAGAAGGAGGAAACCGAACAGGTCGCCACCGCAATGAATCAGATGACGGCCACGGTGCATGACGTCGCGCGTAATGCAGAGGAAGCTGCGCTGGCCGCGCAAACCGCTGACGGCAAGGTTGAAAGTGGTCAGCAGGTGGTGCGCCAGAGCATGGCGCGGATCGAGCAGTTGGCGGACTCGGCCACCTCGGCCAGTTCGAGCATCGAAAGCCTCAGTGCGGAAATCCAGAACATCGGCACTGTCTTGAGTGTGATCAAAAGCGTGGCGGAGCAAACCAATCTGCTGGCGTTGAACGCGGCGATCGAGGCGGCCCGGGCCGGCGAGCAGGGCAGGGGCTTTGCAGTGGTGGCCGATGAAGTGCGTGCGCTGGCCAAGCGAACCCAGCAATCGACCGAGGAAATCGAACGCCTGGTCAGCGCCTTGCGCTCGGCGGCGCAGTCGTCGGTGCAGCAGATCCAGAGCAGTGGCGAGTTGGTGAAGCTGGCGGTCAGCGATGCCTTGCAGACCGAGAGTGAGCTGGGAAGCATTGCGGCGGCGGTGTCGTTGATCCAGCAGATGAACCAACAGATTGCCGCGGCTGCCGAGGAACAGAGCTCGGTGGCCGAGGAGATCAACCGCAGTGTCACCAGTATTCGCGCCAGTGCCGATCAGTCATCGCTGGCGATGCAGGGCAATGCAGCGTCCAGTATTCAGCTGGCGCAACTGGGGGTTGAACTGAAGGGGATGGTGGGGCATTTCAGGCTTTGAAATGATCATCGGCCAGGCTAAAAAAGCCACCTCTCGGTTAATGCTCATCAGTTAACACACTAAACCTGTGGGAGCGAGCTTGCTCGCGATGGCGGACTGTCAGGCACTCCTTGTGTGACTGTCCAACCGTCATCGCGAGCAAGCTCGCTCCCACAGGGTGGCGGTGTTCAAACCGTTGACTGATCGGAATTAACCTCTAGGTGGCTTTTCCATTTTCGCTGATCAGTCGTAGATCGCTTTCTTCTTCCAGTCTGCGTCAACCTCGACGTCCTTGAGGCCTTCGGTCAACTGGTTGACCTCGCCTTCGACCGGCGCGATGCGATCCATGACCTGGTCGTTGGCCCTGGCCAGGAGTTTTTCCAGGTATTCCAGTTGCTCGGCATAGACCTGTGGTTCCTGCTGTTTGCGCAGGTATTGCACGCCACGTTCGAATGCCAGGCGGGCCTGCCCGGGCTGGTTCTGTTGCAGGGAGTGCTGGCCGAGGTTGTTGAAGAACTCGATGTGCAGCAGCACCAGGATGTGGCGCACTTCACGAATCCAGCGCTTGGCTTCGTTGGGGGGCAGGAAGCCGTCCTGTGCCGCGCGGGTAACCTGGCCGTGCAGGGCTTCGAGCAGGAAGCGTACATCCTTGGCCTTGGCTTCAGTCTGGATCGGTGCCGGCGGATTGTTGACCGGGATGGATTCACCCAGGCCGACAAGGGCCTCCAGTTCGGCGATCCGTGCCTTGAGGTTGGCGCTGGATTTTTCCAGGTTAAGCAGGCGCTGGCAGACGTTCAGTTCCAGGCGGGCCAACAGCAGCTTGAGGGCCGGGGTCATCAGCTGGCCGGGGAACGTCTCGGTGATTTCGCCGCAGCGTCGCAGGCGATCGTTGAGCTCAATCTTGGTACGGGCCTTTTCCAGCTTGTTGTTTTCCACCACATGGTTCATGTAGCCAATGGCGATCAACAGCGCGATCCCGGCTACGACTAGCAGGGTGATCATGAGTGGCGTCACCGGTAAGACCTCTTTATAGGTTACGCATGCGGGTTGAGTGGCTTGGCATTTGAGCCCCCAGTCCCGCACGACGGGTTGGATCGGACATGCTTGTTCTTGTATCGGCCGGAGCCCCGCTTCTTTGAATGATGGCACTCGATACTCAGATTGCCATCATCGGGTGGACTATAACGTCTTGGCGGGTGCCAGAATATAGGCGTCAAACGCCGGGCAGCGGAAAAACCGCAATGGCTCCCAAAAGCAGGGCGAAGTCATTGATTTAAATAAATTTATATCAGGGGGTTGACGACCTCTCAATCCATCCATAGAATGCGCGCCACTTGCAGCGTAAAGCACACAGCGAAACGAAGCAGGGAGTGAATGTTGTACGTGTGTCCCCTTCGTCTAGTGGCCTAGGACACCGCCCTTTCACGGCGGTAACAGGGGTTCGAGTCCCCTAGGGGACGC